>JBBDJV010000022.1:0-10335 GCA_040879725.1 Minisyncoccota bacterium | reverse complement strand
TCAGAACCAACTTTTACAACGCTCAAATACGTCGGTAGATAGACTTTTGAAATAACTGTGCTTTACAAAAAACCAGCAAAATTGAATGAGGGCGATACAGTGGCGATTGTTTCGCCATCTTGGGGCGGACCAAGTGTCTTCCCGCATATTTATGAGAACGGCCTAAAAGTTTTAGAAGAGTGGGGCTTGAAAATCAAAGAATTTCCAACTGCGAGAATGAACGCCGCTTTCACGCGAGCAAATCCCCAAGTTCGAGCAAAAGACATCAATGACGCTTTCGGCGATCCAGAGGTGAAGGCCATTTTCGCTTCAATTGGTGGTGATGATTCCGTTCGGATTTTGCCTTTTCTCGACAAGAAAGTTATTGCAGAAAATCCAAAAATCTTGATGGGTTATTCTGATACTTCTACACTCCATGTTTTTGCGAATCTACAAGGACTCGTCACCTTCTATGGCCCTTCGATTATGGCCGGATTCTCGCAAATGAATAGTTTACCGGAAAGCTTCAAATCTCACGTTCGGGAAATACTTTTTGAGCAGAGAGAAAGTTACGAGTATAAGCCGTATGGAGAATACTGCGACGGCTATCCTGATTGGGCGGACAAGGAGAATCTAGGAAAAGTTAACCCGATGAAATCGGATAACGGCTGGCACTGGCTACAAGGCAAAGGAAAAGTACAGGGAGAGCTGTTTGGAGGTTGTATTGAAGTATTGGAAATGATGAAAGCAACTGACTTTTGGCCGTCGCAGGATTTTTGGGAAGGCAAAATCTTTTTTCTCGAAACTTCTGAAGAAAAGCCGTCAATTCATTATATTGACCATGTTTTGAGAAACTACGGAATGCTCGGTGTTTTCGACAAAATCAACGGTTTTATTTTTTCTCGCACTCGTGATTATTCGGATGAGGAAAAGAAAGAGTTGGAGAGAAAAATAATGTCGATTGTCACTGAAGAATTTGGTAAAGCTGACTTGCCGATTATTGCTAACTTTGATATCGGACACACCGACCCGCAATTAGTCTTGCCGATTGGTGTGAAAGCAGAAATTGATTGTGGGGATAAAAAAATTAGGCTGGTGGAAAGTTGGTTGAAATAATTTACATTGACGCTCGGTTATTTATGGCTCACCTTAATCAACACGACGTTGTTTTCCTTACGTTCTAAGAATTTGAAAGTGACCTGAAACTTTTCTTTGCACCGCGCGTTCTTAAATAAACATTCCACTATTCTGCAGAATATTGGAATGTTTTTGGAGCTATTCTTGAATTCTTGAGAATTTGAGAATGGCTGTGGGGTTTTCTTTTGTTTCGCCACTTCCCTCTTTTCTTTTTACTTTAAAATCACTTTGAAGTTGCTCACTTGGGTACGTAAGAACAGACCGATGCTTCAATTGTGCCTCTACAGCGACACAAGCAATCAGTCCAATCGAGAATCGTTTTTTATCTTTATCTAAATCGTGCGCCTTTTCGTATCTTTATGATACCCATTATGGACCGCTACGCCAAGGCACTTTGTGGATAAGATTTACTCAGACTCCTCCGGCGAAGCATTCTCTTCTAGAAGTCTCGCTGCAGCATTCGCAACTTCTGTTATATTATCGTCTAAAACTTTATAGACCATAGGAACATATTTCTGATATGAAGCCTCATCGTTGCCCACATAAACAATCTTATCTTTCTCTTCCAACTTAAGGTCTTTGAAGGTCTGACCGTGTTCCTGCCAAAACTCAGCAAGTTTTATTTTATCTAAGACTTTTGTAAATTCATTTATGCTGGGTACATATTTCAATCCGTCCTCTCGTGCCGAAGCAAACGCATTGGCAAAATTCCTGAATAGATAATCAATGAAATACTCAGCATTCTCTTCTTGTGATGGGTCGAAACAGGATTTAAATAAATAATCATTTACAGCATCTCGAATTCCACACTTATCTTCATTACCTGTGGGATCATAAAGTCCACACCCAGCTCCTAAGCTAATCTCGGCATTTGCCATTTGATAAAGAATGAAGGCTCCGATTCTAGTCTTAAGTTCTATGGCTTTCTTCTCTATGTCATCAGCTTGAAATACACCCTCAGATATTTTCTGAGTAAGAAATTCAGCATAATTACCAGCTAGATCAGAAGTTTGTAATGCACTAATTTCCTCAAAAATGTTCTTCTTCGGCACTATGTACCTTGCATTGAAAATCTCAAAAACCTTTTGAGAAATTTCTCTCATCTCTTCACGAGCGATGTCTACTGTAGGACCTTGGGTAGGAGCATTTTCATCAGCATGCTGGGCAATAGAACGTGACAAGTTGAAAATATCACCGCCACGGTCGGCACTACAGGACAATCTAAAGAGCATTAGGTCATGAATACCGAGTACCCCCCGACTTTCCTCCGAAAGCTTTGTGAGTACACCAGCGTCCGCGTGTCTACCATCACCAAAAACCCACTCAGCAATTTCTGAAATATGAGGTTGCATGTTGTGGGAGTGTTTACCTGCCGGATCAATCCACCCAGCATCGTTTAGCAGCCGAGTAAGAAAGTAATCAAGATTGTGTCTTAATCCCATCCCTACATTTGGATCGCCAATTTCTAGCAGGGAGTATTCCGGTATGGTATCCAACAAGTAATTTATTATTTCTCCAGCTATATCATGTGGTAATTCACGAGCATTGTTAACCAAAATGCGCCACAGTCTTTCTCTCGGGTATTCACCTTCAGAGTATACAAACTTCTCGTCAGCAAAGGCAGACGCGATAGTTGTTGTTTTGTTGAGAATTTTCTCTCTCCATGTCACATAGAAACGGTGCTGACCTATATCAAGCGGTTTTGCAAGATTAACAATCAAGTCTAGATATGTCTCGAGGTTTCTACCATTAGTCCATCCACCGTTAAAACAGGCTAAGGAAGTGCGTATGTCGTCCGGAACACTATCGATGCGTGCATAGTCGTTACCATGGGGGAAATCACCCGCCAAACTTTTTAATCTGATATCAACATTAAATACTTGATCCAGTAGGAAGCGTTGATGACTATTACTTGGGAATTGGTTTCCATACTCTTGATAGTAAGTAGAGTTTTTATAGGTTGAATCACTAAAGGATGAACGTCGTTGTCCTGTAGGGTCTTCCGGATACCCATCTTCATGGGGCAAAACTAGAGAAAAGAAACCGCGACCTCCTTTTGTTTCAGTATCATAAATCTTACGAAACACGCTTGGGTAGTGTATATAGATTAGTAATAAATTAATGAGATCTTTCTTATCAAAATCGCTATTCTGAAAGTTGGTATTCTGGAGATCAAACATTAACACTGTATTTATCAATCTTTTTAGTTTCCGGACGTCTCCTAAAAATGGGAGATACCTGTGATATATCGGAGATTGATAAATATCGAGCAAGCCACCAACTGCCTGTCGCATTGGCAGAGGATCGACAAGGCTCGTCGTCAGAGTTTTTTCGAGATTATCAGATACATACTTTGCCAAGTCCCCGCGTTCTAGATAGAGGCTAATTTTTATATTCACGAATTTTTCAAGAAATTCTGCGACCTTTTCTATTTCTGGAGTCTCTGCTTCTAAAATTCCTATGTTCTCCGTGTCGTAACAAATTACATAAGACAGATTTGGAAACGCGAAGCTTTTTCTGATTACAAAAAGTATTTCTTTTATCTCTTCAAAGCTGATCCTATCCAAGTCATCTATGATAACTATGATCTTTTTGGGAAACCGTTTTAATACTGCTTCAAGATCATCACACGCTTCATCAACTGTGTATTCGGTTGTAAGGACAGGCAACGTCAAGCCAAATAGAGAAAATCTACCTACTTCCTTAAGTAACCGAGTATACCTAGAAATTAAAGGGCGTATCTCCGGTATGTAAGATTGTTTCTGGATAGTGTTAATCAAACCATCGACAAAAATCTCTAGCAGGTTGGCTGTGCCTAGATAACGAAGAGGGCTAAATTTATATACAATTGCATCTTGAGGATAATTTTCTTCCCAATGTTCTTTACAAAAATTAATGAAGGTTGATTTGCCGATTCCCCAGGGTGCATCTACACCAAAGACAAAACTCTCTGGTGATCCACCGTTGTAAACCTGCTCTGCAAATCTCTCGGCTTTCTCTGAAAAATTCAGCAAATCAGATTCCTTTCTTTCAAGTTCTTTATCAACCACAAATGAGGAATCTCTTTCTTCGTTCCTGACGGTGAGAGCGATCTGTCTAGATAGCACTAAAATTCCTAAGACAAATGGGATTGCAATTACTGTGAGAATTTGTGAGATAGAGAGAATTGAAACAACCTGTATGCTCCACGTTGATAAAAAACCTCCCCACGAGACGCTTATCCATACGCCAAATACAAGCGCGGCAAGCACATCGATCCGTCCACTTTTTAGAATTTTCCTTACATCCCAAAAGACACCCCTAGTAAAAAGGTACGCTAGAAGCAAAATTGCCCCGACTACACAAAGCCATACCGTTGCATTTTCATAATTATTAAGAGAGACCCACGTATTAACTTTGTCAGATAGAATCAGTGCGAGATACCATATCTCAGTACCTAAAATACCTAGAAAAACAGCCTTGATTAGCATCAAGAGCTGTGCCGTCATTATCCTAAGATCAGATAGCGATTCTCGAAATATCTTTAGATGTTTTCTGAAGGCTTCCACAGTATTTTATCGGTTACCCTTCGCCCGGTTATGGGTCTTACATAACATTTGGCAATTCTTTGCATCTGTTGCACCGCCCTTACTCCATGCTGCAACGTGATCAGCATCCATGTCGCTCAGACTCCAGATCTTCTCTTTGTTGGCATCATGCCCAATTGCACAAAGCGGACAATTGGATTCACTCTTTTTCTTTGCTGTGGCAGTCTGTGCTTCATACACTGAACGCTTGGTTGCATCGTCAAACACGCGCACGTCTAGCAGCTTTGTATCAACCTCACCCCCTAAGACATATTCAAAGATTCCTTTACGGTTCTTTACGTATGCATCGCCGTAGAGTCGTCGTACGGCAACGGCCACTTTCTTAGGATCATATTTTTTCTTGTGGTAGGTCTCATAGAGGCGGTTCCATTCCAAACCTTTCATCTCACTCTCAACATCAGTAAATGTTTTTGAAACCCAATCAATAACGGTATTGAAATGTTTCTTTAGCTCTGTAATATCCTTATCGTTTCGGTGCTTGCTCATGTAATTGTCTATGGCACCACCAGATACCCAATCTAAGGCCCGTTCCAAATACGCCTGGCGTTTGATATCACCGGCGATGTAAGCGCTCCATTTCTGAACATTAGCGTTCTGGCTATTACTAAATTCCTCACGCGCTTTGGTAACAAACGGCCCAGAATAAACAGCATTGAGTATCTCTTGTTCAGTTAGCGGCACTCCAGCGATGTTGATAGTCTTAAACCAATCTTTAATCTCAGGCTCATCACCCTCACACACGTACACCAATAGTTTTGTATTTAGTATCTGCTCACGTTGGCTGTCTGCCATTCCGCTGTAATACTGTTCATGGCCGTTCTTGTCTTTGATAGCAAATTTACCAGTAACAAACCGCCCGATACTGGTGATACGCTGTTGACCATCAAGCACCTCAAACTTATCTTTTCCAACTTGGTTGAAATAGATCAAACCAATTGGATATCCTTTGAGAATTGAATCTATGACAGCAACGTCTTTCTTACCATCAGCATAAATATAATTACGTTGATACTCTGGCTGAATAGTAAGTTTCCCAGACAAGCCAAACAACCCCTTTCCTTCCAATTCGTTGTAGACGAAACCGTCGCAAACCTCTTCGATAGTGATGTCTTTTCTTAGGGTTGTTTTCATATATTCTTCTTTTTTATTACTATTCTTGAATAGACTGCCTCGCCGTTGATGTTACAAGTATGTGAATGCCTTGCTCTGACATCCTCATTGGTATTTTGACTGTCAAGCAAAGTATACCTATTCAATAAATCTATAATTTCAAACTGCTCAGGAGAATACTTATCCAAAAAACTAATCGGTACACCCATCATGCCTTTATAATCACTGGGTATATTCTTTACTAAAGATACTTCGATTGCGTCATAATTGTCATACTTTTCAAACGGTTTATTCGTTGAAAATTTAATTACATCAGCCTCTGTCATTAAGGAGATTGGCTGATGGAGTCGTCCGTGATCAAGATTGGTAAACCATCGTACGCCCTGTACTCTTGTTATATATATTTTCTTTCCATCTTCATCAGTTCTAATTTCTCGAACTTGATCGAGATTTACGACAGCCTCTGGAATTTCGTAGAACATCGCGCCACCATTAACTCTCGCATTATTTCCGAGCCAAACCCTGTTTTCTTTAATCATCGGAAAAACTTCTGTATATTTAATTGCATTTAGATTTCCAATAATTAAAAACTTTTTATTGTACTCAAACAGCTGTGTAATGTATTCACGAAATAAACTGAAGGGAGGATTCGTGACCACAATGTCACTCTGCTTGAGAAGTTCAACACATTCTTCACTGCGAAAATCACCATCCCCTTGAAGCGGGGCCCATTCGTTATTCTTGTTAGCTTTTAGCTGCAGGGCAATATCTTCGAGCGTGAAGGAACCATCACCATCCACATCACCAACCTCATTGATGATGAATTTGTTGGCGGTGACTTTTGGTCGTCCTTTAACTGGTTCAAGAGTGACATCATCACCAAACAATCCAATTTGAGTATTAGCTACAGGTGAAGGTTTGTAGCTTGTGGTAATAAGCTGTTTGAGTCCGAGTCTATTGAAATTTAATACAAAATAGCGAAAGAAATTACTCTCATAGGGATCGTCGCAGTTGCTATAAATAACCTTATTTTTGAAAGTGTCAGGGTCATACTCAAGGTAAGCTTCAATTTCTTTTTGAATGTCGCTGTACTGAGTGTAAAACTCGTCATTTTTTGCACGTTTTGCGCTTGTAAGATTCTTGTTTGCCATAGTTATTTTGTGCGAGTATCCCTCAGGAATGAATCAAACTCCTTC
This sequence comes from Minisyncoccota bacterium, assembly GCA_040879725.1. Lineage (GTDB taxonomy): Bacteria > Patescibacteriota > Minisyncoccia > Phycocordibacterales > JBBDJV01. The sequence goes on along the minus strand of JBBDJV010000022.1, from coordinate 3,326 downwards.
TTCTCAATTCGAAACTCTTTTCCTATTTTATACGCCTTTAGGCGACCAGCTTTGATGTACCGGTAAATGGTCATGATATTGACCCCGAGCTTATCGGCAAGATCCTGAGCCGTGTAAAACTCTTTATTTTCCATATTTATAGTTGAATAAAAAGCGAGTAGAACACAAATAAAACACCGCCAACAAAAGAAAGGTTTTGCGCCAAAGCGTACCATTTGATATTCCCCTTACCACTTTCAAAGAGCTTGTGAATGAAGCCCTTACTCTCCTCGGGTGTTCCTGCAACGATAGGGGTTAGGACCAGACGTTTAATCAATGCCCAGTTTAGGAAAATCGAAAGAAACAAAAGGACTAATCCGACTTTTCCAATCTTAGTGACATGGATATTCTCAACTGCTGACACAAGAGAGACAGCAACGGCTGCTACAAAAATCGCCAAACTCACCACCCATTTATAGTAAGAAATCAGTTCTTTGCGCACATCGTCAGTCATGTCTGTATGATACTTTACAATGCTTTACATAGCAATCCTCCGATGTTATTATTCATAAACAAATGTCTGAATATTACAACCCATAAATGGGGTCAGCCACCTTTTCCAACTGATTTTTCTTATGGTAAAATTAATTCATACCATGAGTAATCCGTACAGACGTCGGAGGAGAAATATATCATGTCCAATCCATTCACAATCCGCATATATGTTCCCGAAGGAGACCCTGAGGGTATTCGCATTATCGACCGTCTAAGCTCGACAGGAATTTTCTTCGCCTTTCCTCGTACCAAGTGGGATGATTTGAAAATACGCAAAGAGTTTACAAACGCAGGTATTTATATTCTCAGCGGATATGCAAGCTCGGATGACGACCTGCCGACTATTTATGTTGGGCAAGCTGACAATGTGCGAAATCGCATTGAACAACATGATAAGAATAAAGACTTTTGGGATAAGGCAATCGTTTTTGTATCCGCAAACAAATTGAACTCTGCTCATGCTAAGTGGCTTGAATATGCTTTAGTAAAAAGGGCGCAGGAAGTGAATCAAAGTATTCTTGAAAACGGAAACAACCCGCAAGAGCCGACTATTTCAGAATCAGAGCGAGCAGATATGCAGGTGTTTCTTAACGAGATATATCAAACTTTGCCACTTGCGGGATTAAGAGCTTTTGAAATGCCAAAGACAGTAGCTCGCCCTGAAACAAAACAAGTATCGAAAGATGAAAAAGATACTATCATTGTCCCTGCTCAAAAGGATGGATTTGATAGAGTTTTTATTGGGCAAAATGCATGGTGGGCTATTCGCATATCTGGAGGAATGTTGGAGAAGATAAAATACATTGCCGCTTATCAGACGGCCCCAATTTCGGCAGTAACCCATATCGCATCAGTGGAGAGAATTGAACCATACGGAGAAGAAGGAAAATACAAACTGATATTCTCGGAACCAGCAAAAGAATTAGAGAATCCTATTCATGTTGCTGACGCACCTCGCGGAATGATGCAAAGCATTCGATACACCAACCACGAAAAGTTTAAGACGGCAAAAAAAGTGGCTGAGTTGTTTGAATAAACATGGAAGGCGGGAAAGAAAAAGAAGTTTGAGCTGGTGATTTTTGATATTAAGAAATACACGTATAATCCGCGTGATCTCAAGGATTGGAAGATCTTGGGCTTTAGCTAATTTTATGAAGTGGTCTGAGTTATTAAAGGACGCTATAGGAAAAAATGAAAACTTTGCTATCAAAAACAAACTTTCTAGAATTTCTGATGTGTCCCAAAAACACATGGTTAAAGTTGCACAAACCGGAACTTTTGAAATTATTTTCTTTGTCGCCTTTTGAGCTTCAGCTAGTTGAACAAGGTAATGAGGTAGAAACATACGCTCGCAATTTATTCCCTGGAGGTGTCCAGATAGTAGAGACTGGAGATGATGCCGTTCAGGAAACCGAGCGCCTCATGCTTTCAAAAGTGCCCACAATCTTTCAAGCTACTTTCGTAGTTGATGGATACATAGCTAAAGTTGATGCACTTGAATATGATAAAAAGACGGATTGCTGGAATATTTGTGAGATAAAGGGCACAAATTCTATAAAAGAAAACGGTGGCGATAGGGACCATATTGATGACTTGGCGTTTCAGGCATCGGTACTTAGGCGCGCTAAAGTCTCTGTCGGAAAATACTTCCTTGTTTATCTCAATAAAGAATATGCACGCATAGGTGATTTGGTTGTTGAAGAAATGTTCAAAAAGGAAGACGTGACAGAAAAAATAACTGACCGTCTTGTTGAGGTTGAGCCAAAGATGGAAGCTGCTTTGGAATTTCTTTCCCAAGAAAACGAGCCGGGAATAGGGTGTGACTGTCACTTAGCTGGGAGAAGTGCACATTGCTCAACATTCAAATACTCGCATCCTAAAGTACCAGATTATTCAATACATGATTTGGCGCGCATTGGTAACAGTAAAAAGAAGTTGATTGCCATGGTTGAGAGAGAGACGTACGCCATTGAGGATATCCCGGACGATATTACACTCAGTGCCATACAAACAAATCAGGTGCAGGTTCATATCACTCAAAAGCCAATTATTGAAATTGAGAATATACGGGAAGAGTTAAGTCAACTAGCGTTTCCTCTTTACTTTCTCGATTACGAGACATTTGCTCCCGCCATACCGATGTTTACTGGGTACAGCCCCTATCAACGAATTCCATTTCAGTTTTCACTCCACATCTTGAAGGACGCATCTAGTGAGCCCGAGCACATTGAATATTTGCATGAAGAAGCATCGGATCCTTCTGAAAGAGTTGTTGAGTTGCTCACACAGCATATACAACCAGGTGGAACTGTTATCTCATGGAATAAGAGCTTTGAGCAGGGGGTAAACAAAGAACTGGCTGCCCGTCATCCAAAACATCAAACGGCTTTAGAACGTATCAATTCAGATATGTATGATCTACAAGATATTTTTAAAAAGCAGCACTATGTCCATCCTGATTTTTGTGGAAAGACATCTATAAAGAAAGTACTCCCAGCATTAGTGAGCGGAGCCCAACATGCTGATTTAAGCATTCAAGACGGTGGGCAGGCATCTGATGCTTGGTGGAAAATGATACTACCCATAACATCCGATACAGAGCGGGCTCAAATTTCGCAAGACCTAAAGGAATATTGTAAACTCGATACATACGCAATGTTCCAAATTTGGAAGCATCTATACGATTTATATTCTTAGGGAGCAATCCCGCCGTTAGGGTGGGGTTTGTGCGCGCACGGATAAGACGTTTTGTGGTACAATCTCTGCAATGCAACAAGGGGCGAGGAAAAGAA
>JBBDJV010000021.1:0-11407 GCA_040879725.1 Minisyncoccota bacterium | reverse complement strand
TCCCGACCCCTTTCCGTTCGATTCCTACTGGACGGACAAGCATTAAAAAACCTGACTTATGTCAGGTTTTGCTAGTCCGTCCAGTAGGAATCGAACCTACGACCCTCTGCTTAAAAGGCAGGTGCTCTACCGACTGAGCTATGGACGGATACCAAAGAAAAGTAACAAAAAAAACCCAACTTGTCCATATTACCACAGAGCGGTATAGTAACTGCGTGAAAAAAGAACTCAGAATAGTGTTGCCTGACATACGAAGTGTCCATAATATCGGCTCTATTTTTAGAAGTGCTGATGGAGCGGGAGTTTCTGCTATTTACCTTACCGGCTACTCACCAACACCGCTTGATCGCTTTAATAAAAAAAGAAAAGATATGGCAAAGGTTGCTCTCGGAGCGGAGGATAGTGTGAAGTGGGAATACTATGCTCAGATTGAAGATGTTATCACCCTTCTCCATAAAGAGGGATTTACTGTTGTAGGTGTGGAGCAGGCAGAGGGTAGTGTTCCGTATACGAAGTTTAATTTTCCTCAAAAAACAGCGCTCGTTTTTGGAAATGAAGTAGAAGGTATTTCAAAAGAGGTGTTAAGTCTCATGGACGGCGTTGTTGAGATTCCGTTATCAGGAAAAAAAGAATCACTCAATGTTTCTGTGACTGCGGGAGTGATGCTCTTTGCAGTGCGGGACTTCTAGTAGGTTTTCTCCGCAACAAGTTTTCCGTTTTGATCACGGATTTCAATATGTTCCCGCTTTTGTTTGTAGAGGGGCTGAGAGCGGTTTAGATAAACGTACCAGTGGTTTTTGTAAAAATCACTCTTATCTTTATTAAGCGCTACACACTCAGAGTAGTTTATTTCTTCTTTTATGAATTTCTTACACTCAGCTGAGAGTGAGTCAGGAACAGAAGTAAACACCGTACATCGTTTTAAACGGTCGATATAATCTACACAAGTGTCATTAAAATGATTTGGAGGTTCGGGTTGAGGAAAGTCTTCCGGAAGGGTACATTCTTTTTTTAATGAAGGTCTGAAGTCTTGGTGTTGTTCAAAGAAACCTGTACAGGTATTTGTTTGGAACGACAAGTTGTTGGGTGACTTTCCGGTATTTATAATTACGATATTTCCTGGAGCGAGTAAGATATTTTCTTGCGGATTAACTTCTCCAAGAAAAGGAAGTTTTACCGCTTGTCCCACAGTTGCGACAACCTTGTTAACCGTACTTTGGATTGTCCACCCGGTAATAGGGATTGCACTCGGAGCATTCTTATCTACGGTAAGAATAATGTATTCACTATTTGGATCGTCATTGCGCGCTCGGTAGATAGAGTTCCATCGTATATGCTCGGCATAGGGCGATGTGTCGAGGTTTTCTAGGTAGTTCTCAACATCTTCTTTTGTTTCCTTCGTTTCTTTGGTTACTTTTTTTACTTCTTTTGCGATTTCTTTTCTCTGTTCCTCTTCCGTTTTTGGTTTTTCTTCTTTACTTGCCTTGTTTCGACTAAAGAGCCCAGAGGGAGTGCTCGTAGCGGTGTCGCTGTCGCCTGAAAATTTATTTGCTAATCCACCGATAATTACAATCGCAACAATAAGTCCAGCAAGAGGGAAAGCTTGTTGAGGTTTTTTATCTGCCATGCCTTTATTTTCTGCTAGTTTCTCTTTACTGTCAAAATATTTTTAAGAACAGTATGAGCAACCTCTGCGTCACTCCACGGTTCTTTTGTTCCATTCGCACGCATAATGTAAGGGTCTGTTCCTTTACCGGTAATAAATACAACATCATTTTTACCCGCCAGAGAACACGCTCGTTCAATTGCTTTTTTTCTATCAAGGATTAGTTCCGGCGTGTGCTTACGTACTCCTGAAGCAACATCCTTCATTATCACTTGAGGACTTTCATCATAAGGGTCTTCGTCGGTGAGAATAATATGCTCACAGTACGTATCCGCAATAACTCCCATTTCTTCTCGTTTAGCACTATCCCTTCCTCCCCCTGTTGCTCCCAGAACACAGATTTTTCTTTTTTCTTTAAAGGTTTTGTATACAGCTTCGAGGGACTCTTTCGTGTGAGCGTAGTCTACGTATACCTCAAAAGATTGTCCGGCATTTATTTTTTCAAGCCTTCCTTTTATTTCAGAAGTGTTTTTAATACCGGCTTTAATTATTTCACTTGGAATATTTTCTGATTCTGCCCACGCGATAGAGGCGAGAATATTTTCAAGGTTGAATGTTCCCTGTAGTGACGAGTGGTACACGGTTTCATTTTTAGAAAACTGAATTCCTCCGTCTGATACTGATACGTCGTGCACTTCGTTCTTTGAGTATGTCCACTTATCCTTTATCGGTAGAGCAAGAAAGTGATGTGCGTGTGGACTGTCTGCGTTTACAATAAGTTTTGGATTTTTCTTTCGAGACGCGATAAGTCTGCGAGCGATAGATAGTTTTGCATCTCGGTACTTTTCAAAGGAACCGTGTGACTGAATATGCTCGGGGGTAAGGTTTGTAAAAATAAGCGCGTCATAATCAATGAAAAAGTGTCGGAACTGTTTCGCTCCTTCGGATGTCATTTCAAGTACCACGTAGTCGCAGTTACAAGAGACGGCTTTGCGAATAAACCACTGTACGAAGAAGCGCCCCGGGACACTCATCTTGTAGGTGTTTCGGGTACTCGTGTCACCAAACTTAAAACGTATAGTGTTAAGCAAAGCTGTTTTCTTTCCCTGTGCTTCAAGTATTCCTGAGACCAGCTCGGTGACAGAGCTTTTTCCTTTTGTGCCGGTGACCGCAACAACAGTAATATTTCGAGAAGGGAAGCGGTATATAAGTACTGAAGTTAATGCAAGTAAAAAGTGGTATGCCGGCTGAAAAAATGTAAACAGCGGTTTTGGAATTATTTTTTTACAAATACGAAGAAAGGGCTCAATCATTTTCCTAAATACTTAAGTGCTAGTGTGACACGCTCGCTCGTACTCTCTGCACTCGCGGGAACTTTCTTCAATGCGTCGCGTGCTTCATTGCGAGAAAAACCAAGAGCGAGAAGCGCTTCAAGTGCGTCTATTTCTTCGGTGGTGTGTATATTTTCAGAGTCCTTCATGTGCTCGAATTTATCTTTCAGCTCGAGCACTATTTTGTCCGCATTCTTTTTTCCAATACCGGAAACCTTTGTGAGGTAGCTGGTGTCATTGTGTACGATTGCTTGGGTGAGTGTTTCTATGCCGGCAATACTGAGTATTGAAAGCGCTGTTTTTGGTCCGACTCCAGAAACAGAAATAAGTAATTCAAAAAACTGTTTTTCCTTTAGCGAAAGAAAACCGTATAAATCAAGCACGTCTTCTCGAACAACTAAATGCGTCCAGAAAGTGCGTGTTTCTCCCACGCTTATCTGAGATAGAGACTCCAAGGTAATAAAAAGACGGTACCCAACATCATGGACAGAGAGGATAATATATTTTTCTTCTATGTGCGCTACGGTGCCGGTTAGCTGTGCGATCATGAATATATGATACTCTGTTGGGTAGATTAACCCAAATATTGCTTTTTTCGCAGGGTGTTGCACAATTTCACCTGTTCTGGTAGAGTGTCAAGACTTATATAAAGATATATATGCCAATAACATCATCAGCAAAGAAAGCACTCAGAGCATCAGCGCGAAAGCGTGTATTTAACTTGCGCCGAAATAACAACATGAAAACGGTTGTAAAGCAGGTTGTAAAGCTCGTAGGAGAAAAGAAGCCAAAGGAAGCAAAAGAGCTTCTTCCAAAAGCTTATAAAGAAATAGATAAAGCAGCAAAGGGGAATACAATAAAGAAAAATACCGCATCACGAAAGAAATCCCGCCTCTCTGCAATGATAAAAAAAGCAGAACTCGCAAAATAAAAACCACCCGAAAGGGTGTTTTTTTGTGCTTTTGGTAGGAATCTCTCCTTACAGGAGCAGTACCCCAATTGGATAGATTATTTCGCTTTGCTCATAATCTATCTCAATCGGCCTGCCTGCCGGTAGGCAGGGCTTCGATTCCTACACGAAAGCGCCCCCGCGCTTTCTCTCGAACACAGTTTTCACTGTGTTCAAACTGTGCTCTCGGTAGGAGTCAAACTTCTTGGAAACCCACGGTTTTCCAACGCTCACTCGAGGACTCGTTCACTGCCTTCCTCCGCGGGAAACTACCGTTTCCCGACCTGCCTGCCGGCAGGCAGACCCCTTCCCGTTCGATTCCTAACGCAGTGTGCGCAGACACACTGCTCCGAGAGCACAAAATAGCTCCGCGATTTTGTGCTCTCGGTAGGAATCGAACCTACATTACAACTTCCGCAAAGTTGCGTCCTATCCATTGAACGACGAGAGCATTCTAGGCACAAAAAAGATTATCACAAAACGGTTAAAAACCAAAGTACTCAAGTATTTTTTGTGGGAGTGGTTCACGCAATATTTTTTCTTTAAGGTGTTTAGATAGTCTTTCGCGTACCTCTTCTTCACCTGCAAGTTCAATTGGAAGTGAGACAAGAGGCATGAAGAAACTATGTAGCTGGATATACAGTGTCGGAACAACAGATTCGTCCGATACACAAAATGATTCTATGGAATCATAGGGGTAGAGTGTTCTGTCGATACGAATACCTTTTTCGTTTATTTCAAACTCAACCATGCGTGGCTTTTTGCTTGCAAAGAGCACTAAGCTGAATAATCCGATTGCTATGAGGAGCGCGAGCATAATGTTGTTGAACAAGAGCGGGGCAACAACAAGCGCAGTGCCCACAATTCCCACTGCCCAATACCAGTCAGCGGTTTTTTTAGTGTATATGTACTCATAGTCGCTCCAAATGAGTGGTTCCATAGAGGTATTGTAGCATGAATAAAAATAGAGTAGTGTTGGTACAGAAAGGACCTGTATGACACGCAAAGATCTCGAAAAGTTGCCAACTGACACACTGCTTTCTTTGGCAAGCAGGAAGCTTTCTTTGGATGCAAGTGATCCAGAGAAAGTGTATCGTATGGCTCTCATTGTCCTTTTGGAGGACCGAGGGCTTTCAGCAAAAAGAGCACAAAAAATCAGAGAAACCCTAACAACAGGAGGTGGATATGAATGAGAAGATGATACTTTCCTTGGTTCTCGGGATTACGTTTATTATCCTTTCGCGCGTTCCGCATATCTTGCGAAACGAGTGGGATTGGAGAATGCGTTTGCGCTCTTCGGGGAAGGACGAGCAAAGACTTATTCTTGAGCGCATAGAGGAGCTTGAAGAGTCCAATACTCTTCTGGCGGATGCTTCGGTATCTATGGGAAAATTGGTTTTGTTTTTTGAACAGAACCCCTACGCAAATTATTCAGATGCGAGAGCACAAGACTTGCTTCTCGAATTCATAGGAGCGTATATGCTCTACAGTAACTCATTAAAGGGTGATATAGGGAAGCCTCTTCTACCTATTGGTAATTGGCTGGATTTAGTCGAGGATTGGAGGAGGTAGGGCACGGGCCGGTGACGCAGTCACCGGCCCTATTTTTGTGGCACTTCAATACAGAGAATAAAACTTCGTGTAATACACCGCAGTGGTATCTGAGAGGTTTCTGTAACTGCAAGCGCATCGCGACTACCAAGAATCTCATTTTCAATTTGTACTTCACCGTCTATAACAAAAACGTACACTCCATTTTGAGGGTTTTGCAGGGTATACGTTGTATCTTGTGGATCAAATTCTCCCCAGTAGATAAATGCTCTTTGGGCTATCGTAAGCAGAGATTGTTTTTTACTCAAAGGAGAAACAATACACTGCCAAGTGTTGGCGCGGTCTTGGGGCAAAAAAGCTTTTTGGTCATACCGAGGGTCACTATTTTCTTTTTCACTTTCTATCCAGAGTTGGAGCAGTGAAAGCGGTTCGTCGGATTCATTTTTTTCAGAATGGGCAAGTCCGCTTCCGGCGCTCATAACCTGTACTTCGTTTGCCGACAGCGTTTTGGCATGCCCGAGAGAGTCTTCGTGAGTAAGAGTTCCGGAGAGAGGGATGGTAATAATTTCCATATTATCATGCGGATGTGTGCCAAAGCCGTTGTGTGGAAGAATAGTGTCGTCGTTGAGCACCCGAAGTACTCCAAAACCCATGCGTGCAGGGTCATAAAACCCCGCAAAACTAAATGAGTGATTGGTAATAAGCCATCCATGTTCAGCATGCCCACGCTTAGTCGCTTTATGAAGCACTGTTTTCATAAAGGTAAGTATAACAAATTCCGTTTATGTCTGTTCGGTAGTCTACATTTTTCCGAAAGAATTTTCTCTTATTCCCATCTCTTACTATATATCGTAAGAGATGGAAATAGAGTACAGTTAGAAAAATGTGATGGTTTTTTCTGTATACACATTACTACTCATACTCAATAGTAGCGGGTGGTTTTTGGGTGATGTCATAGAGAACACGGTTAACTCCGTGCACTTTGTTTACAATAGCACTGGAAATTTTCTCTAGAAGTCCATTCGGAATCTTATGCCAGTCCGCACTCATGCCGTCTACAGAGTCTACTGCGCGAAGTGCAATAATATATTCATACGTTCGACTGTCACCCATAACACCCACAGTCTTGATGGGGAGTAACACGGCGAAGGCCTGCCAAATTTTTTCATATTCTCCGCTTTTCTTTAGTTCTTCAATAAAAACCGCGTCAGCTTCGCGAAGTATTTGAAGCCGTTCTTTTGTAATTTTTCCTACAATCCGTACCGCTAACCCTGGACCTGGAAAAGGGTGTCTGTAGAGTAGGTTTCGTGGTAATCCCAGTGTAAGTCCGACTCGTCGGACTTCGTCTTTGTAGAGGTCTTTTATAGGTTCCAAGATTTTGAAGCCCATTTTTTCAGGAAGTGTGAGGTTGTGATGACTCTTGATTTTCGCGGTTGTTTTTGAAGTGGAAGCCGACTCGATACGGTCAGGGTAGATTGTTCCTTGTGCGAGGTAAGTAATTGGGTGTTTTTTCAGCTTATTTTTTATAGCGTTTTCAAATATCTTAATAAAGCCGTGCCCGATAATTTTCCGTTTTTGTTCAGGGTTACTAACCCCATGAAGCTGTTTTAGAAAATACTCACTTGCGTTAATTACATGAAGTTTTTTAAATCCATGTTTACGGAGATAAGAAGAAACCTGCAAAACTTCTCCTTTACGCAAAAGACCTGTATCAACAAAAACTGCGTGTAAGCGATTTCCGATTACGCGATGTATAAGCGTAGCTGCTACCAGCGAGTCTACTCCGCCGGAGATACCAACCACCACATGCGCGTTGCCAACCTCACTTCTAATCTCATCAAAAATAGTTTCTGTTACTGAAGAAATTTTCCAATTCTTTTTTGCACTACAGACTGAAAATAGGAAATCTTTAAGCAATTCTTCTCCGTGCTTTGTGTGTGAGACTTCCGGGTGGAATTGAATACCGTAAAAGTTTCTTTTAAAGTCAGCAAAACTGGCATACTTACACTTTGCGGTTGATGCTGTTATTTTAAATCCCGTTGGCAACTTTGTTACTTGATCGCCGTGCGAAAACCAAACTACTTCACTTAAAGCAAGAGATTGAAACACACCCTTTTTGCTTCTAATTCGTAACGTTTCTTTACCAAATTCCCGATAGCGACCTTTCGCAACCTTGCCTCCAAGTGTGTGAGCTATAATTTGGTGCCCGTAACATATTCCAAGTATTGGAATACCGAGCGTAAAAATATTTTTGTCCGGTTGCGGGCTATTTTTTTCTAAAACAGATCCAGGTCCACCTGAGAGAATAATTCCCAGCGGAGCCAGTTTTTGTATTTGATTTGCTGGGGTATTAAAGGGGAGTATTTCAGCTTTTACACCAAGGTCTCTAACACGTCTTGCAATGAGATGAGCGAATTGGCTGCCAAAATTAAGAATGATTATCATAATAAATTCTAGCTTATTTCGCTCGGAGCGTAAACAGGGTAGGGGTATTTATAGCCATCAATTTTTTCTGCCCCCCCATCGCATAAAAAAACCACCGAACACGCGTTCGGTGGAGGTTACTTCTATGTACCATTTTAATTTACACAGTTTGCAACTAATCTGTCTCTTGAGCTAGTTCCGCTAACATGTACTGAGCGTTTTCCTTTACACGTACATACACGTTAGTGCTAAGTTTTTTGAGGACTGATAATGCTTCACTATCGCCACGTCTCGCAAGTCGGTGCAGGATGTGGGTTATATTTATTCGAAGACTTCTATGAGAAGCATTCATTCCAGATTGGATGGCAAACTCTCGCACTTTTGGAGTTTCAAGGATTTCGTCCTCGACACACAGTAGTAATTGTCCAATTATGAGAGGGGTCAGGTCATCTGGAGAATCTGGAGAAGCAGTACTGCATTCTTCCTCTAGGTACTCAACTATCGTTTCTCGGTAGAGTGCTTGGTTGCAAAAAGCATGGTAAAGCTCACGAATGAAAGGAGTGTCTTCCATTTTCGTTGATCTCATAAGTGCTTCAATTTTAAGATTTTTGTTTGCACTTAAATGACGGAGTTTTTGTAGTAGGATCAGTGAACCTCTAAGGAGGTTAATTTCTTCTGGTGGGGTTTCCATGAGGAATCCTTTTTGTTGTAGATTGTTTCAGTTAATGTCTTATATCAAACTACAATAGTAAATATAAGAAATCAAGCAAATGAGGTATCGGCGCGCTTGACATAAATATACCAAAATATATACTTTGGTATATATGAACACACACACTATTTTAAACATAAAAACTGATAAAAAACTAAAAGCTGAGGCGCAGAAAGTGGCTAGTGAGCTAGGTGTTCCACTCAGTACAGTCCTAAATGCTTTTTTAAAGCAGTTTGTCCGTGACAAAGAAATTACCCTATCTGCAAACCAATATCGACCCACTCCGCACTTAGAGGGTATTATTGCGCAGGCGCAAAAAGAGTATGAAGCAGGAGACTTTGTAGGTCCATTCAAAACCGGAGAGGATTTTATCACACACCTGAAGTCTCTATAGCATGCAGTTCATTCTTTCAAAACAATTTGAGAAAGATTTTGCAAAGCTACCTGTCGCCACTAAAAAGAAAGCAATTGCTACCTTAGAAAAATTTGTGCACAATCCGCAGAATCCTACCTTGCGCAGGCATGGCTTGTCAGGAAAATGGAAAGGTCATTTTAGTATCAATGTCACCGGTGACACTCGGGCTGTGTATTTTGTAATTAAAGACGATATAGTGAGGTTTGTAGCAATTGGTTCCCACAGTGAGCTGTATGGGTAGTTTATTCACTGGTAAGTAAATTTTTTAATTCAAAAAGAAAAGGGCTGACATCTTGCGATGTCAGCCCTTTGGATTCCACTCGTGGCCACTGAGCTGTTTTTACTTTTTGGTTTGAAGTGTAGTTTAAAACAAGGGTATTTAAATATCCACTTTAAAGCACTACAAAATATATTCGCGAGCTCATTATTTTGCGGAGAGAGAGAGAGGGGGGTTGGCCCAAGGTATGTAGGGGTAGGTTTTCTTGCTTCATTGATTAAATTTGGTAATATCTCTGCCAGACAGTCAACCTCAAGTAAAAGGAACAAAACATGCACATTAACTATCAATGGAGAGGTCATGAAGAACCTCTCGCTTCACCCTTGTTGACCGCTGTAGATATGAGCGTTCACGAGATCGAAGATAATGGTACCACGCTTTCTGCCAAAGGTAGATTTGTTTTACGCGATCACATCGAGGGATGTGACAGCGAAGACCCTTGGGTCGCTACTGGAACATTTTCAAACGAAAAGTTTGAATGGGTAGTTCGTCGTAAGGATCCATACCCAGGCGAATTCACCTGGACCAAGAACGGTGAATCGCTTTTCTGTCTTGGCGACGAAACTAATGCCGCAATCAAGGCTTTCATCGCCGACAAACTCACTCGGATCGTGTTATACATGCGGGAGAATCCGGGCGAAGATGTCATCCTGGTGGACAAGCCAAAGTGTTACGATGGTCTGAAGTACGAGTATACGGGACCTTGTCTCTGCGAAAAGGTGGTGTCGAGCAGGAAAAACAATCCGTTTGATTGGAACAAGTATACGGACGGTGGAAAGTATCCGAAGAGGTGCTTCAAGTGTAGCTGTGGCAATGAGTGGTATCACGGCAACTCTGAAGAAGAGCGATGGGTGCAGGTGGGTGACCCTGAAGTATGGTCCATGCTTATCATGTACGATGGTGAAGTGACCGAATCGGTCGGACTCGATCCCCAATCCAATACGCCACTTCTTGTGCTCACCAGAAATCTTCGCCAGCGAGGATTCATACCGATAGGTTAGGGCAAGCTGGGACAAAGAGCTCAAATCAAATCTGCGTGGTTGAAAGACCATGCGGATTTTTCTTTTTATAAATGGAGGAGAATGTATCAAGAAAACTCTGATATGTTCTATATTCCTACTTTCTCCCGAAAACAGTATTAGCGATTTGCTCTACCTCTCTCTGTGGAATTAATTTAATTCTAGAACAAATAACTCCTTAAAGTAAGTCTTGTGCCGTTTTGAGAAAGTATAGGTTATGTTAAGTCCAGATTCTTGAATAAGCTTTCGAATTTCCTTTCTTGAAAAATAACTATTCCAGTATAGGTCTACGGATTGTCCTGCCTTCTTATTCACCAGCCAATCTCTAAAGTAGAGATGCATCTTTTGAAAGACATTACTGTAAGTTTCTTCTAGGAGAATGATTCTTTTACTGGTAACTCTGAGTATTTCTTTAAAATAGAGGGAGCTTTGAGGGGTATGGTGGAGTGTGAAAACTATAACTGTTGTATCAAATGATTTATCATGATACGGAATGGGATATCCAGAGTAGAGCTGTACGTGGTCTTTGTTAATTGTTTTGGGCGATGTCTCAATATCTATGATCGTCAATTCTTGGGCAAAATGTCTAATTGATTCAGAGAGATGACCGAGTCCATTGCCTATTTTCAAAACCTTTGCTTTTGGAATAAAGGGAGTAAACTTCTCGAGCCACCATTTCTCTTGGATTTGTATATAATTTTCAGTTTTCAACTCTTGAGATTGCATAAATTCGAATCCCTTTAAGGTTCTTACATGTTATCACTTTTTAGTTTTGAAGCGTAGTTTAAAACAAGGGTATTTAAATATCCACTTTAAAGCACTACAAAATATATTCGCGAGCTCATTATTTTGCGGAGAGGGGGAGATTCGGTCACAAGTTACTAAGTCTGCTCCTGTGCTACGCACAGTGTGCGGACTAAGTACTCGCTACCCTGCCTGCCGGCAGGCAGGCCCGACTCGGCGCCCCACATAAGAATGTGGGGACCCGCGCCTCCGTCTTTCGAATCTCCTCCTTTCTCTCGCACTGATAATTCACTCGGATGGTTCCCATCCATCCTTGTGAATCATTGCGGTGATGTATTAACCTTTGCGCGAACCCACTTCGCACGCGCGGAGCGCGTGG
>JBBDJV010000020.1:0-75467 GCA_040879725.1 Minisyncoccota bacterium | reverse complement strand
CCCGCCCGCATTCATTCCCCAGACCCCTTTCTGCGGGCGGGAAAATTCAGCCGAGTTTTTGCTAAATCCAAATCCCCAGAAAATAGTTTGGCAAAACCGAGTCCGCATTTGAATTCCACCAGTTTCTCCCTCAAGGAGAAACCCACCCTCGGAGCAGTGTGCCTGCGCACACTGCGGCAGGAATCGAACGGCGGAGCGTTGCGCGAGTTTACCCGAAGGGTAAAGCGAGCGCCGCGAGGCGGGGTCGCCTGCCTGCCGGCAGGCAGGCGGAAATTTTCCGTCAGGAAAATTATCTGTGACCGATCCTGCTTCGGGCACCAAATTCCTAAATATAAAGAAATAGCAATACGTTTACTCTAGTTCGTTTGATGGATTTGTAGTCTAGTATATAATTAATTTAGACCTGCATAGACGCAGCGTACAAAAGAAAAGGATGTATTATGAGTAGTAGTTCACAATTTAAAGACAGTGAATTTCGAACCCCTTCAATGTGTACTGAGGGAAATCAGTATGATTGTGTTTCAGTTGCAATCAATGAACACGGTGTTGCAGTGAGATCAAGTCACGATCTTACAAAAAAAACGATCGTATACACGCATGAGGAATGGCGCAATTTTATTGCCGCCGTACGGGGAGGAGCGTTTTCTGTCTAATTCTCTTGAAAGAGGGGTGTTTCGCCCCTCTTTCTTATTTTATAAATATGAATTCAAAGAAAAAATGGGACGATATTTATCAAGGATCGTCTAATAAATCAAAAGATTTTTTTCAATTTTCTCAGGATGAACTTTCTTGGGTGCTTGATCACTTTCCTCAAGCAAATACTGTTCTTGATATCGGATGTGGAAGAGGTGAGTTATTAGCTCAATTGGAAGAGAGAGGATTAGCTACGGAAGGAATTGATTTATCTTCAGTAGCCATGAATGAGGCAAAAATAAACTGTGGCGCGGCACTTCATACAGGATGTTTTGAGAAGTATTCTTTTGCACCAGGTGCTGTATTTGATTTGATTTTTATTAAGTTCGTTCTTGCTTATATTGTCAAAAAGGATGATTTTTTTAAAAAAGTAGTGCAATTACTGAGAGAAGGTGGAGGGTGTGTGATTATTACTCCTGTGATTGAATTCAGTAACAATCCTTCTGATTCAGTACCAGAAATATTTGTTGAGCGAAAAGTGTTAGATATGCTTCTTTCAACATATTTCACTGTACAGGTAGAAAAAAAAATGTACGAAGAAAAAGAAAAATCTTTATCTATTTTTATTTTACATAAAAAATGACGTTTTTATTTCATTAGAATAGCGAAAGAGTTTTTCTTATAGTTACTTACATAAAAGGTGCTATAAGTGTTCATACATCACCCAAACCATTGACAAATATATAATTTATGATAATGTGCTTAGGAATATATGTTCTTTGAGGTATAAGAACATTTCCTACAAAAACAGCCCTCATTGGGCACAATACAGGAGTGTGAAGTGAATAAAGTAACAGAAGAGATTATTGCTGGCTTGCACCAGCTTACTGTTCGGGGCAAGTCATTACACAATGACGAGAAACTGTACAATGACATAGTGTGTATGATTATTCGCGAATGCCAGCAAGGTGGTCTTCGTAAGGTGGACTGCCATATTATCACACTCGCGGGGAGGCTTTCCCTGCTTGGACACCATAAGGAGGAAATTATTTCCTGGGCACTAGATGCTCTCGAAACAATCATTACCTTTTTAGCAGTACACGCGAGTAAGAACAATGGGGAATTACCCCCTTATTCGCGGGTTGAGGTTGATGCTGATATTCCAGAGTCAGACTGCCTCGCACTCATTCTCGACAAGAGCAACGTGCGTTCAGAAAAATTCTTCGGCGTTATTTCCTACGCATTCAATGCCTACAAAGAAGTCCATGGACGAGACAAGGCGCTGGAGTGGATTGAAGGAGTCAGCAGGTTCCTCCATGAGTGGGATGAGAAAGTGTGTGAGGCGAAAAAGTTACTCTTGGTTGCCCGTCGGTATGTAATTCGCCCCAGTGTCACGGCGGTTGTAGTCAAGAGCGACAGCAACCTTGTCCGCATGATGGCGGAGCAGGAAGGTCGAGGGGAGATACAAATACTTATCACAGTAAGGTCAACCGGCCACACGCATATATTTGTGATCGCTCATCCCTCCGAACATGAAGTGTTGTCACTCAGAGGTCTCTACAGAAAGCTGAGAGCCGAAGAGCCTCACAAGTGGTGGCTTCCTTCGGGAGGTAGAAGTATTCTAAACAAAGGCGTGTTAAACCCAAGCCCAACTGAAATTCCAACAAAGGACCTGGTTTCAATGTTGCAGCGGCACCTTGGAATCGAAAGGCCTATTCGAGGAAAATACAGTGGTGGACATTTGGTGTGTTGAGGATTGGTACATTTGGCAAGCGCGACAACTGACAGGTTGTCGCGCTTTTTTATTTTCTAAAATACGCTAGTATTATCATATATGGATTGGCGGGATTACTTTAAAGGGAAAAAAATAACACTCATGGGACTGGGTGTTCTTGGTCGTGGAGTTGGTGACGCACTTTTTCTTTCTGAGTGTGGAGCGGAGGTTATCGTGACTGATACAAAAACAGAAGCTGAGCTTGAA
This sequence comes from Minisyncoccota bacterium, assembly GCA_040879725.1. Taxonomy (GTDB): domain Bacteria; phylum Patescibacteriota; class Minisyncoccia; order Phycocordibacterales; genus JBBDJV01. The sequence goes on along the minus strand of JBBDJV010000020.1, from coordinate 72,853 downwards.
TCTTCCGTGAAGCAGTTGAAAGAGAAGAAAAATATCACGCTTCACCTGGGAGGACATAGGGTAGAAGATTTTATAGGGAGGGATTTAATAATAAAAGGTGCAAATGTACCTCTAGATTCTGTATTTATAACTGAAGCTAAGAAAAACAATATTCCGGTATCAATGAGTACCGCGCTGTTTGCTCGGTTCGCAGGTATTCCTATTATCGGAGTAACAGGAACAAGAGGAAAATCAACCGTGACGCATATCATACATCATGTACTTACGGGAGTTGGGAAAAAGCCACTGCTTGGTGGTAACGTTCGTGGAGTATCTACACTGAGGTTATTGTCTGATATTTCACAGTATGATTGCGCAGTGCTGGAGCTTGATTCGTGGCAATTGCAAGGTTTTCATGAAGAGAAGATAAGTCCGCACATTGCAGTCTTTACCAGTTTTATGCCGGATCATATGAACTATTACCAGAACGACATGCAAACGTATTTACATGATAAGTCTGCAATTTTTGCTTATCAATCTAGTTCAGATACGTTGGTTATTTCTCCTCAAGTAGCTACATTTCTTACCGGTACATATGAAGACGCGAAACAAAGAGCGGTTGTTGCAAAAAAAGAGGATGTTTTGAATATACCTGTAAAACTTATCGGGGATCACAACAAACAGAATGTAGCGTGTGCGCTTTCCAGCTTGCTTGCATTTGGTATTGAAAAAGAGAATGCGCTCAAACATATACAAACATTTGCTGGTGTGCCAGGAAGGCTTGAGGTGATGGGGGAGGTTTCCGGTGTGTTGGTTATAAATGATAATAATTCCACGACACCCGATGCGGTTATTGCGGGGTTGAAAGCCATTCAAAATAGCTCTGTTACTCTTATCATAGGAGGGACTGACAAAGGACTTTCTCTTGATAAACTTTTTGATGAGATTCAAAATAAAGTTTCCAAACTTACTCTATTATCTGGTACAGGAACAGAGCGTTTAAAAGTTGGCATTTCTATTCCTTATTCAGAATACAAAACACTTTCAGAATGTATTGCAGAAGCATTCAGACAGACAGAGAAGGGAGGGGCTATACTTTTTAGTCCGGGATTTGCTTCATTTAGTCATGAGTTTAAAAATGAGTATGAACGAAATGATGTATTTGTTTCTGAGGTTGAGGCAATAAAAAAAGCGGTCTGAACTTCGTTCAGACCGCCGTTGAAACTCCTTACCGACAAATGACTCAGTGATGTGCCACTAGCACCATGTTGCGCTCCTTGGTCCGGTTTCGACGAAAGCTATGCCAGTGACTATCAAAGTCTGTGTGGATTTCATCCTGGAAAAACTCAGTAACACCGGCGAGTGATAGTTGTGCATAGATGATACCTCTTAGGTTGATATTACAGTCGTCAACTACACAACTTCCAACACGTCCAGCATCACTTTCCAGCCAGCGGAGGTACTTGAGTACCCGTCTGTTTTTGTCCCCGAATGTGGGGTGGTCTATCGGGTACTTCATCCCTTTCGGTGAAATACCGAGGAATGAATATGCGTGAACATCTTTTGGGGTTCCGCCTTTTTGGAGAATGATACGAAGCGCTTCAAGCACGACACTCTCTTCTTCTACCACTTCTCGCCCCAAAGGGTAGTGTTTACTTGTATCCTCACACAGCTTGCTTTCTTCAAGTAGTCCGGAGAGGGATGCGTGTGCCATTGCAACTTCGCCAGTCGCACGGTTCATGAGAACAACTGTTCTACAATCAGCGGGGAATATTACCCCGGCTGATTTCGGTGGTAGCAAGAATGCATCTGCTGGTCCGCGAGATAGCTTGAGATTAACAAAAAAGGGAAACTTTTCCGTGGCGGATTCATTCTTGGGAGATGGATAAGTTTCTCTGGTGATGAAATCTTCTTGAGGAGCACTCTTGCTTCCGCACTCCCTTGTGCAGGGTATGTAGAGATCATGAATTTGGTACTTTTCCATGATGCGATTACAGATGTAAGTCGTGTTTTCGCTATCAAATTTACAATCATTCCGCGGATTTTTCCGCAGTCTCCAGTCATGAGGTCCACTATACAATAGAACTGTTACTTGAGGTTTGAATCTGTTCGGTAAAATATACTTGTGAGTCAGATAGCTAGTATCAGTGAAGGTTATCATGTATTCAGTTGTTGAGGTTCAGAACTGTCGCTATTATGTCGTATTTTTCTGTATTGTCAATATTTTGTATTGCATGGTATGCTGTTCAAATGAAACTAAAAGAGGCAAAGCATGTTCACTTTATCGGCATAGGTGGGATCGGAATGTCCGCTGTTGCTCGGCTATTGCTTGAAGAGGGTGTTCTAGTAAGTGGCTCTGATATAAGCACGAGCAGAATAACTCTGGATCTTGAGGCGTTAGGTATTCCTATTTCCTATACCCAAAATGAAGGAGTACTTCCTGAAAATATTGATGCAGTTGTTTATACTGTTGCACTGTCTGATACAAATCCGGAATACCAAGAAGCAAAAAAAATGGAGGTACCTTTGTTTACGTATTCTGAAGCTCTTGCAAATGTGACTGAAGGAAAAGAGGTCATCGCGATATCAGGAACTCACGGAAAGACAACAACAACCGCTATGGTAGGGCACGTGCTCAAAGGGCTCGGTGCCTCTCCGACTGTTGTAGTGGGGTCGCTACTGTCTGAAACAGGAACAAACTATATTCACGGAAATGGAAAATATGTCGTTCTTGAGGCGTGCGAATACAAACGTTCTTTTCTCGCACTTAACCCAAATCATTTGATTATTACGAACATTGAGCCGGATCACCTTGATTACTATAAAGATATTGATGATATTTCAAATGCATTTTCTGAACTCGCCAATCGCGTGCCCAAAGAGGGGTTCGTGGTTGCGGATACAACAGATGATCAGGTAAAGAAAATACTTGAGAGCGTTTCTGCGACAGTTGTTCCGTACCGTAGTGCGGATGTTTCGCTTCGTTCACCAGGTGACCATAATCGAAAAAACGCGGGGGCTGTAGTTGCATTACTTACAAAACTTGGGTTTTCGCAGAGTGATATTGAAAAAGAATTAGAAACATTTTCGGGAACGTGGCGTAGGTTTGAATACAAAGGTCTCTCCTTAGGTGGCGCGAAGGTGTATGATGACTATGCGCACCATCCAACTGAAATATCCGCAACACTTCAGGGTGCTCGTGAGCTATTCCCGGATAAAAAAATTATTGTGGTCTTTGAACCACATTTGTTTTCTCGAACAAAACAGCTTTTCGATGGTTTTGTGGAAGCGCTTCAAGGAGCAGATGAGGTATACCTGCTTCCTATTTATCCTGCTCGAGAAAAAGATGACGGAAGTATCACTTCATCTATGTTAGCAAAGGAGATAGGGGTAACAGTTCAGCAGACAAAAAGTATTGTTTCTTTTCCTGAAGCGCAAGAATGTCTTAAAGAGAAAGGTGATGACTGCGTTATTTTAACACTTGGTGCTGGAACGATATATCAACTTGCACATTTACTAACTCAACACACAGAGCTATGACCGGAACATTACATGTTATAGGTACACCTATAGGAAACTTAGAGGATATTACACTTCGTGCACTACGAGTGCTCAAGGAAGTGGATATTATTCTTTGTGAGGATACGCGTATGACAAAACGGCTTCTTGATACATACGGAGTGCCGACACGAACAATGTCGTACCACACACACAGCACGGAAGGCAAAGAAGACAGTATTGTAGCAATGCTTTCCGAAGGGAAGAATCTTGCGCTTGTGTCAGATGCGGGAACTCCTGGTATTTCAGATCCCGGGGTTGTACTTGTGTCCCACATACGCACCAAACTACCAACTGCAAACATAGTTGCGGTTCCTGGACCTTCAGCTCTTGTTGCCGCACTTTCGATTGCCGGATTGCCCGCGCATGAGTTTACTTTTTTTGGATTTATTCCCCATAAAAAGGGGAGAGAAACACTTTTTAAAGAGATAGCCGAGACAAAACGAACTGTTGTGTTTTACGAATCTCCACACAGAATAGAAAAGACTTTAGCGTCTTTGAATGAATACGTTCCAGAGAGGACTATCGCAATAGCAAGAGAGCTAACAAAAATTTATGAGGAAATAGTGTCGGGCACACCCGCGAAGGTTATAGAATACTTTGCAAACAATACAGACAAGCTTCGTGGAGAGTTTGCGGTAATCATCGCACCGTAATACGAATACGTATTCTCCAAGGTTCTCTCCTGAGGTTAAACCTCAGGAAACTTTTCAGCGAGGTTAAACTTTTCAGCGAGGTTAAACCTCGGGAGAAAAATACGTTGCTATATATAGCTAATTCTGAACGAGGTTTAATCTCGTTCAGTAGGAAATTGAATACTACAGGGTAAATACATGGCTAAACAAAGCCATTTAAATGCGCACGCCGGCGTGCGCATTTATTTTTATAAAGGTGTACCGATATATCGGTACACCTGGGGTTTTTTGCATCTATGGTGGTTGTCATATCTGTTACTTTTCTCATGAGGTTTTTTTCCTGAGGTTAAACCTCAGGATTTTTTTGAACGAGGTTAAATTTCGTTCAGAAAATCTCGTTTAAAAACTTATTTAATTTTTTAAAAAAGAAACCCCAACCGCATTACGCGATCAGGGTCTTTGTAAAAATTCCGGTTTCTCCGAACATGTCCGTTTTGAAGGTGATTTTTCCAACTTCCTCCTTCCAAACGGAAAACGTAAGGGTAACGATTTTTGAGTTTCCTTCTTCAACCCAAGAGATATTAACCTGGTGAGGTGAGAGAAGTTCATACTTTGTTACTTTGCCGCGGAATGTTCCCGCGACTGGTGATTTGAGCTCAAACCACCAGTCGACGAGAGGGACGAACATGTCCTCGCTTAGTGCTAGTGGTTTTGTCATAACTAATTTTCCTTCCTCCTATACTTTACCCTAGATAGCATTCAGGTCAATATTAGGTTCTTCTAACTATTTTCGATATAATATTTGCGTATGAAAAAACTCACTATACTTATTTGGCTTGGAATTTTTGTGGTACTGATCCCATTGCTTGGGGTGTATAGTGAATGGAAAACAATTGCCTTTGTAGTAATTGGTGCACTTATCGTAATTCTTTCTTTCTCACTTAAAAATGACTTTGAAGAGTTTTATGAAGTAGAAAATTCACAAGATACTGACACAAAAGATACTTCTCCCGAACCTGAGGAAGAGTATGAAGAAGAGAAAACACATTTATCTGATGATACCTCTTCATCGCTCTAGTAACACATAGATTATGTCCGGTCGCTCTCGCAAACTTACTCACGCACTCACAGGCTTTTTGGTCGTTCTCGCTCTCGTGTACGCATTTTTCTTTTTTCTGCCAGAGCAAGCGTCGGTGGTATACACTGATGAACTAGATGAAGAAGTAAAGGAGAAAGAAGTAGCTTTGATAAATGAGGAACCAGAGGAACCGCAGTTCATCGTAACCTATATAGAAACACCTGAGCCGATGAGAGCTATTTACATGACAGCATGTGTCGCAGCTACTCCGTCTTTCCGAGCACAGTTGGTAGAGCTAGTTGAACAAACAACACTCAATGCAATTATTATTAATGTAAAAGATGAGTACGGGAAAATTTCCTTCGAAACGGGCGAGGAGCGTTTTGATAAAGCGACAAACCACGACTGTTTTGTTTCTGACTTAAAGGAGTTTATAGGCACACTCCATGATAAAGGTATTTATGTAATAGGGCGTATACCGGTATTCCAAGATCCTCATTTGGTTAAGACTCATCCCGAGTGGGCAGTACGCAGAGAGAGTGATGGAGAAATATGGAAAGACAGAAAAGGAATTAGCTGGATAGACGCGGGAAGCAGAGAAGCATGGGAGTATATCTATGACTTGGGAGTACATGCGCGAGCTATTGGTTTTGATGAACTTAATTTTGACTATGTTCGTTTTCCGTCAGACGGAAATATGAGAGACATTGTGTATCCGTTTAGTGAAGGAAAGGTAAAGCGTGAAGTGATGCGGTCTTTCTTTGAATACATCGGCGGGGCATATGGCACAAGTGGTCCGGCGGTATCGGTCGATCTCTTTGGTATGACTACAACCAACACTGACGATTTGAACATCGGACAAGTACTTGAAGACGCACTACCTTTTGTTGATTACATCGCACCTATGATTTACCCGTCTCACTACCCACCAACATTTATCGGCTTAGCAAACCCGGCAGAGCATCCGTACGAGGTTATTCACTATTCAATGACTAAAGCAGTAGAGAGGGCATCTACAACCCCGCTTAAACTTCGCCCGTGGATACAAGATTTTAATTTGGGAGCAACGTACGATGAAGCGAAAATACGTGCACAGATAAAGGCTGTTGAGGATGTGGGACTTACAAGCTACTATATCTGGTCACCATCTAACCGCTATACCACCAGTGCTCTTGACTATGTACAATAGTATTGTGTATACTTTTTCTCAGAGTAAAGAGTGCGTTGGTGCGTACTCACGGTTCTACTCGGAAACCAAACGTTAGGAAGAAAGTCAGTGTTATGGCAAAGACAGCAAAGGCAGCAAAAAAAGTGCGCGGACCTGCAACGGTGGCCCAAATTCTCGGTTGGGGATCTCAGAACCCACCCACAATGACCACTGCGAGTGATCCCTATCCAAGACGAATTGATTTTCGTCACCTGGATGTGCTGGTCCAGCACTCTCAAATCGAAAAACCTTCGTAACTCCTAACCTTCCTCGAAGCCCCTCGCGCATGCGGGGGGTTTTTGTACACAAAAATAATATTTGTATAGTGATATACTAAACCTAATGTATAACGAAGAGCGAGTAACCTATTTTGCCGAGACAGATGCACGTAACAAATGCATTCCCTTTGGCATTAAAGCAAAAGACCGAACCCGTCATGTCTATGTGATAGGGAAAACGGGCATGGGTAAATCCACACTGCTTGAAAACATGGCAGTGCAGGACATGAAAAATGGTGAAGGTATGGCATTTATCGACCCGCACGGTCAGACTGCTGATCTTTTACTCGACTATGTTCCGCAAGAGCGAAGACAGGATGTTATGTATTTCGCTCCTTTTGATTTGGAAAACCCTATTTCATTTAACATTATGGAAGACGTAGGGTATGACAAGCGCCATTTGGTTGTCTCTGGTCTTATGTCAACGTTTAAGAAGATTTGGGCTGATGCGTGGAGCGCCCGCATGGAATACATTTTAAACAATACGCTCTTAGCACTTCTGGAATATCCAAACGCCACTCTTCTTTCGGTAAACAGGATGCTCTCGGATAAACACTTTAGAAAAAAAGTGGTAGATAATATACAAGACGCGTCTGTCCGAGCTTTTTGGGTAGATGAGTTTGCAAACTATACTGACCGTTTTACTGCGGAAGCAACACCTGCTATCCAAAACAAAGTAGGACAGTTTACCTCAAACCCGCTTATCAGGAATATTATCGGACAGCCAAAGTCATCATTTGATCTGAGAAAAATGATGGACGAGAAAAAAATAATTATCGTAAACCTTTCAAAGGGGCGAGTGGGTGAAGCGAATGCAAACCTTATTGGCTCAATGCTTATTACTAAAATATACCTAGCAGCAATGTCTCGAGCGGATATTGATGAAGGTGTGCTGAAAAAAGATCTTCCTAATTTCTATCTCTACGTGGATGAGTTTCAGTCTTTTGCAAACGAGTCATTTGCAGACATTCTATCTGAAGCTCGAAAATATAAACTCAATCTCACAATGGCGCATCAGTACATTGAGCAGATGTCCGAAGAGGTTCGCGCTGCGGTTTTTGGAAACGTGGGTACAATGATAACCTTTCGTGTGGGTGCATACGATGCGGAAACACTCGAAAAAGAATTTTCACCTACGTTCCTCGCAGAAGATTTGGTAAATCTCAATTTTGCTCAAATATATCTAAAACTCATGATTGACGGTGTGGGTTCTCAGCCATTTTCAGCGCGAACCATTCCTCCGATCCCTCGACCTGAAATAAGCCAGAAAGAAGAAATAATTGAGATATCGCGAAAAGCGTTTTCTCGACCTCGAGCGATTGTTGAAAATGAGGTTCGAGTACTTCTTGCTCCTACGTCCGCTCCCGCAAAATCTTCGCAAGGAAATGGCCAGGACCGTCGAGTACAAAACGACAGAAATAACCGACAGCACGGTAGCGAGAGTGCACCAAACACCGCTCGCCCTCGATATGATCAAAAAGATACTGGGAGTAAAAACAACTTCATTCGCAAGCAAAATATGCCCAAAACTCCCGCAACACCACTGACGTTTGCGCAGGATCCAGAACACTCTTCGCAACATTTTTCAGAACATTCTTCAAATCAAAATACCACCGAGCACACACAAGAAAATGTTGCCACACCAGAGCAACAAGACAAACCTTTGTCGCTTACAATTCTTCAGAAGAAAGAGAAACAGCGTGTCTTCCAAGACACTAAAGGTCCAAGTGAAGAAAAGAAGAATGAGTTAAGAAGTGCTTTGGCGTCACTGCTAAAAAATACTCCAAATGAACAGAACAGTGAAGAACCAAATCAAACGGAACAAATAGGTAAAGAACAAGGGAAAAAAGAATCAGATAAAGAAGCGTCTACTACCAAGAGAGAAATATCAGAAGAAACTTTGAAAAAAGTGATCAATGGTGAGGACTCGCAATAGTTTTATAATAATTTTTAGTTTCGCACTGTACATCGTTCCGCTTTTTTCTCACGCGTCTCTTTCGATAACAGAAATTATGTATGATTTCCCCGGAGGAGATGGGAAGCATGAATGGATAGAGGTATACACAACAGAACCACTCACACTTACCGAGTACACCTTTCTTGAAGGAGGTGTGTATCACGGTATACATGAATTCCAAGGTGGAACACAGATGGAAGCAGGTAGCTACGCTGTTATTGCGGATGACGCACAAACATTTCTTAGTGATAATCCTGGGTGGAGTGGTGTGTTGTTCGATAGTTCGTTTTCATTAAAAAATGATGGAGAGACTCTTTCACTTGCAGACGGCGATAAAACAGTTCTCTTCGAGGTTACGTATGACACAAATCTTGGAGAAAATGGAGATGGTAATACACTACAGATGCTACAAGGCACTTGGGGAGTGGGTGCTCCGACACCTGGAAGTGCAAATAGCCATCATGCTCTTCCGGAAGAAACAACAGAGTCAGACGAAGAGACTAATTCAGGAAGTACAAATCAAAACAGCTCACAGGAAAACTCTGGAGAAGGGAATGGTTCCGTTCCTCTGCTTCAACCGGGAAATAAAAGATTAACCGCAGATGCGGGAAGCTCAAAAACAGTTTTTGTGGGAAGCGAGGTAACTTTTCACGGACGTGGATACGGGTTTCAGAATGAAGCACTTACAACTGCTAGGTACACATGGAATTTGGGAGATGGGACGTTTGTTGAGGGACAAAATATTCTGTATCGCTACCACTACCCTGGTCAGTATACCGCCGTTCTCTCTGTTTCATCCGGTGAATACAACGCTGTGGATCAGGTAATTGTCACAGTAGTGCGTCCTACGATTGTTATTGAAGATGTTACGTACGGCACTAACGGGTATGTTACGTTGAAAAACGAATCACAGCATCCAATAGACATTACTTCATGGAGTATTCATGTAGGTGAACAAATGTTCGCATTTCCTCCCAGGAGTATTCTTTCTTCATACCAATCAACTCCTTTCGGTTCATATGTTTTTGGTTTTCCGATAACACAAGGAAAAACAGTACAGCTTCATGACACGCTAGGTGTTCCTGTTGCGGAATACAGAGCGGTAAAAGAAGTTCCTATATCTTCCAGACCTCAGGCAAGCGCTCCTACTCAAAGAAAAGTTGCAGTTGCGAAAATGGTTGATCCAAGCGCGGGCGCGGAGGCAGGCTCCGCGCCTGCGCCCCAAAATACAGAAGCAGAGGAAGACACTGATAGTGAGATAAGTGAAACCGATGAAGAGACAAATACAGGCTCCACGAGCACTCTTACTGCGGGAGTTCCATATAGTATGACAGAGGGTAGAGAGGGTGGTATAGTCTGGTGGATTATCGGACTCGTGGCGCTGTCGGTTATTCCTGTTTTTGCATTACAACTTAGTAAACATAAGGAGGTGAAAGAAGCCGAAGAGTACGATATTATAGAAGAGGAATGAAAATCTTAATTTTTAGTACGGACTATCTTCCCCACATAGGTGGGGCGGAAATTGCGGTTCATGAATTAACAAAACGTATCCCCGAAGAACGTATTGCTTTTGACATGCTTACTCCGCGCTATTCTCGAGCACTCTCAAAGCATGAACAAATCGGTTCCGTATCTGTACGAAGGGTTGGTATTGGACACCCTATCGATAAATACCTATTTCCGGTGACTGGTTTTTTTGTTGCTCTCATTCGTTCGCGACACATTTCATATGATTGTGTTTGGGGTATTATGGCAAGTTTCGGAGGACTTGCGGGAGCGCTTTTCCACAGGATGAGAAATAAAAAAAGTTTTATTCTCACACTGCAAGAGGGAGATGATGAAGTACATCTCAAACGGTACGTATTCAACAATGATTTGCTTTTTCGCTTTTTAGTTCGACCGCTCCACTATTTTCCTATACGGTCCGCAACACACATTACTGTTATCAGTAACTACTTAAAAAAGCGCGCGGAAGCGACTGACACCAAAGCGCCTATTACACTACTTCCAAACGGAGTTGATGTTTCTCTGTTTACCGCGCGAGCTTCAGAGGTGGAAAAGCATGCATTGCGTCAGAAGTTTCATATTCCCACTTCCGCGTATGTGCTCGTGAGTACGTCGCGTTTGGTGTATAAAAACGGACTTGATACATTAGTACGTACTCTTCCTCTGCTGAATAAAAAAGTACACGTACTTATTGTTGGAAGTGGACCGTTGGGAACCTCGCTTTCACAGCTAGCGCGAGAGTTGCGTGTACTTGATAGGGTTCATTTTGTGCCAACTATTCCGCAAGATGAGTTGCCAAAGTATCTTCACGCAAGCGATGTTTTTGTGCGTACGTCCCGGTCTGAAGGGTTTGGAAATTCTTTTGTTGAAGCAATGTCTGCGGGACTGCCGGTTATCGGAACACCAGTAGGTGGGATAGTTGATTTTATAGAGGACCGAGTTACCGGTATTTTGGTGGAACCGGATAATCCCGGGGCGCTTGCTCACGCGGTAAGTGAACTTATGCAAATACCTGAACACGCAAAGAGTATTACCGAAGCAGGGAGACGACTTGCGGTTGAAACATATAGCTGGGATAGACTTGCTGGAGATTTTATGGAACTATGTCTTTCAATCAAAAAAATATGAAATTTGTAATAGCTACAGGAGTATATCCGCCACAAGTGGGAGGCCCCGCTAAATATGCCGCGATGCTTACCCACACTGCGCACGAAAAAGGACACCACGCGCGAGTGGCAACCTTTACGCTTGAGCGAAAACTTCCAAGCGGAATACGTCATTTTTATTTCTTTCTAAAAATGTGTTTTAAGCTTATCGGAACAAAGGGAGTGATTGCGCTCGATACTATGAGTGTGGGACTACCTTCGCTTTTAGCTGCGAAAGTAATGCGCAAGAAAATAATTGTCCGCGTGGGCGGTGACTTTCTATGGGAGGCATGGGTTGAGAGGATAAAGCAGATGGTTCATCTGAGTGATTTTTACTCTGTTAAAAGAGAGTTTACTTTTAAAGAAAAAGCAATTCGATTTTTTACTAAAATGCTCTATAAAAGAGCGGATGTTGTTGCATTTACCACGGAGTGGCAAAGAGATTTTACCGTTCCTGCATACAACATTGACCACGAGCGATTTACGGTAATTGAAAACTATTTCGGGGAAAAGATACCGGTAACTTCTGAACCGGAGGCAAAAAAGACATTTCTTGCAGTTGGGCGAAATATTGCTCTTAAAAATATAGAGAGGGTCGAGCACGCATTTACTGATGTAGCTCAAACCAAAGGTGGAATTGAGCTTGTAACCGGCACGTTTACTCCTGACGTGCTCGAAAAAAAGATTGCATCATGTGGAGTGATAGTGGTTGCTTCTTTTTCAGAGGTAGCTCCCAATATTGTTCTTGAGGGTTTGCGCTATAACAAACCCTTTATCCTAACTCAAGATTGCGGTTTGTATGAAGAGCTAAAGGACGTTGGTGTTTTTATTGATCCATTTGATACCGACTCACTTGCTGAGGCAATGCGTTCTCTGTCTTACCCGGCATACTATGAATCATACGTTGCGAAAGCGGGAGGATTTAAGAAAGTTCGCGAATGGGACATGGTGTTATCAGAATATCTTTCATTACTATGAGTAGAATAGGAATTCTTGTTATAGGAAACGATAAAGATTTATTTACTTCTTATTCTGTTTCTGCGCGCAGGCAGGTTGCGTACGCAGGGAGTGAATTCGAACAGCATATTGTTGTTTTTTCTCATGCCAAACTAAAACACCAAAAGACGCGCATAAGCGACTCTCTTGTGGTGTATCCAACAAATGCGCGAACACCGTTTACGCATCTACTCAAAGCATTTTTAATTTCACGAAGAATACTGAAAGAGCAGAAGGAAAAAGAATGGGTTATCAGCACGCAAGATCCTTTTGAGGCGGGTGTGCTCGGTCTTTTACTTTCACGGTTGTATCGAGTTCCTCTTCAGGTTCAGGAGCATGGTGATTTCTTTAGCACACAAGACTGGAAGTGTGAGTCACTGCTTAATCGCGTGCGGTATTTTCTGGGAACATTGGTTATTCCGCGAGCAAACCAGGTGCGTGTTGTTTCCAAGAGGATTGAGGGAACGGTAAAGACAATGGGTGTACCGGCTGAAAAGATTGTTCGGTTTCCGGTAGTGACACATATTGATGATTTTAAAAATACTACTCCTAAAACAACTCTCAGTGAACAGACGGGTTTATCAGGACCTTTTATTCTGTGGGTGGGACGCATGGTGAAGCAGAAAAATCTACCTTTGCTTCTAAAGGCATTTGTTGAAGTTAGGAAAAAAATACCCGAAGCGCGTTTGGTGCTCGTGGGAAGTGGAAATGAAAAAGAAAATATTAGCAGGTGTGCTAAAGAGCTTGGTGTTTCTGAATACGTAGTTATGCATGCGTGGAGTGACGATGTTGCTTCTTTGTATAAAACAGCAGATGTATACGCGCTTTCTTCTAACTATGAAGGTTGGGCACGGGTGGTTGTCGAGGCTCTGGCAAGTGGACTGTCGGTAGTTATGACTGATGTGGGATGCGCTGGTGAGGTGGTAACTGACAGAGAAAACGGCAGGGTGGTGCCCCGCCATGATGCAGAGGCTCTCGCGGAAGCGCTCGTTGAAACTCTTTCTGATTCTGAGGCTCGTAGGAAGTATGGCGTGGGAGGAAGAGAGGCTCTTGCTCGAACGGAAACATTTGAACAAGCGGTGCTTAAAACACGTGATGCGTGGAAAAGTGTGCGTGCAGAAATGTCATAAATCGAGTACTATTCATATACAAACATATGAAATTCAAAAAAATTGGGTTCATTGGACAAGGGTATATTGGAAAAAATTACGCTGATGATTTTGAGAGTAGAGGATTTGAAGTTATTCGCTATGGACTTGATCCTGAATTTGCAGGAAATAGAGAGAGAATAAAGCACTGCGACTTGGTTTTTATAGCGGTTCCTACCCCAAGTACTCCGGATGGCTTTGACTACAGTACAGTTGAAGAAGTGTTGTCTCTCGTAGGGCGTGGTGCATCTGTGGTTATTAAATCAACCGTGTTGCCAAAAACTACCGAAACACTCCAAACAAAATTCTCTGAATATTTTTTATTCCACTCACCTGAGTTTCTTACTGAAGCAACAGCTGAATACGATGCCGGACATCCGGACAGAAATATTGTTGGTATGGCGATTGAGAATGGTGAATTTAAAGAACGTGCAGAAGCTATTATGGACGCACTTCCGTATGCTCCGTACGTTCTTGTTACAAATTCACGAACCGCGGAGATGATAAAATACGCGGGAAATAATTGGTTTTTTGTGAAAGTTGTTTTTGTGAATATGCTCTACGACCTTTCTGCTACGCTAGGACTTGAGTGGGAGGTGCTCGAACAGGCACTTTCAGCAGATCCTCGCATCGGCAATACACATCTTTCGCCTATTCATAAAAATGGACGCGGCGCGGGCGGAAACTGTTTTATAAAAGATTTCTCTGCGTTTTCTGAAATGTATCGCTCACTTGTGGGAGATGAACATGGGGTGAAATTACTTGAAGAACTTCGCGATAAAAATATCGAGCTTCTTCTGAAGAGCAACAAAGATATTGAAAAGTTGTCAGGCGTATACGGCGAGGATTATATAAGACAAAAGAAACGTGCTCAGTAAATTTTTAGATAATTTTAAAGATCGCAGGTTGCTCTTTCGCTACGGAATTTCGGGTCTTACTGGAGCGTTTTTAAGCATTGTAATTTTTTGGTTGTTGGAGCGAACAGGAATGTGGTATCCGCTCGCCGCGACAGGAGCGTTTGTTGTAGCCCTTTTTGTTAATTTTTTGATGCAGAAATTTTGGACATTCGGTCACAAAATACTTGGTGAAATAAAAAGAGAGTTCGTGTGGTATACCGGAGTTGCTATTTTTGGTTTGGTTGCAAACATAGCACTTCTGCATGTGTTTATTGAACGCATACACCTCGTACCACTTATATCACAAGCCATCGCGGTTTGTATTGTTTCAGTTATAAACTTCCTTTTGAATAAAAACCATACCTTTAAAAACCATGCGCATTCTTATACTGACACAAACCGTTAATAGACAGGATTCTGTCCTCGGGTTCTTTCATAGGTGGATTGAAGAATTCGCAAAGAACGCGGAGCAAGTTTCTGTCGTGGCGCTCGGTGTGGGAGAGTATTCATTTCCTGAAAATGTTGTGGTTAAAAGTTTAGGAAAAGAAAGTGGTGTGGGAAAACTCCGTAGGATTTTTAATTTCTATGCATACGCATGGACACTCCGAAAGGAATACGACGTGGTATTTGTGCATATGAACCCCGAGTATGTGGTATTGGGCGGGCTGTTGTGGAGGTTGCTTGGGAAGAAAATAGTACTCTGGTATACGCACAAGTCGGTAACTGTTTCACTCCGGGTTGCGACATTTCTCGCACACTCTATTACTACCGCATCAAAAGAGAGCTTTAGAATACCAAGTAAAAAAATCGTGGTAACAGGTCATGGTATAGACACCACTCTTTTTTCTTTTAACCCACACGATTTTTCAACACCACTTCATCTCGTAGCGGTTGGCAGGATTTCACCGGCAAAAGATCAGCTCTTACTGCTCAAAGCTATGGCGCTCTGCAAAGAAAAAAAAATTCCCGTTCATCTCTTTATTGTTGGTTTACCACTTACTCCTCGTGACTATACATATCAGAAAGCGCTTGAAGTGTATGTGGAGAAAAATGCGCTACATTCAGTAGTTTCTTTTGTTGGGAGTAAAAGCCAGAATAAGCTTGCGGATTTTCTTCCGGGTATGGATATACTACTGCATGCAAGTACTACCGGTAGTCTGGACAAGGTGGTATTGGAAGCACTTGCGGTTGGCGTGGTACCAATAACCTCAAATAATGCGTGCGGAGAGGTATTAGGAGAGTATCAATCACTACTCAGTTTTATGGAAGGAAACGCTCTGTCATTAGTGGAGGCGCTTGAGCGGGTACGTGGTGTTAGCAACATTCGTGAATTACAAACGGCGCTACACATGAGTGTGGTACGTAAACACGAGCTTTCCACACTTATTCCGCGTATACTAAAGAGCATATGACAACACAGGTTGAAAAGGAGCATTATAATTTTGAAAAGTATGGACACGTCGGTAGGTGGGTGAGTTATCATCACCAGCTCAAAGAAGTACTTCTATGCAATCCTTCTTCAATTCTTGAAATAGGCGTTGGTGATAAGGTATTTGGTTCATACATAAAAAATAACACAACGATTTCCTACACTTCTTTCGATACTGCGGAGGACTTACACCCGGATATAGTCGGAGATATTACGAAGCCACTTCCATTTGGCGATACTACATTTGATGTAGTCTGTGCATTTGAGGTGCTGGAGCATATTCCATTTGAGCAGGTGGAAGGTGCTATTCGGGAGATGGTGCGTGTATCAAAAAAGGGTATTGTAGTGAGTGTTCCGCACTTCAGTCATCCACTGAAGTTTTTACTCAAAATACCACTAGTAAAAGAGATAGCTGTTGCATTCCGTATACCACATCCGAAAGAGCACACATTTAATGGTGAACATTACTGGGAATTAGGAAAGAAAGGGTATTCAGTAGAACGCTTGCTAACACTCTTAAAAAAATACGGAGCAATCAAAAAACATTTTGTGCCGTTTGGGTATCAGTACCATCACTTTTTTGTTTTGGAGAAGAAGTAGTATACTTGTCACATGAAAAGCAAAGGTCAGTTAATTGCTGAAACATTATATGCCGTATATCCAGATGCCGAAAAGGTTCTTGATGTTGGGTATGCACAGAATCCAAGTCTATATTTGAAGGGAGGGGAAATATATGGAATAGATATTGTTACAGATAACCATCCTGCTAGTTATAAAGAGGTGCGACAGGTTGATCTCAATGATGGACATATTCCGTATGATGATGGTTTTTTTGATGCGGTAACTATGGGGTGTGTTCTTGCACATGTTGCCAATCCGATTCAACTACTCTCTGAGCTTTATAGAGTATTGAAACCTAACGGAGTACTTGTTTTTTCTACTCCAAATCCTAATTACTACTGGGAGAATGTTTTGAATATCTTTTTCCATCATTTCAAGCATCGTGTATGTAAGGCAAAATGGGTAGAACATTTTCAAAGCTTCACACGGTACAATGTCCGTACTCTTGCTGATAGGGTTGGTTTTACTCTTGAAAACGAGGTTGGTGTTTCTTTTAGATTAGTGAAGACTAAGTTTGCTTTTCATCCTCTAAAGTATCCAGGATTTGCGTATGAAATTATTTATGTACTTCGAAAGACTGGTGAGCCAAAACTATATACGACATATGAAGATAGAGAAAAAGGCATTGTAAAAGTTCCCACCAAGTTTTTCTAACCTTTTCTCAGGGTATTTTCTGTTCAACTGCACTAGAATGGTGTAGAGGTTATAAACGTTGCACTGTTATTGTTTGTTAAGGTATTTCCGTTTGATGTCATGTCACTGAGTGTGTTGTTGAAATTCCAATATGCTTCAAGATCTGTTTCTGATCCCGTCAATTCGAGAGTATAATCAGCATCCATCTCTGATTTACTTCTAGTTTTGGACCATATTCTTACTTCATCAACAACTCCATCAAGGTATACTACATTGCCAGATCCATCAGAAGAACCAATCTCGAATGAAGACACTGTATCTTTCAGTAAAGTCTTATGTCTGCATTCAGCACCAACAAAGCTATGTTCAGTGTCATTAACATTGGCAAGATATATATCTACACATCCTTCTGATGCATCATATACAAAAGCAAGATGGTACCATGTACCCGTTGCCATAGGATACGCTCTGTTTAGATCACTTGTGTCGGTTCCATCTGTTGATGTCCTTGTATTAAAGAAGTTGTAGTCAAGTTTCGAAGTATCCTTGTAGTAACCAAATTGATACGATCTTTGGTTGTCGGTACCACCATAGTTTCCATATTTTGATATCAGTACTCCTTGATTGTCTTCGTTAAAAGAATTGAATTTGACCCACAGTTCTGCTGTTAAGTCACTTGTTATAGAAAGCGAGTGACTGTCTACAGCGGAAAGATACTGGTCAATTCCATTGAGTGATATTGCATGGGAATTAGGTGAGACAGGAAAGGGGACAATTGTCGAGAAGTTTGCTCCATTATTTTGGGACAACGTATTATCGTTTGATGTCTGGTCACTGTAATGATTATTCAGTTTCCAGTATGCTTGCAAGTTAGACATACTTTCGAAGAACTCTGTGTCAAAGTCAGAGTCAATTTCCTCCTTTGATTTGGCAGTATTCCATACACGTATTTCATCCATGTTGCCATCAAAATAAACAATATTTCCAGATCCGTCAGAAGATCCAATTTGAAAATCAGAGACAGTATCCTTTAGAGATGTTGTGTGTCCACTTACAGTTCCTGCTAATATATGGTTAGAATCAGACGTGGTTGCAACATATACGTCTACTGTGCCACTTGCGGCGGTGTAAACAAATGCCAGATGGTACCACTTTTCGGTCGACAGATCGTACTGTACAGTCCCCGAGCCAACAGTGGTTCCATCTGCAGATGTGAGGGTGTCAAAGTATCCTATACCACCTGATGTTTTGTAGTATCCAAACTGATATGCACGTTGATTATTTCCTCCCCCATAATCTCCCCACTTTGATACAAGAATTCCTTGATCATCAATATTAAATGAGTCGAATTTTACCCAGAATTCAATAGTAAGGTCACCAGTTATTGACAATGAGTTGCTATCTGGTGCAGAAAGATAATCATCTACACCGTCAAGAGCAATCGAATGTGTATTTTCTGGTTCAGCCGTAGTTGTAAAATCCCATACAGTTCCTGTAGTTGTTGCTTCTAGATTATTGCTATCAATTCTCCAGTAATAGGTAGTAGACGCAGATAATGTTCCAGGATCAAAATTTGTGGTAGATGTCCCGTATGTACCTTGGTAGTCATTTATTGTAATAGTAGATGATGTGCCAAAAAAGATTCCTTGTTGAGTAAGATTTGAACCGGGATTCCAAGACAGGCTAGTTGATGTGGCAACTGTTGTTGAGGAGTGAGAGGGGTATGGTGATGTAGCTGCTGAGGGAGGGTTTGGAAATGGTTTTGATTCAGAAAAAATAGTTCCACCATAATCAGAAAGCGTATTTCCATTAGCAGTCTGGTCAGTTAGCGTATCGTTAAATCGCCAGTATCCTTTCAGATTTGCTTCTGTACCAACTAATTCAGATTTGAAGTCGGTATTAATATTACTCACTTCTCTTGCTTTATTCCATATTCTTACATCATCTATCTTTCCGTCAAAATAATTCACATTACCTGCGCCGTGAGATGAAGCAATTCTAAATTGAGAAATGCTGTCTTTAATTGAATTCTTATGTCCAGACATTGTTCCTGCATGTATGTGTGACTCAGCACTTGTGGTTGCAAGATACACATCAACAGTCCCTGATGCTGATTTATAAATGAAGGAAACGTGGTACCAGGTGCTTGTGGCAAGATCATATTCTAGTGTAACAACTGTAGTGTTTATTCCTGTACCATCATCAGATATCCTACTCTCAAAGTATTGTTTACCATCAGAAGTATTTTTAAAGTATCCAAATTGATATGCTCTTTCATTTGTACCGCCCCCATATTTTGAAATAAGTATTCCTTGATCTGTATTAAAGGAGTCAAAATTAACCCACATTTCAGCTGTTAAATCTTGGGTGATTGATAGAGATGAGCTGTCTGCAGTGTATAGGTAATCATTACTACCATCAAATTCAATTGAGTGGGTGTTATCTGCATAAATTTGATTTCCCGGAATGGTAAGTAACAAAAAGAAAATAAAAAAAGTTTGTTAATACTTGGATACATAAATTTTTCACTAAATGATAATAGAACAAAAACCTTGTTAATAAACTCTATTAAGGTACAAATCTTATAATAAAATCATAACATCAAATCGACAGGTAATACTGAAGTTAAAAGTTAATAAACTGTGCACAAAGAATAATATAAACATTGTACTCGAATAAATTGCGAGAGTGGTGTCTTTCGCATACAATAGAGTGATGAAAAATGAGGATGTGCGAGGGAAATACAATACAATGATTCCTGGAACGTATAGAGGAGAGTACGAGAGGGAGCGTTGGTTTTCTACTCCACAGAGAAAGGCTGGTTATGATATGACTCGTCATGCGGTGTGTAATTTTATTTCTGAGCTAAAGAAAAATCCTGTGCCTAAATCATATCTTGAGTTAGGTCCAGGTCCAGGCACTTGGACAAGAGAGTTTTTGAATGAGTTTCCCGATATGAACTATCAGGTGGTTGATATTTCAGATGAGATGATAAAACTTGCAAAAGACAATTTGTCGGGAGCAAGTGGTATTGAATACATTGTCTCTGATTTTCTTGAGTATACCGCAACAAGAAAAGCTTCTGTATTTTTCTCATCTCGTGCAGTTGAATATTTCTCTGACAAGGAAGCATTGGTTAAAAAAGTTCGTGAAGTAATGGACACCACTTCGTTAGGATCAATTATTACCAAAACACCACAGTATCGCCGTCCATGGAATAGACAAAAGAATGTGAGTGAATTTCACTCATTACAGATTGATGACAGACACTTTGTGTTGTTACTGTCTGAGGTTGGGTTTTCTGTACTTTCGGTGCGACCGGTAACATTTGTATTTCCAGGATTACATTCTGCCTTTGCCGACCGTTTCCTTTTTTTTGTACTCGGGTGGATGCAGATGAATATCATTACTCGTTTCTTTTCAGAGTCGTATAAAATAACGTTTAAAGGATGATTATAGAGTTGTATGGTCTACCGGGCTCGGGGAAAAGCACATTTGCACGCGCAATAGAAGCGTGTGGGTATGCTCCGCCTCGACACCAGAACATCCTTATGCGCTGTTGGTATTTTTTTTATTTTTTGTGTAATCATAGTAGATTTACAATCACCTGTGTCTGGATTTGCCTTACTGAAGGAAGAGGTCTTTTTCTTATTCAGTGGAAATTAAGGGTGCTGTTTAATAGAATTGCACGGTGGCAAGAGGCTCGTAGAAATATGGGAAATATTGTGTTGGATGAAGGTATGCTCCAGCAGATTATAGGATTATTTGAACGTACTCCCTCTGCCGAGCGTATACGCAAATTGCTCATGCTTGCGCCTCAAGCTGATATGCATATTATGTTTGATCTTCCGTGGGAAACTGTGCTTTATAGACAAAAAAAGCGCGCACGTGGAATGCGTTCATTTATGGGAAGTCAATATGAAGTACAATGGAGAAAGGTGGTTTTGGAAGTACATTCAATTATTATGAATGAAAGTAGAGAGGTGTATAAGAACTGTTACTTTATCAAAGGAGGAGAAGATGAGGAGCGAATACTTGAAATGGTATGCAGTCACTAATAAAAACAATAGTATATTTTTTTGCATTCCTTGTACGATGTTTGTTTCGTATTTTTGATGCACGGCCAGAAATAGCGGTGCTTATGTACCATTCGGTCGAGAATACTTCGTGGAAATATGGTGTTTCAGAAAAAGCTTTCGAGCAGCAACTGAAATACATAAAAAGTAATATGAATCCTGTTTCGCTTCATGATGTAGTAAATCATATTGAAGGAAAGAGCATTCTTCCGCGTAGGAGTGTGGCGATAACAATAGATGATGGATATGAAGATACCATTTCATTTGTTGCTCCACTGCTAAAAAAATATGGCATTCCCGCAACTGTTTTTCTCACGACCAATCTCGCTCCTATGGAGAAATTAGGAAACCTTTCCCGACCGACAGAAGAGGGAGTACAACGCATTGCAAAGGAAGGAGTAGTTACATTTGAAGTTCACGGTGAAAGTCATACTAATTTTACGGAATTGTCTGACTCGGAGTTAGTACGTGAGATTGAGTCATCCAAACAACGCATCACACAATTGACTGGAACTACCTCAACACTCTGCGCGTATCCTGCTGGGAGGGTGGATAAGCGAGTGGAGTCTGTTATCGCAAGGCATTTTCGTGGCGCGTGTTGTATAACTGAAGCGCTGGTTACCAGTGGCGCAAATGTCTATCGTATTCCACGAATACAAGTAGACAGAAGTATCACATTTTTTCAATTCATATTTCGCATGACTTCAGCACTTACATATGTGAAAAAACTAAAAAACATTATGGCCTAACTGCGGTCTGTGACTGGTTTTTGTATAATTTTCATGTAAATGATATGCTTAGTTTCTAGTACAAGCTTTACAAACAAGTATTCTATACTATTATATGAATAAAATAAAACAAAAGGGAGAAAAGATAGTATACATAGGAATGAGTGCTGATTTAATACATCCTGGCCATTTAAAAATTATTCGTGAGGGTGCAAAACATGGGAGAGTTATTGTCGGCCTACTTACAGACAAAGCTATCGCAAGCTACAAAAGACTACCTTTTTTATCATATGAACAGAGGAAGGAGATTGTTTCGAGTATAGTTGGTGTCAGTGAAGTGATCCCTCAAGAAACACTCGACTATTCTTCAAATTTAAGAAAGGTTAAACCTGATGTTGTTGTGCATGGTGATGATTGGAAAAAGGGGATTCAAAAAGAGGTGCGTGCACAGGTTGTTAAGTTACTAAAAGAATGGGGTGGGGTATTGGTTGAGCCAAATTATACTGAAGGTATTTCGTCATCATTGCTCAATAAGGCATTAAAAGAAGTTGGTGTTACACCAAGTGTTAGGATATCAAGATTGAGACGGTTGTTAGACGCAAAGGCAATAGTAAAAGGTATTGAAGCTCATAGTGGTTTATCGGCACTTATAGCTGAACATACGCAGATTGAGAAAAAGGGTGTTGTGAGAGAATTTGATTTTATGTGGTTAAGTAGCCTTACTGATTCGACTATGAAAGGCAAGCCTGATATTGAATTGGTAGATCTAACATCTCGTATTGGTACACTGCATGATATTTTGGAAATTACTACCAAGCCTGTAATTTACGATGGCGATACAGGTGGCTTAGTTGAGCATTTTCCTTATACAGTAAAAACACTTGAACGGCTGGGCGTGTCTGCGGTTATTATTGAAGATAAAAAAGGTTTGAAGAGAAATTCCTTGTTTGGTACTGCTGTTAAACAGGAATTGGAAAGTATAAAAAATTTCTGTGAGAAGCTCGCTGTGGGTCGGAATGCTCGTATTTCTGAAGATTTCATGATCATTGCTCGTATTGAAAGTTTGATTTTAGGTAAAGGTGTAGATGATGCTCTTAAGCGTGCGAAGGCGTATATAGCTGCTGGAGCTGATGGAATAATGATACATAGTAAAGATAAAAAAATTGATGAAATAGAAGAGTTTTGTAAGAAATATAAGGAGTTTGGAAGCAACACTCCACTTGTTGCGGTCCCTACAACATATAACCATCTTAACGAGACAGATTTAGAGAAAATGGGCTTCAGGATAGTTATTTATGCGAATCATTTACTTCGAAGTGCTTACCCCGCAATGGTTAACACCGCACGTGCTATTTTAGAAAATGGAAGGTCAAAGGAGGCTTCAGAAAAATATTGCATGTCTATCAAAGAAATATTGACCTTGATTGAAGGTAATCATGAAAAGAATAAATAATTTGTATGATTTCTTCCCATTTTTTTCTAAAATTGCTTTTGGAGAATGATGTAAACCTTTTTACCGGAGTTCCGGATTCACTCTTAAAGGATTTCTGTGAGCATATAGATGTAACATTGGACCCATCCCAACATATCATAGCCGCGAATGAAGGCTCTGCACTTGGTATCGCTGCTGGACATCATTTGGCGACCGGGAAAGTTCCTCTCATATATATGCAGAATTCTGGTTTAGGAAATGCAGTTAACCCTCTAACCTCGCTTCTGGACGAGAAGGTATATTGTATGCCAGCACTGCTACTTATTGGTTGGAGAGGAGAACCTGGGGTGAGTGATGAACCTCAACATATAACTATGGGTGAAGTAACTCCCGCAGTGCTTAATGCAATTAATGTACCTCATACCGTTTTATCGTCAGATGAAAAAAAAGCAGCGAAAGAGTTACTTGCTGTGTTGGATTCTATAAAGAAAACATGCAGACCTCATGCTTTGCTTGTTCGCAAAGGCACATTTTCAGCTGAGAAACATGCAAAGCCAAAGTCAGAGGAGAAATACACACTTACACGTGAACAAGCTCTCACTTCAGTGGTAGAGGAAATTCCAAAAAATTCTGTGATTGTTTCAACAACAGGAAAACTTTCCCGTGAATTGTTTGAGATACGACATGCGAAATCTATGGGTCATGCCTGTGATTTTCTGACTATTGGATCAATGGGTCATGCTTCCCAAATCGCATTGGGCTTAGCACTAAGTAAGCCAAATAAAAATATTTACTGTTTTGATGGTGACGGTGCTGCAATTATGCATTTGGGTGGAATGGCAACTATAGGTCAATTTCATCCAAGTAATTTTGTACATATTGTGTTCAATAATGGTGCGCATGAATCAGTAGGGGGTCAAAAAACAGCTGGATTTTTTGTAAATTTTTGTGAAATTGCGAGAGCGTGTGGTTATAAAGAAGTATATTACGCAGATACTGATAGTGCTATTTCACAAATCTTTAAGGATAGTAAACCAAACACAGGTCCTATTTTTATTGAAATACGAACTAAAAAAGGAGCACGATCTGATTTAGGTCGTCCTACAATTCCTCCCAATCAAAATAAGAAAGATTTGATGGAATTTCTCAATAAAAAATAAGTATTGAAAAGATGAATCAAAAAAGTTATTTTGGTGTAAATTCAACAGAACACTTATCGCAAATTCTTTTAGATCAGAAGGTAAAAAATATTTTTTTAGTCACGAGCAAAAATTCTTTTGAGACATCGGGTGCACGTAAAATAATCATGTCGCTCGTAGCTCCTTATAAAGTTGAAGTATTTAATGATTTTTCAATCAACCCTTCCGAAGATGATCTCTTGAAAGGTGTTATGAAATATCGTGAACATACCTCGTCTGTAATTATTGCAGTTGGTGGGGGGAGTGTGATTGATGTGGCGAAATTGATTAGTTTGTTTGCTGATAAGCCAGAGCAAATCTCAGAGGTGAGTTATGGTGCTAGTATAGAAAAAACAAGTGCTGTGCCAGTTATTGCGGTCCCAACAACAGCCGGTTCGGGTAGCGAATCAACCCATTTTGCCGTTTTATATATTAAAGGTAAAAAATACTCTTGTGCAGATAAAAAAATGTTGCCGGAGTACGCAATTGTTGATCCTCAGTTTCTTTTTTCATCTCCGTGGGAAGTGACTGCAGCTAGCGGAGTGGACGCTTTTTGTCAGTCTATTGAGTCGTGGTGGTCGGTGAATTCTAGTAAGGAATCTCTTTTGTTGTCAGAAAATGCGTTTAAACTTTTGTATAAAAATCTTTACCTTGCGTGTGGTGGAGATAAAGATGCTTTAGTAAATATTGCACAAGGTTCACATAGTGCAGGAAAGGCGATCAATATTACGAAAACAACATTAGCTCATGCACTGTCATATCCCTTAACATCTCGATATAAAATTCCGCACGGAAAAGCTGTCGCGCTATTTCTTCCCGAGGTTTTTATGTTTAATCTAGGAGTTACCCTTAATTCATGTAGTGACCCAAGGGGTTATTTGTATGTCCGTAATTTAGTAGAGCAGATGGGTTCTTTTATAACAGGAAGCAAAAATGCTCTCTATGCTGATTCCCTTAAATCGTTTTTCGAATCAATTCAGGTTTCAACACGTTTGCGTGATTATGGTATTTCTATCGCTGATGCGAAAAATGCTATACTGGATGAATATTCTGCAGAAAGAGCAATGAATAATCCTCGATTAGCAACAGTTGAAGATATTGTTGAGATAATACATAAAATTGCATAGATATGAGAAAAATTGGAAAACTTTGCTTATCGTGGGATTCGCGCCATAAGTATACCGCTGATGAATTAGATAGGGTTGATGATGAGTATGAAAGAGGATTGCAGAACGGCAAAACGCTCATTCTAGGTACTCTTGTTGCTCGTTCAGGCACTATGTGGCTTTGTGATATTTTTGATGCACATCAGAATGCTACTGGCGTAACTGAACGTTTCTTTGAAGCTGAATCATTTTACCGCTATGTTTGTTTTTACAACTTGCCTATTGATACAAGTGGAATTATTAAATTGATAAAGAAGGGTATTGTAGAGGATTGGAAAAGAGGCGATGTGGCACTTGTTTATAGTCCATATTTTTCTCATGGAATTCTAGATTTGAGAAAGGAACTTAAACCTAAAAAAATAATAGTTGCAGTGAATGATCCAAAGTTTACTGTCCAATCACTATATAATAAGGGGCTATTTAAGCATTATTATGTGCGTGATAATCCACACTTAGCACTTGGGTACCAGTCAGCACTTACATATGTGAAAAATTGGAAGCAATTCGCACAGAAATAATATGGAAAAAATACCCTGTACTATAGGAATATTGACGTACAATTCAGAACAAACGCTTGCGCGGTGTCTTGAAAGTGTCAAAGAGTTTAGCGACATTGTTGTGGCGGACGGTGGGAGTAGTGATGGGACACTTGCTATAGCGCGCGCCTACGGCGCGCGCGTGCTAACACAGAGCAACCCAGGGCATCCAATCAGTAATTTTTCTCGTGAACGAAATATATTACTTGATTCAGCACATGAAGATTGGTTTTTCTACATAGATTCAGATGAGGTGGCAACGCCTGAATTAGTGCAAGAAACACGAACAGCGGTGACACAGCAACATTGTGATGCATACCGTGTACGGTATGCACTAGTGCATCCTGAAACTCTGCGAGAGTATTACCAATTAAAACCGGTATATCAGGTGAGACTTTGTAATATTAAGAAAACAGGTGCACGTTTTATAAAGCCGATGCATGAGAAGTTATCCTTTGAAGTACCTAAAGACAGAGTTGGAATTATTCATGCACCGTGGCTTGTTCCACTTGATTCACAATTGTCATGGCATGTGTACAAAGGAAAGGTACAGGCTCGTTTTCCAATACTCGCCCGCAAATGGAGCTCGCGGAATCCTTTTCTCTTTTTCTATCGAGTGATAGTGGGTAATGTGGTCCGTATAGTAAAAGGAATCCTTAAACCTCTACTTGCTCGCATATTTCACCCTTTTGCATTTCATGTTCCCCTTAAGTACGAATTGTTCCGTTTGTATGTTCCTTGTGTTCTTATCTGGCATACAAGCAAACGATACGGTAGACTGCTTATTGATGGTGAATAAAAAACGTATATTCATGATATTTCACGGTAGACTACCTTCAGAGAAGGCGGGTTCATTGTTTGCTGTGGAGGAAGCTCACTCATTTGCAAAACACGGATGCGATGTAGTACTCATTGCGCCTCGTAGGCTAGGTCGTTCTGAAAAGAGTATTACAGAGTACTACGCCGTTCCTCAAAATTTTAAGGTGGTGTACCTTCCAACTCTTGATGTGTTCAAGGTTCCGTTCATGAAAAAAATTGCATTTCATATTAGTTTTGTGGTGTTTAGTTTTTTTACACTACTTTATCTTCTTAAGGAATCGAAAGAGAATGATGTTATCTACTCCAACGAATCACTACCAATACTACTTGCGACTTTCTTTAGAGAAAATACGTTGTACCAAGTGCACGATTTTCCAGAAAATAAAAAATGGTTTTATACGCAAGTATTGTTGCGTGTGCGTCATGTACTCATTATCACTGAATGGAAACGAGATGAGCTTGTAAATAAATTTGGTGTTAAGAGAGAACATGTTCACCTTGTTCGAAATGGTGTTCATAGGGAGAAATACACCACGGTACTTTCTCGCACTGAAGCACGAAAGAAACTTAATCTTCCGCTCGATACTAACATTGTGTGCTACACAGGACATTTGTATTCATGGAAGGGAGTAGCTACTCTTGCACAAGCTCTGACTGCCACACCGTCAGTACTCGGATATTTTGTAGGAGGAACCCCTGAGGATGTGTCGGAATATCAGAGTAATTTTTCCTCATACAAAAATATTCATTTTGTAGGGCATCAACCTCACGATAGTATGCCACTTTGGCAGAAAGCTTGTGATGTTCTGGTATTACCAAATACCGCGAAAGAAAAGATTTCCACCCACTATACTTCTCCTATGAAGTTGTTTGAATATATAGCAAGTGGAACGCCGGTTATAGCTTCACGCATTCCTTCTATCGAAGAGGTAGTAACTGAAGAGGATGTGTTTTTTGCTCACCCAGATGACCCGGATTCATTTAGGAATGTAATTACCTACGTACTTTCTCATAGAGAGGAGGCGGAAATAAGGGCGCGTAATGCATTACAGCACTCCTTGCAGTTTGATTGGGAGGAAAGAGCGAAGAAAGTACTTTCTTTTTTGTTTGCCTGATTAAGTATGAGGGTGCTTTTACTTATAGTAAACAAAGGGATATAATGTTGATGTTTATAGTTTCAGTGATTCTTGCACATTACTGCAAGAAATTGTTATTTACGGCAAATGTTAAGATTTCTCGATGATAGTATTCGTATAATAGGCCAACGTCATCCTCTTTCATATAGAATAAGATTACTATTTTCTTACCTATGGATAAAGATACAGGCTCGTTGGGGCAGAAAGGAAATTTCATTTCTTGGTTTTGTTATCTCTGCACCATCAATTAATAACGTTATAACAATAATAAGGGAAGTATTCATTTACGAGGACTATATGGTTTCTCTTGATGAAAAAACCCCTTTCATCATTGATTGCGGAGGAAATGTTGGGGTTACTGTCTTATATTGGAAGTATTTCTATCCTAATGCAGAGGTTGTTGTGTTCGAGCCTTCTCCAATGAATGTATCTTACCTTAAGAAGAACGTCTCTGATAATACTCTTACAGGAGTAAGAATTGTCGAGTCTGCTGTTGGGAGTAGAGAAGGAGTGATGAAATTTTGGGAGAACACACTCTACCCCGGAGGTTCTACTGGAGAAAGGGAGGTATATGAATCAAAACATATGGCGAATTATAGAGAAGTTACCGTTCCTGTAGTTACATTAGACACATTTATCACTCGGAGAGTTTCTGTACTGAAGATAGATATTGAAGGGTCAGAAGGGGTGGTTATTGAACATCTGTACTCAACAAAAAAGATTGGTTCAATTAATACTATTATATTTGAGTATCATTATAATGAAAAAAACCTAAAGAATAATTTATCTTCCATAGTATCTATATTTGAAAAAAGTAAATTTAGATTCAGTATGTATACTAACGACTCGAGTGTATACTATTCTTCCGTACCAAAGATCAGTCATTTCATGATTCATGCTAAGAATAGTGAATTCTAGTATTTTTTTCATTAGCATAGTATATACTCAACAGCGTGGCGGAAACATTAAAAAGAACAATAGGAGTTGGTACGGCGTGGACTAGCGGGAGTACGCTTGTATTAAAAGTTGTGGGACTCGCAACCATTTTTATCATGCTTCGCAAGCTCAATGTCTATGAGTATGGTTTGGCGGAGTTGGTACTTTCTATTTTGGGTATAATGAGTATCTTCTCAATCCCAGGTTTAAGCCCGATTGTTATAGCTGACATGGGCATAGCGAAAGCAAAAAGGGATTTGCGAGCAATGAAAGAGCTGTTTGTTAATTTCTTTTTGCTTCAGATTTCACTCGGTTTTGTAGCGTGGGCGATTGTGTTTTTTGGCTCAGATATTATTGCGCATTATTTCAGTGAGCACGCTGGAGGGCTTTTTAAAATAGTTTCTTTTGCATTTCTTATTTCTCCGTTTCGTAGTTTGTTTATGGTGGCGTTCAGTGTTGAACTAAAGTTTTTTCATAGGTCCCTGTATTCAGTGCTCGAAGAAATATTTAAGTTGGTTGTAATATGGGTATTACTGTATCTCGTAGGACTGCGTGTTTCTGCGGTTATTTGGTCAGTGGTATTGTCACAGTTTTTGGTAATGATACCGATGGCACTGTCACTGCTCAAATGTACGCGCTATTTTAGGTCAGTAACACTCGTTAATAAAAAAGCTCCATGGTCACTTTTCTATGATCACGGTAAGTGGGGTATTTTTGCAACATACTTCAATAGTCTCGGGCAAAATATTCGTCTATGGATTATAAAAGTTATGCTTGGTACTGAGGCAGTGGGGATATTTGCTGTTGCAAACGGCTTACTTCAGCACACTGTGTCTCTTGTAAATCTTTCTTCGGTGTTAGGTCCTATTTTACCGCAACATGTAAACGACAAAGAACGATTTGCTCGTATTGCTACGAAAGCAATTAAGTACCAAGTATTCGCATTTGTTTGTACGGCGATTGTCGCGTATTTTATCTTTGTTCCTATTGTAGCGTGGATGTTTCCAAATTATCTGGAGTCTCTTCCGCTTTTTAGAGCAATGTTACCTGTGGTTATATCTCTCGGCTTTGCCACAGTGTTTACTCCTATGTTTGCCGCGCTACAAGCTCAAAAAAGCCTCTTTTGGGCTATTTCTGTTAAGACTGTCATGATTTTGCTACTTCTTCCAGTTTCACTATTTTATTTTGGAATTATGGGAGTTGCGTATGAATTTTTCCTTACTACAATGATATTTGTTTTTGAGAGATATCGAGCGTTGAAAAGGGTACTTCCTGGTTTTTCAATAAGAATAAGAAGGTTTTTTGAATTTGACACTGAGGATGCTGTCATTCTCGATAGAATTAAGATAAAATTGATTGGTTATTTGAATAAGTAAGACATAACCTAAATCATATGGAGAAAAAAAGTAAAGCAATACCGTATTTTTCGCCTTCTGAAATGAAAGATCACTCTCAGGAGATTTTTGAGAAGTATAAAAGTACATCAACTAAAATACTAGAACATAGCGTGTTTAGCGATACTCTTAAAACCTTTTTCTCTTCTGATAGGAATATTCTTGACCTTGGTTCAGCAAATGGAAAGATTTTTAATTTACTACATTCACTTGGATTTAACCATACAATGGGGGCTGATATCAGTCGATATCTCTCTGTTGGAGAACCAAAAGAGGGTTTTAGTGAGTTTGATTTTAGTAAGGATATGTTTCCATTTCCAGATGCTTCAGTAGACGCAATTACTTCTGTGGAGGTGATAGAGCATCTTGAAAATATTTTTCATTTTTTCAGAGAGTGTCATAGAGTTCTCAAGCAAGATGGGGTAATGATATTTACTACTCCTAATCCTTATCATATATATAATAAATTTTCTTTTTTCAAAAACGGTGAATATTATCGTTTTTTAGAAGGTAATGATCACATTACTTTTTTACATAACGCACTAATGAGAAATGCCATTAAGAAATATTTTTCGGTAGAAGGTCTCAGGTTTATGGATCCTGAATTAGGATATGGAAAATTTTCTTTTTTGCATCGATTTTTACCAAATAATAAATTCTTCGGAAGATCTGTTCTGTTTATATTGAGAAAAAGATAGAACAAAAAATCCTTTGGTATGAAAAAAATTGTTAGCTCGATTAAAGAATTTTATACAGAAAATAAAAAGGCAATTTTAATTATTCTTGGTTTAGGAATAGGGATTCGCCTAATATTGTTGGTATCTCTTTTGGTATATGGAGGAACTAATACTCTTATCTGGGGTGACACTGCACAATATTTAAATTTAGCTCAAAATGTAGTTGAGGGTGATGGGTAT
This sequence comes from Minisyncoccota bacterium, assembly GCA_040879725.1. Classification (GTDB taxonomy): domain Bacteria; phylum Patescibacteriota; class Minisyncoccia; order Phycocordibacterales; genus JBBDJV01. Next base: position 41,469 of record JBBDJV010000020.1, on the reverse strand, counting down.
ATCTACGATAAGTTTGATGGACTTCCTAATGCATACCGACCTCCTGGATATCCTGCATACCTAATGCCGTTTGTGTATTTTGGCATTCCTCTGTGGGTTGCGTCTATTCCACAAATACTACTCTCGACACTTGTGGGCGTGCTTGTGTTTTTCTTGGCACGTAAATACCTTCACTTTGGAGTACTGACAAGCACCTTTGCGGGACTTCTTACTGTACTTGAACCAATGCAGGCGTATTACAGTGTTGTATTGCTCCCTGATATTTTAACCACAGTACTACTTCTTGTAGGGTTACTCTATATTTTCTCATTTCTGGAAAAGACACACTGGATGCACTTAGGAATAGGTGCAGTGTTACTCGGAATCAGTTTGTATATTCGCCCCGTTGCTCTTTATCTCGGTGTGCTTTTGTTGGTGGCGTACACGCTTCGCGATTATTGGAGGGGGAAAATAGTCTGGATCCGTACCGGCGCACTTTTGTTTGTTGTGGTGGTTATGATGTTTGCTATGATGCCCTGGCAAGCACGAAACTTAAATGTTTTTGGTGTTGCAGATTTTGTCTCTGCCGGGGCGTATAATTTCTTTACCTATGGCGCGACATTTACAAACGCAGTTGCGAAGGGAATAGGATACGATGAGTCACTTGAAGAGCTTCGTACTCGTTACGAGGGAGGATTGCCTGACAAAAACGACCGCCGGAGTATGAAGAACAATGAATATTACAATACAGTATCAAAAGAAGTAATACTTAATAACCCTGTTCCCTATACTACTGCGTACCTAATAGGACTCAATACATTTTTCTTCTCCGGTAATTACCATCAAATATTAAAGCATCACGGGCTTATTGACGCACCACAGAGAGGTCTCTCATTCTCACTTATTCTCTCAAATGAAGGTCCTGTTGCGGTTCTTAAAACCTTGGGAAAGCACGTATTTACCCCTTATGTCGGACTTGCTTTGTTCGGAAAGATATTCTGGGTGTTAATTTCTGTTGGCGCGTTTATCGGCATGTGGTTATTTAGAAAACACGAGTTTACTTTTATGGCATGCATCGTGACTCTTTATTTTTGTGCGACTCTACTTCAGACCACTATGGGAGTAGAAGCGCGGCACCGCTACACGCTTAATCCATTGTTGTTCCTTTATTTCTCTGCTATGCTCTCTTATGTATATGCCTACTATATCCGTCGTCGTACCGCTTTATAATGAAGAAGAAACTTTCGGTGAGCTTTTGGAGCGCCTTACTACAGTACTATCTGGGGTAAAGTATCAGTATGAGGTTATTTTTATTAATGACGGTTCAACCGATAAAACAGCAGAACTTCTTGATCGTGCTCTGGAGAAAAATTCTTCTTTAAGGGCGGTTCACTTTTCAAGAAATTTTGGTCACCAGTCCGCTGTTACTGCTGGCATAGACCATGCTACCGGCGATGCTGTTTTGGTGATGGATGCAGACTTGCAAGACCCACCTGAATTAATTCCAGATTTTATAAAAAAATATGAAGAAGGTTTTGATGTTGTGTATGCGGTGCGAGGCACTCGTAAAGAATCAATCATAAAACGTTTGAGTTATTATCTCTTTTATAGACTTATAACTCGAATGACTCCAGAGGTATCACTTCCACATGATGCTGGGGATTTTGCGCTTATTGGTAGAAATGTTGCGGATGTATTGCGAGGTCTTCCTGAGAGAAACCGATATGTGCGAGGGTTGCGTGCATGGTCCGGTTTTAAACAAACAGGTATTCGGTATGAACGGCAAGAGAGGTTTGCTGGGCAGAGTAAGTATTCATACTGGAAACTCTTCAAGCTTGCCTACGATGGAATATTCTCATTTTCGTATATGCCGTTACTACTTGTAACAATGCTAGGCTTTCTTTTTTCAGTTGTCGCATTCATTGGTATATTTGTTGTGCTATACTTCAAGTTGTTCGGTGAAAAAGATATACCCGGTTTTGCATCAATTGCGATATTTGTTCTCTGTCTTGGAGGTGCGCAACTGCTTGCTTTGGGGGTTGTGGGGGAGTATATACGACGTATTTATGACGAAACGAAACAACGCCCCACGTATATTATTAGTAAAAAGAAAGGATTTTAATTATGTTTAAACAAGAGCAGGAGCACTATGGTGAGCTTGGAGCAGACTATTGGTGGCTCGGAGGCAAGTATGCAATCGTGATAGACCTGATGCGTCGACATGGCGCTCACATGAAAACAAAAAAGGGTGAACGCAGAATTCTTGATGCGGGGTGTGGCCCGGGTAACTTGATAGATTTGCTTAAACCGTATGGTACGGTAGACGGTATAGATTTTTCTCCCGAAGCAATGACTCTTGCCAAAGGAAAGGGGTACAACACACTACAGCTTTCGGGAATTGAGAATATTCCATTTCCTGACAATACGTTTGATACGATAATTGTACTTGATATTATTGAGCACACTCCGGATGACGCTGTGTCTATACAGGAGGCGTATCGAGTGCTAAAACCAGGAGGGCAGTTGGTATTTAGCTTGCCTGCGTATATGTTCATGTGGGGACATCACGATGACCAGTATGGCCACTATCGACGCTATACAAAAACAGAAATAAAAAGGAAACTAGAGAAAGCTGGTTTTACTACAAAACAAATTACCTACATAGAACCACTATTTCTCTTTCCACTCTTTATATTTAGAAAATTAAAACGTCTTACTAAGACACAGAAAGACGACTTCGTACCAATACCAGGGTGGCTAAATGTAATTTTGCGAAACATGATTGCATTTGAGAAGTATATTGTGAGAATAGTTTCCATTCCGTTTGGTGTATCTATATTGGGTGTTGTAGAAAAACCATTGGATAAATAATGAGCACTTTTTTCGTTACCATCGGGGAAGATATTGTTGCGCGAAATATACTTGATACGGACTTCGCATCTGTTTTCTTCGGTGCCACTGTTAATGACAGAGTAGTGCTTTTGGTTCAGCCCGATAAGGTTTCTTTTTTCCAAGAAAAGTATAAAGAATATTCACATGTATCTGTGGAAGGTTTTACTCGTTCCAGAGCGACCAAAATTGAGTCTCTGCTTATGTCTCTTGCGCGGAGTGGACTGGATACTCATACAAACTTGTGGTCTAAAATGCGTTCATACAAACGCGGAGATTCAAGTTTTTTCGATACGTATATCAAGAGAGTTCATACTAAAACCCTTGCTCAGTTTGGGTGGTACAAGAACCTTCTGCGAAAAAGTATTCTAAAGACCTCTTCCGACACAAACGCTTTACTGTTGATTGATAAGTACAAACCGGACGCATTGCTTTCTTTATCACTTACTAATTTTGAATTTGATGTGCCGATAGCAAAGACGTGTAAGCAGAAAAAGATACCAATATACGGATGTGTGCGTAGCTGGGACAACCTCTCAAGTCATGGATTGCTTCGCGTCCTTCCTGACAAACTATTCCTCCAGAACTCCTTTTTAAAGGAAATGGCGCGGGGAGTACAAGTTATTCCTGAGTCAGTACCTATTGAACTATTTGGCGTACCACACTACGATGCACTATTTGGATTTACTAAACCACAGGAGTCACGAGATGAGTTTTGTAAACGAAAAGGCCTAGATTCAGCAAAGAAAATACTTTCGTATGGTGCAATGGGTACGTTTCTTTTTATGCACGAGGCTGAACTCCCAGAAGTCTTTGAAGGAATGGTATCACGAGGCGACTTTGGTCCAGATGTCCAGGTGCTTTATCGTGCACATCCGAAGTTCATGATTAATGACGATGTTGCAGACGGACTTCAGCACGTTGTCATGGATACTAAAGGCAAGTATGTAAATACACAAGAAGCTCAATCAAAGAAGAATCAGAATGAAGATTTGGTTTCCATTTTGTACTATAGTGATGTAGTGCTGACAGGTGCTTCCACTATCGCCATAGACGGAGCGGTGCTTAATCGTCCGATAGTATGTATTGCGTTTGATGGTAGTACTCCTTATGAACAAGTAAACTACTGGGAGTCAGTAAGGAGGTTTTATGATTTATACACGCACTTTGAGGAACTGGTACAACAAGAAGGGGTGGTGGTAGCGTATGCACAGGAAGAATTAGGAAAGGCGGTATGCGCGTATATGGAAACTCCAGAACTACACGCTGAAGGGAGAAAGAAAATAGTGGAGCGTTTTATCGAGCCGTTTGATGGAAATGCGGGAAAGCGATTAGCACAACTGTTTGTTGAGAGATTATAAAAAATATAAAAAGAGACACTTTACTTTTAAGTAGAAAAAGGGCTGAAAATATAGGATGAGGTGGTAATTGCTTGCGAGCATTTATTATACAAATAGCAAACACAAGAGTATAATTGTCCAGAAGAGTCTTTATTGGGTGTCAATTCTCCATAGTTTTGAGAATATAAAAGAGTTAACATTGCACTGTAGACATGAAAAAAATTATCAATTGGGCCAGAGCAATTCCGTCTACCATTCGCAATATTCCATTATTGATAATGAGATGGGTATTTACCTTTATTCCTCGAAAAAAAGGATTATGGATATTTGATTCATGGAGAGGGGTGCGGTTTGCGGATAACTCAAAATACTTTTTTTTGTACGCTAAAGAACAGGAAGGTATTACTGCTGTATGGTTGAGTAGGGAAGAGAAAATTGTATCTCAATTGCGAAATTTAAACATTTATTCTGAAAAGGCGAATTCACTTAAGGGTTGGTGGTTAACAATGCGCGCTGAAATTGTAATTACAGACTGCCATCCATTGGGTGTAAATTATTTTCTTACCGGTGGCGCAAAGGTAGTTAATCTTTGGCATGCTATCATGCTCAAGAAGGTTATGTATGACTCTCATAGAACAAAGAAAGATAATTTTGTATATGCTTCGAAAGGGTTTAAAAGGTTTATTTATTTTCTCTATAGTCCAGAAAGGTTTTTCTTTGGAAATTATTTCCTATCACCAGGAAAGTTATGGGATCCTCTCTTTATGTCTGCGTCACGGCTTGCAGAGGATAGAATTATTAAAGCTGATTACCCTAGAAATGCGATATGGTTGGAAGATAATCCCTTGCACAGTGTTGGGGCAGATGAGTTGAACCTTACTCGGGCAGTCTCTCTGAAAGAAAAAGGGTCAAAGATTATTTTTTATATGCCGACATTTAGAGATGGTACACAAAACCCACTTCGTGACAGCGGTATTGATTTTGACAAGTTGGAAAACTTTTTAGAAACAAACGATGCCTATTTATTTATTAAATTCCACCACGAGGAGAAACGTAACCATGAATTTAAGCGAATTTACTTCGTGGATACATCGACAGATCCTTACCCAATCATGAAAAAAACAGATGTTCTTATTACCGACTATTCTTCTGTATTTTTTGATTTTCTTTTTGCGGATAGGCCGACAATTTTCTTTGCATATGATTTGGATAAGTATAAGAGTGAAATGCGCGAGATGTATTTTGAGTATGATGATATAACACCAGGGGAAAAGGTAATGACTTTTGATGAATTACTTGTTGCGCTTGAAAAAACTCTTGCGGGGAGTGATGGGTACCAAAAACAACGAGAAGAAATTAAGGAGAAGGTGTGGGATAAGGATCGGATTGACGCAGGTAGACAAGAGCTTGTGAATCAAATCAGTGCATTAAATAGGTAAATTATTTGGTTATACTGCATATGCTATAGTGATGCTATGATAAATGAATTAAACGTTCTCGCTATTATCCCCGCTCGTGGGGGGTCAAAGCGGATTCCGAAGAAAAATATTAAACCACTTTGTGGTAAGCCTCTTATGCAGTATTCAGTAGAGCATGCGCTTGGTTCGCAGTATATAGACCGAACTATCGTTTCTACTGATTCAGAGGAGATTGCAGAATTATCAAAAACTTTGGGTGCTGAAGTTCCGTTTTTGCGACCACCTGAAATAGCCGGGGATAGCTCGACTGATTTCGATGCGTTTTTTCACGCACTTACTGAACTAAAAGAGAGAGAAGGGTATGTGCCCGATATTATTGTCCAGCTTCGTCCGACTTCTCCTATGAGAACTGTGGCTCAAGTGGATCTCTCAATAGAATTACTGGTGAAGCATCCGGAAGCAGACTCTGTGCGGACAGTTACTCGTCCCGAGCAAAGCCCGTATAAAATGTTTACTGTAAATGAAGAAACTGGCTTTCTTGAACCATTAATAAAACTAGGGAATGATGAAGCATATAACAAACAAGAGTTGTCACTACCAAAAGCGTATAAGCATGTTGGCTACATTGATACGATATGGGCAAAAACAATTCTTGAGAAAAAAGTTATGAGTGGAAATATGGTCCCGATGATGTTGGATGAAGCATATAGCGGAATTAACCAGCCAAACGACTGGGATCTCTATGAGTATTTAATGGATCAGCATAATAAGAAAAACAATGGATAGTGTAGTCCCTAGCGTAAAAGAGAAGATCAAAAACCTCAAAGCGGTTGTATTTGATAGTTACGGAGTATTTTTTTCTGAAGTTGTTTCTATACGACCAAAGGAGGGAGAGTATACCGCAACACGAAGCCATATTGATGGACAAGGTATTTCACTTATCCGATCCGCAGGTCTTTTGGTGGCATTGGTAAGTACCGAGAAGCTCGGACTCATGGACTCTTTTGGGGTGAAGTTAAATAACCTCCCTTCAGTACTTAATGGAGATTGGAAACCGCTTGGCGTATTTACTGGTGACAAGGCAAAAAACAAAACAGAGGCGATAGAGGGGTGGCTTAGTGAAAATGGTATTTCTTGGGATGAGTGCGCGTACATGGGGGACGATGTGGGTGACGCGGAAATAATGAAAAAGGTTGGCATAGCAGTTGCTCCACAGCAGGCGGAAACGGTAATTAAAGATATTGCGCATGTTGTTACGGATAGGCGGGGCGGAGACGGCGCGATAAGAGATTTTTGCAATATTCTTCTTGAGGTAAAAGGCGTAGACCCACTTAGCCTCTCTAGAAAGTAAAGAGTTTTGTGTTGCTGGGCTAAGCTTCATTCGAAGTGGTTTTTTTCTGATTTTTACTTCATACTATAGATATGAATAAAGTTGATATCTATTTAATCCGTCATGGAGAAACAGTGTCTCGGGAAAATCTCCCGTACCCCGAAGCATCTGCGGTAGCTTTGTCCCCACTTGGGAAGCATCAGGCGAAAGTGGTGGGTAGACGAATAAAACACCTTCTACCGGCTACAGTAGTAAGTAGCCCGTTTCCACGCGCATTTGATACTGCTCGTTTTGCATTACCAAAAGCGAGTATTGAGACAGATGAGAGGCTTTCCGAATATACTCCTACAACAAGTCATACAGGGCAAGAGTTTAAGGAGTGGAAAAAGAAGGTGATGGATGACTTTGTTTTTATTCCACCATCTGGTGAGTCAATGGAAATGGCGGGGATGAGAGTTAGAAATGTGTTGGCTGATGCTATTTCAAAAGGAGAGGGGACTGTTATTATTTTCGGACACGCGCTTTCATTCGGTGCGTTTTTGAAGCGCGAGTTTCAGTTAAATCATTTTCCGGTATTGGAAGAGTGTTCAATTACTCACCTTACATACAATACGGAGACAAAAGAATTTTCCATTAAAAAGCTAAACAGTAGGACGTGGGACGTGCGCATTTTTTTCGATCGGTTATGGAGAAAATTTAGAGTGGTACACCAAAGGTTATTTTGAGCCACTGAGTTACTTTGATCAAAAAGCATTTCTTACGATATATAGTAAGACTTCTGAATTAAGTTATTTCAAACGAGGTTAAACCTCTATAAAAATAAATGCGCACGCCGGCGTGCGCATTTAAATGGCTTTGTTAAGGCATGAATTTGCCCTGTAGTATTCAAATTTCCAGTGTAGAAGCATTATTTGCTACTCATTTTGAGAGTATGGATGTATATTTCTTCCATACTTAAGTAGTTTCTGGTAGTATAAATTCATGAATATTTTCGATAAAATTAAACAGTTTTTAAACGGGCATCCTGAAAAAGTAAAGATCGGTAAAAAATACGTGGGACCGGGGGAACCCGTGTTTGTTATTGCCGAAGTGGGTATTAACCACAACGGCGATATGGAGATTGCAAAAAAACTTATTGATGTCGCGCGTGATTCAGGCGCGGACGCGGTGAAGTTTCAAAAGCGTACCACGAAAGAAATTCTTACCAAGGAAGGACTCGATAAACCATACACATCTCCAAATGCATTTGCTCCTACGTACGGAGCCCACAGAGATGCACTTGAGTTTAATGAAGATCAGTACAGGGAATTGAAGAAGTATGCTGAGAAAAACGGAGTACTCTTTTTTGCAAGTGCGTGGGATAAGGGAAGCGCGGATTTTCTCGAGTCATTTGATGTAGATGCCTACAAGGTGCCTTCTGCCGATACAATAAATATTCCTCTTCTTGAATATATAGCCAAAAAGAATAAGCCGGTACTTATTTCTACCGGGATGAATACATTTGACGAAATACAAGATGCGGTAAGTACCGTACTTAAGCACAATAACCGCGTCGTTGTGTTCCACTGTCTTTCACTTTATCCGTCTCCGGAGCACATGATTGAGCTTGCATTTATGGATACACTGAAAAGGACTTTTCATCCACTGCCAGTCGGGTATTCCGGGCATGAAATAGATTTGTTGCCGACACTTGCTGCGGTATCACGAGGTGCGGTTATAGTGGAGCGACATTTGACGCTTGATAAGCAGATGAAAGGTTCAGACCATGCAGGGTCTCTTGAACCCCATGAACTCAAAGAGCTCGTTGATTCAATTCGCCGTATTGAGAAAATTCTTGGAAAGGGAGGGAAAACAATGCATGAAGAATTGAAGCCACTACGAGATAAGCTCGCAAAGAGTGTTGCGACAAAGCGAGTGATAAAAAAGGGAGAGGTACTCACAAAAGATATGTTTACGATAAAAGGTCCAGGGACCGGTATTAAGCCCCGAGACATGGAAAAGCTTTATGGCTTGGTTGCGGAAAAGGATTTAGATGAAGACGTGATAGTCCCTGTTGAGGCTCTTGGGTGGAAGAAGTAGTTTAACTAAACTATTAATCAAGAAATAACCCGCCAGTCACATGACTGGCGGGTTATTTCTTTCCCTTCGGGAAACTTTCTGGTACCATTGTACACATACTAATTTCTTACGTATTTTATGAAAAATTCACTTCGGCCTATTATTCTTACTGGACTCTTTGCTCTTCCGTTTATTCCCTTAATTGTCGCAGGGTCGCACTTCTTTCCGTACATTACGGGTAAGAATTTCACTTTCAGAATTGTAATCGAAATTATTTTTGCTCTCTGGCTTATCCTGTGTCTGACAGACAAAAGTGTTCGACCGAAGTTTTCATGGATATGGGTACTGTTTGGCGTATTTATTGCGGTAATAGGTGTAGCGGACGCGCTCGGTGAATATCCGTATAAGAGCTTTTGGTCAAACTACGAACGTATGGAAGGCTTCGTATCTCTTGTTCACCTTTTTGCATACTTCACAGTATTGGGGAATATGCTTAAAACCAAAAAGATGTGGAACAGGTTTTTACATACGTCGCTTTTGGCATCAATCATCACTGTTTTTTATGGCTTTGGTCAGCTAGGTGGTGAGTTCGTAATAAACCAAGGAGGTGTACGACTAGACGCGACACTCGGAAATGCGACCTATCTCGCTATCTACATGCTCTTCCACATGTTTGTTGCCGGGTACTTAATGTATCAAAACTGGAACGTCAAATGGACTCGTTTTGCGTATAGTATTGCGATACTTGCACAAGGTTTTATTTTGTACAAAACAGCAACACGAGGTTCGATACTTGGTTTAATAGGAGGTGTGGGAGTGACGGCTATACTTTTGGCAATTTCACGACAGACAAATAAAAAGATTCGTCTCTTCTCGGTAGGTGCTATTGTCGCAACTGCGGTGCTGGTGTTTGGATTTTTGGCGGTAAAGAATACAGACTTTGTACGTCAGAGTCCGGTACTTAGCCGATTTGCGTATATTTCATTTGAAGAAAGTACTACAAAGGCGCGTTTCTTGGTGTGGAACATGGCATGGCAAGGGTTCCTCGAACGACCGGTATTGGGCTGGGGACAAGAAAACTTTAATTATGTATTCAACAAATACTACCACCCGCAAATGTATGCTCAGGAGCAGTGGTTTGACCGCACACACAATGTATTTCTTGATTGGTTGATCGCGGGAGGAATACTCGGACTCCTCGCGTACCTGTCGCTTTTTGTGGCGGTGCTCTACTACTTATGGGTCCCGGCAAACTTTCTTGAAAGGTTGCGTCACCGATTTGCACGACTGGCACATCTTGAAGACAGGACGTTTTATTTCGATGTCTACGAGCGTGCAATACTAACTGGCTTGCTCACTGCATACTTCTTCCACAACCTCTTTGTGTTTGATAACTTGGTGAGCTACATGATGCTCTTTGGGCTCTTTGCATTTATACATGCGGGATCGGCTCGAAAGTTTGTCCATGTAGATAGTCCGGAAATAAAAGAAAACCAAACATACTACGCACTTACGGGTGTTATCGGTGTCGCGTGTATTGCAACACTCTACATTGTGAATATTCCAGCTTTGAATGCGAGCGCGACACTTATCAATGCACTTTCTCCAGAAAGTGGCACGGCAGAGGAAAGTTTGGAGAACTTTGAGAAAGCTCTTTCGTATGAGTCTTTCGGAACAACAGAGATACGAGAACAAATATCGCAAGCGGCGCTCCGTGTTCGTTCGTCTTCACAAGTTTCTGAAGATACACGTAACAATCTTCTTGCTCTCGCGCGAAATGAGCTTATAAAACAAACAGAGAGAACACCAAATGATGCACGGTATTTTATTTTCATCGGTTCATACCTAAACACACTCGGGTCTCTCGATGAAGCGCGCGGGTACCTACAGCGTGCAGTTGAGCTCTCTCCACGAAAGCAAACAATGATCTTTGAGTTGGGAAGTAACTACCTCAATGCTGGAATGCACGATGAGGCTTTGGCGCAATTCAAAAAAGCATTCGAACTAGCTCCAGAGTATGAGCTTGCCCGAATAATTTATGCGGTTTCAGCACTCTATGCGGATGAGTTTGCACTAGCAGAAGAGGTGCTTACTGAACACTTCGGTACTGACTTGGTATATGACCAGCGGTTGATACGCGCGTATTCTCAGAAGGGAATGTATGACAAAGTATTTGCTATTTGGGAAAATGAGATTGCTAAGAACCCTAACAACCCTCAGTTGTACATGTACCGTGCCGGAAGTTATCTCGAAACTGACCAGAACCAAAACGCTATTGCTGACCTTCGAAAAGCTGTTGAGCTGAACCCGAATTTCAAGAATGAAGGAGAGTTTATCATCGAGGAAATCGAAGCTGGCCGAAACCCACTACGGCGTTAGTAGGGAGTAAACGCTGAGAATACGGCTCTATTGACAAAAAAATCTGATTTGCTATAATACATTCGTGAGCGTTTACAAAGAGTAAACACTTAACGAATGTCTGCATAAACCCCCGCGCAAGCGGGGTTTTGTGTTTCCTAGTGCTGTGATACTATAAATCTACGTTGTTTTGCGAAGTGGCCGGCGACTGCGCTCACATAAGACATTTGTTTTGGAGTTTGCCTCGTCGGCCGCTTCGCAACGTAACATACTCATACTATGATTCACGTACACGAGCATGTCCCTCTCTCAACATATACTACGTTTAAGGTGGGAGGTACTGCTCGTTTTTTTGTATCGGTAACCCAAACAGAGGAGTTGTCGGAGGTGTTTGATTTTGCAGAAGAAAAGAGTGTTCCGGTCATTCTGCTTGGAGGAGGTTCAAATACACTTTTTGATGATGGAGAATATAATGCGCTTGTTTTAAAAATAGATATTCAAGGTGTTGAATTTGAAGATGTCGACACACACAGAAAAAGAGTAGTTGTCGGCGCGGGTGTCGAATGGGACACACTTGTAGCAATGACGGTAGAGCAAAATTTGTTTGGTCTTGAACTTCTTTCCTTGATACCGGGTTCTGTTGGAGCATCACCGGTGCAGAACATTGGTGCGTATGGAGCTGAAGCAAAAGATGTAATCGAAAGTGTTGAAGTTTTTGATAGAAGTGATAAGAAAATAAAGAAAATAAAAAACAGTGATTGTCAGTTTGGATATCGAAGCAGTATTTTTAAAAAAGAAGAAGGAAAAAATTATATTGTTACAAAAGTTACTTTTTTACTCAGTTCACAAGGTGTTGTTAATACTTCCTATCCTGATCTTGAAAAGTTTTTTCTTAATAAACAAAATCCAACACTCTCTGAGGTTCGTGATGCGGTAATTGCAATTCGGACAAATAAGCTACCGGATGTAAATACTATTGGTACAGCTGGTTCTTTCTTTAAAAACCCAGTAGTTTCTGGCGATGTATTTAATAAACTAAAAGCTAAGTATCCTGAAATGGTGGGATATAAACTTGAAAATGGCGATGTAAAAGTGTCGCTCGCGTGGCTACTTGATAAAGTACTTGGCATGAAAGGTTTTTCATTTGGTGGCGCTCGTTTGTACGAAAGACAACCGTTGGTAATTGTCGCAGAAAAAAATACTCCCGTAAGTGATGTACGAAAGTTGATTGATCATGTTGAGAAAAAAGTTTTTGAAACTTTTGGAATTCACATTGAAAAAGAAGTTGTGATTTTAGAAAAAAAATAAAATTAAATTTATTTTTTACAAAAAAATATTTTAAAAATTTTTTCTGAAAAAAAGTTATCCACAAAAAAATATTTTTTTGTATTGAAGCAAACACAACCGTGTACGATAATAAGGATACAGAAGTGTGCTTGCTTGCGTTTTAGGCTTCTCAGGTGAGGAGGGTCGACAAGTAAAAACACACTCCGTTATCAATAATAAAAAATAAACATGCCAGCAAAAAAGAAAAAGGCAACTAAGAAGAAAGTTGCTAAGCGAAAGCCAGCTAAGAAGAAGGTGGCTAAGAAAACAACAAAGCGAAAGCCTGCAAAAAAGAAGGCTGCGAAGAAGACAACAAAGCGAAAGCCTGCTAAGAAGAAGCGATAGGTCTTTCAAAAAAAACCTCCCAGATTCACGTCTGGGAGGTTTTTTATATTTATGCTACTATATCAGCTCTATGGCAGGTTTATTCGCAAAAATATTTGGTGACGAAACTTCACAAGCTCTCAAACGCCTTCAACCAAAGGTGGAACAAATTAACGCTCTGGAAAGCCGTTTTAGTGCACTTTCCGATGCGGACTTTGTAAAAGAAACAGAGAAGTTAAAGGAGAAGATTAAAGATGGAAGCACACTCGATGATCTTCTCGCGGAAGCGTTTGCGCTTGTCCGGGAAGCTTCCAAACGAACACTTGAGCAGAGACATTTCGATGTTCAGCTTATTGGAGGAATGATTTTGCATGAAAGAGGAATTGCAGAAATGCGAACCGGTGAAGGTAAGACTCTTGTTGCAACACTTCCTGCATACTTAAACGCACTAACAGAAAAAGGTGTGCATGTGGTAACGGTAAATGATTACCTTGCTCGACGTGACGCTGTGTGGATGGGCCAGGTGTACAGTTTCCTTGGATTAAGCGTCGGAATAATCAGTGGTGATGAATCATATATTTATGATCCGGAACACACCATACCTGAAGGAGAAGAGATAGATGAACTTCGAGATACACTTGGATCGTTTAAAGTTCGCTATGAATACCTTCGTCCGTGTACGCGAAAAGAAGCGTACCTTGCCGATATAACATATGGAACAAATAGTCAGTTTGGCTTTGACTATCTGCGTGACAATATTGAATACGATAAAAATAAAATACGCCAAAGAGGACACAACCTTGCGATTGTCGATGAAATAGACTCCATTCTTATCGATGAAGCGAGAACTCCGCTTATTATTTCAGCACCAGCAGGAGAATCTGAAGATTTCTACACTCAATTCGCTCGTATTGCCGGTACGCTTAAAACGGGAGAAGATTTTGAAGTGGATGAAAAGCTAAAGGCTATTACTCTTACTGATTCCGGTATTGAGAAAGCAGAAAAGAGTCTTGGAGTTGAAAATATTTATACTGATAAAGGAATAAAGTATGTTCATCATCTTGAGACAGCAGTTCGCGCGAAAGCACTTTTCAAAAAGGATATCGAGTATGTAGTGCGTAATGGAGAAGTGGTAATTGTTGATCCATTTACCGGACGTTTGCAACCAGGGCGAAGATGGTCTGAGGGTCTGCACCAAGCAATAGAAGCAAAAGAAAATGTTCCCATTCAAAAAGAGACGCGAACATTTGCTTCGATTACGTATCAAAACTATTTCCGTATGTACGACAAGCTTGCGGGTATGACAGGTACTGCTGTTACTTCATCGGAAGAGTTTCTTAAAGTGTACGGCCTGCTTACCATTATTGTTCCAACAAACAAGCCGGTTGCTCGTATTGATAGGAATGATCTCATTTTTCAAACTGAAAAAGGGAAGTTTAGTGCTATAGCAAAAAAAGTTAAAGAGCTCCACTCAAAAGGACAACCTGTTTTGATAGGAACGGTTTCAATCGAGAAGAACGAACTACTTTCCGCGTACCTCACTAAAGAAGGCGTACCGCATGAAGTATTGAACGCAAAAAACCATGAAAGAGAAGGAGAGATCATCGCGCAGGCGGGAACAAAAGGCAAAGTTACCATTGCTACCAATATGGCAGGGCGAGGAGTGGACGTTAAGCTGGGAGGTAACCCAGGGTCGGAGGAAGAATACGAGGAAGTGAAAAGTTTGGGAGGATTGTTCGTAATTGCAACCGAGAGACACGAAGCGCGCAGAATAGACAACCAGCTTCGAGGTCGCTCAGGACGACAGGGAGACCCGGGCGAAACGCAGTTCTTTGTATCACTTGAGGACCATCTAATGCGAGTTTTTGCGTCTGATACACTCAAACGCGTAATGGGAAGTTTCGGTATTCCAGAGGATCAGCCGATTGAAAACAAGATGATTACTCGAACGCTTGAAAGTGCTCAAACGAAAATCGAAGGACATTACTTTGATAGCAGAAAGCACGTACTTCAGTACGACGACGTATTGAATCAGCAAAGAAGAAGTGTGTATGAGAAACGAAGAACTATATTGTTAGCTGATCAGGAAAAGCTCGAAGAATTACTCGAAGAGCGACTTCAGCAAAATGAAATTGCACGCAGTCACATTGAAAAAATAAAAGCAGAAATTGAGCCAGAACGTTTCTGGACAGCATTTAGACAGCTTTACCTACAGACAATCGACATGTATTGGATTGAGCACCTCGAGGTAATGGATTATATGCGAAGTAGTGTAAACTTGCGTGCGTACGGACAGAGAGACCCTCTTGTTGAGTATAAAAAGGAAGGATTGCGCTTGTTCAAAGAATTCAATGACTCAGTAGATGGGCAGATTGAGCGCGTACTTGAACATTTTTCACCCGGAGGAGCTGGTCCAAACTCACTTGAGTTAAAAGTAGCCAATAGCGTGGTGAAAAATGCAAAGATGATAACCCGCAGTGGTGTGGTTGAAAAAGGTGACTCAAAATATGGCCGAAATGATGTTGTGACCATTGAAAAAGACGGAAAACAAGAAACAATGAAGTATAAAAAAGCCGAAAACCTCATCAAGAACGAGGGGTGGGTTATTGTCTCCAAGTAGCTCTCTATTTGAAGCTTTGAAAAAACACACTCTCCACAGGTCAGTGTGTTTTTTCGTTGTACAATATATAGGTGAATTATGTGGTGAATAAACTTTTTTGGTCATGAAAGTACTCATGTTTGGATGGGAGTTTCCCCCACACAAAAATGGTGGACTTGGCGTAGCTTGCCACGGGCTTGTTAGGGCTCTATCTCAAACTGGGACTGAAGTAACTTTTGTATTGCCGAAACGGATGGAGAGTACTCAGGGTAACTGGCAGTTTCGTTTTGCGGATGACCATTTCCCAAATTTGAAAATACGAACAATCGATTCCGCGCTTTCCGGATATTCAAACCCAGCATCGTACCAGCAAATGCTTCAGGAAAGTGGCGAGCAAAAAGATTTCTACGGAGCGACTCTTTTCGATGAAGTTCAAAGGTACGCACTCCGAGCTCAAAGACTCGCAGAAAAAGAAGAGTACGATGTCGTACACGCGCATGACTGGCTTTCATTTCCTGCTGGGATGGTGGCGGCAAAACTCAAAAATAAACCACTGGTGTTGCACGTACACGCAACAGAGTACGACAGATCAGGTGGTAATGGAGCAAATGAGAAAGTGTACGCTATAGAGAAAAAAGGTATTGAAAATGCCGACGTAGTTCTCGCAGTATCGGGATATACGAAACAAGTTATTGAACGAGAGTACGGAGCGCAACCCGAAAAGGTGCGAGTGGTTCATAACGGAATTGATATGGAGGACTACCACGGCGTTACGGTAAACGAAACACTGACACGTCTAAAAGCGGAAGGTAATAAAATTGTACTTTCACTTGGGAGAATAACACTTCAAAAAGGAATTGATTATTTTGTAAAAACTGCAGAGCGTGTACTTGCGTTTAGGCCGAATACTTATTTTGTTATTTCAGGAGCCGGAGATATGGAAGGACAAATAATGCAAGAGGTGGCGCGCAGAGGTATTTCACAAAAAGTTATTTTTACCGGTTGGGTAAAAGATACGAATGAAATTCAGTCACTCTACAAATCCGCTGATCTCTTTGTCATGCCTTCAGTATCCGAACCGTTTGGTATTACGCCTCTCGAGTCACTTATTCATGGCACACCGGTACTTATATCAAAGCAATCCGGAGTTTCAGAAATTCTTACTCACGCGCTTAAGGCTGATTTCTGGGATGTTGATGAAATGACAAACAAAATCGTTACGTTGCTTGACCATCCGTCACTGCATGAAGTACTTGCGGAGCATGGGAATAAGCAAGTTGCCATGTATTCGTGGTCGCGAGCGGCAAAAAAGTGTGTAGACGTGTATACTAATCTTACTCACCCTAATATTCAAATAATATGACATCAGTCTGCTTCTACTTTCAAGTGCACCAGCCATACCGGGTAAAGCGGTATCGTATATTTGATATTGGTAGTGACCCTCATTACTTTAATGATGACGGAGACAGTAAAGTAAACAATAGAAAAATAATGCATAAGGTTGCGGATAAATGTTATCTGCCAACAAATAAGCTTTTACTTGAGCTTCTTAATGAGCATCCTGAGTTTAAAATAAGTTACTCTATTTCAGGTACCGCACTTGAGCAGTTTGAAGAGTATCATCCGGAGGTTCTCGAATCTTTCAAAAAACTTGTTGCGACAGGGCGGGTTGAGATATTGCAAGAAACGTATTACCATTCACTTTCATTTTTATATTCTCTTGATGAGTTTAGAGAACAGGTACGTATGCACCGTGATAAAGTGCGTGAAGTATTTGGAGTTACACCAACCGTGTTTAGAAACACCGAGCTAATATATCGCAATGACATAGCGCACGAAGTTGAAAAAATGGGTTACAAAGGGATTATCGCTGAAGGCGCGGACCATGTGCTTGGGTGGAGAAGTCCTAATTTTATCTATCGGCCACAAGGAACAACGTCACTTGGACTGATGCTTAAGAATTATAAGCTGTCTGATGATATTGCGTTTCGATTCGGTTCAAAGGAATGGGATGAGTATCCTCTTACTGCTGAAAAATTTGGAAATTGGGTAGCGGGACACAATGGATCGGGTGATGTGATAAATCTTTTCATGGACTACGAAACATTCGGAGAACATCAGTGGGAGGATACGGGTATATTCAATTTCTTGCGCGCGCTTCCAAATGAAGTTTACAAACATCCGGATAATAATTTCGTTACTCCAACAGAGGCAATCGAGAGATATCAGTCTGTCGGCGAGCTTGATATTCCGTACTATGTTTCGTGGGCAGACGTAGACCGTGACCTTTCCGCATGGAGATCAAACTCAATTCAGCATGACGCGCTTCAGGCAATTTACGAAATGCGAGATGATGTATACAGCACAGGAGACATGTCACTACTTGATACATGGAGAAAACTAACCACGTCAGATCATTTTTATTACATGTGCACAAAGTGGTTTGCTGATGGAGATGTGCATGCGTACTTTAGTCCATATGATTCTCCCTACGAAGCGTTTATCGCGTACATGAACGCACTTAAAGACTTGCGTTTGAGAGTTGGAGATAAAAAAGAAAAGCAACTTGATGTGCGAGAGTGGAAAAGTCGCCTTCGAGAAAACTACAAAGCAGTATATAATCAGTTTACGGAAGCGTAATTTTACATACTAAATACTATGGGTAAATATAAAATTGTACCGATAAAAGTTTCGGGGCGCATTGTTGGAGGAAATACACAGGCGCAAAATAGTGAATCCACTGAAACCGAAACACATACAAAAGATATGATGCATCACGTAACTGTGGTGGAAAAGGCTGGTGCACGCGCAAAAAAAGTTGCCGTACACACCGAATCGGAAACAAAAGACACCCATGCAAAAGATACGGAAGGAAAAAGTGAGGCGGTAAAACTAAAAATACGAGAAGAGTCTGACGATGCTCCTGCTAAGGACTCAAAGCACACAAAAAGCAAAAAGAAAACACTCAAGGAAGCTCCAGAAGAAGCTAAGTTTCATTTTAATAACGGACCAGCAGTAAAAAACCTTATGGAGTTTAGAAATGCTCTTGAAGCAATCAGCGATGAGCAGTTTAATCACCATGTTGAGGGAAAGAGAAATGACTTTGTCAGATGGATAAACGAAGTCCTTGAGGATACTGAGTGTGCAAATGGTCTCTGCGATATCACCGATAGAGGAAAAGCGATTGAAGCTGTGCGTAAACATATTGAAGAATAATGCCTCGGTCACTTGCACTTGGAAACGGTAATATGCTCATCTGCCTTGATGTGTTCGGCAGAGTAAAGGATTTCTACTACCCTTACGTTGGATTGGAAAACCATACCGGAGCAGAGTACGTACATAAGCTCGGTATTTTTGTTGATGGTCACATGTCGTGGATCTCAGACCAGTCGTGGAGTATTTTCATTGATTATCAACATGACACAATGGCATCAGCTATGGTTGCAAAGAACACCCGTGAAGGTATTACGCTTTACTTTGAAGATGTTATTTATAATGAGAAAAATGTTTTTCTTCGTCATATCCGTGTTGAAAATAACTTTGATAGAAAGAGAACAGTTAAAATATTCTTTAACCAGCAGTTCAATATTTCTGAAGTAAACCACGCCTCTACCGCATATTACGACCCGGACGCGCATGCGATTATTCACTACAAAGGAAGGAGAGTGTTTTTGGTAAATGGAAGACATGGTGAAAAAGGGTTCGATGATTTTACCGTTGGTTTACTCGGAGTTTCCGGAAAAGAGGGAACATGGAAAGATGCTGAAGATGGAGAACTAACCAAAAACCCGATTGAGCATGGTTCGGTTGATTCAACGGTTGGTTTTACTCTCGAGATTGAAGGGTTTGCTTCCGATGAGGTAATGTATTGGTTTACCGCGACAGAACTTATTCACGAAGCAATAGAACTCAATGAGTATGTGCTTAATAAAAAACCACAACACCTCATAGAAACAACTATAGATTTTTGGTATGCGTGGGCGCATAAAAGGAATTTCACGTTTGAAGGTTTGACCCCGGATTTGATTGATTTGTTTAAAAAATCTTTGTTTATTATCCGTACTCACGTAGATAACAGAGGATCTATTCTTGCGTCCGGAGATTCTGACATTATGCAGTATGGACATGATGCGTATGCGTACTCATGGCCAAGAGATGGAGCGTATGTGTCGCTCGCACTTGATAAAGCGGGATACAATTACACCGCTAAGAAGTTTTATGAATTTTGTAATAAGGTAATTACTCCTGAAGGATATTTACTCCATAAGTATCGCCCAGACCATTCTGTGGGAAGCTCTTGGCATCCGTGGTGGAAAAATGGAAAAAAGCAGTTGGCAATTCAGGAAGATGAAACCGCGCTTGTGGTTGTAACACTCTGGGACCACTATCGCGTGAGTAAAGACCTTGAGTTTATAGAAGAAATCTATAATTCATTCATTAAACATGCGACAGAATTTTTCTGCACGTACGTAGAAGAGAAAACGCGTCTTCCGTTACCGAGCTATGATTTATGGGAAGAGAAGCATGGTATCTCAACATATACTGCGTGTGTGGTATACGGGGCCCTTAATTCAGCGGCGCAGTTTGCACGACTGCTTGGTAAAGAAGATGATGCACTACGGTATGAAAATAGAGCAGGGGAACTAAAAGAAGCAATACTCACGCATTTGTATAACCCTGAGACAAAGTTTTTTGATAAGCTAGTTCGAGTAAATGATAACGGAGAGTTAGAGCGTGACACAACTATCGATGTAAGTAGTTTCTACGGCTTGTATCGTTTTGGGGTGCTCGATATTGATGAACCGAAGATGAGAGAAGGAGCATCAATTGTGTATGACAAACTACAATGCAAGACTCGCATCGGAGGCATTGTGCGATATGAAGGTGATAAATATTTTAAAGTAAGCGATGACACGCCGGGCAATCCTTGGTTTGTAACCACACTTTGGATGGTTCGCTATGAAATAGCTCGTGCCAAAAATAAGGAGGATATGGAGAGAATAGTAGAAAAGCTCGGATGGACAAAGTCTTGTGCTACATCTGCGGGAATGCTCTCTGAACAGCTAAATCCACACACCGGTGATCCGATGTCAGTAGCTCCACTTACGTGGAGTCATGCTGAGTACGTGCTTACTATTATTGCCTATTTGGAAAAAATGGAGGAACTGGGCTTTTGTAGTGTTTGTTATCCGGTGAGGGAAGAGTAGTGTAGTATTTTTATCATTTTTAGGTATACTAACTAAATATGTTTTATTTAGTCGCACGTTTACTACTTTCAGCGCTCGCGCTCTTTCTATTGGCGGAGTTTCTTCCCGGTCTTGAGGTTAGTTCATTTTACATCGCGCTAATAGTGTCTGTTATTTTTGGTGTTATTAACATATTGGTAAAGCCGATTCTTTTTATTCTGACGCTACCAATAACGATAGTAACCCTTGGTCTTTTCTCGCTTGTACTAAACGGCTTGCTTTTCTGGTTCGTTGCATCATTTGTAGATGGGTTCGCAGTAAGTGGATTCCTTTCCGCATTTGTCGCGTCGCTTCTCCTCTCTCTTCTAACTGGCTTACTTTACAAGTTTTTGGATAAAGTGAATGAATCGGGAAGACGACAGCCAGAGCTCCACTCATAGAGAAGTTGTGGATACTCAGCCGAAAAATTTCCTATCTCTAAAATACGGTTTATTTTCAATTTTGCTTATAGGGATAATGGTTATTCCATTGTTCTGGCATGAGCCGTTTAATTACTTAAAAACATTAGTTGAGAATGATACTCGGGGAGGTTTGCTGATTTATATGTTTCTTATGGTGGTTGCGACGGTTGTTGCGCCGATTACCCTCGCGCCACTAATTCCTGTTGCGGGAGCAATCTTTGGTCCGTTGGTTGCCAGTATAGCAAGTATTATTGCTTGGGAAATAGGGTCTGGTATTGCGTTTATTATCGCGCGAAAGTACGGAAGACCGGCAGTGCGCTATTTTTTGTCTGATAAGTTGCTTGTGTGGTACCAAAAGATAATTCCTGAAAAAGGTGAATTCTGGGCAATTGTTTTTCTTCGAATGATGCTACCGGTCGATGTTTTATCCTACGCGCTCGGTATAGTAAGTACAATATCGTTTAAGAAGTTTATGCTCGCGACGCTTATCGGAATTATACCGTTCTCGTTTATATATACGTATGCCGGAAAAAGCGCTTATTCAGGGGACATTACCGGCCTTGTTGTGGTACTTTTAGCAGGTGTGCTACTATTTGGAATAACGCTCTATAGCTATAAATATTTAAGAAAAAATGACACACAAACCAATAACAGTAGTGACACATAACGGGGGGTTCCATGCTGACGATATATTCGGGACAGCTGTGCTACTACTTGCGTTTAAACGTGAAGGAATACCTCGTGATGCGATACATATAGTAAGAACCAGAGACGTGAGCGTTATTGAGAAGGGTGATTATGTTCTTGATGTCGGGGGTGAATATGATCCAAAGCGAAAACGGTTTGACCACCATCAAGTCGGTGGAGCGGGTAAAAGAGAAAACGGTATTTCTTACGCCTCGTTTGGTTTACTATGGAAAGAATACGGGACAATACTCTGTGGATCTGAAGAGGTTGCAAATAGGATAGATGAAAAACTTGTTGCTCCAACAGATGCGGATGATAACGGAGATGATATTTTCACTTCGGTGTACAGTGGTGTTGCGCCCTATACCATATCTAGCTATGTTGCTTCTAAGGTTCCCACATGGAAAGAGGTTGAAGACAGTGAGGACGACGTATTTCTTGAACTTCTTTCTTTTGCGGAGAGCTTGATTGAGCGAGAAATTTCTGTTGGTAAAGATAGGTCTGAGGGGAATAGAATTGCAGAAGACGCATACACCAGTGCGTCAGACAAACGACTGCTCGTACTTGATCAATTCATACCATGGAAAAGAGTGGCAGAAAAATACAAGGACATTCTTTTTGTTGTGCTTCCTGACAGAAACCCTCTAAACGGCTGGCATGTATATACAGTTCGTAAAAATGATACTGGTTTTGAAAATAGAAAAAATCTACCGGAAGCATGGGGAGGACTGCGTGATACTGAGATGGCAGAAGTAACCGGAGTTTCTGATGCATTCTTCTGTCATAATAAGCTATTTATCGCGGCGACAAAAACAAAAGAAGGAGCGCTTGCTCTCGCACAACTTGCGTTAGATGCATAAGAAAAGTCCCGCGATTTCTCGCGGGACTGCTTCAGTTTCTCAGTGTTGACTCTGGGGTTGGGTTTTACATGGCCAACGCTTCCGCCCTTTGTTTTTCCTTTGTGCCTGTTTGAATGGTCTGAATGGAAGGGTAGAAGTACCTTTTCCAATACCACCACAGTAAACACTGCGAATACCAATCGGTATAACTGATTGGTCCGAATGAGAGAGAACGATGTTGTTGCTTAGCATAATGGTTCCAAAATAAAGTGTAACAGAGACAGTTTTGTGTGTAAAGAAAACGACCCACTGTTGGGTCGTTCTTGTTTTTGTTTTTCGGATTGTCAGAAAACTGGTTGGTTTTCTTTTTTTCCGAAAAATTTTTCCTTGCGCTGTTGAGCCTTACGAATGAGCTCCACAGCCCGTTCTTCTGTAATCTTTCCTTCGACCACAGAATGCATGATTTGGAAACACTCCCTTTGGACTTTGTCTCGAAGGGAGACTCGTCTTTGTAAGGTATTCACTAATATAATTATATCATTTTTAGTATAAAAGTCAATTTATTGGTGTTTTATTCGAGGTCTAAATGTGTCTCAAGGGGTTAATTGGTTCTTTTTGAACCTTATTTTAAGCCATTTAAGTGCGCACGCCGGCGTGCGCACTTAAATTGCATAGTACAAGGGGACCCCTTGTACTGGGTAGATTGTTCGTTCTGTACCTATACCAAATTAGACTAAGAAATAAAAAACCGCCTATAAGGCGGATTTTCTAGAACAGTGATTCTACGACTTCTTTTACATCGCCACCGTCAGCTTTTCCTTGCAGTTCCTTCATAACAATGCCGATTAGTTTTCCCATACCCGCTTTATCGGTTACTCCGAGTTCCTCTTTTTTCGCAACAGCGACTTTCTTTATTTCATCTTTACTCATTGAAGCCGGAAGATATTTTTCAAGTACTTCAATTTCAACCTTCTCTGTTTCCGCTAACTCCGGTCTGCCTGCTGATTCATACTGCGCAACAGAATCTTTTCGTTGCTTAATACCACGCTTTATTACCACAATAGCTTCTTCGTCTGTTAGTTTGTCCTGTGGAGTTCGTTTTAGATTCACAAGTTCGTTTGTAAAAGCAGACAACATACTCTTAAGTGCTGTTGTTGCGGTTGGGTTTTTTGCTTTCATTGCAGAAATCATGTCTGCTTTTATTTGTTCTTGAAGTGTCATATATGTTTGTATTATTAACCACATAGTAGCATGAAGGGGTGGTGCTGTACATGTTATACTGTACGGTAATGAAAATAACAGAATTTTTATTTAAGGATGTAAGTACATCAGTTTTTGGACAGCGGAGAACGATTGAAACTCTCACTGCAGAGAGTAAACCTGATTTTGATTTTTTTCTTTTTCTAGTATTCGCAACATGTATCACTACAATCGGCTTACTTCGGGATAATGCCATAGTTATTGTTGCGGGTATGCTTCTCGCTCCGTTACTATTTCCAATAATGGCTCTTGGTATGGGTATGGTTACCTTTAGTCTTTCCGCAATAATCCGTGCGCTATTTACGATAATTGAATCTATTGGAGTGGTTGTACTTATTTCTGCTTTTACTGCATATTTTATTGGTCCGGTTGAAACAAATTCACTTTCAGTTGCTTCAACTCCCGATATTCTTCTGTATGTTGTTGCATTTCTTGCCGGCACAATAACCGCTTTTACTTGGGTAAAGCAAAATATGTCTGCTTCTCTTCCAAGTATTGCAATAACCGTTGCGTTGATAGTACCGCTATCCGCGGTAGGTATTGCGATCGTGGGAATTTCCCCAGATACGTTTTTCAACAGTTTTGAGCTGTTCTTCGGTAATCTTTTTGCTATAACCCTTGCAACAATTATTGTATTTATGATGTTTGGGTTTGCTCGCTTACACCAGTATCAAGAAAAAGTAATTGAAGCTGAGAAAAAAGAATGATGAATCGCTCCGAATGGCATACAACAGAAGTTGAGTTAATTGCGCAAAATCTTGGTGTTGATATTCACAAAGGATTATCAGCAAAAGAAGCAGAGCGCAGACTCAAAATACAAGGAAAAAACGTACTTCCCGCACCGGAGGTTGTTACGCTGTTTTCAATTATCTTTCGGCAGTTAAAAAGTCCGATTATCTACATTTTGATATTTGCCGGAATACTTACTTTTTTTATTAAAGAATATATCGATGCGCTTGTTATTCTGATAACTATTTTAGTAAATGTTGGTATCGGAGCATTTCAAGAAGGAAGAGCGAACAACACCTTCGCGACACTTTCTAAGTCACAAACACATAGTGCAACAGTGATTCGTGATGAAGTGAAAAGAATTATTCCCTCGACTGATTTGGTGGTAGGAGACGTGGTTCGGTTAGAGTCCGGTACGTATGTGCCGGCTGATATTCGATTGTTTGATGCAAACAACCTTGAAATAAATGAGTCATCACTTACGGGAGAATGGGTCGGCATCTCAAAGGAAACTGACAGAAGTGAGAGAGCGCTTCCGCTTGCTGAACAACGGAACATGGCGTGGATGGGAACGTTTGCGATGCAGGGATACGGACGGGGTGTGGTGGTTGCGTCGGGCGCAGACACTGAGTTCGGTAAACTCGCTGAGAGTTTGGCAAGTGTTCGACAGCGTTCAACACCGCTTCAGAAATATATTCACTCTTTGGCAAATTTACTTTTGATAATTATCGCTATTTCTGTAGCACTCGTAGCAATCATTGGTTACTTTAGAGGTATTCCTGGCGTTGAGCTTCTTTTGATAATTATCGCTGTTTCTGTTGCGCTTGTCCCTGAAGGGCTTCCTGCTGCGGTAACAGTCGTTCTTGCGGTTGGAATGGAAAACATTTTGAAAAAAGGTGGATTGGTAAGAAATTTGCTTGCGGCGGAAACGCTCGGAAGCACCACCGTAATCATGACAGATAAAACAGGAACGCTAACGGAAGGAAATATGGCACTCAGTGGGGTAAATACCTATAAAAAAATACAAGGAGAAGAAGACGAAAAGGGTGAAATGGCATCTCTGCGAGCGGGAATACTTGCGTCAGACGCTTTTATAGACCACACACCGGAAGGAGATATTGTCGTACATGGCAGACCGATAGAACGTGCAATTTTAAATGCGGGAATTGCGAGGGAGTTGAATCAAGAAAGACTTCGAGAGAAGTCTAAGCGCATAGACTATTTACAATTTGAATCAAAGCGACGGTTTGGTGCTTCTGTCCATGAGGAGGATGGTGAGCTCGTGCTGTACCTGAGTGGAGCTCCGGAGCATTTGCTCGAAGCTGCAACACAGTATGTTGACGGAACAACGGTAAAGAAAATGAGTGAGAAGGTGAAAAAAATATTTACTGATTTTCAGCTCAAGGAAAGCTCAGTAGGACACCGTATGACCGCAATCGCCAGAAAGGTGATTAAGGATAAAGATTTTTCTCTTGGCTCAGCAAAGGACGCAGAACTACTCGAGGGAACTATTTTTATGGCGCTGTTTGTCTTTTCTGATCCGATTCGTGGAGATGTGTCTCAAAGTATAGAAACAGCACGTGGTGCGGGAGCTCGAGTGTTGATGGTGACAGGTGATAACCCTGCTACGGCACGTAGTATTGCCGAGGAGGTTGGAATAATTAAAAAGGACACCGAGGGTGTTGTACATACCGGGGACGACACTGTGGGACTTACTGACGCTGAACTGGGTGAAATGATTGAACATACTGATGTGT
Source organism: Minisyncoccota bacterium (assembly GCA_040879725.1). GTDB lineage: Bacteria > Patescibacteriota > Minisyncoccia > Phycocordibacterales > JBBDJV01. Next base: position 14,929 of record JBBDJV010000020.1, on the reverse strand, counting down.
TTGCGCGTGTGCTACCTGACCAGAAATTGCGTATTTCTCGAATACTGAAAAATAGAGGGGAGGTGGTTGCAATGACCGGAGATGGCGTGAATGACGCTCCGGCACTGCGTAGTGCTGATATCGGTATTGCGCTTGGAAGTGGAACGGAAGTGGCAAAAGAGGCTTCTGACTTGGTACTTATAAATAATAGTTTTTCAGTTATTGTGTCTGCTATCGCGGAAGGGAGAAAGATTATCGATAATTTGCGAAAGATAGTCAGCTTCCTTCTCACTACCGGATTTGGTGAACTGTTTGTTGTAAGTGGAGCACTTATTATCGGTGGGCCATTACCTATTTTGCCAATTCAGATACTCTGGACAAATGTTATTGGTGGAAGCTTTATCAGTGTCGCACTTGCGTTTGAAGGACAAGAAAAAGGTATTATGAAGCGTAGTCCGCGCAATAAAGAAAGCAAATCAGTACTTTCAAAACGACTTATTGCATTAACACTCATTACTGCATGTACAACAGGAATTATTCTTATAGGAGTGTACTTACTACTTCTCGCTAATACATTACCAATCAGTGAATTACACACAGTTATCTTCATTTTGCTTTCTACCAACTCATTCTTCTTTGTTTTCTCTCTTAAGAGTTTGTCACTGCCAATTTGGAAGATACGGTTTTTCTCAAATCACTTTTTGATTATGGCGGTACTCTTTAGCGCGGTACTACTCGCATGTACTTTGTACGTTCCACCACTTCGTTCTTTCCTTGACCTCGCTGTTCCTTCAGGATTCTCGTGGATGGTAATAGGTGGAGCAACGGTGCTCTTTGTTTCTGTTCTTGAGATTATGAAAGCGCTTTTGTTTGGGCGCAAGAATGTTGAGTGATACAATAGCCTTGTATGACCGAAATACTCATAGGAATAGGAATAATTGTTATTTTAGGAGGAATAGCGCTTATTCTGCGTGAAATAAAAAAGAAGGAAAATACAAGTACTGATGATCAGACCGTTACGCTGTTACTCAATCAGGTAAATGAACTTTCTCGACAAATGGATACTCGAATGAATGAAAGTAGCAGGGCAATGCAAAGTGAGGTGCGGTTACAGTTTGGTGAATCACAGAAACTCGTTCAGTCTTTCATTAAAGAGTTGTCATCTATGACAGAAAAAGTAACCCGGGTAGAGGAAACCGGAAAGCAAATGGTTGGCTTTGCTTCAGAGTTGCAAAACTTGCAAGACTTACTAAAGAACCCAAAGCAAAGAGGAATACTGGGAGAGTACTATCTTGAAACGTTGTTAAAAAACGTACTTCCTCCCGAGAGTTATAAAATGCAGTATGCCTTCCCTGAAGGAGATATTGTAGACGCAGTTGTCTTTGTGAAAGATAAAATTATTCCTATTGATTCAAAGTTTTCTCTTGAAAACTATAACCGTCTTTCAGAAACAAGAGATGATGGAGAGCGGGTTCGGCTAGAGAAGCTTTTTGTTAATGATCTAAAAAACCGAATCACCGAAACGGCAAAGTATATTCGACCCGAACGAGGAACAACGGACTTTGCGTTTATGTTTATTCCGCATGAAGCTATTTACTATGACTTGCTCGTAAATAAAGTGGGCGCTCTGCGAGAAGAAACTGAAAGTTTAATACAGAGAGCGGCGGGTAAGTATAAGGTGATTATTGTTTCCCCAACGTCATTTCTTGCGTACCTACAGACAGTCCTACAGGGTCTAAAAGCCCTCCAAATTGAGGAACGAGCGACGGAAATCATAAAACGAGTAGGTGAGCTCGCAAAACACTTAAAAACGTATGAGGATTATCATTCAAAGATGGGAAATGCGCTCGATACAGTGGTAAATCAGTATAATCTCGGAGGAAAGGAGTTTAAAAAAATAGATAAGGATATAACACGCATTACCGGTGATACTCCACAGTTGCAGGTAATAGAAGTTGACAAAATTGATAGGGAATAGTATTTTATGGGTAGGTTTTGTGTAGTTTGTTTATAAAGGAGATTAGTTCCTGAAAAGGATAATCACCCTGGTCAACACTCTAACAGTAACACAAAATCGGGCGCAGTCCTCTGTCTTTGCCGGACTGCGCCTTTTTTATACCCAGTTTTTGAATAGGTGTTTTTATATCACCACTGTAGTTTGTTGTCTTTAATAGTTAAGGTTACTATTTAGTAGTGTTCTTTGGTATCTGGCGCAATAATGGTTCCTCCGCGCCCTGGTAGCAGAGAACGGGCGCAGTCCACTTCTGGACTGCGCCTCTTTTTGTTTATGCTAAAAGGGTAGCGTGTGCGTCATTGCTGTGTCATGAAGCTCCTCCCATGAACTGGTATCAAGAGGAAAAGACTTAATACTTCGTTTAATACCCAAGTCTACGTACTTCAGTGAATTATGCTCTCTGGCATAGTCGTATACCTGTTTGGTGATTTTAACATCTTCCAAACAATACTTTATTACTTTTTCTTTTTCGCCATTTCTCCACCAGGTAATCGCTTCAAGTCCGTTACCTATTTTCTTTTTCTTCAAAGTCGCTTCGGCTATGGTGTCGAGTTTAATTCTACGACCGAGAGAATTCTTAACCTCTTTAAGAATATCAAGACTTTTGATTGCGGTAAGGTCACCAGGGTAGTACTTATCAAGAACAGGAATATCAAAGTGGTCTGAGTTAAAACCGATAAGCATGTCTGCTTTTTCAAGTATCGGCCAAAGTTTCGGAAACTCTTCTATTGTGTAAGAAGAGTATTCGTCAGTTTCAGAATCATGAATACACACAACTGAGATATCAAGATCTGCAGGGTTGTTACTTCCAACTTCAGTGAATATGTTGGAGGTTTCTATATCAAACGTTATTTTCTTCATCGCTAACTTTTTTTGAAATTGATTCTAATAACATCGCTCTGTCCATACTTTCGGTACTCTTTACATACCCTTCGGATGGAGAGAGGAATGAGTAGGCAAAGAGGTTTGTTTCTTCCTCGGTTTTTCCTACACAGATAATTGTTTTCGTTCCTCGTTTCTCGGCTTTTGCGATTTTGTCTCCAATTTTCCTACTAGTGTAGTCTGTCTCAACAGATAGGTTTTTCGCACGAAGCTCGTTTGCAAGCGAGAGCACAAATGAGCGACTGCAATCATCGAGCGTTAAAATTCCCACATCCGCGACTCCTCCAGTTACGGTATTCTGGAGTATTCCACGTGCATCAAGAGCGTCTCGAATAGTAACATCTCCCATGCCGAAACCAACAGCCGGGACTTGTTCATTGTCAAAGAGTGAAAGTAGGTTATCAAATCTACCGCCACCAAAAAGGGACCGGTTGTTTTCCGGATGTGTATCAAATACCTCAAATACTATCCCGGTATAGTACGTAAAACCACGAACAAGTGTCGGGGTAAATACGACATTCGTAATTCCTATATCAGATAGCTCTTTTATCACTGTGGCAACGGCCTCACTTTGAGGCATTTCAAGGTTAATTTTTTTACCGAGCTCTGCCTCCATGAGAGCATCAAAGTTTTCTACTTTATCTTTTTTGTCGATAAGTTTGCGTGCTTTTGCCACCTCTTCATCAGTTAGTCCTTGCGACTTAAGAAAAGTATCGAATGCCGCTCTGTCATTTATACGTATTTCAAAATCATTTTGTGATAGGCCAAAGTTTTTCAGCAAGGTGTGGGATATAGTAAGAAGCTCAATATCCGCATCGAGTGAATCCATTCCAAATACATCTACATTTAACTGCCAGTGCTCTCGAAGGCGTCCTCGCTGTGGTCGCTCATAGCGAAATACATTTGGGATAGAATACCAACGCAAAGGAAAACCTAGCTCACGGCGCTTTTGCGCAACCATGCGAGCGACAGTGGGTGTCATTTCCGGGCGAAGCGTGACCTCTCTGTCTCCGCGGTCGGTGAAAGTGTATGTTTGTTCGTTTACAATCTCATCGCTTGTTTTAGAGCGATAAAGCTCCGCGGGTTCGAGTATAGAAGCGCCGTATTCAACATAACCGAATGACTCAACTGTCTCTCGCATAATCTGAAATATGTATTTCTGTACAGCCATATCCTTGGGGTAGAAGTCTCGTACTCCTTTGTAAGATTCGGTGCTTAGTTTTTTGTTCTCTTCCATAATGTGCTCATTTTATCTAATATAACAACTATGAACAAGGTAGAACCATTTTGGAAGCGGTACGGAGAGACCCCAAAGGAGGCTCTTGAGCGTTTTCGAGCTAAACAGCAGATAGACGGAAAAGTGCCACTTTCCTATGCCGGAAGACTTGATCCTCTTGCGGAGGGTGTTTTGTTGATCCTCGTTGGTGAAGCGAATAAAGAGAGGGATACGTATGTCGCGCTTCCAAAAACCTATGAGTATGAAATTGTGTTTGGTATTCGTACAGATACTCATGATGTTTTAGGAATGCCGACAGTTGGCACGCTTGAATCTGTAACAGAAAAAGATATTGTTCAATTTCTTGAAAAAAGTATCGGAACACACCCCCAAACATATCCTGCATTTTCTTCAAAACCGTACAAAGGGAAACCACTTTTTATGCATGCAAAAGAAGGAACGGTGTCTTACGATGAATTACCAACACATGACATTACAGTATTTTCGCACACACTTACTGCTCTCGACACTATTGGAGGAGATGAAATTATAAAAGCAGGGAAGCATGCATGTTCGATTGTTAGTGGAGATTTTAGACAAAATGAAATTTCATTAGCATGGGATAACCTTTCTTCTGTTATTGCACATAAAACTTTTTACAGAGCAAGCGTTTGTGTCACGTGTGGGAGTGGAACGTATGTACGTGGCTTCGCTCGTGATATTGGAGATGCGCTTGGTGTTGGGGCGATAGCTTTTAGAATTACTCGTAGCACACTCGGTTCCTACACTGTGCGTTAAAAGTCTTTTGTGTTAGAATTGGCTCAATTATTTACGTTTAAGAATATTTATGTCACATAGATTAGATATAGTAGCCACTATCGGTCCCGCATCAGAGTCTCCAGAAATGCTTGAAGCGATGTACGACGCAGGAATGACTATCGCTCGGTTGAATTTTTCACACGGTAATTTAGATACACATCAGAAAATTGTAGACGCAATTAAAGAAGTAAAAGGCACTGGAAAGGAAATAAAGATGCTCCAAGATTTAAGCGGACCGAAGATTCGCATTGGAGATTTCTACCAGCCGGTTGTCGTTCTTAAAGAAGGAGATATGTTTGTACTTACCACACAGGAGTGTATTGGGAATGAGCATCGCGCGTACATAAACTATCCGAAGCTCCCCGAAGAAGTAACCGTGGGCACTGCGATTCTGCTTGATGATGGAAAAAAGAAACTGAAAGTAACGCACATTGAAGGGAACGAAGTTCATACTATTATCGAAGTTGGAGGAGAAACAAAAGGACGAAGAGGGGTAAATATTCCCGAGGCAAATTTGACCATTCGCTCTCTAACAGAAAAAGACAAGAAAGATGTATTGTTTGGAATTGAAAATGGAGTTGAGTATATTGCGTTTTCATTTGTGCGAAAGCCAGAGGATGTAGACGAGCTTCGAGCAATTCTAAAAGAAAACAACAGCACAGCGAAGATAGTTGCAAAAATAGAAACACTTGAGGTGTTACAACATCTCGATGAAATAATAGAGAAGTCTGACGGCATCATGGTGGCACGCGGAGATCTCGCGGTAGAGGTTGGGTTTGCAAAGGTGCCTCTGATTCAAAAAGATTTAATTTGGCGATGCAATACTGCAGGAAAATTTGTTATCACAGCAACACAAATGCTTGAGTCAATGATTAACTCACCAATTCCTACTCGTGCTGAAGTGAGTGATGTTGCAAACAGTATTCTCGACGGAACCGATGCAGTAATGCTCTCGGAAGAATCCGCCCTCGGTAAATACCCCGTAAAGGCAGTTGCTGTATTTACTGAAATATACAACGAGGTGAAGCACAAGCTTGCCGAGAGGGAATAGTGAACACTTGCTATAATTTAATTAGTTATATTGAGTCGTAGTGTAAGCAATATCCTATTTCGCTCAATATGCATAAACATAGGTTATAATATAAGAATGTTATTGCTGACTCACATAGTTACATGGTGAATATGAAATTAAATTCCGTTATTGTTTTTCCATGTATTCTATTTTTGATTTTTTTCTTTATTTTCAGAAGTGATACTGATTTGTTTGCATTTGCACCTGGAGGAGATCCTCATTTCAATGACCAGAGATCAATAGCTGTTTCACCACTTAATTCACGTTTTTCCTCAAATACCTTCACAGGTTCGTTTGATTATACGTATGAACTATTGGTGCCACCAGGTAGAAACGGTTTTCATCCAGATATTGTTTTCTCCTATTCAAGCCAAAAACAGAATAATCAAAACATTGTTGGATATGGATGGGATATTAATATTCCATACATTGAAAGACTAAATATAAAAGGTGTAAATATTTTATATGATGAAGAATTTACATCTACCATTGATGGTGAGTTGAGAAGCATATCTTCATCTACTCAAGAGTATTCCGCAAGATTTGAGCAGGGTTCCTTTAATAGATATGAGTATAGCACCTCGTCAGATTCACATTGGATTATGTCTGATAACAGGGGTGTGCGGTATTATTTTGGACTTTCAACAAGTTCACAAATATTTGATGAGAGCACTACGACTCAGCGAGTATATCGATGGATGCTTGAAAAAATTCAAGACCAGAATGGTAATTCAATTGATTATGAGTATTTAAGCGTCAAAGGAGTTCCGTATATCAGTCGTATTCTATATACAAATCACCCAGATCAGGTTGGTATATTTGAGATTAATTTCTCATATACTAGTCGAGCGGATATTTCTACTTCAACGATTTCTAGTTTTCCCATAGTTTCAAATAAATTGCTGTCCCAAGTTGAGATTTTAGTAAATGATACTTGGGTTTCAAAATATGATTTTCTCTATTCAACAGGAGAAAACTCCAAAAGGTCTTTACTCTCTTCAATTACACGGAGTGGTAAGGATGATTTAGGAAATATTCTTTCGCTTCCTTCAAATACGTTCCAGTATGGTACCTTAGCTTCTTCTACTAAGACGTGGATACAGGATAGCAATTACTCTGTCCCAGTAGATTTTATGGTCAATACTAGTGAGCAAGGTGTGAGACTAGCGGATGTCAATGCAGATGGTCTAATAGACATCGTTCGTTCCAACTCTTCAAATGATGATGTTTGGATTAATAAAGGAGATGGGACTGGTTGGGCAGAAAATACAGAGTATGAAATACCTGTTTCTTTTGCTCAAAATGGGAATGATGAGGGTGTACATTTAGTTGATGTAAACGGAGACTTATATCCTGATATTGTCAAATCAGTACTTACTGGGGGTGCTAGCTATCAGAAAGTATACATGAATAATAAAGATGACACAGGGTGGACCGTTGATAATAATTACGAAATTCCAACGCTTTTTATTGAGAGCGGAGAGGCATACGGAATAGCTATGGTAGACATAAACGGTGATGGGTTAGTAGACATAGTACGTGCTGACAGTGGAGCAAATGCTGTGTATATCAACGATGGAGATGGGACCGGTTGGACGCACGATTCAAGTCTAACAGTCCCAACTTCATTGATAAATGGAGGAAGTAATACGGGGGCTCGGTTTGTTGATATAAATGCAGATGGACTTGTAGATTTGATTAAATCTGATGGTGAAAACCCCGAAATTGTTTGGTTGAATATTGACGGAGGGAAAACATGGACTGTACAAGGTAACGCGAGTATTCCTACCTCCATTGTAGTTTCTGGTTTAGATAAAGGGAGTAGATTTATAGATGTAAATGGCGATGGATTAGTAGATCAAGTTAGAGGTGATGCGGGATCTTTTTATGATATACGACGAGTATATATAAATAACGGAGATGGGACTGGATGGAGTCAGGATTCGGAATATTATCTACCTCTTGAATTTGTAAATGGAAGTAACGACCAAGGAGTTCAATTTGCCGATGTTGATGGAGATGGTCATGCTGATATTATACAATCAGTAAATCGTGGAGGTGTATATAGAAAAGTTTTTATTAACCAAGGTAAAACAACAGACGTACTCACCTCAGTCAATACCGAAACTGGTGCTATTGTAGCAATAGATTATAAAACTTCAGTTGAGGAACATGATTCACAAAATAAATTGTTGAATCCACGGTTGCCATTAACTATCCATCTAGTAAAACATGCAACTACTACAGATGGACTTGGACTATCACAAGCAGAATCATATATTTATTCAGGAGGAAGTTTTTACTATGGTGATGAGCGAAACAGATGGTTTGGTGGTTTTTCAACTACAACAACCAATGATGGTCTTACAAAAACAGTTCAATATTACCACCAAGGAAATACTACAGCATCTGCTTTGGGGGAATACTTTGATCACCACTCCAAGATTGGGAAAGTATTTCGGGCTGAAACATATGATATTTCTGATAATTTATTTAGCACAAAAATAAATAAATGGGAAAGTAAGGATTTGAGTCAAGGACGCTATTTTATTCATCAAACAAGAAGTACAGAGCTTTTATATAATGGACAAAATAAACATGTTGGTAGTGCAAAAGAATATACATTTAGTAGTTCAAATGGAAATCTTATACAAAGTATAGATTATGGAATAGTAAATGCGAGCGGGGATGGTTCGTTTATAGATGTGGGGAGTGATAGGGCATCTACCACGGTTTCTTATTCTGCAAGTACTTCTGCTTCAGCATTTATTTCAAGAGAGGTCACAGATAGTCAGACTGCCTTGAATTTTAGTGATATCAAATATTACTACGACAATTTATCTTTTGGATCAGTAAATAAGGGAAATGTGACAAAGGTAGAGAATTTAATTCTAGGTAGTAGTTATGCTAGTAGTACTAAATCGTATGATTTACTAGGTAATATTATTTCTGAAAGAGATCCATTAGGAAATGAGACAAGTTATAGCTACGATAATGTAGAAATGTATATTTCTACAACAACAAATGAACTTGAGCATATAGCTACATTTGAATATGATTACTCTAGTGGTAAACAAAGGATGAAGAGAGATGAAAATGGTTATATTTTTGAAACCGTCTTTGATGCGTTAGACAGGGTTAGTCAAGAAAAGCAACCAGACGTTATTATGCCTCAAAATTTAGTGATAAGTAAGCAATACGCTTATACTGTCAGTTCCACACCCCCATTAATAACACATGTTACTTTCTATCTTAATTCTGCAACAACAACTAATAAATATGTTTATTTTGATGGATTGAATAGGAAAATCCAAGAACGTATTGAATCTGAGAATTCAAACATATATTCAACTAAAGAATATCTGTATAATTCTTTTGGTTTATTGCGGAAGGAATCGCTTCCATATTTTTCTTCGGGGACTGCATATACCAATCCTACTAGCACAGATGCCATGTTTACCGAGTATGAATATGATGCACTCAAGAGAATTACATTAATGAGTACAGTTACTGGAGATACTACAAACACATATAACGGTTTTGGTTATTTAACAATAGATGCAGAAGGAAATAAGAAGTTTTATGAAAAGGATGCAACAAATAATTTAACTGCTGTGGGAGAATATCTTACTTATTCCGTGAGTACTACATCATATAACTATGATATAAAAGGAAATCTTACAAAAATTACTGATGCAGATGGAAATATTCGGACGTTTACTTATGACGGACTATCTCGTAGACTGACCGCAACCGATTTGCATGACATCTCAGATGGGACATACGGAACTACCACCTATACGTATGATGATGCTGGTAATATCACACAAGTAGTGGATCCAAACAGTAATATTGTTAATCGCACCTATGATGATCTCAATCGCTTTTTGACCGAAGATTATACGGGAAATAGTGGCACGGAAATCACTTTAGGATATGACTGGTGTACCAATGGTGTTGGTAAACTTTGCTCGGCAACCACTACTGATACAGTAAAGGTCTTTAGTTATACACCCTTGCATTTACAAACAGAAACAGTCCTCATTGATGGAGATACTTATACGACCGGATTTACCCATGACCGCCAGGGAAATTACACAAGTATTACACATCCTGACGGCTCAGTGGTAGCGTACGTATACAATAACGCAGGTTTACTTGAATCGCTCAATGTTACACCTTCTGGCACCACCACAGCACAGTCAGTAGTTGAGAATTTTGACTATAGTCCAACAGGACAAGTTACCTTCAAACGGTTTGGAAATGGAGTGGAATCAACCTATACATTTGACGCCAATGAATTGTATCGTCTTAAAAACATATACACAGAAAAAACAACAGGTACTGGTGGTGCGGGTGAGGAACTCATGGCATACGAACAATTGCTCTTCAACGAAAGCCAACCCCTAGGAGTCCGCACACTTGACCCGTTTACTCCAGACGCATCTATGGTGGTGGGTGTGGAAGATGTGGGTTCAATGATTTTCAAGCAAATACACGAAGAAGATAATGACATCAATCCATACATAACATTTGCAAATTACTTTGAAACTGAAAAAGATGGCGTGCGCGCAGTATTCTCACGAACATTTCCATTTATGGAATTATCACGATGGGGAGGAGAGGTTGTTCTCGGTGTCCTATACGAAGGAGTGAATGAAAAAGGACAACGAAAGTTCCGTACCAATGTACTTGAGTGGAGCGGAGACAGGGAAACAGTAGTCGCGTTTCCTGTTGATGCGAGCAAAGATGCTGGTATTGGCGGATTTGAATTTGAACTTATACTTCATGAAAAGCCTCAAACGAATCAGTTTAATTTTACTCTCACTGGAACAGAAGATCTAGATTTCTTCTACCAACCATCGCTATTTGAAGAATATGGTTTTAATATTGTTAGTAAAACATGTACAGAAACAGAATGTGACACTGATCAAGATGGAGAAATAGACACCTACAGACCAAAACATATTGTAGGGAGCTATGCCGTGTACCACAAAGAGAAAGTGGGGTATGTAGAGGGTAAGAAAGATTACGGTACAGGAAAACTATTCCATATTTATCGGCCGAAAATCATAGACGTAGATGGAAAGACTGTATGGGGAACACTTACTTATGATAATTCAGTACTGACAGTGGTAGTACCACAAGATTTTCTTGATACTGCAACCTATCCAGTTGCGGTGGATCCAACATTCGGCTATGAGACTGCAGGAGGTACAACAGTTGATCTTAATAGCAATGAGGTACGTGTGTCATCATCAACTGTGCCGATTGACATGGATACGGTAGAAAAACTTACCCTTTATGTGAGTGATCCAGGAGGTTATTTCAAGGGTATTATTTACAAACTTGACGACACGTTTGAAGCTAATGGATTGGGTGCAGAAGTAAGTCCAATTGGTTGGGGTGGTGGATGGGTTGATACAGCGTTTAGTATCGAGCCGAGCCTTGCATCAGGCACCGTGTACTACCTCGGTGGTATTGGAGGTGCGTCAAAATCTCGCATGTATTACGACTCGGGCGTGACCAATCAGGCGAAATATGACGACAGTATCTCATATACTTCACCGAGTAGTCTTACAAGTCCAATACACGATGCGCGAAAATACTCTGTGTACGCGACCTACAGCACTACTACTGGCGGAGGAGGAAATACCGCACCAAGTGCTCCATCATCACTCCTTACAGAAGGACAGACAAACCCTACTGCGATTACCGATTCTACACCAGAGTTCAGTGCGATATATGTAGATGCAGATACGGGAGACATTGCTGACTATTATCAGATTCAGGTTTCTACAGATTCCAGTTTTGGGTCAACGCATTGGGATAGTACAAAAACCGCACTTGCGAGTTCCACTCCCGAAGGAGCTCGTATTGCTGATATTACATACAGTGGTAGTGCTCTTGCTTCAAGCACCACCTATTACTGGCGTATAAAATTCTTTGATACTGCTGATGCCGAAGGTGCATGGAGTACTGCGACATCAACATTTTCACTTTCTACAAGTACTGGAGGAGGAAGTCCATCAAACGGATATATATTACAGAATATCAGTTACACGTATGACAATGTCGGAAACATCACCACCCTCACCGACCACGGAGACACCGGAGCAGGAAAGACTGTTGTCTACACATACGACAACTTATACCGCCTCACACTCGCTTCAACAACCATCGCAAGCTCTACCCCCTTTTCTCGTTCATACTCATACACTCCACTTGGCAACATCACTGCAAGTACTCACAATGGCTCATACACCTATGGAGAGACAGGCTACGCAAACCCTCATGCTCCCACTACTATTGGTAGCACCACCCTCACCTATGACAACAATGGTAACCTCCTCACCTATGGTGATACGACCCATACCTGGAACTACAACAACACCCTCGCCTCTACCGAAAACGGCATCAGTACAAGCACCTATGCATACGACCACACCAACCTACGTATACGAAAGGAGGTAGATGGTATCACTACCTACTACCCTCACCGCTCCTATACCACAGGGGATAATGGTACGAGCATTCATATCTATGACTCCACTGGCACCCTTCTTGCAGAAGTAGCAGGGAATACTCAAACAAGCGGAAGTAGTGTACCACCAATAGATGCATACACTGATGCAATCGGAGACGACTTTGCCGACTGGTCATGGAGCACCACCCGAGACTTCGCATCCACCGAGGAAGTCTTTGAGGACACCCACTCACTCAAAGTTACCTACACCTCTTCCTGGGGAGGACTCTACTTCTATGGTGACACCCCCATGGATGTCACCAACTACAACCAACTCTCCTTCGCCTTCCATGGAAGCTCTACCGGAGGACAAAACATCTCTGTCCGTGTCACCGACTCACAAAACAACGAACTCACTCCTGTAGACATGAATGACTACATCACTGGAGGAAGTCCATCATCTAACACCTGGTATGAAGTAGCTATTCCATTCTCTGCATTTGGTGCTACCTCAACTATCCAATCTATTCTCTTCCACTCACCAAACACCACCACCATATACCTAGACAATGTACAATTAACCAACAGTGCAACCTCTACCAGTACCGCAAGTTCCACTCTTCACTTTATTCACACTGACCATTTGGGAGGGACTAACGTAACTACTAACAGTGAAGGGGAGGTGGTGCAGGTGTTGGATTATTATCCGTTTGGAGGGACAAGGATTGATGACACCACTTCAGTTGATGTGACCAAAAAATTCACAGGGCACGAGTTTGATCGTCAGTCAAATCTCACATATGCGAATGCAAGATATTATAATCAGATGACAGGACGCTTTCTCTCTCAAGATCCTGTGCATCATTGGATAGGAGACACGGAAGCATTCAAGAGTCGTGGTTTGAATTTCGCTTCATTCCTCGCCAACCCACAGAATTTCAACAGCTACAGTTATGCGTTGAACAATCCTTTAAGGTACACAGATCCGAATGGAGAGCTCCCTATCGTTGCTGTCGCTCTTGTCCTCGCTCAGCTTTACTCTGCTGTACTTGATTTACAATCGGCTGTTAATACACTTCAGAGTGAACAGAGTGTGGGGCAAAAAACAGGATCACTTCTTTTCCTTGGTGCACAGCAGTTTAATCCCATGAAAAAGGTCGAGGCAGTGAATGTGGCAAAGGATGCAGTCGGTAACGTTGTTCAAAGAGTGAATAAAATTCATGGAAATAGTTTGGAGAGTACAAAATTAAACACAGGGTACACTTTGCGAGATGCGGAGGGAAGTGTATTAAAATATGGTGAGACCACAAGACCGGGACAAAGATACTCTCAGAAGTTTTTGGATGAGAATGGTTACATATTTAGACAGGAAGTAACAGGGACTAAACGAGATATTCATTTTTGGCAACATAATCAGATCCTTGATTATAAGGTGCAGTTTGGTATTAGACCACTGCTTAATAAGAGTGATTGGTAAAATTATGCGTTTTTCTCTATCAGGTGAAATAAGTCTAAAGGATGAACAATATGAAAAGTTCAGAGTAATTAGCAATGAGATTAGAACAAGAGTTAATGAGTATCTGACAAAAAGACACTATGGTGATGCTGTTAATGTCTTATTTCTTGCTCCAACAATATTCTCTTTCGAGGCTTATGTCGGACTTCCATACAAAGAACGAAAAATCTATCGAAAAAAAGATAAATCAACAGACTATCGTCTTGCCATTGATTATAACGAATTCGTTAATGCTGACGATAAAGAGAAAGAACGTCTCCTAATTGAAAATATTATTCATGCTATCCGCGACCTCAAACGAAAAATTAAGAAGGGTTTTGACGGAGACAAGTTAGAAGCTGATATCCTCTCATTGTTTAGTCTAAAGTCGGAAAGTATTCGTGAGAGGGAAGAACTTAAACGATTATAATTCATGGTATAAATATGTCCATGCTACGTATTCGACGAATCACTGTCGGAACCCCCACCGACCACGGAGACACCCCCCCCCTAGATGTCACCAACTACAACCAACTCTCCTTCGCTTTCCATGGAAGCTCTACGGGAGGACAAAACATCTCTGTCCGTGTCACCGACTCTCAAAACAACGAACTCACTCCTGTAGACATGAATGACTACATCACTGGAGGAAGTCCATCATCTAACACCTGGTATGAAGTAGCTATTCCATTCTCTGCATTTGGTGCTACCTCAACCATTCAATCTATCCTTTTCCTCTCTCCAAACACCACCACCATATACCTAGACAATGTACAGTTAACCAACAGTGCAACCTCTACCAGTACCGCAAGTTCCACCCTTCACTTTATTCACACTGACCATTTGGGAGGGACTAATGTAACTACTAACAGCGAAGGGGAGGTGGTGCAGGTGTTGGATTATTATCCGTTTGGAGGTGAAAGGATTAACTCTGGCAGTATCTCTACTGACAGACAGTATATTGGTGAGCGGTATGATGAGGAGAC
>JBBDJV010000019.1:0-15067 GCA_040879725.1 Minisyncoccota bacterium | reverse complement strand
ATATCAAAGCAATTTTTTCAGATAATTCTGCTATCAGATTATTAAGTTCTCCATTATCTTTTTTCATATTTTTTATTATTAATTAATGTTTTTTATCAAAACCTAACCTCCATA
Source organism: Minisyncoccota bacterium (assembly GCA_040879725.1). GTDB lineage: Bacteria > Patescibacteriota > Minisyncoccia > Phycocordibacterales > JBBDJV01. The sequence continues at coordinate 14,953 of JBBDJV010000019.1, read as the reverse complement.
TTTTTCTACTACCATACACAACAAACATAAATTAGAAGTTCACAAAAAGTCTTTTGTTTGTAGCTTCGATTCGAACCTTGTTGCCATACGGCATTGGTATTTGCGGATCCGTATGACCAAAATTCATATTCTGAACTACTGGAACAGTCTGGTTATACGAACGTACCGCTTTAAGAATTGTTTCCTGTTGCTCTTTGCAGTATGCCGCCTTTTTTCCTGGCGACTTTGGTTTATCAAATTCCCAAGCTTTCGCTCGACCCACTAATACACCCTGGACTCGTTCAAGAATACCCAGCTCTCCAAGAGCACGTATGACACGGTACACATACTCAGCGCTCGGTATTTCTTCAGAAGTCTCGAGCATTAGAACAATTTCTTTAAACTGTTCGAGGCTTGGGATAGGTATCCTGTTGCGTAACATCTCGTCGACTGATTCCACACAACCACCCCAGAGCAGTCCTTCAGTATCAATCGAAGCATCCCATATCATTCCTTCGTTCGGCCAGTATTGGCGCTTAGTTTTAAAAAGTTTCGGGTCATTCCAGTCCAATCCCATGTCATTGTATGTTTCTGAAGCCTTAAGTTCGAATTCACCTTGATCAAAGAGAGCATGTTTAAGATATTCAACAGTGAAATCATCCATTGCGCCATGCATGGCGTATTGAGTAAAAATTGAACCACCATAATATGATGGGATGTTATTCAAGAAAAGGAAGTTTGCGAGATGTGAGTTATCACTAAATCCAAAGAAGGGCTTTGGGTTCTGTATGAAAAGCTCCGGCGAAAGATTTTTTACATAGGTCACCTGATCATTACCTCCGATAGTGGCTATCACAGCTTTAATTTCCGGGTCTTTAAAAGCAGTCACGATATCAGTCGCCCTCTCTTCAGTCGTTGCTCCGAGCTTTGCTGTAGTTGGATATTCAACTGGTACGAGCCCGAAAACCTCTTGCAGTCGCTCCAATCCAAGTTTATAGACTTCGGGAAAACGTCCGGGCGCGGCAAAACTTGGTGATAGAATCGCTACCTTGTCCCTTTTTGATAATTTAGAAAGTTTTTGCATAACTACATCGTATCATTTTTATCAAAGTTTAACCTCCATCTTTTTAGCTACATTCTACAATTTTTAAACAAACATATTGGATGTTTTCTAATCAAGTTATTAGCCGTCCTGCAATATACCGATTCTCGATCTTATCAACAAGCTCAACATACTGAGTACTGCGAATTATTTCAAAACCTTTCTCTTCAAACGGTTTGAAACTTTCAGGAAGAATATTTATAAGTCGCTCAGAATATTCGCTTTCTGGAAATCCGGGATGTGCAAGCTTACCAAACCTAAGTAGATACCATGTAGCCACGAATAGCGAGCATGGATACTTTTTGCTTTTTATGTAATCAATTATTTCTTCCTTAAGCTTACTTTCAGCCATTAAACCAAGTACCTGATCACATTGAGGAATAAGCTGCGACTCTCTTATAACAACAGCAGGCTTATATCCCTGCTCTGCAAGCCACGCTGTAAAGGAATCATAATCAAAAGTTGGATCTGGAAATGAATAGTCATCCACCATCACAACAAGAGATTTATTTGATTCATACACATCTTTTAACTGCTTTAAAGAAAGCTCGTGCTCTTCCCCAATTTTTGAGTTTGTATAAATATGGGCATATTCGATGGAAACATCTTTCATATACCTATTATGTCACAAATAAGATACTTTTACTGAATCACCTGCCTTACAGCCAAAATATAACTCAAGCGGGTTTGGGTATACTATTGTGGTCTGTCACAAACCTAATGATCCTATTCGAGAAAAATAACTTTTTAACCAATAGGCTTGATTAAAATCAACCCAGAACTTCCTCAAGTAACTCAGGAAACTTATCTGTTTTCATACTTTTCAAAACAAAGTGACCCTTTCCTTTAAACTCTCTAAAATTTACTTTCTCTAGCTTTGACTTGAGTGTATCGATAGTTTTTATAATGTCGGGAAAATCATCTGTTGAATACATAATAGTTACCCCTTGAGTCTTATCAGCAAGGTTCGCATCGATGTCAAAATTAAAAAAATCAGGAACTGCGCTTTTTTCGGGATCCAACCAAGGAGCCACCAGCACAACCTTTCCAACTTTTACATCATTTTCACTTAACCATCTAACAAGGAATCCGCCTCCACAGCTATGCCCAACAAGAATTGTATTTTCATCAGGAGTGAATCTCTCTAACATTTCCTTCCACTTTTCATAAGTAGGTTCGTAAAATCCTGGCATCTCTGGTGCTTGCGCACCTACCCCTTTTAAAAGAAGTTCCCTCTGAATCCAGGGAATCCAATGATCATTGGAAGCGGCGGGACGACTTTCATCTAGATACTCCGATTTGTCATTATATCCATGGATAATAACTGCGGTTTTCATATAGTGATTATACCAGCCAGCACCTCATTCTTAAAATTATCTAAATTTTTAGTTCAAGTTTCAAACAAAACTATTCGGTAAGCACGTTTATTAATTCATCCAGATTTTTAGAAAGATATTTTATTCTTCTATGATCATCAAACAGGAAATGATCCACGCGAGTATTTCCTTTTAAATAATGCTCACTCTCCACCCAAAAACTGTGAATGGTTTTAACGAAGTAAAGTTGAAGACCTCTGCGTATCTCATCTTTAGATATTGGATAAACACCTGAGTAAGCATCCATATATTTTCTAGCATTTTCTAAATCAACTCCTGTTACATCTGTCGAGAAAAGTCCGTAAATCATTGATCTAAAAAGCTCATATGTTCTTGGTGAATAGTTTGTCTTCTCAAGATCGAATACCCACTTCACACTGTCGTCCTCATCAAAGAAAACATTATGTTCAAGATAATCGCCATGTATTAAGTGGTCACAACTCAAACCCAGACTCTCAAAAGTCATTGTATTTTCTAGTAGAAGATTCTTTTTCATCCGCATGTTTTCAAGTGCGACTCTATCAAAATCGCTTGGGGAATTAATTTCCGATACTTTGGTTAAAATATTTTCTATCTTATTGAGAGTCTCTTCCTTGTTCTTAATTTTAAACCGATCTTCTATGAGTAATTTCGATTCTTTACCTAAAAGATGAATTTTTCCTAACATTCGACCGAGGGAAATAATAGCTGTCTCTGTAAGCTCTCCTCTTTCCCTGTGCTTTCCTTCAACAAAAGGAAACAAAGCGTAGTAGGAATTCTCATATTCAAAAAATGTCTTGCCGCCCAGAAGTGGTATAGGGAGAATGATTGGAATACCCCCATCAGAAAAGTATTTTTTAGAAGCACGGACTTCCGCAACTCGGTTCGGATTATCAAATCTATATTTCTTTAGGAAGAACCTAGTTTTACCGTCAGAGAGAAAATAGTTATCACTTAAAAACCCCTTTTCTACCCTCTCTGAGAAAGAGACTTCCAATTCATACAGTTCATTAATTTTTTTTATTATTCCTTCCATTGTTGGCACAACATTGAAAACGCTATTTCCTAAGTTGGTGAATTTTCTTGACCAAGCAGAGGAAGTTCGCCAGAAAAGACCGCGCAGGCGATAAACAACTTAGGAGCCAGAACAATACCCTTTTCATTTGCTACAGCTAGAGCACAACATCTGTGCAAACCATCGATAATAGTTAATTCCTCATTTTGCAAACCTATTATTGTTGTATCCTCTGGAAAACTGGAGATAATTTCGTGTATAGTGTGGTCACTTTGCATTTCAACATTATGTGCAATTTCCTTAAATGTAACGGTCTTATTGCCTCCATAGTATTTCTTAATCCAAGCCCTAAACGGACCAGCGTGAAAATCAGGGACAATTTTAATCGGATCAACTATCTCGTAAAGATTCCACGTCATAGTCTCGAGTTTTAAATCCTTAATTGATGAGTTTCTCCAATCTTTCCAAGATTCAAATCCCCTCTTGGTATAGTGTTCAATCCAATGCGGTAAGTTTGCTTCGTGTTTTTCCCATATAGAGAAAACCTCTTCCCAAGAAAGAGGTTTTATTAATTTAGGACCTGAGATCATAATATGAAGTATAACAAAGTTCTAAAATACTAAATAGCTATACTTTCTACGCTACGCCATATAGAAATCAAAGCCCTGTATTTTTCTACTGCTTTTCCTACCACCGAGCGCCACTTAACTATCCCCTTTCATTCAACGCGCCACCCGTGTGGCGTATATACATAAAAATAGACCAATTCTCGAAAACAAAAATGAGCTTAAGACAAGTCAATACGTTTTAGTGTCATAGCATTTATCACCACAATAATAGTAGAAAGACTCATGAGAAGCGCCCCCAGCTCTGGTCGCAAGAAGAATCCCCACATCGCAAACACTCCAGCAGCTGCTGGGATAGCGACAATATTGTAGCCAAGCGCCCAAACAAGATTTTGGATCATTTTCGTATATACTGCTCGTGAAAGTTTGATCAACCGAACAACATCAAGAGGATTATTTCGTGTGAGAACCACATCACCAGCCTCAACCGCAACCTCTGTCCCTGCACCAATAGCAATACCTACGTTTGCTTGCGTGAGTGCTGGGGCATCATTCACCCCATCACCAACCATCAAAACTACATTGCCCTCTTCTTGCAACTTTTTAATGTGTGAGTACTTGTCCTCCGGCAACACTTCTGCAAAATATGTATCGATTGTAAGTTCTTTTGCTACACTGTGTGCGACTTTCTCGTTATCTCCGGTAAGCATCGCGACCTTCACATTCATGTTGTGAAGCGCGCGGATAGCATCATACGCTTCTTGTTTAATTGTGTCGGAGAGCGCAATGATACCAAGCACGCTTTCTTTGTTTGCGATAAGAATTGCTGTTTTGCCTTGCCCAGAGAGTCTTTCTTGTTCCTCTCGTGCTTTTGAAGACAGTGCTGAGTACTCTTCTATCAAAGCTGTATTGCCGATATAGTACTCTACTCCATCCACATAGCCGATCACACCTTTCCCCGCAACATTCTTAAATTCTTTTGGTTCCACAAGCTCCACCTTTTCTTTCTTTACATACCGTACGATTGACTGTCCGATAATGTGAGACGAGTGCTGTTCCAGAGACGCGGCAACTTTGAGCACCTCTTGCTCTGACATGCTAGTGAAAACAACAGTATCACTTACACCAAACTCCCCGTGTGTGAGTGTCCCCGTTTTATCAAATACCACATAGTCAGCTTTCTTAATAACTTCGATTTTAGCAAGGTTTTTAATAAAGACACCATTCTTTACCGCGAGAGATGTAGTAATGGTAGTAACAGTAGGTATCGCAAGTCCCAGTGCGTGTGGACAAGCGATAACAAGTACGGTAATCGCAAGAGTAATCGCAAACACAAATGACTCCCCGATAACAAGTGTCCATATAAGGATAGTGAGAAGTGCTGTAATACCAGCAACAAAAGTAAGTACTGCTGACGCACGGTCTGCAATGCGCTGTGAGTTTGGTTTTGTGTTTTGTGCTTCAGTAATCAGTTTCTGTATTTGTCCGATTGTAGAATGCTCTCCGACACGAGAGAGGACAACCGTGAGTGACCCGTCGAGGCAGATTGAACCGGCAACCACCTCATCGCCTTTCTTTTTTTGAATTGGCTTTGACTCTCCCGAGATGTGTGACTCATCAACATTCGCAGTACCGCTCTGAATTTGACCGTCAGAAGGAACCTTCTCTCCCGGCTTTACCAAAATAACATCGCCCTCCTCCAAATCAGCAATATCTACTTCTTCCTCCACACCGTTAACCAAACGATGTGCCTTCTTGGGGAGGAGTTTTGCTACCTCTTGCAGAGCATTACCAGCTACAGAACCTGATTTGGCTTCTAGGTAATGACCAAAGAGAAGTACCCAGATTAGTGTGGATATTTCAAGATAGAACTCTACTTCAAGGGCGGGAATAAATGTAGACGCCACTGAAAAAAGATACCCACTTCCAACAGCCAGGCTCACGAGCGTCATCATGCCGTACTTCCGCGATTTTATTTCATGCCCTGCGTGCTCGAAAAAGACGAGTGAAAAACCGAATATGACAGTTGCGATAAGCAAGCCGATCCATTTCCCTAATGGAAAGACACCAAACCCAAGAAGCCCGGCTATCATTTCGTTCGTGAAAATAAGTGGGATGAGCAAGAACGTGACAATCCAGAAACGCCTCAAATAAGTTGACGCATCTCCATGACCCATTCCGTGTCCGTGAGAATGGGAATTGTGATTATGATTTTGTTTTACAGTACAACATTCCATATATAAATATTACCAATTTTTACAACACTCTATTATTCTTCTTCCCACAGCCTTTAGCTTACCCGTACTTCCACTAACATGTATCAAAAAAGTCACAAGCCAGACTAAGCCAAACACAACAACCGCACCAACATATATTTTGTTTACAAGCATAGTATAGACAATAAAAACAAGTGTTAAATAGTAAGGTAATTTAAACAACTGATATTCCTCTTTGAGTTTTTGCTCAAGTAGGTACATACTCCCAACAATACTTCCCCCCATAAGGAGAGCTACAAGAACCGGATCAATCGCATAGTCTAAATAGAAAAGAACAAGAAGTGTTAGCCAAACAAGAAATACCGCTCCGCACAAAGCACAAATATTGAGCGAAAATACTGTGCGCAGTGCAATAAATACTGCAAACAAAATAGTTATTCCTACTAATACTAACGTAATATCTATCATGATAATACCTGAATAATAATCGACGTTATGACTAGTAAAGAAATAGTAATAATTATTCCCTGAAATGGCACCCGTCTGTTTCTTACCTTAGTAATTGATGAACTAATGTATGGAGCAATAAACATAATAAGTGCTCCGATAACAACTCCAAGTATGTAGAGGTTAATAGTGAGTGTCGTTCCGTACTCACCTAAAAAGGAGATATAAAGAGGTGCGTAGTGTTCAATAAACGGCATTATTGGAATCACTGTTCCTAAGAAAATTAAAGCTGAGAGTATTTGCTTTTGAAATCGAACATACTCTTTTTTAACCATTCCTGAGAGCCAAAATCCTAGAGCAAGGGAGAACGCGCCTATGAGCACCCCTACTACAATCGAAGAAACGCCAATAGAGGCAGCAAGTACAGCCAGTGCTCCTGCTCCCACAGTACAGAGAGGGCAATGCCCCAAAGCTACTTTAGGAGTAAAAGTGATTATGGAAAATATAAAAAAATATCTTCTCATAGCTAAATGGTCATAAATACATCACCCCTTGTGCCGTCATGCATAATCTCATAGATAACAAAGTCCGATGTCTTTGGTCCCGGCATACCTGGAGAACCTGAAGGCATTCCGGGCATACCGATTCCTTTAATATCAGGTTTCTCGGTAAGGAGTTTTTGAATTGCTTCGTTTGGGATATGTCCTTCGACGACATAACCCTCAACTTCAGAAGTGTGGCAACTTTCAAGTTCATAGGGTACACCGAGTTCTCGTTTGATAACTGACATATCTTCTATGTTTTTAGTATCAACCGTATATCCCTCTTTATCCATATACGACGCCCACACACCACAGCAACCACAACTTGGTGATTTGTACACGGTTACAGCTACACCCTGTCCTTGTGATAAGGTTTTTTCGCTTGATCTACTTTCTGTTGCCATAAACCCGACAATACCAACAACTGCGATGATTAAAATTGCGATAATTGTTTTACTGTTCATATTAATTTTTATTATTAAACCAATCTTCTAACCACCCCTTCATGGTTTCTATTTCTTCAGACTGAACATCAATAATATCTTGTGCAAAAGCTCTTAATTCTGGACGTTCCGTTTGCTCGAGCAACCCCTCGGCCATATGAACAGCTCCAAAATGATGCACAATCATTCCCCGTAAAAACGCTTCTTCGTATTCTTCTCCTGTCTTACCACGAAATCCGAGCATCATTTCATCCATAGCGTGTATCATGGCTCCATCACCATCGATAACCTCATCCCCGTACATGCGCTCTTCCATCTCTTCATGCATAGGTTCATTTGATAAGGACTCGCGATGTGGCATGTTATTCATACCGAAAAAATAACCGAGGAGGAGACCGATGATAAGAGCAAGAAGACCTATGATGATTGTTTGATTTTTATTTTCCATGTTGTTTATAGTGACTTATAGTGACTTTATCGAACTACTTCTTCTTAGATTTTTTAAAAATACTTACAATTTCTTCTACTGCTTTTTTCTCTTGCCCCTGCTTCATTTGATGAATTACATGTTCAGACAAGTGATTCTCGAGCATCTTGTCTTCTACAGCCGAGAGAGCGCTTCTGATAGCTGATGATTGTGTAATAATGTCGATGCAATACTTTTCTTCATCAACCATTTTATGAAGTCCTCGAACCTGCCCTTCAATCCGCCGGAGTCGATTTTGTACTTGTTTTTTTATTGCTGTTTTCATAGCAAACACAGTATACCCCATAGGGGTATATACTGCAAGATGTATATCCACAGCAAAATCACCCGCTCCTAAACGGGTGGTTTTGCTTTCTATTACCGCGTGCCAGCCAAATATACCCTTTCATTCAATGCGCCACCCATGTGGCGCATTGAATGTTTCGAGCCCTTGCGGTCAGAAAAGCTAAATCACCAGATACTAGCGCACTCCACTCTTTATTTTTTACTTTCCACTCAAGTTTATTTCCATATGTCATTACGACTTTGGATGCCAGAGATCATCATCGCCTTTCTCATACTTTTGCTTAACCGCACTCCACGCGACCGCATGTGCTGTTTCTTCTCTGGTCGAATCTGCTTGTCGATCTTCGGAATCGGCATATTGCTTGTTAGCACTATTGTAGACTTCTTTATATATTTCCTGAGCATGCGGGACATCTTTAAGTGCCGAAAGTACAGACTCTGGTAGTTCTTCTCTTTTTTTATAAGGCATATATTTAAGCGTTAAATAATTTTCTAATAATTCGGCCAACATAGAAAAGTAGCAAACTATTAATCACTACCCCTAGCGGAAGAAGATATCGAGGAAGTGAAAATGGTAATACTCCATCTAGTTGTGGCCAAGGAGTAAGTGGGATCACTAGTATCAGCGAACATAATTCAGAATTACAAGTGAGAGCGTAGATTCCAATAGCAAGAGTAGCGAGGAGGTAAACCGCGACCAAAAAAACCTCAAGTGGATTTTTTTTAATAAAATTCATACTATTTTAACCTCTTCCTCCTGGTATTAGATCAGTTACCTCGCCGTTAAGATAGAGTTTGACGCTGTTTACAGTACTATACACAAGAGCGGTTTCTTCAATCTGTATCGCTGTACGCGGGTTATCACACACACCGCCAAGTGGACCAAGCTCACCGGCAAGATACACATGTGCAACACCATCTATTATTTCTGCTCGATCAAAAGAAAGTGTGTCATTTTGGCTCGCAATAAAGTTATGCCACCCATTCACCCGTTCTTGTTCAAGTGAAAATAATGTTTCAAGAGCAGTGTTTAGTGGCGTCACGGTAGCGGGAACAGTTCGTTCAATATATACAAGCCGATCGCAACCTCTCATTGGTCCATTACTTTCTTGACCAATCCCATCGTAATCAAGCATCGCCAATTGCAAGGTGGTCATTTCTGTAGCACTTCCATTACCTATAGGAGTATCACCGTTCGTAAACGTTATGGTATCAAGAATGGAAAATACAGTATCGCGATATATTTCCGCGCGATTGCCGTGTACTGAATAGGTAATATCCAACAATCTTCCATTCACTTCATCAGCCCACAGCACGATATGCTCTATCGGCTGATTAGATAATTGACTAATCAGTGAATACGTTAATGCTTCACGACCAAGCAACGAGGTTGACTGAATATCACCTTCGACAGGTTCGCTGTCCCGAGCATATGCTTCAAGACTTGTTGCAGTGGTAAACTGTAGTGACACATAGAAACCGTCAGTTATTTCTGTATTCTGCTCACTGTTGGGACCAATATATTTAATTTCATAAACATCATCTTGCACTTGGCTGATAGAAGTTGTCGCTGGATGCATAATGCTAAAAGACAATTCTTGATCAATATTAGATTGATACGTTTCCCACGACTCATTTCCATTGGTTTGGTTTTGGTTGTCTTCTCCGAACTGATCCAATTCAGGAACAGTACCTGATTGAGAGAAAAGATAGATGGATCCGCCAACTATCAAAACTACAATCAACAACCAGAAAATATTTTTCATAGTGTTGTTGTGTTTATTGAGTAATACTTTTATCCTAACAAGTTTTGCTAGATGATGCACACATTTTAAAAACCAAATGTAATTCAGTTGAAATACGTGTTACATAGACTCATTTTTCTACCGCACCCTTTTCCTCGCTTTCTGCCCTACGTAGTCTCTTCAAACAGATAGAGATACTCCTCATAGCCTTCTTTTGTCATCTCTTCCTTTGGTACAAACCGAAGTGACGCTGAGTTTGTACAGAATCGGCGACCCCCTTCTTCTACTGGACCATCTTCAAATACATGCCCTACATGACCAGCCTCACTCCGTATCTCTGTACGAGTTGTCGAAAGCGAATTGTCCTCGTGCATGGTAACCGAGTCGTCATCGATAGTTCTCCAAAAACTCGGCCATCCAGTTCCTGAGTCATACTTGTGTGTACTTGAGAAAAGCGGCTTTCCTGTAACCACGTCTACATATATCCCGTCAGCTTTATTATCCCAATACGCATTATTAAACGGTGTCTCAGTCCCACTCTCAGCAACCACGTGGTACGCCAAAGGGTCTAGGTTCTCAAGTAATTGGGCTATCTCTTCTTCAGTATAATTATATTCATCTTTCTTTTTTGATACATCATTTTTATCCATAGTATTTGTTTGTTCTGATTCTAAAAATTGAATAGCTGCGTCTTTCGCCCACGTGTCTTCAACAAACCCCGCTCTACCAGATGCTTTCTTATATCGCTCGTAATGATCTGATGATTTTTTGTAATAGTCCTGATGGTACTCTTCTGCCACAAAGAAAGTTGTGAATGGAAGAATCTCTGTCGCAATCGGTTTATCAAAAACTCCACTCACTTCGAGACGTTCTTTGGAGTCACGTGCCACCACCTCTTGCTCATCGTTTTGGTAAAAAATAGCTGTTGTGTACTGGAATCCCTTATCAGCAAACTGCCCCTCTGTATTTGTTGGATCAATATGCGACCAGTAAATATCGAGTACTTTTTCAAGTGAGATTATATTTGGATCGTAAGTTACTTGTACTGCTTCTCGATGCTCCGTAGTTCCTTTTGTGACTGATAAATACGTGGCATTGCTTTCCTCTCCTCCGGCATACCCGGATACAGCATCTACTATCCCCTCTTCTTCTTGAAAATACGCTTCAGTACACCAGAAACACCCTCCAGCTAATGTAATAGTCTCATATTCCATACTCACTGGAACAGTCTTTTCCGAAGAATCGTCACCAGGTGCAAACCGTTCAATAAGGTTATTTTCTAACTGTATCGTTGCCCCGTATCCTGAGTCGAGAATAAATGCCTCAATCTTTTTATCGTATCCGGTAAATATTGCTATTCCGACAAGAATAATAATCACACCAAATACTCGCTTGAGCTTTCCTGCTGTCTCCATGTGTGCGGTTATTTTGTTTACTATCTGTTGCCCAAAGTAAGCAATAAGTAACAGAGAAACAGCAAGACCGATAGTAAAGCCGATCAAATACAAAAACCCAGCGACAAATGTTGCCGGTAGTGCTGTCGCGATAATAAATAGATACGTCGGAGAACAGGTAGTAAAGACAGGACCAAGTGCAAAACCAATCAACATGTCACCTGTATAACTTTTTTTCTGATACCCTGTTCCTACCGCCTTATTGCTGATTGAACTTAGTTTATTTACATACGGCATTTTGGTCCAGAATGACGGAAAGACAATAGCGAGACCGACGAGTATGAGAATAGCACCAGAGAACCAACTCCAGAATGATAGAGGAATATCGATCAGTAATGTTGATGCCTTAAGAAGAAGCGTGAAGAGTATTACCGACAAGGAAAGCGAACCGATAACCACAAGTGCACGCCGTGAGATATATCGCCCCTCACCTTTTTCTGATGCGCCGATAACTACAGGAAGTAATGGCAGTATGCACGGAGCAAGAACCGTAAATACTCCCGCCAAAATTGATATAATGAAAAAAATCATATTACTCAATTTTTGAAGCTAAGCTACTTAGCGTAGGACTACCGCTCCATTTTTTGATCATGGTTCCATCTGCAGACACCTGCACAAGTGTGTGTTGATACGTAACACCGTATTTCTTCTTCAACTCTGACTCAGTATCATAATCTGCTTTTAGAATACTAACGCCTGAAGGTATTTCATCGAGGTTATTCTCAATATCTGTATTTAAACTCCTACATGAAGGGCACCATGAAGCGTGGAAAAATATAACAACATCGCCTGTTTCAGCTCGTCCAAGCTTTTCAGGTGAGTAAGCTTCGTAGCTACCTGTTTTCATCACCTCATCTCCTTCTATTCCTTTGTCCATCTCCCCCACATCTTTATTAGATTGAGAGACATCATCGTTCATCACTTTATCTTCTGTATTTTTCATCATGCCTTCATCTTTATTCATAGAGGCATACACCAATCCAGCGGTGGCAATCAATACTATGACTGCGATAATAATTCCTGTAGTTTTGTTCATAAATATAAATAGTTAGTAGTAATTATTAATTTCTTTCTTATATATAATTGTAGTAAATACTAAAACAGATGTAAAGTTTACTTTACATCTGTTTTGTGGATTCAAGTCGAGAGTGTCTCCTGTTTTGTTTCGCACACTTTGAATTAAATGTATACACTACGCTAAATGCGCACGCCGGCGTGCGCATTTAAACCCTTATTTTAAGGCCTTTTTTGGAGGAGTATATGGAGGTTAAACCTAAATATTATTCCAAAGATGGATTCAACCAAGCTCACTTTTGTATGGTATATGGTATGAAAAGCTTACTTTTTTTCTGTAATTCTCACTATAAATTACAATCTTACTCCGTAAAAGTTTAAGTATAAAGAAATCCTAAGGAGCTACTCATACTTGCCACTATCACTTCAGAGTAGGAAAAGTAGAGGAGTGTTCCTAACACTGCGAGTAAAGTGAGACCCAGAATAATGTTCTTTGGTTTTTGGATGTGCATCTCAGAGAAAATAAGAAGAACGAGCGAGACAGCAACGACACTCGCAATAACAGTGTAAATATATGACAAAGTTGTTTGAGGAGAAGCAACTATGCGCTCCCAAAAAGTTGATTGCATTTCTACTGATTCGTTTGACGGCGCTGGCGATACATCACCCTTCACTGCAATAAAGGTATCGTCTTGATGCAAGATATCAATGACTGGCTCAGGCGCTACTGGTTCAACATCTTTTTCCGTAGCCACCTCAACAACAGAGTCCCTGACGACATCTTGAGAATTAGTAATGTCTTGTGATGGTTCATTAGTAAGTGTTGCAACTGATGCACTTCTGTGTGGTGTACCGAACATCTGCACAACAAATATGGTTTGATGTCCCTGATAGTATCCTTCAGCGGTTGCAATACCTATTTCAGAAAAGTTAGAACTGAGAATGTTTGCACGATGCGTAGGTGAATCCATCCACGCGCGTGCTACATCTTCTGAGTCGCCAAAAAAGACCGCGAGATTTTCACCTGCATAGGCAAATTCATATCCCACCTTATCCAACCAAAACCAGGGCGTCACCCCACTCGGTGAATTATGAGCAAAATACCCGTTCACCGCCATATCATTTGCTTTCAGCTGTGCCGCTTCTTTCAATTTTTGGTTAAACGCAAGACCGTGAAGTCCTTCCTGAGCTCGGTCAAAATTGGTTAAATCTACCAAAACACTCGACACTACAGCAGCCAACCCACTTTCTACATTCTTTAGATTTTCTTCAAGGAGTTGGGCCACCCCAAAAAACGCTACGATAATCACAAGAAGGAATACAACTGACCATGTGCGTAAGAAATGCGGCTCGTGATTATTACTCTCAGAGGGAATCAACCAGCGCTTTAGGTGTTTAGACATTGATTTATCATATCAAAAAACACTCAATTTAACAGTGAGGTGTTTTAATAATTCTTTTTTCATATACTGATTATAATGGTCACTACGGTTTTGTTCGTAATTCTCATGTTTCTAACCATTTTTCTAACAAATTACTTATTAGTTACTTCCTTCACTATCACTTTCTTGTGGCAGGTTAATATCTAGTGATGCATCGGCACTATCATTCGGCACCTCAGCTCTATTTCCAGCGAATAACCAAACTAATCCACCAACTAGCACTAGTAAGATCAATACAATTAGAACTGTATTGATGCCTGAGTTATCATTTTTATTTCGATTGTTGTCCATATTAAATTTATTTAAGCTATTAATGACTTCTTTGCATTTATTGAGAAGTTTTTAAAACCCGAGCAAGCCAGATAAAAGTAACTGACCCAATAATTGCTACAAATAGACTGTAGAAGTTAAAACCAGTGATACCATCACCACCGATAAAACTAAACAAGAAACCTCCGACAAACGCTCCCAAAATACCAATAACGATGTTCATAATGATTCCTTGTGATTCATTAGTGCTCATAAGGATAGAACCTATCCATCCTGCAATTCCACCTAATATAACCCATGCTAAAATGCTCATATATTTATTTACTTAATTTATTAATACTCACCCATCACGATGTGATGGACGAGCCCCTACATAAGGTCAAGGCACACCATGAGAAAACAGTAACAATTTCTTATCATCACTTATGTGTTTCAGCATACAATACCCTTATTTTTTCTAACCCCCGATGTGCTTGCACTGCAACCGTATTAGATGTCTGATCAGTGAGTAATGAAATTTCTTTATGTGTCAAACATTGTAGCATTGCAGCGTCAAGTTTACACTCCCCAGTTCTCGAAGTCTCTCAACAG
>JBBDJV010000018.1:0-84231 GCA_040879725.1 Minisyncoccota bacterium | reverse complement strand
CGCATCAGTCGAGATTTTTGCTAAAATAGGTTCGAGCGGAGTACAATAGAGACTCAATAAAATAGAGTTCAACTCCTTGACCTCATCCCAATTCTAAGTAGAATGACCAACGGTCACGTGTTTGGTGCACTGCGAACCTTAGGTGGTGCACCGTATAGAAAACACAGCGTACAAGCGCGCCGGCGCGAGGAATACTCCTCGCGCCGGTTTTTGTATACAGGAAGAGGTCGGCTTTGCTATACTACCCATATGACAAGTACAGAACTGCAGATACAAAAAATAGAGGAACAAATGTCCAGTACGGATTTCTGGAGCAATAAAGAGAAGGCACAAGAAGCTGTCCGCGAGCTCGCACGTTTGAAGCAGGTACTGGGCGAAGAAAAAGCTATTGAAAAAGGTGGAGCGGTAATGACTATATTTGCCGGCGCGGGAGGAGATGATGCTGAAGACTTTGTTGCTAAGTTATTTACCATGTATCGAAAGTTTTTTGAGAAAAAAGGATGGGGCATTTCACTACTTCATGAACATGAGAGCGAACACGGTGGTTTTCGTAATATCACGGTAGATATCGAAGGAAAGGGTGTGTATGGAATGTTAAAAAATGAATCCGGAGTACATCGTCTTGTTCGCATTTCTCCCTTTAATGCAAAAAAACTTCGACATACTTCATTTGCAATGGTTGAGGTTGTTCCTCGGTTTGAAAAAGTAACACCAGAGGATATTTCTTCTGATGATATCCGGGTTGAGTTTACTCGTGCTGGTGGTCCGGGAGGGCAAAACGTGAACAAGCGCGAAACCGCGGTACGTATTGTGCACATTCCAACAAACATCTCAGTTCATGTCGCGACCGAGCGTAGCCAGCAACAAAATAAAGAACGGGCGATGGCAGTTCTAAAAGGAAGACTATTCACACAAAAAGCAGAGGAACAGAGGAAGTTTGAACAAGGGCATGCTATCAGTAAAACGGTTGAAAATGAGTGGGGAAGCCAGATACGCTCATACGTGGAGCATCCGTACAAAATGGTCAAAGATCTCCGTAGCGGTACAGAAACAAGCGATGTGGAGGGTGTTTTCGACGGGAATATCGAACTTTTTCTTGAAAATGCAGATAAGCAAAAGGAGTAAGTGCACGAGCGGGCATTGATGTGGTAAACTATATCGTATGATTTATTTTGATAATGTCACCAAGGTCTACGGAGACAATTCAATCGGAATAGAAGGTGTCACTTTCACAGTAGCACCGAAAGATTTTGTATCAATCGTGGGTCATTCTGGCGCTGGAAAAACAACGCTTTTGAAAATGATTCTTGCTGAAGACAAGCCAACATCTGGCTCTGTTTTTTTTGAATCACAGGATGTACACGCACTCGACCGTTCCCGAATTCATGATTTTCGTCGCCGTATCGGAACTATTTTTCAAGATTTTCGTTTACTCCCAAACAAAACCGCGTATGAAAACATAGCGTTTGCCATGGAGGCGGCAGGACGTACCGATGAAGAGATAGAAGCAGATGTTCCTCACGTTTTGGATTTGGTTGACTTGGGGGATAAGATTTGGAATTTCCCACACGAACTTTCCGGAGGAGAGCGTCAGCGAGTGGCTATCGCTCGAGCGATTGTAAACCAGCCGGATATTATTATTGCAGACGAACCAACAGGAAACCTTGATCCGATAAACACATTTGAGGTGGTTCAGATTTTGAAAAAGATAAACGATATCGGAACGACTGTTTTGCTCACCACGCACAATAAGGGAGTTATTGATTCACTCGGCAGACGAGTGATAACCATGGACCGAGGTAGAATTATCAGGGACGACGAACAAGGTAAATATATTTTGTAATATGTTTTGGACAAATGTACAACGAGTAGTGCGTGCGGGGTTTGTCAATTTTTGGCGAAGTGGTTTTGTGTCTCTTTCATCAGTGGTGGTGATGGTAACCACTCTTCTTGTCATAGGTTCTCTTTTGTTTGTGGGAACACTTCTTTCTTCAACATTAAGCCAAATTGAGTCAAAGGTAGATATAAATGTGTATTTTAATATAGACGCAGACGAGGGTTCTATTCTTGTACTCAAGCAAAATTTAGAGAACCTTCCTGAGGTTTCTCAAATTGAATATGTCGACCGTGATGAAGCACTTGCTAAGTTTAAGGAGCGACACAAGGACGATATTACTACACTGCAAGCACTTGAAGAGATTGGAGATAACCCGCTTGGTGGATATCTCAACATAACCGCTCGACAAACCTCCCAGTATGAAGGTATTGTCTCATTTCTTGACTCAGAAGTACCTACAGATGAAGAAGGTAATTCTATAATTCAAAATATTAACTACAACCAAAACAGGGTTGCTATCGATAGACTTACACAAATTATCGAGTCAGCGGAGCGTTTCGGTATTGCGGTAACAGTTCTTTTTGTGGTGATGTCCGTGATGATTACTTTCAACACTATTCGCCTTGCAATCTTCGTTTCAAAGGAAGAAATTTCAATTATGCGACTCGTGGGAGCGAGCAATATGTATATCCGAGGTCCGTTTGTTGTGGTGGGTATGATGTATGGTCTTGCATCGGGAATTATCGCAATACTGATTTTCTACCCGGTGACGTATTGGCTCGGTCCGATTACGCAAAATTTCTTTACCGGTATAAATATCTTCCATTATTATCTTAATAACTTCGGTTCAATATTTCTCGTCTTGGTGGGGTCGGGAGTATTGCTTGGTGCGATTTCCAGTTATTTGGCGGTACGCCGTTACTTAAAGGTTTAATATGAAAAAAAAGAGTGGTCATAAATATATCTTCGTTATAGGAGGGGTGATGTCGGGTGTTGGAAAGGGTGTTACCACGGCATCAATCGGAACTATTTTGCAGTCAAAAGGTTTTAATGTCAGTTTGATAAAAGCAGACCCGTATTTAAATGTGGATGCGGGAACCATGAACCCTACAGAGCACGGTGAGGTGTTTGTGCTTAACTCAGGGCTTGAAACAGACCAAGACATGGGCAACTACGAGCGTTTTCTTGGTAAGGAGCTTCCGCCAGAAAACTACATGACAAACGGAATGGTGTTTAAGCACGTTATCGACAAAGAGCGCGCGTTGGGATACAACGGAAAGTGTGTTGAGCCGGCTTTTCATATCACCGAAGAAATACTACGCAGAATAGCTACTTCAATAAAGAAAACAAAAGCGGATATCACCGTATTTGAAATAGGAGGAACAGTTGGTGAGTATCAGAACGCAATCTTCCTCGAGGCAGCTCGAATAACCAAATTACGACATCCAAAAGATGTTCTTTTTGTAATGGTGTCGTACTTGCCGGTACCAAACAGTTTGGGAGAAATGAAAACAAAGCCGACACAAAATGCTGTTCGACAGCTTAACTCGTATGGTATCAATCCGGATATTATTATCGCGCGAAGTGACCAAGCACTCGACAAAAAAAGAAAAGAAAAAATAGCGGATATGTGTGGTTTACCATACGACCACGTAATTTCTGCTCCTGATATAAAAAGTATTTACGAAGTGCCGGTAAATTTTGAAAATGACGGTCTCTCAAACCATGTACTAGATGCGCTTAGCTTAAAACCACGCAAGAAAGATTTAGTTGAGTGGCGGGGAATGGTAAAGAAAATGAATAACGCGAAGAAGGAAGTAAATATCGCGATAGTGGGTAAATACTTTGATTCAGGAGACTTTGTGTTGTCCGATGCTTACATCTCAGTTATTGAAGCGATTAAAATGTCTGCGTACGAACAAGGAGCGGTTCCGCTTATTCACTGGCTTGATTCGAAGCAGTTTGAAAAAGACCCAAAGAAGGTGGTTGAGCTTAAAAAATATGATGGAGTTCTCGTTCCTGGTGGGTTTGGAGAAACAGGCATTGAAGGGAAGTTGCATGTTATTAAGTATGCACGAGAACAGAAGATACCTTATTTTGGAATATGCTACGGTATGCAACTTGCGGTTATTGAATACGCACGGAATGTTTTAGGAATTAAGGATGCGAATACTCGTGAGATAAATCCAAAAGGAGAAAACCTTGTAATCGATATCATGGAGCATCAGAGAAAGCATGTGGAAGAGGGGCGTTACGGCGGAACCATGCGACTTGGTGCCTATCCGGCAAAAATCTTAAAGGGGACAGTGGCGCATAAAGCGTATAAAACAGAAGAAGTGATTGAGCGTCACCGACACCGCTACGAGGTAAACAATGAATTCCGAAAACAGATAGAAGAGGCAGGGCTTATATTTTCTGGCACATCACCAGACGGGTACTTGGTTGAAATAGCCGAGTTGCCACAGAGTAAGCATCCGTTTTTCTTGGGAACTCAATTTCATCCCGAATTCAAAGCGCATCCGCTTAATCCTCACCCACTTTTCAGCGCATTTATTAAAGCCTCACTCAAAGCAAAGAAGTAAAAAAATAATACCGTACGATGCCTGGTACGGTATTATTTTTCTCCGGAAAGAATTATTCTTTTTTCAAAACCTCCTCTTTCTTCGTGTTTTATTTTTCGTGCAGTTTCCGTTGCGCGATATTCGGGGAGTTTTGTGAGCGCATTCACCACTTCAAGCACGTCAGCGAGTTCTTCTTCTGTGGGAGTTTGAGAGAATTCCCGTACTTCTTCGAGGAGTTTTTCCACTAGCGCTTCCTTGTACTCTGTTTCATTCGCGACTCTTTTTGTGTAGGGTACTTTTTTCGCATCAAGTATTTCAGGAATTTTGTCACGTACGAGTTTGGTGTATTTAGTCATGTTGTATTGTGCTAGCTTTTAGAAATAGTACAGCATTGAGCATCTATGCATAATACCATACTGTAATAAGGTATTTGAGCAATTTATTCGTAGATGGTATTCTTTAATTAGGTTGTACTGAGTTTTAACTTATTACATGGAGTTTGTTTATGAAAGAAGATACTGTAGAAGAAATCAATCCTCAAAATGGTCCGTTGTTACTTCGGCGTATGAGAGCTCGTCCAAGTGTACCAAACATTGTCGCAAATATGACTGTGGTCACAACGCAAGGGAATTCTCCTGAGATGCATGACCAAGTCGATGACCCAACCGCTCCACGGAGAGATTGATTATTCAGTTCATCAAAGAAGGGTGTCACAACCCTTCTTTTTTATTGCTATACTAGAATATATGCAAAAGAAAAATGATCAAATATCTCTTGAGCGAGTATGTCATAATTTTAATGTTGGAGATGTATATGGTCTTCATGAATTGCAGTTGGAGCATGAGCAAAAAGCAATTAAAGAAGGTTTTTTTGATGAGAATAATGACTCATTATTAATTAATCAAATTAAGAATGCACTTTTAGAAGTTGATATTGATAAGTTAGATAAACACGAGAGAAAGGCGGTCCAAAATATATTATGGATGTGGCATCATCATGCCACCACAGTTTCAATTTGGAAAAAGCATAATCTTAATCATGCTCGGGAACTATGTAAAAAAGCATTACAATATCTGTATCCTACGCATCCAAATAAAATTACACCCATGATTGATATGTTATTGCATCATGATATAGATGGTGCACACAAATGGAGTGAAGTTGAAGTTGGTGAGGTTGAGAAAGAGTATGCAAAGCATCTTTTAGATGAATATAAAAAAGGAGTTTTTAATGAAAATCCTCGCACGAGGGCGAGGATTGATGTTTAGTCTAGGTTGCAGATTTTTTTAACATACGTGCAACACTTCTTGCGATAGGTAGACCGCTGAGTTTAGCAATCCAATCCCATTGACCTGATGGATTAACTTCAAGAAAAACAAAATCGTCACCAGGCGTTTCTATCATATCTATTGCACCATACTTGAGTCCAAGTGAATTCATTAGGGTGATCAATTGCATTGATATTTCTGGCGGTAAATCTGCTTTTGTGTGTGCAACATTTTCAAAATCATAGTGCCTCCAATCAATTTGAGTTTTTTTACTCGCCTGAGAGTCAATACGACACGCGTGTACTTCGTCTCCAATTACCATTACTCGGTATTCGTATTGTTTTGATATGTATTCTTGTGCGAATATAGGACAATAATGGATTGAGTCTGCGCTTCCTTTTAATTCATTTAGTTCAAATAGTTCTGAGTAAACCACCATCATGTCGTTTGGATCAAGTTTGGTATATCCAATTAATTTGAGTAGTAGTCGGTTACTGTGTTTTGCGCAAAAACCAATTACTGACTCTGGTGAGTTACTGACAGAGGTTCTGGGTGTTGCTAAGCCAGCGCGTGCCGCGTGCATTTGTTGTAGTAATTTGTTGCAGTTTAGACGCTCGATATCATCAAGAGTATTTATCCATTTGCAGGGAAGTAGGTGAAGGAGAGAGTCAAGTGACCACAAAGTTTCGCTCCATTTGAATCGTTTTTCAACATTATCGATTTCAGATGTACGGAGTGTTCGTTTTACACGTAGATACCACGCTACCTTTATGGTATTAATATCAACAAGTTTTGTTTTATTCTTGTCGTTGCCAAGTTCAATTACTTCAATTTTTCCAGAAAGATTGACCGAGTCAAGATGGATATCCAGTGTATGATTCTGAGAAATAAAATATTCTGGATCTAGAATAACTATTTCAACACCAAGTTTTTTGGATTCTTCCACAAATGCATCGTAGTAATAGCGTTCGCTCAAGCTGGAAACAATAAGTGCTCTAATCATTGCAACCTCCTTCTTTTATTTTTTTATATCTTTTCAAAGTCCAAAATTATGTTTTAAGGCAACACATTAGCCTGTCGAAATAAATCGACCCTAATAAACACCATAGCAGAAAATCAGTTTAATACAAAGGCATTCTTATGGATGTTAAGTTTTGCTATTTTTAGGGGTTGAAACTAAAAGAAGTTGCAAAAAATTATAGTTTAATAGGTTAAACAGCATGAATAATAACAGCCCCGTACCTTAGGTACGGGGCTGTTATTTTACAAGGTAGCTTTTTATCGTGATTCATCCTCGAAATCGGATTGAATGGTACTCTAGCTATGAGTATTGACATATTCGTAAAAAATATGGAATATGATGTTTAGGTAGAGGATTCCTCTAAAAACAACAACAAGAACGATAGTTCATTGAAAGGACAAAATGCAAACAAAAAATAATGACTGGCTACTTGCCAGAAGGTTAACTCAAAGCATCTTGATGCTTACGATAGTAACGCTTGTATTCAGCATACAGGTAGCACATGCTGACGATGATCTCGTCATTGATGGAGTTACTACAACCATTCCAGGAGGAACATACCGGATGGTACTGGTTAAAAACAGCGGTTCGCTTATCATTGATGGTACGCTAGAAGCTCAGGAAATTTACCTTGAGACGAATGGAGCACTAACTGTACGTGAAAATATACAGTCCGCTACATTGGATGTTGATGGCGCTCTTTTAGTTTCAGGTAATCTCAACTGCGAGCGACTCACCATTGCTGGCGGTGTCAGTACTGTCCTCGGAACAAATAACTTTGCTCCACTTACGATAGTTGGAGGAGAGTTGGTTGTGCTGGGTTTTTGGAATATCAACAACCTAACAGTTATTAATGAAGGGAAACTCCGGGTACATCGCGTGGATGGCAACCTTCCACAATCAGGGACAGTAACTATCCTTGCAAACAATGTACTCATTGAAGAGGGAGGCATTATCGATGGCTTAGGTGCAGGTAATGACCTGCGGGGGCAAGGGAATGATTGGTATACAAGCGCTTCTGCTGGTGGGCATATTGGTACCGGGGGCCGTGGGTATTGGACTTCATCTAGTGGTGTAAACAGAGGTCAGTCCTTTGGTTCGCCATTTACGTACGAAGCGTACATGGGTGGCGCCAGTGGTAGAAGATCTGGTCTTAGTAACGGTGGTGCTGGGATACTGATTGAAGCAGAATATTCACTTACTGTGAATGGAACTATCAGCGCCGATGGACGGGATGGAGTAAATAGTTCACACGGCGGAGGAGCTGGTGGTACTGTTCTCTTGCGAAGTGCCAATATTTCCATTAGTGGCACACTCTCTGCGAATGGTGGAGATGGAGGTTACCATGGGGGCGGGGGTGGAGGTGGAGCAATCAAGGTGTTCTATGGAAATGCAACGATGGGCAATCTCGATGAGCGTACAAGTTCTACGGGTGGAAAGAAAGGAGGATATCTGAATACACAAAACGGAGGAAAAGGAAGTGTGTATCGCGATTATATCCCCAAGGTTGAAAGTCTTATTACACCTGTTGTAGGAGAAACACTTCCAAACGGAACAGTAGCTTTTAGTTTCAGCATGCTTGATTTAAGTGCTACGCTTGATGAGCGTGCAGATGTATTGTCACCACGTATTGAGCTGAGTACCGACGGTTTCAAAACAGTCAGTCATACGTTTGATCATGTTGAAACATTTACAGGGTGGAATAAAGTTGCGTATGAATCCGGCGATACCGCAGAGTTCACCACGCAGACACCCTTACCAAGTGGCGCCTATCAGTGGCGGGTAATGCTTCGAGATCAAAGTCTCTACAGCAGACCAACAATACCACAAACGTTTTTTGTGGGAGATGGACCACCCAACACAACGCTTGTTGCGGACATGACAATGACACCATCTGTCGTCATTTATGGCGCAATCGGTTCACGGTGTGCTGTTGAATACAAGGATGTCTTGAGTGAGGAAGGTGCGTGGCATACGTTGGCTATTGTCACCATTGAGACAAACCCTCAGTTATATTTTGATGTTACAGGAATCGGAGAGTCAAAACGATTTTATCGAATTCAACAAGTTCCTTAACACAGGAATCTTGCTTACAAGGACCCAGCTCTGCGGTTGGGTCCTTTTTCTTTGGAAAAATTATTTTCATTCACTAGAATACATACAAAAGAAAATTGATGAAGAAGTGAGTTTAGGTATTCGTATCTCTAAAATAGTTTTTTAACTTAACGCCACCAACTATAAAATTAATTATCGCAACCAGTATAACTGTAGCAAATCCTTCTTCATTGCTTATATCTTCAATACTTATAAATAATGAGATGCTAAGAATACATAGTGTTGCAACGAGAGTGGACCAGAGTTTTACTCGGACTGAAGAAAGAAAGACTTTAAATGGGTTTCCGCCATAAGTTATCTGCGCTACTTCGTAGTTTGCTCGGAATGCAGGGAACCATGTTGTTGGTAAATTATCCTTAATTTTATATGTATCATTTTCTTGAAGACGGGCAATCTTTAAACGATATGTTTTTGCTAGCCAAATATTAACAATACCCGCAACGCACCATCCTGTAAAAACAGCGAGAATTGTTCCAATAAATACTGGTATTCCTCCTAGTTGAGAAAGGACCACGAGAATAACAACCAATGTTGATCCAGGAAAGAAACTTCCGATAAAATAAAGTCCCTCAACAAAAATTGAAATAAATGCAGCAACGTATATATGCTTTCCTTCTACTGTAGATAAAAAAGTGACAAGGTCTTCGACTCCGGGAATCGAAGCATTTAAAAGTCCAATGATACAATACGCAACCAGAGATAAACCACCGAGTATCCAAACTAGTGCCGAGTAAAGTTCTGATTTTTTCTGCTTTGAGTGTTCTTCAGACATTACCTAATGATTATATCTTTTTACCAGGTTTTTGTACCTAGGTAATTTCTGTTGGTTCCATTTTCTTTTGAATTTCAGAATTGCGGTAAGCTTTCACACGCATCACCATCTTTGTCTCGGTCAAGTCTGTGAATATCATTAGTTATTCCTCCACATAGTTGGTAGACATGTTGTGCTTCGCTGTGTGTAGAAAAATCTGTGCAATTGTATGCATTTGATGAGCAGGTATACTCTTCGCCATATGAACTACCTGAAGTCTCTTGTGCTTGGGCTGGGGTAGGGGGTGATACCTCTAAAGTCTCCTCTTCACAAACACCCTCCGCCCACAGTCCTTTTTTGTTTTCTTGTGCGAATAACTCAGCTTCCTTAAACTCCTTTTGATATTTGTATGGAATAGCATAGGTGTATTCATATCCGTACCCCTCAGCAATCATGAGTTTATTAAATAACCTTCCGTCGGGTAAGTATACGTACGTAAGTAATCTATCGTATTTGTCATACGTTCCCTGAGAAGTATCATACTCTAGTTTTACATTCTGACCGGTAAGCAACTCCTTTGCTTTATTTGATGCTTCAACTCCAAAGCACTGTACGGGTTTTCTTGGATCTACCGTCTCTGGTGTGTCTAGTCCGATAAGGCGTATGGTTGTTGAAATACCCTCAATGCTAACCGCCAACGTATCTCCATCAACAACTTTTATAACCTTGTATGTTTCTTCCTTTTTTACTTCTGTTTCTTGGGCGGTCTCTTTTTGCTCTACAGATTGTGCGATCTCTACTTCTGTAACAGGTTCAGACATAGAATCTTCTTTAATACTTTCGTTAGGAACTTCAGTCACAACGAATTTAGACTGACTACCTGATGTAATTAAAATACCAATAAATACTATGAATCCTCCAATACTCAGGAGTAATTTCTTACTTATCATATTTTTGTAGAATACCGTTCACCATTTGTATAGTATACACCGCTACTTACCTGAACATCCCGATATCTTCCTGAAGGATTTTAGGCGACCAAGGAAGAGGAAAAGGGGAAGACTGCTCTTTCTCTAAGTACAATTTATTCCGCTAGATGCAAGACGCCTGAGTCACAAGCTCGAAATTAATGTAAGTAAAAAGACTTTGCTACCCTAACAAAAAAAATCAAGGTGTTGTTACCTTGAATTTTTCTTGTTACCTCTGCCTTTCGACAGAGTCGGGTCGAAGTATTTTGTACCTATAGAGTATCACAACATCTGACTTTATAACCAAATGTACAGAAGTACCTTAGACAGTATCTCCATTGTCGAGGTTTGTGGCAGCTTCTCTCGTAGACACAGACCTGCTCATAAGGAAGATGCGGATGATACCGATGGCGATAACCCAATAGACGAGCATTGCCAAAAGAGTTGTCCATTCAAAGATGTTTCCTTGAGTGCCACTTGTTCCAAAAACAGCTGAAAATGGGGCGGTGAAGAATGAGGTCACTGTATAAATGAAATTTGAAAAACCAGCAGTTGCGTTTGCCCCCATTGCTTTAAGTATAAATCTAAAGGCTAAGAGAATTTCCAGAAAACCAAGTACATACCACACAATTTGTGTGCCTCGGTAGATTGGTTTTGTTGAGTGTGAATTGTAAGAGTCCATATGTTTTTTGTATTATTGTAATTATTGTTTCAACTAATTATTCTTTGTACGCATTCTTATGTTAGTAGCCGCACGATAAACAAAATGAGCGCTATTACCAAGAGTGTATGAATAAGATTTCCACCTACATTGAAGCTGAAACCGAGAAGCCACAAAATAAGGAGTATTATTGTAATTGTCCAAAGCATATCTATGTTTTTTTAATAATAATAATTTTCCGTACCTACGTACCTATATATACAAGACGTTCATGGGATAAATATATTACAACGGTGTTGTCAGCACATCTTAAAATTCCCAGCTTTGGGGCATAGATACCTATCTAAAAAACTAGGGGAGTAAGGGAAATGGTAAAGAGGAAGGTGTTAAGAATATTTCTTTATCCAGCTCAAGGTTTCACTCAAAAGATTTTCTTCAACTCCTTCTTCATCGAAAGTGTGTCCGGCTTTTTTGATTACCACAAGCTCTTTTGGTCCATTTGCATTATCGCAATATATTTTACCTCCTTTGTTTAAGGATGCTGTTTTACCTGCAACAATAACTTTGAATGGAACACGTATCTTTCGTATCAGATCGATTTCGTTTTTTCCATTAAACCAAAACAATTCCTCAAACATTTTTGGATTAACTAAAAATTCCGTTCCCCATTCGTCTATACACACCTCTCGATTATCCATTCTTACTTTTTTGGGCAGATATTTTTTACTCTGAGTGTGACAGGACGGATCCCACAAGATGATGTTATCTACTCTTAAAAAATCCGATTTAAGAATAGTCGGACCACCTAAACTATGACCAATGACCGCGATAGTTTTATATTTTTTTCTAAAATGTGAAATTACCGTGTCTAAATCTTTTGCGTGGGTTGCAATAGTACATTCACTTAGTTTCCGTCCTCCTTTTTCCCCAGCGTAAAGATAAAAACGAAAAACATCTATTCCTTTTTTGGGAAACAGACGTGAAGCGTTGAAAAAGGTGTGTTCATTTGGGTGTCCTGTTAGCCCGTGAACAAAAATAGCGAGCGTTTCTGAGCTTCTATTTGAAGTATTTAAAATCCCATAAATAACATGATCGTCTTTTGTTTTGAATTTCGTATATCTTTCCATGCTTGAATTTTAGCACGAGTAGCTTAGTTGAATGTTTTCTATAATAGAAGCGATATCTCAAAAGATGTGCTTACCACCATTTTTGCTTAGTCTTGGTATCAGTGGGAGTATCGTTATCTAACTCAGTGTTAGGAGGGTTTTTTTCTTTCGGTCTCGTGTTTTCTTTTATTTCTTCTAATAACTCAATTATTCTGTTTAATTTCCAATACCACGTCACAAGTTCTCGAAAGATGAGGAAAAAAATAACTCCAATAACTATTACTGCGAAAATTCTTGGAAATATATTGAATAAAATATCCAGATCCATATAACGAAATTATTTATATTTCTAAGTGTAGTATAGGGGAGTTGGGTTGGCAACTTTTAATTTCAAAAAGGGGGGGGTAAATTTTTTGTGTTTCATTTTCATTGTTTTGCATACCTAGCCTTATTAAGTATTTTTATCAGAGCAATTTCTATTGCCTGTGATAACAATTCCTCTCTTTTAACTTTTCCTCCAGAAAAATATTTGATTGGATCTTTGTCTGTGTCACCAGATAATCTCTGTGTTATGTGTCCATAATCAGTGTGTTTCTCTTTTATCTCTTCTACAATCCATTGTGGAGTGAAATATCCTGAGCTGTATGATATAGATTCTTCTCCTTCTTTTGTTTTTATACAAACACAGGCAATATCAAAAAAGTTTCCTTCTATTTCAATAAGTCCATTTTCAATACCAAAACCAATATCGAAACTATCACTCTCAAGTGCATGCTTTGCTCTATTTTTCGCACCTTGGGTAGTTTCTTTATAACCAAATGGTTGATTAGAAACACCAGAGTCTGTTTTTATAGAGTGTATCTCCGCTTTAATTTGGAGTTTATACAAAGCATTCTCTAAAGATCTAATTTTTAGTTCACTTGTTGTGCCGATTGCTACTCTCATGTATTTATTTTATTGAATTAAATAATAAAGCAATCTCACCTAGTATTAAATACTTGCAAGAACCAATACCTAAAAGAAAATCTGAACAATTCCTACAAATACTAACGCACCAGTGAGATACAGCATCGCCTTAGAATATTTCTCATTAGACTCCGACAATTTTTTGTTAGACTCAATCATTCTATCTGTAGCTATATCAATTTTCTTTGCCAAAATAAACTCAGAAACTATGCGCGATTGATTCATGGCAGCAGTATTAGCTGTTCCCGAATCACTCATGATTTTCTTTTCGTTTTCTGAGAAATTATACTGCTCTGTAATTCTATTTATATCTAAGGCCATAACACAAAGGTTTACTCGGATACATTTGTTTCATTGTAAATTCGCTCAATCTCTTGTTGTTCTTCTGGAGAAAGAACGCTGTCTATCTCCTCTTGAGTTACTGGTTCACCCTCAAAATAAATTGATGGGTCAAAATCATCTGATGAGTTATCTACAGCTGGTTCTCTAAAATAAATAACGCCTGTCATAATTAACAAAATACTGATTATGATAAAGATAAATAGTCTTTTAGATTTCATGGTAAAGAATTATTAGAGCCCAATATTAATAAGTTCATATGCCCATTTAAATTCGTTCTTGGGCACTGGCATATCAGTAAAAGTTACCATATCTACAAAACGCCTTACCTGTCCTTCTGGTATAGTTACATATGTGTTCACAACTTCCTCACCAATAATTTCACAATCAGGTCCTACTGTATCGGTCGGGCAATCATAGGCCCTAATCTTAAAGGATAGAGAGTCTACAGTAGTGGAGGAATTATTTTTTGCTTCTCCAACAAAAGTCCAATAAGGAAACTCCCTTAATTTTAGGTACTCGTTTCTTATCTCGACATCATCTATAGATATTGTTGGCTCGAACTCTTTATTATTTTCAAAATAAACAAGAAGACCAATAACAACAACCACAAAAAGTCCAGTCGAAATAAGAAGTGTTTTTTGAATTAATCTCATAATTTTATTATATCGCAAATAATACAACTTATTGAAGCAGTTTCCTACAGCCCTCTTTGAACACATGAGACCGCCATACTCTTCGAGTTTGCGCGAACTGGTTGACGGTCAGGGACTCCCTTCGGTAAGCTCAGGGTAAACTTCTCGTTCTTAATCTTCTGGTCAGGGACTCGGTCACGAGTTACTAAGTTTTTTATTTCTCTTTCGACAAGCTCAAGATGTCTGCCGAACAGATACTTGGAAACCCAAATCTTTTAGGTCAGGGACTCGGTCACTCTCATGGGTTTTTATTTCGTCCTGCGTACTCATAAAAACCTCATTCGCTCGACCCCCACTCGGGCGCTCGGACGTTGTCCGGCTTCGCGCGCCCTCGGTTCGAGTCCCTGACGGCAAAGACCAGTTGCGTTTCGGCGCTTCGCACCGAAGCCGAAACTGCTCTAGCTGCCGGTCAGGGACTCGAACCCCAATTACACCCTCCAGAGGGGCGTGTCCTACCATTAGACGAACCGGCATTGCGCCTCCTCCCGCCGAATATGCGAAGGAAAAACGTTCTACTAAAATACTAGAAAATGAGCTTTTATTCAAGTGACTCCGCACTCGACGCGGCACAGGATGTCGGAGAGGACGCAGTAGAAGCGGTAACTCGCTCACTTGAAAGTGGGGTAGATGGCGCAAAAGAAATTATCGAGGAGGTTAAAAAGTAGAAACACTTCTTATCTCATTATTCATAAAAAACACCCAAGGTTTGCCTTGGGTGTTTTTTATGAATGGAGGTAGTGCGCTGTGATAAAATAAACTGATGCAGTTATATCATTT
Source organism: Minisyncoccota bacterium (assembly GCA_040879725.1). Classification (GTDB taxonomy): domain Bacteria; phylum Patescibacteriota; class Minisyncoccia; order Phycocordibacterales; genus JBBDJV01. Next base: position 69,166 of record JBBDJV010000018.1, on the reverse strand, counting down.
CTCCCTAGGAAGATTTGTACGGAATGTTTTTATAGTAACAGCAAGTATTGTTGCTACCATTCTTCTCGTTCGTCTGGGGATCATAGAATCATTTATCGGAGAGTCATTTCTTTCGCTCGTTATTGCGAGTTTTGTTTCAGGAGTATTCTTTACCTCGGTGTTTACTGTTGCTCCCGCGGGAGTGGCGCTCATTGCTATAAGTCAGTCGCTTAGCCCTCTATATGTGGCGTTCTTTGGTGCACTCGGTGCAATGCTTATTGATATGCTGATTATACATTTCGTACGAAAAGATTTGACGGTATATATTGATGGTTTTGTAAAAAGAGTGTTTCGGACGGCTATTATAAAAGTGTTTGAATATGGTTTTCTAAAGTGGGTAGCATTTGCATTTGGTTTGTTTCTTGTTGCGACACCTCTTCCCGATGAATTCGGACTATTTCTCATCGGTATATCTAAAGTGAGTCCTCGATTTCTTCCACTAATATTTTTCATTTCCCACTTCCTCGGTATCCTCGCGGTTGTATCTATTGCGCTCGTTGTGCTGTAGGGGAGTTCTTCTAAGGGTTAAAAATTTAAAATAAATACACTGTGTATACTTTGGGTTGCAATACCTCTCTAATATAGTACATTTTAAATATTACCCTTAATACTACTTTTCATGCGTTTATTTTCTATAGAATACCTTGCACTTTTAGTCCTCTTTTTTACTCCTATCGCTTTTGTTTCCGCTCAGTTTCCGAGCACGTACGCAGTCTGGGGAGAAAACCCCGAAATAGGAATTGTCATAGAGGATAATGGCACGTATTCGGTTCCATTTAATGAAGAAAGAGAAATGTATGCCGTCGAAAGCGGTAGTCCAGTAAAAGCTGATTTATATTTCTTGCCAGAACCCAATACAAACCCAAATAACCGAGAGTTTACTAAGGAAATAGTTGCCTACGATGGTACATGGGTTACTTGGGATAAAGAGGGTGTATACGAGCTTGATATTTACGAAGGTTATGTACCGGTGCTGGTAGAAAAGAATGCGCGATACTATATCGCTCGTTTGCTCGGAATAAAAACAGCTCATGCGGAAGAGGATTCTATACAAACTATCCGCTTTACGATAAAAGATATCAATGCTCCACCTGAGCCAGAGATTGATCCACTCATTTTAAAATATGAACCTATTTTACTCATGCATCCGGATGAACGTTTTTTCCCTATGAATGTAGAGGCGTTTGTGGCGACGAGTACTCTCTGGGACAGAACAGCAATAAATGAAATTGTTTTGAATGAGGGAGAGGTGACTATGGAGAGTATTGCTGATGAAGAAAATTCAGAAAAGTGGTATTTGTCGTTTGCGGACGGAGATGTTGTCAATGCTTTAACGAAGTATCAAACATTGGTGGAGGAAGAGTACGCAACTACAACGTACTATGTGTACAAAATGGAGGATTCTTTTGTTGATGGGGAAGGCACTAAGCATGAATATATAGTACTTCAGTACTGGTATTTCTACGCATTTAATGATTGGAAGGAACACGGTGGTTTTAACAATCATGAGGGCGATTGGGAATCGGTATTCATATTTTTAGAAAAGGATACTGAGAAACCTAAGTTTGTAGCGTATTCACAGCATCATAACAGGGGGGAAGAGACGTTAGTCAAATCGTACGGTTCTGTGAGAAGAAAGTGGAATAGCTCTGAAATAGAAAAAGAAGGTACACAAGTAAAGAGCTATGTGGCGCTCGGAGCACATGCAAATTATCCAAATAATGGCAATGATGGGGTACATGATGATGGTATAAGAGATGACCTTACTTCATCACTTGGGTTTAGTATATCTTCAGATATCTTGGGTTATAGAATAGATATCACAACGGTAGATGAAGTGGGTTGGCTTACGCAGTACAAAGGTCAGTGGGGTCATGACTTTACTGATTTTCTCAACTCAGACAGTGGTCCTCGTGGTCCTTATTTCCTTGATGTTTCAGGCATTGAACGCTTTCATCATCCCATAGAATGGGCGGGAATAGACAACTATACTGAAAAAGTTTTGGAATTAAACCGTATTGTGTACGGATTCCAAAACCAGTCAACGCAGTTTAGTTATCATGGGAATGTGCCACCGGGAGAAACATTGTCTGTCGATAAACATAGTGAATATATTTCTTTCGGAAACAATACAGATAAAATAAATTTCACACCTGAATTTTGGGATATAGAATCAAGCATTCCAAACGAGTCTTTCCTAGTGGATGTTACCTTTACGTATGATCCGGCATTGCTCGTTGAAGGAAATGTAACAGAGGAAGATTTGAGAGTTTTTCACTATAATACGATCGATAGTGAGTGGAGAGTTATTGATTCAGTACTTGATACTGATTTAAAGACACTAACCTTCACCACTGATCACTTTTCTCGTTTTGCTATTGGGTCATTTGTATGGGAGCCAATAACTGATTTTCTGGATATTAAAAAACGGTGGGGAGCGTATCGTCCTAAAGAAGGTGTGCGTGAGAGCAAGGTTCGGATACATGCTACTGAAGGAATTGATGAGCGAGTTCGTCTTATAGTGACTGACATTAACAGGGAGGGTGTGTATCTGGTGAATAATACTGGTACTACAACAGAAGGATATCCCTATATTGATATAGAAGAAGGAATGAGTTTGGGGCAAACAGAAGTTGCTTTGGAATTTATCGTTCCGCCTAAAAAGATTATTGGTCCAAAAGGAAAGAAAGGTAAGAAAACATATGTTCCGCAGTTTACAAACTTTGAGTTTACTATTGGTGTTTTGCGAGAGGTTGAGTTTTAATTTATCCCGCAGCGCCAAGAAGAAGAATAATTACTATTGCACTCACCAGAAAATTAATGGTGAAGAGTAAGGGGTAAAATAATTGTACTGCTTTTTTATCAAATGTTTTGTATGTTAAGAAAAAAGCAAATAATAAGTATACTAGCGAATCTAGCATTCTACCTGCATCGCTTGGAATAATTTTGTTTCCAATTATTCCGAATATTGCACCCCCAAGTGATGATGTGAGGTAGTAAAAAATACCACCAAACGACCTCCCAGGAGCACCTATGAAGAAATAAAAGAATATCCCCCACGCAAATAGTAGTCCGAAGATAATTGCCCAGAATTTTCGGGTGCGATACCAAGGTATCTTAGTGTTAAGTTGTAGCTCGTCCATATGTATGTAGTGTTATTAGCAATAAATAAAGTATACAACAAATTGTCGGTGAAAGGTGGCGGTTGTTAACACCTCGATACCCCAGTTTTTGCAAAATAGTTCCATACTATTTTCTGCTGAGCGATAATTGTTATAATACATAGCATGAATACAGTATTTGTAATTTTACTTTGCGTAGTAGCGGTTTTAGCACTATTTTTAATCCCTAAAAAGAATAGAGAAACAGTAGGAGGTATCTGCCGAAAAGTGTATAACCAAATAACACGAAAGAATGAGAATAAAGAAAAGGCATTTATTTTTATTCAAGAGCGAGGAAGTGTTTCGAATGAAGAAATAAGAAGCCATTTGGGTGTTGCGCGCAGAACCGTAGTTAAATATATGAATGAATTGGAAAAAGAAGGGAGGGTTGAGCAGATAGGTGACGCGGGAAGGGGTGTATTATACCGCTTAAAATAAGGGTCTAAATGCCCCCGCCGGCGTGCGCATTTGCGCACTATTCACATACTACATATTCTACTTGGCGGTATAATACAGTTATTACCAACAAACAATAATACGTATGGCAAAAGGAAATAACGCTCGAAGCAAAGAGAAGAAAAAGCCAAAGAAGGAAAAGAAGAAGTAAAACCACCTACGGGTGGTTTTGTTTCTTTTGGGAAACTTGTTCGTATTAGTATGTATATGAAAAATAAAAACAAAGTAGTAATAGCGAGTGTAGGAATTATGTTTCTTTTTGCGGTGTTCTTTACTGTTAATAGTTATGTGTATCATGCAAAGCAGGCAGACGCGCTCGGAGAAAATAAAGGTGCTGAACAAAGCAAGCGTACCCTTACAGAAGGAGAGTGGGTGTGGAAGTCTACACGTCTTCTCGATGGTTCAGAGGTAGTGGCTCCAAGTGGTGAGCGTTTTGTACTTACCTTTAATAAAAAGGGAGAGGTGGGAAGCAGTACTGACTGTAACGGTCTTGGAGGAAACTATGTTGTTGATGGGGAGGTTATAAGTTTTAGTCAATTCATTTCAACCATGATGTATTGTGAAGGGTCACTTGAAAGTACTTACTCACAACAGCTCATGCTCGCAAATTCATACGCTATCAAAGGTGACACACTCACACTAATGCTCAACCGAGATTATGGTGTTATGGAATTTGAGTTTAGAAAAAAATAAAACTGCAGAAGTAGTAGTGTAAAATACAATTTTAAAAAGCATCTCTTACTATATATCGTAAGAGATGCTTTTTAATTGGGTTAATTATTAGATCGGGTTTTGCAAGGTACTAATGGACGGCCTCGCTGAGTACTAAAATAGGAGGAAAAACAGAATACTAAATAAAAAGGGCGGTCGCATGAAATGCGACCGCCTGTGTTGCTTTGAGTGACTAAAGGTCACCATGAAGATCAGCGGTTTTGCGTTTAATGCGAGCGTCAGCCAAAGCGCGAGCACGATATTCAGCCTGATCTTGCTTATCTATCCCTGCTACACGCGCGGCAAATTTTGCCCGAAAATCTGCAACTGCTTCAGGATCAAGCTTGACGAACCGAACTTGATTCTTTTTTGTTTTTTCATAACAGCCTCCTCTTTTCAGTATAGCTACTATTGTGATGATAATCAATTTACACAATATGCGAGATATTTTCTCAGAGGAGGGTAGGAATTGTCGGAATTTTTATACACAGAATGCAGGTATCGAGAAAAAAGTTTGTAGGCACATGCTATACTTTACATAATGGCGGAAGAAAGGATTAGATCAATTTCCGAACTCGATTTTTCTGTTGCAAAGACGGTACACCCATCTCCGGAAGACTGGCGCGACCATGTCATCTATTTTTTGTTGGTTGACCGTTTTGATAATGGAAAACGAAATCCACCGTATGACGGAAGTATGGGCGACCGAAACAGAGATGCACGGCTCGGAGACCAGATTCACGGTGGAACGATAAAGGGTATTAAACGCCGATTGAAGTACTTAAAAAATCTTGGGGTTACCACTTTGTGGCTCAGTCCAATTTTCAAAAACAGGGCAGAGAGGGGTTCTATACATGGGTATGCGATTCAAGATTTTCTTTCAGTTGATCCTCACTTTGGAACACTGGAGGAGTTTAAAGATTTGGTGGATTCCGCTCACAAGCTCGATATGCGAATCGTACTTGATATTGTCATAAACCACACTGCAGATAATTGGGGGTATGAAAACGATATGTATCCGGCGTTCGACCAAAATGGAACTCGGTTTCCTTTCGGATACTGGCGGTCAAAACATTCTCTACCAGAGGAGTTTGATGGAGATGATGCTGTATGGCCTCTCGAACTACAAGACCCGGACTGTTACTCTAGACGAGGGGTTATTACTGACTGGAACAATGAAGAACAGTCAAAACAGGGTGACTTCTTTGTATTAAAAGACCTCGATCTAAATAACCCAAAGGTACTTGAGACAATGGTTGCGATACATAAGTATTGGATTGCGGAAACAGATATCGATGGATACCGAATAGATACTGTAAAGCATGTCGACACAAATGCGATAGTGGTGTTCTTTAACTCAATAAAAGAGTATGCGGAAAGTATCGGAAAGAAAAACTTTCTACTCTTTGGAGAAATTGTCGGAGACGATGCAGCAATTACAAAATATGTTGGACATCAGAACCCAAACGGTGACCGTATTCAGGCGCTTGATGCGGCACTTGATTTCCCTCTGTACTTCGTTCTTGATGAAGTGTTGAAAGGCACAAAGAGCATGTCACAGCTTCGCGACAGGTACACAAGCGCACAACAAACGTACCTTCATAGTGACGGAAGTGATTGCCTTGTTACGTTTCTGGATAATCACGATCAAACCTCTCGTCAGTTCTATCGTTTCCTTTACGGATCACAGGACAAGCAACTTGCGATACTCGGTGTTGGGTATTTACTAACAACCCCAGGGATACCGGCAATCTACTACGGTACCGAGCAAGGTTTTGATGGTGGAGGGGATATGCGTATGCCATTTCAGGATAATCAAATCCGTGAATGTATGTTTGGCGGAGACTGGGGAGCTTTTGGTACAAGTGGTATGCATTTTTTTGATACGGAGAATCCTCTCTACAAAGAAATTTCGAAAATCGCGGAAGTGCGAGCTGAAGAACCAGCGCTTCGATACGGTAGGTTTTACTTCAGGGATGTGTCGGAAGACGGTCAGCATTTCTGGTACCCTGACGGAGGGAATGGTCTGCTAGCTTTTTCTCGAATACATGATAGCGATGAAGTGCTCGTGGTTATAAATATACGTGATCACGCTGAGGCAAATTACATAACCATTGATAATGAAATCACACCACCTGGAACACTGTTGGTTGATGCACTAAATAAAAAAAATACTTTACTAACTCTTTCTCAAGGAGGAAGAACGTCTGCGCTTGTTACTATGCCTCCGATGAGCATTTCCATATTTAAGCGTGCAAAAGAAAAGAAGTAGCCCTCGCATACCCTCTATAAGGGCTAAAAATGGCTTGAAAAACAAGACGTTTAAAGTGTGTTAAAATAAGAATATGAAAAAAATTATAACTATCATTATTATTGGGGCTATTATTATCGGAGGGATTTATTTTCTTACTAAAGGTTCATCGGTTACTATCGAGGGAACAACGCCACAAGAGGGAGTTGTAAACGGAGAGGACAATACAACCACAACTCCAGGTACGGACGAAGGGGCTACCACTACACCTGATGTTGTTGTCGATGATACAAAAACCGTCATAGGAGCATCTGCACTCGGGAACGACATAACCGCGTATCACTATGGTAACGGCGACAGAGATATTCTTTTTGTCGGAGGTATTCACGGTGGGTATTCATGGAATACATCACTCGTGGCATACAACTTGATGGACTATCTTGAAGCAAATCCAAACAGTATTCCAAATAATGTACGAGTTACGGTTATTCCTGTTATGAATCCTGATGGACTCGAGAAAGTAGTGGGTACTACCGGGAGCTTTACCGTCGGAGATGTTTCAAGCTCTGAGAGTGTGAAGGTATCTGGGCGGTTTAATGGAAATACTGTAGACCTCAACCGAAACTTTGATTGTGATTGGCAGTCTAGCGCGACATGGCAGTCCCGCACGGTGAGTGGTGGTAGTAGTGCGTTTTCAGAACCAGAAAGTCTTGCGATAAAAACATATATTGAGTCAAATACACCAGATGCGGTGGTGGTCTACTATAGTGCGGCGGGAGGAGTGTTCTCTTCAAGTTGTCACAACGGAGTATCGAGCGAAACGCGCGCACTGACACAAGTGTACGCGAAGGCTTCCGGATATCCTGCATACGAGGAGTTTGATTTCTACGAGATTACGGGTGATATGGTGAACTGGCTTGCAAAAGAAAATATTCCTGCGATAAGTGTACTACTCACGAACCATACTGATGTGGAATGGTCAAAGAACCGAGCTGGAATAGAAGCGCTCTTTACGCATCTTTCTAAATAGTGAAAATGAAAAGTAAATTTCTATGGTTAGGGGTAGGGCTACTTGCTGTAGTGCTCGCGCTCGTTCTTCTAAATAATAAGAGTGAAGAGCAAGAAGTAATTATCTCTGAGCCAATAGTGGAAGAAGAAAATCCCGTGCATGAAGTAATCGGTACTTCTGTCGAGGGGAGAGATATAGAAGTGTATACATACGGTACAGGAGATACACACCTTCTTTTTGTCGGAGGTATTCACGGCGGATATGAGTGGAACAGTATATTACTTGCGTACGAGTTTAAAGATTATCTAGATGCAAATATAGATACACTGCCGGAGTATCTTACTATTTCAGTGATCCCGTCACTTAATCCAGACGGAACATACGCAGTGATTGAAAAAGAGGGAAGGTTCACCTATGCCGATGCGCAAAATAGTGACTCAGATGCTGTTGGTCGCTTTAACGCAAATGATGTAGACCTAAACCGAAACTTCGATTGTAAGTGGGCTCCGGAGAGTTCATGGAGGGGGGCTGTGGTGAGTGCTGGTGACGCTCCTTTCTCTGAACCTGAAGCACAGGCACTCAGAGGTTTTGTTGAAAAAACAAGTCCGAGCGCGGTTGTGTTTTGGCATAGTCAAGCAAACACGGTTTATGCTTCTGAGTGTGAGGACGGAATTATTCCCGAAACACTCGATATTATGAATGCGTACGCAGACGCGGCGGGGTACAACAAAGTAGAGGCGTTTGACGCGTATCCTATAACCGGAGATGCGGAGGGATGGCTTGCTTCAATAGGTATTCCAGCAGTTACCGTAGAGCTGAAAACACATGAGACAGTGGAGTGGGAACAAAATCTTCGTGGTATAAAAGCGTTGTTTGAATACTACGCAAAGTAGTATACGTATTGTTACAATACGAGGTGTGGAACGTCTTGTATACTATAATCAAAAAATAGTATGAAAAAAATTGTAATTATAAGCTTGCTCGCTGTCGTGGTAATTGGAGGACTTTTCTTTTTCCTTAGAGAGCCGGCTAGTGAGCCAAATGAAACCGAAAATGAAACTATCGGTTCAACAAAAACCGCAGAAGGTAAAGTGACGAACGTAAATCTGGACGCGGTAGCGTTTGACGGTCCTGCTGTGGTGGTTATACAAACTAAAGGAAATGAACGTGTACGTATTGCGGTACCGTCAATGGGAATTCGGTTATGTGAAGCGTATGAAAGTATTGCATCACCCTTTGATATTGAAGTGGGAGACTACGTGTTTGTAAGAGGGGAAGTTTCCGAAGAGAATGAGGTGGTTCCTTGTATAAGCAGCGAACACTACTTGCGTGCGGAGTCTATTGTTCAAGATGAGACATTGGGGTATTCGTTTACGTACCGAAAAGGTCCTAATGGTTACATAGTGGTTGATACGACTGAAAGCTCAAGTAACACGTTTGTATCAGGAATAACCTTGTTTGACCGAGCTGAGTATCAGGAACTAATGAACAGCACCGAGCCTCGTGAAGGTCCACCTGCAATTCAGGTTAGAGTGTACAAAAACACTTCTACTTCAGTTAGTCCTAAGGCATGGGTTCAAAATAATACACGAGAATCAAACTATCCTCTTATTGTAGGAACCGTGGAAGAAACAACTCTTGATGGAAAAGAAGCAGTACGCTATACCGCAGATGGTTTGTACCCAAATGAAACGTATGTTGTGGTAGAAGGGCAATACGTATACGTATTTTCTGTGATGTACCCGGAGGTTAACTCTACAATCCATCTCGATTTCAAAGCACTTATAGAAACTGTTAGCTTTACGCCAAGTAAGGGTTAGTCTTGTTGCTATTTGCTATACTGTATACATGAAAAAGTATACAAAGGTGCGCGCTTCTGTTTTACTCGTGGGAATACACAGAGAGTTTTCATTTTCCTAAGTCAGTGATATGTTAGCTCTCATGCATCGCTCTAAACACAGAACACTACTCGCGAGTATATTTGGAGTGCTGTTAATCCTTGGCTTTTTGGTGTTACTCGGTAATACGCTGTTGTTTGCTCCGGTAGATCGTGGGGCGGAAGTGGAGCGGTTTACCGTGCCGTTTAATTCGTATGATGAAGACACGCTTATTCTAAACTTGAAGTACGCAGGGTTTATCAGAAGTGAGCTCGGGTTTAGAATGACACTCTTGCGGGAACGTATTGATTTAGAGCAGGTGGAGCCAGGAGCGTACCGAATATCAAAAGCAATGAATACAAAAGAAATAGCAAAAACACTCGAGGGTGAGCCTTATATGAAATGGGTTTTTATCCCTGAAGGGTATCGCAAAGAGCAGATAGCGGAACAGATGCAAGAAATACTCGGGTGGAGCGACAGTGAGGTTTCAAGGTGGCTGACTGTTGATACAAATACAAGCGAGGAGTATCGAGAAGGTGTGTACTACCCCGATACGTATTTAATCCCACTCGATGAATCACCAAGTGATGTCGCAGAGCGTTTGCGAAGAAGGTTCAATGAAGTGTATGGAGAATTTTCAGAAGAGGCACTCCAGCAAAATATAAAATGGACCACGGTGGTTAAGCTTGCGTCACTCATACAGAGAGAAGCCGGGGGAGTGCACGACATGTCACTGATTGCTGGAGTGCTGTGGAACCGGCTTGATGTGGGTATGCGACTGCAGGTAGATGCGACATTGCAATATATTCGAGGAACAAAAGAAAATGGGTGGTGGGCAATAGCGCGTTCCGAGGATAAGTTTATTGATTCACCTTTTAATACCTACGCTAACTCCGGACTTCCGCCTTACCCGATAGCAAATCCTGGTAGAGATGCTCTTCGGGCAGTTCTGTTTCCTGAAGTTACGGATTGTTTGTTTTATCTGCATAACAGTGACGGAGATATATTTTGCTCAGTTACGTACGAAGAACATTTGGAAAATATTGAAACGCAGTTACGCGGTCGATAATTTTTAATTACTTTTCCTTCAGAAAAACGTATACTATATATATGAATAAGAATCAAAAAATATTTTTAATTTTAGGTATTGTTTTAGGCGGTATTGTGGCGGGCTTTTATACATTTAACGCTTTTATTTACAATGCAAAACAGGCAGACAGTGACAGTGTTGATTTGTCTCCTTATTTTGAAGAGCAAATAATCGCGCTTGGCGTCAAAGATGTCGGTCAGCCCATAGAAGGGTTTGATCCACAGTTACTAATGGCTGCGTATCCCGATATTATTCCTATTGATTTTATAGATATTGAAGCAGTAGGGGGAGTGTATCGTGTGGATGATGAAAATGTTGTTTTAGTACCGGACGCTTCTCGTCCGCAGACATCAGCCAATGGCGCTATTTCAAGTGAAGGGTACGCAACACTACTCGAAAACCTTTCACTTCGATTATCTTTTCCAACAATGACTAAAGGTGATGTAGATGCGCTTATTGCACAGGTAAATACAGGCGACAGGGTGACGTTGAGTATTGGTGAGGAAGGAGGGGCTCTCGGAGTAACTATAACTCCGTTTGAGGTAGTGGAAGACAGTAGGTGTCCACCTAATGCAAACTGTGTTCACGCAGGGACAACAAAAGTTTCCGCAACCCTGAAGAGTGGGTTGGGTACCGCAAACCAAATATTTGAATTACGAAAAACAATTACTACTGAAGCAGAGAATGTCACTCTTATAGAGGTTTTTCCTGAGAATGTGTCAGGAGAAACCATCTCCGAAAGAGAGTATCGGTTTGTTTTTGAAGTAACAAAGCGGTAGAGTGCGGAATGGAGTAGGACCCTCAGTAAGGTTGACATATTCTTTCAACTAATATATAATACCTCGGTAAGTTTTTCTCCTACCGAAGTTAGGCAGTTGAACACATGTGTTCAAAAGAGCCAGATGGGAAGCGTCTTGTGACTTTGTATGAGATAGATAAGCGAAATGACGCTTTTTACTTGCACATTTAGTCACATGCGTTTCGAAAGCGCATTTATAATTTGCACTTTTTTGGTGCATTAGTTTAACGTATGAATCAAGGTAATACGCGAACCCGAAGTGGGGGAGCAAGTAGCGGACGTTCGTTTTCACGACGAGGTCCATCAAGAGGCGGTTTTGGAGCACCACAGCGTAGACGGTTTGGTGGTGGTGGAAGAGGTGGTAATACTTCCCGAAGAGGGGGTGGTGGAAGAGGTGGATTTGCCGGTAAGAAAATAGACATTTCTCGCTTTATTAACAAAGCGATAATTACCGAAGAAACACCAATCTATATTCCGGAACACCGGTTTGTTGATTTTAATATTGATGAACGTTTGAAGAAAAACATTATCACTAAGGGATATGTTGAGCCGACTCCTATTCAGGATCGTATCATTCCACACATTTTGCGAAATGAAGATGTGGTTGGAATTGCAAACACTGGAACTGGGAAGACAGGAGCTTTTCTTGTTCCTCTTATAAACAAAGTATTGAAAGACCCGAAGGAACAGGTATTGATAATTGTTCCAACACGCGAACTCGCAGTACAAATTGAGCAAGAGTGGAGAGATTTCTCAAAGACACTCGGTCTATTTTCTGTTGTTTGCGTAGGAGGAGCGAATATTGGAAAGCAAATGAGAGACCTTCGACATAAGAATAATTTTATTATCGGAACACCGGGAAGACTAAAGGACTTAGTGGTGAGAAAGTGTATCAATCTCTCTCAGTTTAGTACTATTGTTCTTGATGAGGCAGACCGAATGCTCGATATGGGATTCTTGCAAGACATGAAATTTATGATTGCGGGTATGCCAAAAGAACGACATACATTGTTTTTCTCAGCGACACTATCACGGGAAATTGAAAAGCTTATTAAAGATTTTCTCACGAACCCAACTACTGTTTCAGTGAAGACTCAGGAAACTTCAAGTAGTGTTGAGCAAGATATTGTGCGTGTAAATCGAGGCGAGTCAAAGTCAGAGGCACTGCATAACCTGCTTATTCAACCGGAGTTTGAGCGCGTGCTTGTATTCGGTAAGACAAAGCATGGAGTGGAAAGACTCTCTGTTGATTTGGTTGGAAGAGGATTCAAGGCCGTTTCTATTCATGGAGATAAAAACCAGTTTCAGAGACAGCGTGCGCTTGATTCTTTCAAGAAGAACCAAAATAACATTCTTGTTGCGACAGACGTTGCAGCTCGAGGTTTAGACATCTCAGATATTTCTCATGTTATTAATTACGATGTGCCTTCTACCTATGATGACTATGTTCACCGTATCGGACGAACTGGCCGTGGAGGGAAAAAGGGTAAGGCATTAACATTCATTGAATAATATGACTACTAAAAAAACAACCACAAAAGCGAACGTAAAGTCTTCCGCATCACGGAACGCATCAAATTACGGAAAGTATGTTTTCAAGAAAACAAAATCAGAAATCCTTGAGTGTCCGTGTGGAGATAAGTATTTAAAAACACGAGAAGGACAGGAAACCTGTATTCGTTGTTTGTACCACACCGCTAAATAAAGTAACAAAACCCAAATCATACTGATTTGGGTTTTGTTATAATAAATACATGAAAAAGGTCGTAATTAAAACCAAGAAAAACACAAACTCTGTCTCCGAATACCTTTCGGGGATTGAGAGTCCTAAGCGAAGGGAAGAGTGTAGGTGGGTAATGAAGGTAATGAAAGAAGCGGTTGGGGTAAAGCCAGTAATGTGGGGAAATGACATTGTGGGTTTTGGTGATACTATATATACACGTTCAAATGGAGCTGTTGGAGAGTGGTTTAAAATTGGGTTTTCTTCACGCAAAAATGCTCTGACCTTGTATTTGCTTGCGTATGGGTTAGCGAAAAACCCTTTGCTAAAGAAGCTCGGAAAACACAAACTGGGTGTCGGCTGTCTTTAAGTTAAAACTCTTGATGATATTGACCGTTCTGTGCTCGAAAAGCTTATTTTCGAGATGGGGAAATAGTATGAAATAAGGAGTTTTTGTTATATATTTATTATATAAACGTCATAAATGGTAGAAGATTATAAAAAATATTTGGAAGAAGCATATACTGAACATGCTGACACAATATATCGATTGTGCTATTTCAAGACGGGTAGTATCGAACAGGCGGAAGATTTAGTACAAACGGTTTTCATAAAATACTGGGACTATACGGCATCTGGAAAAAAGGTTGATAAGACAAAGAGCTTTTTGTTTCAGATTGCTCGAAATCTTATCATCGATTTTTACTGTAAGAAAAAATCAATATCTCTTGACTATCTAGAGGAAGAAGGATTTATGCCCTCAGGAAATGAACATTCAGAAATATATGCCACGAGTGAAAAGAATGAAGTACTTAAATGCGTTAAGAAACTTCAAGATAAGTATCAGGAAGTGGTATACTTAAGAATAGTTGAAGAGTATTCTATGAAAGAGATTGCAAAACTGTTAAATATAAGTGCGGCGAATGTGGCTGTGAGGTGTCACAGGGGTATACGAGAATTAAGAAAAATATACCATCATGAATAAACACAGCGAACAATTTAATACTGAAGGGAAGGATTATAAAAAAGTCACCCTTTCTTCATCTGCCCGAGAAAGAATACGGGGTAAGCTTTTTGCCTATGCTGATAAACATCCTGCAGGTTCGCCCGCAATACAAAGTCCGTACGTGCATAGCGTATTTTCTTATAGGAAAGTGTTTGCTGTTTCTCTATTGATACTTTTCTTTATAACGGGAGCGACAACGTACGCCGCTCAGGCGAGTTTACCGGGGGATATGCTCTATGGAGTAAAAACTAATTTTACCGAGCCAGCTCTCAGGCTAACAAAGGTTTCAAAGCAAGCAAAAATAGCTTATGAGCTTGAATTGGTGGAGCGAAGGTTAGAGGAGCTAAAAATATTGGTTGAGAGAAAGGTTGCCGAGGAGAAGAACGTTCAGCATAATTTTGATTTGTTTGTTTCCCACATAGAGCGCATCGAGCAAAACTTAGAGGGATCTGATTATGAACATGTGGAAAGTGATCCTGAATACACTGAAACTGATAAAAAAGAAAAGGTGTTCGTGGAAACTTCTTCAGGGATTCGAGTGCGGAATAAAAAAACACAAGATGCGATTGAGGGATACCACGAAGTGGTAATGAAGGTTCCGGAGCTAGCTGTATTGTATGAAAAAGAAATTTCAATAACGCTTCCTCGTCTTCACAATGACGAAGAAGGTGAAAAAGAAGACAATGTACTCAGAGAAGAGGGGGATGTAAATAAAGATGAAAAACCGAAAAACAGCGAAAGTAGAGATGTAGCCGAAAAGGAGGATGGTAATGAAAACAGTGTAGAAATTGAGGTTGAGATGCCAAACAAAAAAGAAGATGAACCTAGTGAACCTAAAGAGCAAGAAGGTGGCGGGGAAGCGATTATTGAAGTCCCGGTTGATGTTCAGTCGGATGAGTCCAAGTCCCCTGTAACTGATATTCCTTTGGAAGAATTGAGCTTGTAATATTTTTTTACTTAACACGTCATGGAGAATACCCGAAAAGGGTTTTATTAAGTAGTTGAATTAAAAGTAACATGAAAAAAGTAACAGTAATAATGGGTGTATGTGCGTTTATATTTACCGCGAATATTGCTTCAGCGCAGATTGGGGTAAATGCAGTCTCAGAGGCAGATGGTGCGATTGACGCATCACTTAGCACTGCAACGCGCGCTTCAACAAATGCAAATTCCAATACGCGTGCAACAGCAACAAACGACGGGGTTGGTCTAGATGCAACGATTGATGCGGACGTAAACACAGGAGTTGAGTCTCGGTCTGAGACGGAAGCAGAGACAAGAGGAAACTCAATGATTCGTTTTAATGTCTCAGATAAGACAAGAGTTGAAATGGAAAATCGCGCGGAGGTACGAAACAGTACATCTGTTCGTTCACAGGCAGACTTCCAGGCATACGCTCAGTTTGTAGTAAATTCAAACGAAGTAGTAGAGGAAGTTGACGCTGAAGAAGATGAGGTTGTGGTAACATTCCGTGAAAGATCAAAACTATTTGGTTTTATACCGGTATCACACAAGAGTAGAGCAGAAGTGATGTTTGAAAACAGAACAGGCACTGATGTTGAGTCAGAAGTACGTATCAAGCGACCATGGTGGAAGTTTCTCGCTAAGTCAGAAGCATCTACTGATGAGTCAGAAGTTCTTTTAAAACAAAAAATTGATACAGCACTTAATACGAATGCGCAAGTAGATGCTTCCGTATATGCAAAGGTTCTTGAGTCAATCGAAACAGCAATCCAAGCCCAGGTTAAAGCAAACATGGAAGCTCGGACAGAATCAGAAGCAGAAACAGATTTATAGATTTGACACAGAACAGACAAAATAAAAAAGCGGTATTACTACCGCTTTTTTATTTTGTCTGTAATATTTGCGGAGCTCACGCGTCTGGAATAGTAGGTTTGATTATTAGTTAACAAAAAAATATATGACACGTACTCAAACACATATACCTGTGTATGGTGCGGTGCTAGTTCTCTCATTGGTTGCTCTCCTTTTTGTGTTACAGCCACTCACAACACAAGCTCAATCAGTCGCGTTTTCTGAATCTATGGATCGCGGTGATAGTGGAAATGACGTTCGCAGGTTGCAAGATTTTCTTGCAAGTCAACCGTCGCTATATCCAGAAGGTTTAGTAACGGGATATTACGGTTCACTTACCACTCGAGCAGTTGAAAGATTTCAGTGCTCAATGAACATTGTCTGTAGCGGAAGCCCAACGACAAATGGCTATGGAAGAGTCGGACCTCAAACGCTTTCAGGACTTAATGGAGAGGCGAATGTTTCGCAAACTGGTGGGGTAACACACGACGTTCATGCTCCAGTTCAATCAGTTGAATCAGTTGGTACAACAACTAATTCAGCAACAATTACATGGGGTACCAGTGAGTCTTCCCGGTCTACCGTAATGTATGGACTTACGTATCCATTTCTCTACAGTTCTGCACAAACTGCGGGGAATGGATTTTTGTATCAGACAAACCACACCGTTGCTATGCAAGGATTGCTTCCGAACACGACATATTACTATGTTCGAGAATCAATTGATTCCGCAGGTAACATAATGTGGACATCTCCAAGGACTTTTAGAACGGCGCAGTAGAAACAACAGAATACACAGGTAATAAAAAGCCACGAAAGTGGCTTTTTATTTGGCAAAACTAAAACCGAGCAGAGGTGGGTACTTCTGTGGTAAAATGCGATTACATGAACCAAGATGATGCACTTACAATACTAAAAGCGGGAAGGAACGTGTATCTTACCGGACCCGCCGGAAGTGGTAAAACGCATACTTTAAAGAGCTACATAGACTACCTGAAAGACAGAGGGGTTTCAGTAGGGCTTACCGCGTCAACAGGAATTGCTGCCACGCATATCGGAGGCATGACTATACACTCATGGTCAGGTATCGGGATTAAAGAAGAACTTACTGAGTATGATATTGATGCGTTAACGCAGAAAGAAAAGCTGGTAAAACGTTTTAAGGAAACACCGGTATTGATCATAGATGAAGTGTCTATGATAACTCCACGGTTTTTCAATTCTCTCGATTGGCTTGCTCGGGAAATGCGTGGTACTGAAGCTCCGTTCGGGGGAATGCAGGTTGTGTTGTCAGGAGATTTTTTCCAGCTTCCTCCTATTACTCGCGGTACGAGCCGGGTGGAATTTATTTTCCACTCGGAAGCGTGGCGGAAAATGGATGTGCGTGTGTGTTATTTGGAAGAACAGTTTCGTCAGGAACGCGATGATATGCTCGGGCAGATTTTGAGTGAAATGCGTAAAGGGGAAATTGAAGAAGAAACGTACGTTGTTCTTCAAGAACATAAAAAAACATTTACCGATGATATTACACCTACTCGACTATATACGCACAATATAGACGTAGATGCGTTGAATGAAAAAGAGATTGAAAAGTTACCGGGGAATGGAAAAGTATTTCATGCACAGACAAAAGGGAAGGCGGCACTGGTAACCGCTTTGCAAAA
This sequence comes from Minisyncoccota bacterium, assembly GCA_040879725.1. Lineage (GTDB taxonomy): Bacteria > Patescibacteriota > Minisyncoccia > Phycocordibacterales > JBBDJV01. Next base: position 51,568 of record JBBDJV010000018.1, on the reverse strand, counting down.
AGGAATACTTGCTCCTGAGGAACTACTCTTGAAAAAAGATGCACAGGTTATGTTTGTGAAGAATAATTTTGAAGCAGGGTATGTGAACGGAACTCTTGGGATAGTGGAAGATTTCAATATGGAGGGACAGCCGATAGTACGGACACTTTCAGGGAAAAAAATTACCGTGTATCCAGAAACATGGAATATTGAAGAAGATGGGAAAATTCTCGCACAGGTCGCGCAACTACCCCTCAGACTCGCATGGGCTATCACTGTCCACAAAAGCCAAGGAATGACACTCGATGCCGCGGAGATAGATTTATCAAAGGCATTTATTCCGGGACAAGGGTATGTCGCACTGTCACGGGTTCGTTCTATGGAAGGGTTGGTATTAACCGGTATAAATACAATGGCGCTTCAGGTAAACCAAGAAGTGATAACGGTGGACGCTTGGCTCAAGCGAGAGTCGGTAAAGTGGAGAAAGGTTATTGAAAGGTTTGAGAGTGACGAAATGGAAGCAATGCATCGAGAGTTTATACAACGTTCGGGCGGTACGGTGGATGAGAAGGAAATTCAGAAAAATAAAAACAAGGTTGTGGAAGAAGCTCCGCAAAAAATACCTACACATCTTCAGACAAAAGCTTTGTACGAACAGGGGTTACCACTTGCAGATATTGCGAAATTGCGTGGTGTGACTATGGGAACGATTGTTACTCACATTGAAAAGATGAAAGAAGAAGGACATGAAATTGACATCAAGCGTATTAAACCAAAAGCATCCGATATGAAAAAAATAAAAAAAGCATTTTCAGAATCCAAGGATGGAAAACTCACTCCCGTACACAAAATGCTGAAAGGGGAATACACGTTTGAAGAACTGCGCATTGCGAGATTATTTTTGGGTTAAAAAACACCCCCAAAGAATTGGGGGTGCATGAACCATGTCCTGCTTACGCGTACGTAAGCGTGGGCGGCTGGATTAGTCGAGACTGATGTCGTCCGATACATTGTTTCGCATTTGCAAATACAGATTGCACGATCTCCATTTCCTCTTCGGTGTAGGTAGCAAACTGAAGCAGTTTCTGCCATGACACAATATTGTGTGCGCCACTCCAGTCCAGCTTGGTACGTAGTAGCTGATCGGAGGAAGACACTTCATAGAATTCTTTCACTTGCTCAAGTGAAATGATGGCACTTCCACATGAGTGGTAGTGCACAAAGGTGGCGCCGTATCGTGTTCGGAGTAACTTTTGCAGTTCGAAAAAGTTGCGTCCTGCCATTTGCATTTCAACAATGACATCATGAAGTAGTTTCAACTCCGTGGTTTGAAATTTCCCTTTTCCGTTCTTACATACTGCTGAAAGGCGAATTCCTGCACCAAAACCATACGATGCGTGGTCTTTTGCGCCTGATTCAAAACGAGCCAGAGCGTCAATGATGAAAGTGAAAAGAAGGGTTTCGGTATGAAGACCTTCCGTCATGACATCAAAGATGGCACGGATTTCATCTGGTTCAAGATTTTGCCAGTATGATTTGTGGAGGGTGTGAAGCATGTGCGCTTCTACAGGTTTGTATGTTTCGTGTTTGGTACCGTATGACATAATGTGTTTGTGTAAGGAACTCTGCTCCCAGTTGCAAAAGCAGAAATGTTGTTTTATTTGCAACTGTTTTTTAGATTGAATAATTTCAGTCTAAAAAACAAGTGCTAATAATTTGAATATTCTTTATTTCTTTTTACTTTCAATAAGCTTCTTTCTTTTCTTGTTAAAGGAGAAGGTTCTTGAGTAAATGTGTCGAGAAGTGAAGATAAGTCATTTAGTAACTCCGGGTGGAACTCTGAGTGAAAAGGAATGCATGCAGAAAGTTTGGCGTTTATTTCATTTTCTATTTCGTTTTTTTCTTGAGGGGTGTTAATTTTATTTCCTAGGTAGCGCACTGGCGTTTCGTAAAACGAAAGTAACTTCGCAATATTTTTTGCTACCGCAATACTTTGCGGTCGTGGTTCAACCACAATAACTGCATAATCAAAACCACTAGGTATTCCCGTTGTTACCGCGTCAGCACCGGCTTTTTCATCAACAACCACCCACTCATTTTTATTGAGTTTTAAAAATGGCAAGTACACCTTAAGTGTTGTCGAAAGGGAGTGACTGCATATCTTGTCATGAAGTATGTCCTCAGTATGCGAACCGGCAGTCATAACGCGTATACCTGATGAAGTTTCTGTTGAGTATTTTTTTGTGTACGGGTCTACTGGTGAGAGTGAAAAGCACGGATGATTTTTGTCATTAAAAAATTCTCGATAATCTGTATCTGGCGAAAGGTTATTAATTTTTTTGAGGTGATTTAGAGAATCACAAAAAGGCTTGGGTGAGAAGTTGTACCTAAAAGATTATAGGTCATGTCCATGTTGTAGTCAGCGTCAATAGCTAGAACCGTTTGCTTTTGTGAGTGCAACATTTGAGCAAACAGCGAGCTTGCTGTTGATTTTCCACTTCCGCCTTTTCCTAAAAATCCAATAATCATACTTTAATTAGTGCAGTTATTACAGGTGCCTCGGACGGTAATGTCAGAAACATTTTTTGCGCGTAATTCAGTTTTGGAGAGGGTAATGTGAAGTGACTCAATATCACCACAATCGTTACAAATAAAATGATTGTGTGCGTGGTCTGCTAATTCATAGCGCGTTTCTTTGTGGTTAATAAAGATTTTTTTAATCTCACCATTTTTAACCATAGTTTCTATGTTCCGGAAAATAGTAGAAAAGTCCGCTTTGGGAATAGCGTTTTGTATTTCTGTCATGCTCATGAGATGGTTTTCTCCGAGCAATTGCAAAATATGTTGTCTGTATACGTTTGTTCTCATAATATGCAAGTGGTTTGCATAATAGCATGAAGTTAGATAAATGCAAAGAGGTGATGAAGTGCGAAATATCCGTGCCCCTTTTCGCTAGTAGCTTAGCCCGTTTCTAAAATGTTTGGATTAAGGTGTGCTAGAATAGTTCGCATGAATAAGAAGAGTCTCGTAAAGCGTTTGATGCCATATGTCATGGTATATAAGTGGCGGATACTGTTTTCCGTGCTGATTTTGATACTAGGTAAAGCTATTGCTGTCGCGGATCCCTATATTCTTAAGCTGATAATTGATGCGCTTGTAGAAAATAAAGAGGCACTCATCCCAACACTTATTGTTCTTATCGCATTGTATTTTCTTTTGCAGAGTGGAGCTGAGTTTATGGAAGGTATCCGAACGTGGATATTTGCTCCAGCTGAGACAAATATTAAGCGTTTGGTTGCATTAGATATTTTTAAATATTTAATTAATCTTCCTGTTTCTTTCCACACTGACCGTTCAACTGGTGGTATATCACGCAAGGTAACTCGTGGTGCAAATGGTCTCGAGACCATGCTCTTTTTTGTTACTGGTAATATAGTCCCAACACTTATCCAGCTTATCTTTATCACTGTTGTGTTTATTTCTTTGTTTCCTTGGACATTTACAGCAGTTCTGCTCGGATTCGTCATATCTTTCGTTGCGTATACGATGTGGGCGGTAGAGAAAAGGCAGGAAATACTCCTTACTGCAAATAAGTATGATGATGAAGCGAGCGGAAAGTCAATCGACGCGCTTTTAAATTACGAAACGGTAAAATATTTTACCAATGAGAATTATGAGCACGAGAGATACGGAAGTTTTCTTTCGAGGTGGGTGACAAGCGACATTGCTTCTTCGAAAATGGAGGCGTATATATATCGCGGGCAAGGTATTATTATCGCTATTGGGTTAACCGCACTACTTTCTTTGGCTGTGCGTGAGTATCTGCAAGGTGGCATGACTATCGGAGATATGATTTTAGTTACGACATATCTTGGGCAAATTTCCATTCCGTTGTCCTTCCTTGGGTTTATCTACCGTCGCTTGAAAGAATCAATCGCTGACATGGATGAGATGTTTAAATTGCTCGATGTACCAAATACGATTAAGGATAAGGATGACGCAAAAGTCTTAACAGATATAAAGGGTGAGATTCGTTTTGATGATGTAAGTTTTGCGTATAGTAATGAGAGAGAAGTGCTCTCGCATATTTCGTTTTCAGTCCCTGAAAAGAAACGAGTAGCGCTTGTCGGTTACTCCGGCTCGGGAAAATCTACAATTAGTAAATTGTTACTTCGTCTGTATGACGTGCGAAGCGGTTCTATAAAAATAGATGGTATTGATATTCGAGACGTCACTCAAGAATCATTGAGAGGGGTTATTGGAGTCGTGGCGCAGGACACTGCTTTATTTAACGATACTATTTTTGAAAATATTCGCTACGGAAAACCGAATGCGACAAAAGAAGAAATTGAGCAAGTAGCTAAAGTCGCCCATATCCATGAGTTTATTGTGAATGACCTACCGCAAGGGTATGAGACTGTTGTGGGAGAGCGGGGAGTGAAATTGTCCGGTGGTGAAAAACAGCGCGTTGCGATAGCACGAATGCTTCTTAAAAATCCTCGCATACTGCTTTTCGATGAAGCGACAGCGTCTCTTGATAGTAAAGCAGAAAAAGTAATTCAGACTGCGATCAGTGAATTATCAAAAGAAGGAAGAACAACGGTAGTTATTGCGCACCGTCTTTCAACAATCGTGGACTTTGATGAGATTATTGTTCTTGAGCGAGGAAGTATTGTTGAGCGTGGTAGTCATGGTGAGTTACTGCAAAAGAATGGAGTGTACGCTCGGTTGTGGGCGATACAAAATAACGGTGAGGGTTCTGAATAGTCACAGGATACAGCTATGCGCCATGATACACTGGTTATATGAGTCATCCGCACATTCAGCAGATAGGGGGAATACATATCACCTCACTCAATCCGGAGGTCCTTTCAGAGTGGTATAAAAATACCCTCGGTGTTTCAGTTTCGAAAGACGGGGAAGGTTATATTATACGTTTTCCTTACGATGACATTCATTCTAAGAATGAACTATTTTCATTTGTGAAAATAGTTCAAGGAGAAGGAAGTGGAAAGGGTGCTATGATGCCTGCTTTTAGAGTTAATTCAGTAAAGCAGTTTACGGAGCAGTGTAGAGCAAATGACTGTACTGTGGTGACAGAAGAAGAAACAGATGCGGGTAAATTTCTAACTATTGAAGATGCTGAGTCAAACCGTCTTGTGTTGTGGGAAGATACAACACTCCTTACTAAGCAGAAGCGCACAAGGAGAAAAACAGCAAAGAAGCTTGAAGTTATGTTTGAGTTCTTGTTGTTTGGACTTGTTTTTGGAATCGTCGAAGACATACTCGCGGTTTGGCTGGTCACGGGAGAGCCCATAACGTTAAAAATAGTATGGCTGGTGGTGTTGATAGCAATTCCATTTGCGATTATAGGTGAGCTGGTTGCTGATAACATTGACTTCTCTTCATTCATCGAAAAAATGCTTTCGAAAATGCCCCATAAAAGGAACACTAAGCACGTTACTAAACCGTAAACCTTTTTCTTATTCCATTTCGCTTGTATAATAGTGTCTATGGATAAAAAGAAGATAGTAATACTCGGTGCTGGGTTCGCAGGAATGTATACGTACCGAGCGCTGAAGAGGAAATTACGCTCAAAAGAAGCAAGTATCACAGTGGTAAATAAGACAAACCACTTTTTATTTACCCCGCTTCTTCATGAAGTTGCGAGCGGTTCGCTTACTCCAGTAAACGTTGTTGAGTCTATTCGTTCTATTATGGATTCCAATGACTGTTTTTATCAAGCGGAAGTACTGGGTGTTAATTCTGAAAACAAAACCGTCCAAACTAACCATGGTGATATTTCCTATGACTATCTTGTGTATGCTCTTGGTTCTCGAGCTTGTTACTTCAATACGCCAGGAGCTCACGCGTATGCGTATTCACTAAAAAGTCTTGAGGATGCGGTTTATCTTCGTAACCATGTGATTGATAAATTTGAGCAAGCGACATGTGTTGATGATGAGAAAGAAAAAGAAGAACTTCTTTCGTTTGTTATCGTAGGAGGTGGACCAACGGGAGTTGAGTACGCAGGAGAATTGATTGAATATATTCGAGATACGTTTAAAAAGTACTATCCAAGAGATATAGATTTTTCAAAACTACAAGTTACGCTTGTACATATGGGCGGAGAGCTGTTACCACAGTTCGACAAAAAACTTCGAGGGAAAGCGCTCGCGCGACTTAAAAAACAGGGTGTTACTGTGTTGCTGAATACCGCTGTGGAGGAGATAAATAAAAAAGGCGTACAGCTAAAAGGAGGCGACTCTATTGTTGCTCGAACGGTAGTGTGGACTGCTGGAGTAGAGCCTAATACACAGTTTCTTCCGGAAACATTTGAGCGTGATCCACGAGGGAGGGTGATAGTGAATGAGTTTTTGCAAACAGGTAACGACAAGAATATTTTTGTCGTGGGAGATGTCGCTTCATCAAAGAATGACCGTGGGGAAGCAATGCCACAACTCGCGCAAGTTGCGGTGCGACATGGTGAGTTTACTGCGGATACCATTGCACGAATTATTCATAAACAGCGCTTATTACCTTTTGATTTCAGGCTTCAAGGTGAACTTGTTTCAGTGGGTGAGTGGTATGCACTTGGTAAAATAGGTTTTGTGCGTTTGAGTGGTGCATTTGCGTGGTATATATGGAGAACTATTTATCTTTTTAAATTTCACTCATTCAGAAAGCGACTCCGCATTGCTCTTGACTGGACAATAAATTTGTTTTATCCTAGGGATATATCAAAACTCTAGACGAAAGAGTTATTTCAGGTAGTATTGGTAGATAAAATATAAATTATATGGATACAGAACAACAAACAAACACAAAGCAGTCTTCAAGTTTCCTCTCAACTCCGGTAGCAATACTTATCGGTTTTGTAATGGTTTCAGGGGTCCTTATATACAATAATCAAGTAGGCAATTCTGCCGGAAACCAGAGTGCATCAGCAAATGATGCGATAGAAGCAAACCCGCTTGATAATGTAAAACCAATCAGCGATAGAGATCATGTACTCGGTAACAGAGATGCTGATGTGGTAATTGTTGAGTATTCTGATTTTGAATGTCCTTTCTGTCAGCGACATCACGGAACATTGCACGCTATAGTAGAGAAGTATGATGGTGAAGTTGCGTGGGTGTATAGACACTTTCCTCTTGAACAGCTTCATCCTGTAAAAGCACGTCGCGCTTCTGTAGCGTCAGAGTGTGCGTATGATCAGGGAGGTGACGATATGTTCTGGGCATTTACCGATATGTACTATGAGCGAACACTAACAAATAACCGAACCAATCAAGATGAACTTTTCCCACAAATGGTTAGTGAGCTAGGTTTGAATGCACAGGATTTTGCTGAGTGTCTCGAGAGTGGAAAGCATGATGCACTTATTCAGGCGCACTATGACGAAGCGGCAAGTACTGGAGGAAGAGGAACACCGTGGAGTATTGTGATTGCACCAAATGGAGATAAGGGACCGATTAACGGAGCACAAGATCAAGCAACTATTGAAGCAATAATTGAGATTGCGAAACAGCGAAGATAAGTAGCGCTATGATTAGTATTGTACCTACAAAAAAGCACCGCATTTCCGCTGTGCTTTTTTGCATGGCATTGTTCCTTTTCCCGGGAAGTATTTTTGCTCAGGAATTACATCGTGATACACAAGGAGTGCTTAAGGCACGTGTTGTTGAAATTTCATCAGCATACGAGGAGGTTTTACCTGGTACAGAGCGAGTGCAAACAATACAGACAATCCAAGCTGAAATCCTTGATGGAGAAAAGAAGGGAGAGGTTGTAGAGGTAATTAATGATTATCTTGTACTAAAAGAAGGGCAAGTTTTTTACCTGAACTATCTCGTACCGATATCCGGAGAAGAAATATATACCGTGAGAGACATTGACCGATTAGGTGGATTGCTATGGGTGGTTATTATTTTTATTCTCGCAGTACTATTACTTGGAAAAAAACAAGGAGTGCGCTCACTGCTTAGTTTGTCGCTGAGTTTGTGCGCCATTGTCTTTCTACTACTTCCTTTGATCAGAGGGGGCATGTCTCCGGTACTGGCTAGTGCTCTTGTTTCGGCGTGCGTACTTGCTCTTGCTCTTTTTTTCACCCATGGAGTCACAATGAAATCCACTCTCGCATTTGTGTCTACCGTGAGTGCGGTAATATTCACAACTTTTTTAGCATCATTTGCTATATATATAAGTCATTTAAGTGGGTTCTCCAGTGAAGAAGCTGTCTTTCTTAACTTCAATACATTCGGCACTCTAGATTTCAAGGGTTTGCTTCTCGGAGGGATAATTATCGGTATTTTGGGAGTGCTCGATGATATTGCTATAACGCAAGTTGCGGTGGTGTATGAATTAGCACGTGTTGCTCCAAATATGTCATTCCGCTCTCTGTATATGCGAGCTCTTCGTGTTGGGCGAGAGCACGTTTCGGCGCTTGTGAATACGCTTGTATTAGCATACACCGGTGTATCTCTTCCGTTATTACTTCTTTTCAGTACTTCAAGCGCATCATTTGTGACTATTATTAACCAAGAAGTCTTTGCAACAGAGATTGTGCGTACACTTGTTGGAAGTGTTGGCTTAATCGCTACTGTTCCTCTTTCGACTTTCCTTGCGTGTTTTTGGGTAACGCGATATGGGGTGGGAGAACGAGATGAGCTGGAGGATGATATAAGTCATGGGCATATCCATTCTCACTAGTAGCAAACTTTTTGTTACCGACGTTTCTTCTTCGTATGCTCAAAGATAAATGTTGTCAAAAAAGCAACAGTAAGTCCGAGTAGGAACCCTGCAATTACTTGGTCAATACTGTGAACTTGAAGGAATACTCTGCTAAAGCCTATTAGTAATCCGAGAATAATACTTAGCACTAGCAGGGTAGTGTGCCAGAATTTATTGTGAATTTGCTCTATAGAAATGTGCGCAAATAGAAATAGAAATGTTGCACTAAGTGTCGCGTGCATACTTGGAAAACCAAACCCTTTCTCCCAAACAAGTGATACCTCCGGTCGTGGTATGGCGAGCGATATTTTCAGTAAATAGGCAAAAATAAATGCAAGCGCGATAGCGGTGAGTGTTATAAGTACTTGTTTTTGTTTACCTTGTGCAAGAAGAAGGAGAACATAGAGAACGACAACTCCGCAGAAGAATGGGGTATTTATAATAGTGCTGAGCTGTACCACGGTATCAGAAAAAGAAGTTCCCCAATAGAGCATTACCGTGTCACGAACTAGCACATTTATATATTCCATGATATTACTATAGCAGATACATCTGTTTGGTATATTCCCAATGGTGTATGAGTTTTTTACATAGCCATAAGCAACACCCCTTCGCATGTGCACAGATATCTGTGTAGGTGTGAGGGGGGTTGTAGGACGATTAAGTCCGAGTGTGAAGTCGCACACCTAAATAACACCAGCTTCTCTCAAGCTTGTATGAAGATTTTTAGGGCTCTGGGCTTCGTGCTTGTACTTATCGCACTTAAGTTGATTATGGCCCCGGTTTTCAAAGAGTTCGAAACCATGTTGATCACCCTTTTTAATGTGGTAGAAGTTCTGCTTGTTTCTGTTGTACAAGCTCCTTTTTTCGAACTCTAGCAACCACCCCTCGATACCTACGCGTATTCGAGGGGTGTTTCTATATGAGCGAGTAGAGCATTAGCGCGCCTCCAGCAAGAGCAATATTTTTCATGAATTGGGTAAACTCAGTTTGCCTATCTTCAGGTGTCGTACATGTCCAGAAATTGTGCATTAAAATTGATGTTGGAATTAAAAAGAGGACAATGAAGATCAAAGAAACTGACATGTGGTATTCAAACATAACACCAAGACCTCCGGCAATGATAAGTAGTCCGGAAAGTATTGTTGATGTTTTTGGTTGGGGAATACCTTTTGACTTCGCATACGAGCTCATCGCCTGTAGTTTTAAAAAGTGTTGCAGTCCAAAAAATACAAAGAAACCACCAAATAATAATTTTCCGAGTAAAAAAGGGAGATGTTCAATCATAGAGTGAATGATTATGACTAGTAAGTATACTCAGTGTAGCATAAAAAGAGCCCGTATTCGTATGTTACGGACAGGTAGAACTTGCAACAACATATACAATATTATCACTGTCGTAGTCACCAAGGTCTCCACCGTTTGGCCCGAGTGACCCAACAGCAACTATCCAACTATTACCGCCCATACTGTAATCTGTGTCAAAAAAATAGTTTCTTCCCCATGGGTCTGTTGGGACTTCTTGTGCGTAAGGACCATTCCATGTAGAACCAAATGTTCCGTCGTTTGAGAGGATACCAGCAGAACCGGTAGAGAGGTCCATTACCTCGTTTCCGGTTCCGCTACATGCAACAACATCAATATCTTGTCCGCCAGGCCACAGCCTGGTGTCATCGGAGAGAAGAAGAACACTGTTTCTAAGACTTCTAATTTCAAGCTCTGCTTTTGCAATCATGGCACGCTCTCGAGCGCTGGTTACATTTACTAAAATTATACTGGAAAGAATACCGATAATAGCAATGGTAATTAGTATTTCGACTAGTGTAAATCCGCGATGAGTATTCATGGTGTAAATGTACTGACAGTATAGCAAAAAAGAGAATAAAAGTGTTGATGTACACTACTGAATTTTAGACATGAATATGGTAGGATAGTTACATTGTTAGTAATTGTGTTGAATTTGTAATGGTAAAGCATATAAGTATCGGTGTTGTAATTATTGTCGCTCTTGTCGGGGTTGGAGTGGTGATGACGCAAGAGAGACCCGAAGAAGATATCAATAGTGAGATGGAAGAAACTTCGTATTCTTCACAAGCACGTGTAGGGGATGCTCTCCCTGTGCCAGACGAAGAGCAATCAGAGTTATCAAATAATGAATCAGAAAATAATATGGATGAAAAATTAACTATCGAGGTGATAGCAGAAGGAGATGGTGCTGAAATTAAGAATGGAGAAGTTGCTCATGTGCACTATACCGGAACACTTCAGAATGGAGAGGTGTTTGATTCAAGTATCCCTCGCAAACAACCTATTGCATTTACGCTAGGTGTTGGGCAGGTGATTAAAGGTTGGGATCAGGGTATTGTTGGAATGAAAATAGGTGAAAAAAGAAAGCTTACTATTCCACCGGATCTTGCGTATGGAGAAGCAGGTACTCCGGGAGGTCCAATTCCACCTAATGCAACCCTTTTCTTTGATGTAGAGCTTGTGGATATACAATAGTCTAAATACGCCTAGCAATAGGCGTATTTCAGTAAAAGGAGCAATATATTGGAATATTCTTGAAAATGTGGTATAATCCATTAGTCAGAGGAAAGTAAGAAATTTCGGTTGTAGGATCATCTGACATTCAAATTATCGTTTAGTTTTCTATGAAAAAATCAACGTGGCCACTATATGTGGTACTCGCTGTACTTACACTACCATTCGCTGTTTCAGCAGAAGAAGCGAATGTTTCTAAGGGTGTTTCCATGCCACTATTGTATGGCGGTGAAGTGGTAGTAGGTAGTACAACAGAGAAAGAATCAGCAACAACAGGCAGTTTGGTTGCAACAACTTCAACAAGTACGACTGAGGTTGGTTTTTCTGGTACCACAACAAGCACATCAGCATTACCTACAGTAGCTACTTCTACAGCAAGTTCGACAAATGAATTGAGCACCTCTACTGCAAGCAGTACAGAAGGTCAGAAGAAAGAAGAAAGAGAGATTGTTATTATCGGCTCCGTTGTTCGAATGGAGGGAGCAAGTACAAGTGAAGAAATAGTAACCCTGATGGCTACTGAAAGTGAAAATGGCACTTCAACTACTGAATCTGAATTGACAGAAAAAAGTGAAAATGTAGAAGAGATGAAAATCACAGGTTCTCCTGAGGAGAATTCTCAAAGAAAGAGTACTGCGACAACTCCGTCACCTGAAATGGTTTCTTCCTGGGAAGACCTCGATGAATATGCGCAACGCGTAGCTCAGACTGATGAAAAGGTTAATACGATTGTTATAAATGATAAGAGGGTTGCAATTAACTATGAGAGCCAAGTTAAGCTACTTGGTTTTATTCCAATAACACTTAATCAAGAAATTTCCATTGAGCTTCAAAACCAAATAAACAACCAGCCAAGAGTTAAGGTAAAGTTTCCTTGGTGGCACATATTTGCACGGAAAGATACAGAGGTAAACGCACTTAAGGTACAACTACAAGAAGGACTGGCTAAAGAAGATATTGGTCAATCTTCTTCTGAAATTCGAAAAGCTCAAGTGTTGCAGGTGGTAAACACTACACTAAGAGAAAAATAGAAGTACAGTTTTTCTATTTATTTTATTCAAGTAAAGTAAGAAGCAAATCTTTTTCCTGTGGTCCGCGTAGGTGGTGCGTGAGCTCTCCTTTTTCATTATAAATAAGAAATTCAGGTACATCATACCCTGCCACGGTTTTGAAAAAATGGTCTTGTGGATCTGTGAGATGGAGTGGTCCACTAAACGAGCTACGTTCAACATATTGCTTTATCCGTCCGCGGGACTCAGCTCTGTTTATGGTTACGATAGTTACATTTGTGAGTGAATTATGAAGCTCACTTGCTTGACTGAGCGCTCCTTCAGAAAAAGGTGACCAGGTAGCCCACGACACGATAAGTACCTTTGTACCGATAAAACTTGTAAGTTCGTGTAAGACATTTTCTATATCATAAAGTGCCATTTCTGGGATAGTTTCCAGAGCTCCATCAGACTCCGTTAGGGCCGGAGCTTCTGTGGTTCTTGTTGTTGAAAAGAGGATAATAATTGCCAAAAATAAAACGGAAAAACCGATATAGAGCAGGGGTGCTTTCTTTATGATCATATACCATAGTATACTCAAAATGTGATACTATTACAGTATGCAAATGAATAGATTTCAACTTTATTTTTTCTCGGTTCTTTTTATAGGTGTGCTTGTTTTGACGGGAATGGTCATGTGGCCATTTGTAAATGTTATTGCTATTTCTTTAATTTTAGCGATGCTTGTACGTCCCGCATACCGTAAATTGGTTAATAAGAAAGTTCCACGAAATATAGCATCCGCGCTTATTGTTCTTGGTGTTATTATACTGGTTGTTGTTCCGCTCGGTTTTCTTATTTCAGAATTAGTAGAACAGTCTCTCTCAGTGAGTGCTTCGGGATTTGAATATGTAAAACAGCTTACTGAACATGCAAATGGAGTACTAACTCGGTTTGTTCCTGATTTCGAGCTGGATGTCGAGGGAATTGCCAAGCAGTCAGTAGTATGGATAGGTGAGCGTTTAGGCACGGTCTTTTCAAGTACCGCACACACAGTATTCCAGTTTATACTTGGAATTATCGCTCTCTTCTTTTTCATTAGAGACGGAGAAAAGTTTAGAGAAACCCTTATCAATCTTTCACCTCTATCTGATGGTTCCGACAGGGAGATTATCGGACGCCTCAGACAAACAGTGCATGCGGTTATTGTAGGATCAATTGCAGTTGGTATAGCGCAAGGGTTATTGGTTGGTATCGGACTCTTTATATTCGGTGTACCAAATGCAATTTTATGGGGAGCTATCGCTTGTATTTCAGCTTTTATTCCGGGTATTGGGACAGGGTTAGTGATCCTTCCTGCGATAGTATATCTTTACTTCCAAACAGGTGGTTTTATCTATCCTCTTGGTCTTTTGACATGGGGAGTGGTTCTTGTTGGTTTGGTTGATAATGTACTTATTCCTTACTTCTATGGTCGTGGGCAACAAATTCACGCACTCATAATTCTCTTCTCAGTTCTTGGTGGACTGCTCATGTTTGGTCCAATTGGCTTCTTGTATGGTCCGTTGGTAGTGAGTCTCTTTTTCGCACTACTGCATATCTACAAGCAAATTCCTGCGGTAGAAGAACAAAAAAAATGAAGATGATACTCCTGCAGCTATATAAGTGATATACTAGAAATATGGAAAACTCAAAAAATACCATCATAACTATTATTGTTCTAGCTCTCCTTGTTTCGGGACTTGTATATGCAATTGTTCGTTTCGGTGGTTCAAGTAGCGAAGCTCCGCCCGAGAAAGAAAACAATAATTCTGAGGTTGTTTCGTCGTCAGGTAATAGGATTACAATAACCGATCAACCTCCGGGTTCTATTGTATTTATTTCTTCAGCAACTTTTGCGGAAGGAGGGTTTGTGGTTATATACACAAACGAGAATGGATCACTCGGAAAAAATATCGGAGCAAAATACTTTAGAGATGGAACGGGCCCGGGTGACATAGAGTTAAGCGAACCACTTTTTCTTGGTAGTGAATACTTTGCTGTGATGCATAGAGACAACGGAAACAGAGTGTTTGATTCTGAGGTAGACAGTGCCTACAGCCAAGAGGATGGGAGTGTAATTTCGGTTAAATTCAAGGTTGTGGAAACACTACCAGAGCAAAAATTATAATATATGACTGACTTGATGCAGGCAGACATTTTCTTCTTCATAACTTCAATACTCGTGGCAGTGGTGGGCATCTGTCTGCTTATTATTCTGTTTTATGTAATTAGAATAATTCGAAGAATTGACCATATTGCAGGCGCGGTAAAAGAAGAAGGTGATGCGTTGCTCTATGATATTAAGCTCGCACATGCTAAAATGAAGTCAGAAGGAATAAAAATGCGACACCTGCTGTCCTTAGTCGTAGCGGTAGTGCGCAGGGGATTTACTAACAAAACTAAAAGGAAAAAGAAAAAAGATTAATTTTATGCCAAATAAAAAGAAACAAAATAACCACACGTTAGGTTTTTCACTTCTTGCGGTAACCGCAGGAGCACTCGGCGCATATTTTCTCTATGGAACCGAACAGGGCAAGCAAAAAAGAAAGGCTGTTCGTGGGTGGGCTTTGAAAGCCAAGGGCGATGTACTAGATCGTGTTGAGAAAATGAAGGATATAAGCAAGGATAAGTATGATGCAATCGTTTCGTCAGTGATTGCAAAGTATGAAAAAATGCCCGATATTGATAAAAGTGAAATACAAGGGCTGGCAAGTGATTTGAAATCAGCATGGAGCAGAATCGAAAAGGGTTTGAAACAAGCAACAAAACAGAAGAAAACTCCAAAGAAAACATCTGCTAAAAAATAACTATGCTAAAAAATAACCACCACTGGTGGTTATTTTTTTATACAAGAGGTATGATACCACTATGGTAAAAAAAGCACTGTTAGGATTATCTGTTATTGCTGGATTCTTAGTGATAGCTTTTGTGTTTGATATTCCGCCTGATTATGTTGAAAGTAGGATTTCGAGTTTTGAGGACTGTGTAGTACATGGGTACGAAATACGGAAAACTACTCCTCGAGTTTGCGTTACGAGCAAAGGGAGAGAGTTTAGCGAATTACCCGGTACGTTCCTTCGAGCTAATGACGCAATTCAAGTAACAGAACCACAAGCAAATGCTATCGTAAGTTCACCCATCACTGTTTTAGGCTTGCTCAATGGAGATTCTTTTTCTGACGGAGTGTTTGCGGTTCGTGTGATAAGTAACGACGGGGAGGTTTTAGGTGAAGGTATTGCTCAAGCTCATGGAGACTGGAGTACGAGTACTAAGATAGCGTTTCGTAGTGAGGTTGAATACCGCAGTTCAAGTACGGTAAGTGGTTTATTACAGCTATACTCACCAACAGGACTTTTTATGGAAGTATCTATACCGGTAGTATTCTCTCAAGCTAATGCTGAAATTGTACCCCAAGATGAACTCGCAACCACTACAGAAGAAGTGGAAGTGAGCATTGAAACAGAGCCAGAAGACACACGCGAGCTTCAAGAAGAGGGTCAATAATGGTATACTCATTTTCAATGAGTAAAAAAATAACAGTAATATCGCTCGGTGGCTCGGTTATTGTTCCTGATAAACCCAACACAGAAGCAATGCGTGCATTTGTAGAACTTATACAAGCTAGAATTGAGGAAGGAGAGCGTTTTGTTATTGTTGTCGGAGGTGGCGGTGTGGCTCGTGTGTATCAAAAAGCACTTACTGAGCTTTCTGTTACAGACAGTGTTGCTTTGGATACCATTGGTGTTTCAGCAACTCGTCTCAATGCTGAGTTGGTTCGTATTGCTTTTGGAGGTAATGCTCATCTCAGGGTTATTTCAAATACCGAAGATATTTCAGAGTGGGGTGATACACCGCTCATTATTGCAAGTGGAGAGAAACCAGGGAATAGTACTGACTACTGCGCCGTACGGTATGCGGTTCTTTCGGGGGCACAGTATGTTTTAAATCTATCAAACACATCACAGGTATATACCGCTGACCCACGAGTTGATAGTGACGCAAAACCACTTGAATCTATTTTTTGGGAGGAATACCTCTCACTTATACCTTCAGAGTGGAAGCCTGGTTTAAGCACTCCGTTTGATCCTGTCGCGTCTCGCCTGGCGAAAGAAAATAATATTCCTGTGTATATTATGGATGGAAGAGAAGGTTTAAACACAAAGAATTTTCTAGAAGGGAAAAAGTATATCGGCACACGCATAGCTAATAGAAATGAAGAGTGATATACTAAATACGTTATTCATTAACATATTTTGTTATGACACATTTTGTCTGTAAAGGAGAGTGTAATGGAGTTTCAGAAACTCCTGGAACTTGTGGAGCTGAAGGATGCAACGAGCACAATCATGAATTACAAGCATGCGATTGCTCTGACAGTACTCACGGAAAAGGAAGTGAGCAATCAACTGACTCAGCTTCTGAATAAATCAAAAAAGCGCCTAGAGCGCTTTTTTGTTGGATATAAATAAAAAAGCCCACCGAAAGCGCAATGTTTCGGTGGATGCTCTTGTTTGTTTGGCGATTGAACGCCGAAGCCTCTAAAGGCTTAATGCATGGATGGTATAGTACCTACGTCCGTAGGCTCTATATTTATATTAGCGCCAAGTATATATTCTGTCAAACTGCCAGCCCTGTGTATATTTGTTATAATGAAAGTATTAGCAATAACGCATACATTATATATGTCTATAACAATTTATGTAAAAACAGGTTGCCCGTGGTGTAAAGGAGCACTCGATTTTCTCCAAAAAAATGGTATGGAATATACCGAAAAAAATGTAACTGATAATCCTGAATATATGAAGGAAATGGTTGAAATATCTAAGCAAGAAAAAGCACCAACGCTTGTTATTGATGGAGAGGTTTTGGCAGATTATTCTGCCGATGAACTTGATGAGTATCTTAAGGGAAAAGGGTTACTGTAATGGAAAAAGGAAAGATACAACTTACCACTACTGATGGTATTAGTTTAAATGGTGACTACTATCCAGGATTTGGTACTCGGGGGCTTGTTCTGCTTCATATGATGCCGGAAACAAAAGAATCTTGGAAAGAGTTTGCCGGTCTTATGCAGGAAGAAGGGTGGGATATTGTTGCGCTTGATTTGCGTGGACATGGAAACTCTGATGGTGGACCGGACGGCTATAAAACATTTGAAAACGAAGAACATCAAAAAAGTATTCTTGATGTGGAAGCAGGAGTTACCTTTCTCGAAACACGAGGAATCGCACGTAGCTCAGTTGCGCTCTGTGGTGCGTCTATTGGCGCTAACCTTACAATACAAAGTATGGCAGAGCATACTGACACACCTGCCGGTATAGCGCTTTCTCCAGGCTTTAACTATAAGGGAGTTGAAACCAGACCCTGTATGCCACAGTTAGGGCAACAGCGCTTACTCCTTGTGGCTTCTCGTGATGACGAGCGTTCATATGGAAACTGCGCAACTATGGCTGAGGTGCTTGCTGAAGAGGCAAGTGAGAGCACTACGGTGGAGCTAGTTGTGTATGAACATGCGGGACACGGAACTGACATGTTTGGTATTGAAAAACCCGACCTTGCTCAAAGGATGAAAGAATTTATAAATGACGCAATCTCTCGCTGAAAAACAAAAGCGTGCACAAGAAATATATCGCTCACTTGAAAAAATAGTTCCTGACTCAGGGATGATTTTAGAGTATGGAAATAACTTCGAACTTCTCGTTTCAGTGATGCTCTCCGCCCAGTGCACGGATGTAATGGTTAACCGTGTTACGAAAAAACTTTTCAAAAAATATAGAACTCTCGATGACTATATCAACGCTCCCCGATATGAGTTTGAGCAAGATATACGAATGTGCGGATACTATAAACAAAAAGCAAAACGTATCCAGGAAACATCGAGGATAATAAAAGAGAAGCATGGTGGCGTTATTCCTCGCACGATGGATGATATGCTCGAGCTTCCCGGCGTTGCCAGGAAAACCGCTAATGTGGTTCTTGGAAACGCATATAGTGTTGTAGAAGGTATTGCTGTAGATACACATGTTCGCCGTATCTCACAGCGGTTAGGTTTAACACAGCACACGGATCCTAAAAAGATTGAGAGTGACCTCATGAAATTATTTCCAAAAGAACAGTGGTTCCGACTAACGTATTTAATGATTGAGTATGGGCGCAGATATAGCCCCGCGCGAAAAAAGGAAGGAGGAATACTAGAAGAGGTATATGGCAAGAAAAAAATTTCCAAGTAAAAGAGAACAAAACTCGTTTAAAGCTCAGGTGTATGAATACTATACACAATATAAACGATCATTTCCTTGGCGTGTGCGGGTAACACCTTACAAAGTGCTTGTGTCTGAAATAATGCTTCAACAAACGCAAGCAAAGCGAGTTGTTGGGTATTTCAATGCGTTTATAAAAAAATTTCCAACAGTTACATCTCTTTCCAAAGCTTCGCTATCAGACGTACTCTCTGTATGGCAAGGCTTGGGCTATAACCGTAGAGCAAAATACATAAAGAAGTGCGCGGAAGAAATTGTTCTACGATATGATGGAGTATTTCCAAAGACAAAAAAAGAGCTAGAGTCTCTCACTGGGATTGGTCCGTATACCGCGAGTGCAATTTGTATTTTTGCCTATAATTCTCCCGAGATATGTATAGAAACAAATATTCGTACTGTCTATTTACATCATTTTTTTAATAAGCAAAATCTAGTTCCTGATTCCAAGCTTCTTCCGATAATAAGCGCTACTCTCGATACTGACAATCCAGCTAAATGGTATTCAGCACTCATGGACTATGGGTCACACTTAAAGGAAGTATTACCGAACCCTTCTCGGAAAAGTAAGCATCACTCTAAGCAAAGTGTTTTTGTCGGATCGCGTAGACAGGTGCGTGGCAAGGTAATAAAACATTTACTTGATAACAGCCGTGCAACTATTGAAGAACTTAAAAAATATGAAGTTGAAAAACACTCGGTGCGCGAAGTACTCTCTGGTCTTCAAAAGGAGCTGTTGATTAAAAAGAGTGGTAAATACTATACGCTGTAATTATTTAGTATCAGTAATCATAATACTGTAGTGGATTCCTGAAAGAACTATAACTCCTAAGATAAGAAACAGAAAACGGTAATCAACAAAAGAAAGAGCGATAATTCCAACTATAGGACCGAAAAGATAAGCAAGAGGAGCGTTAATACGGAAGAAACTAATTTCATCAGCGTCAGAGCCTTTCATGTGCTTAAAGAAGTAACTTTCAGTCATTATTTCAACAAAACTTGCTCCAATACGGGTAACAAAAAGAATGCTTGTCCATACTAAGAATGAAGCGGTATCGATAAAAGTAAGTGATGCTGTTGAAACGCCCATAATGATAAAGCCGATAATAAGCATTTCTTTTTCACCATATTTTTTATCAGCAAGCCTACCCAGTGGTAACTCAAGAAGAAGGAAGGGAACGAGAGCTATTGCAAGCATAAGACCTATTTGGTCCCAAGAAAATCCGATGTGCTTATGTAGGTAGATAGGTACATAAATAATCATCCATGCATAGAAGAACTGAAGGATAAAACTGATGATATATATCAGTCGTAGGTCGAGATTGTTCCAAAACTGGCGTGTCAGAGTAGGGATTTTTATGCTTGGGTATTCAGGGTCTTTAAACTTCCTAAAGTTGAACGCAATAATTAGAAAGAGGGGAATTAGGTGAAGCGCAGAGTATAGATACAGTCCAGAGTATCCGTATCGAGAAAGCACAATACCGGCAAGCACTGGAGCAAGTATGGTTGCAATGTTTATGAAGGTAAAAAATGCACCACGTATTGCGCCAGTTTCGTCTTCTCTTTCTGAAACTGTTTCAAGGAAGATATCAAATGCAAAGAGAAGCATCGGCGAAAGGATACGGTAGGCGATAAAGAGAAGAGATACGATAAGTGCGGTGGTAGCTACTGATAGCCCGACAAAAATTGCGAATACTAGTGTGATAACAAAAAGTGTCAGAGCATAATTTCCTACTCTTCGGAGCATTGCCGGCGCGAATATGTACGCGATTATGTTACCAATCGAACCAAGGGCAAAAAGAAGACTTACCATTTGCGGTGTCATGAGCTCTTCAAGGAATGTGGAGTTTATGTATGCTGAAGAGAAAAAGTAGAGAGCAGAGATGAATGCCGATATATACAGTGCTACCAGCACTCGATTATAACGAATTTTTTCAATAGCCGAACTCATGCAAGAATTGTAACAAACTTTTTGCTTAGAGGCCGAGTATTACCGGAATAACGATAGGGTGTTTATTTGTTTTTTGGAAGAGGTGTTTTGCTACGTGGTCGGTTACTTGTTCCTTTAGGTAGTCAAAATTTATTGGGTTCATTCCTGTTGCTGAATCTTCAATTGTTTTCTTGATGATATTTCGAGTTTGGTGTAGGAGGTCTTGTGATTCACGGAGGTATACGAAACCGCGTGAAATAAGGTCTGGAGACTTGCGAAGCTTTCCTGTTTTTGTGTTTAGTGTTGCAACGATTACAAACATACCATCTTTTGCAAGCATTTGTCTGTCTCGAATAACAACATCTTGTAGTCCTCCTACGGAGAAGCCGTCCACCATGACAAGTCCGTTCGCGACTCGTTCTTTAAGGTGTACTATTTTTTCCCCTTTATCTCTGATCTCAATAACACTTCCATTGTCCGGTACTACAATATGATCATCCGGCATTCCTAGCTGTCGAGCAAGTTCCGCGTGCTGTCTGAGCATGTAGTGATTACCGTGAATTGGGATAAAGAATTTCGGACGAACTTGCTTATGAAGCCATGCGACCTCTTCTCGGTTTCCGTGTCCTGATGCGTGAATAAACACATCACTTGTTCTGTAGTGAATGATTTTCGCTTCTTGTCGCGCGATATTGTCTTTTAGTTTTTGAACTGTTTTCTCATTTCCAGGAATGATAGAAGAAGAGAGTAGTACGGTATCTCGGTTATTAAGACGAATGTATTTATGCGTTTTTGTTGCAATACGCATAAGCGCAGCAAACTCTTCACCTTGAGCTCCGGTTGCCAGAACCAGTATTCTGTCTGGCGGATAGTTTTCAGCTTCTTGTGCTGGGATAATGGTTCCTTTTTTGGGTGTATAGAGGCCTGCAAGTTCTGCAATTTCTATATTTACTTTCATGCTACGACCCTCAAGTATTACTTTTTTGTTGTAGCGTTCCGCACTCTCGATAATTTTAATCAATCGCTCAAGTTGAGATGCGAATGTACCGAGAATTAAACGTCCCTTTGTGTTTTTAATTATTTCATCCAAGTTTTGGTGAACAATTTTTTCAGGAGTTGAAAATCCTGGGTTTTCAACATTTGTTGAGTCACAGAGCATGAGAATAACCTTTTCTTTCTCGAAGATTTTATATGATTCCACTTCGTGTGGATCAGGAATGCCATCCATGTGTGACAGTTTATAGTCACTTGGTGCAACTATAAGTCCGTGTGGAGTTTCGAGTATCATTCCCATTGAGTCGGGAATAGTGTGTGTCACCGCGAAGAAGCGAACTTTTATGGCTCCGAGTGTAACGCGAGAATTTGCCTCAACAACATTTATATCAAGAGGGGAAAGCTGAGGGAATTCAGCTTGTCGCTTTTGAATCATGATAGAGGTAAGTTTTCTGGTATAAATTGGCGGATTACCAATTCTTTCCATTATGTAAGGAATACCTCCAATGTGGTCTAAGTGTCCGTGGGTGACGATAATACCTCGAACACGGTCCTTGTTTGCTTCAAGGTACGCGGTGTTTGGAAGAATGTAATCAATTCCCGGAGTGTCGTCTTCTTTGAATTGAAAACCTGCATCAAGGATAATGATGTCGTTTCCGATTTCAATAGCGGTCATGTTTCGTCCCACTTCTTCCACTCCTCCAAGTGGCATGATACGGATATTATCTCCGAGAGCCGGAAGGGTAGGAAGTTCGGTATTATTTCTATGAATTTGCTTACCGTTGTTTTGCTGTGGACGTCTGTTGTGGTGCGGTCTTCCATGAGAAGAACGACGCTGTTGCGGACGTCCTTTGCTTCTGTTTGGTTTGTTGTTTGGTCGGTTGCCTGGCGGACGGTGTGGTCTACCACCTCCTCCGGAGGGGGGCTTGTTTGATTTTGTAGGAAGCGAGACATGGACGGGTCGACGTCTCTCTGTTTTTGCTTCTTGTTGATGTGTTGAATCTGTCATGTATGTATGTTTGTACTAACTATTGTTAATTACTAATTTATAATTGATGTTCTTTGATTAAAAACGGCCAAATACGTTCTGTGTATATGTACCATTCGTTAATGTTGATAAATCTCTCTGATGGTACGGTAATATTATCTATGTTCATTCCTTTTGTGTCGTGGTCAACGATATAAATAAAGTCAGGTGTGTAGAGGAATACTGCAGGACGGTCTCTTTTGATAACAGTGTTAATGGTAGTAAATAATTCCTGTTCTCTTTCTTTATCTACTGTTGTTCGAAGTTCTTCGAGCGCGCGGTCCACCGGTATGCTGGTGTAGAGAGCAATATTATACCCTGGATCATGCCGTTGGGAAGAATGCCAGAAAGCGTAGAGGTCACGGTCACGCCCAATGATTTCTCCAAAAAGCAGAGCGTCATAGCTTCGAGGGCGAATGATGTTTTGTGTTAGCTCGTTTGGATCAAAAATCTGTACCGCAACTTCTATGTTGAGTTCACCTAGCATCTCTCGCACCAGTTCTGCTGCTGTACGTAATTCCGGGATGTTTGATGTTGAAATGGTAAAGGTGAGTAGTACTCCATCATTCTCTCGTATACCGTTTTCGTTTACCTCCCAATCATTTTCATCGAGCAACTCTTGTGCTCTTATAATGTTTTCACTTGTTGGTGTAGTTGAGGCGGTTGTGGTGCTTGGAAGAATATCTGGAGGAAGCGGTCCGTTAATGCCTGTGCCGTAACCCTGAAGTACTTCAGCGACTATTCTGTCGCGATCAAGTGCAAGGTCGATTGCTTCTCGCACTGAGTCATCGGAAAATAGTGGAGCTTGTGTTGGATTAAAAAATATTCCAAACACTCTAGGGAGTGGAGTTTGTAATACACGTGCTCCACCACCAGAAAGTATTCGAGCTTGCGCCGGCTGAACACCGCTAATACGTTCTATTTCTCCCCGCGTATACGCGTCGAGTAGTGTGCTTTCGTTAGGGTAAAACCTAAAAATAAGTTTTGTAATATATGGTTCTCCCAAAACATATTTTTCAAAAGCTTTCAGTTCGTAGAGAGAAGGAATTCCAGATTCATCATTGTGAATACGTGAAATTTTGTAGGGTCCTGAACCAATCGGTTCACTGTTATACTGACTGAATTGAAAAAGCTCAATGTCTGCGGTGTTCCAAATGTGCGAAGGTAGAATACCAAGTGTCATGTTTTGTATAAAAGGAGAGTATGGTTGTCGCAATGTAAACGAAACAGTTTTAGTGTCAATTTTAGATACGGTAACACCTTCCCAATTTACTCTCTTGGGACTGCGAAGACTCGGGTCCTGTGCTTTTTGAATTGTATAAACAACATCGTCGGCAGTAACCGGAGCTCCGTCATGAAAGACCGCGGTGTCACGAATGGTGAATGTGTAGGTGAGTTTATCTTCTGATATTTCATACGATTCAGCCAGTTCGGGAATGAGTGTTCCGGTTGCTGATTCTTTCATAAGTCCTGAATATACGAGCGCGGTAAGGTCTCGGTCTGCATCAGTAATAGCAAGAAGTGGATTTATAAAACGCGGTGAGCCAACAATGCCTTCAGTGATTTCTCCACCACGGGTTGGTGTTTCTGTTAGGAGAGAGCCGTGGGCTCTATACATGAGAGCAAGTGAGCTTACCGTAAGAAGTAGTCCGGCAATAATAAAAAGTAACCGCTCAAAGATTCCGAGCCGATGATATAAAGAATATAGGATACTCCGGTTTTTACGCGGTGCTATTTCTGATGAAGTGTGTTCCACAAAACTATTTACTAGAAATGGTTATCAATTTGTGTGAATTGATTACTCTATATGATGTGATGGACTATATACTCAATGCTGCAAATGAAGAAAGTGCAAAAAGCACTGCTAGAACAATAGTTACATTGAAAAGGAATTTTTCAAAACCTCGTCTGGTGTTGTGGTATCCTCCACCGTCACCACCGCCGAAAGCTCCTCCTAATCCTGAACCAGTGTTTTGTAGCAATATCGTACAGACCATGAGTATAGACAGCACAATCTGCGCGTACGGCAATATGCCTGCAAGAGTTTCCATATCGAGAAGAGTATAGCAAGTGAGAGAAATTTTGCAAGTTTATAGTAAAAAGGTCTTTGAAAACACTCGATATTTTGACACAAGAAAATCAGACTCGTATAATGTGTGCACTTCGCGTAGATGGCTACGCTTTATTAGCTTAATAATATTGCTTGATAACACTATGGTAAAGAAACAAACACAAAAAGGTCCGCAGGTTCGTCCACTCGGTGACCGCGTACTTATAACGGAAGATAAGGAAGAAAGCGGACGAAAAACAGCATCCGGAATATATATACCGGAGACGGTTAAAGAGAATGGTGGAGCAAAACAAGGTATCGTGGTTGCTGTTGGAGAAGGAAGAATAACAGAAGACGGTACAAAGATTCCTCTCACGGTAAAGAAAGGTGATAGAGTGCTTTTCTCTTGGGGCGATGGAGTAAAGGTAGATGGTGTTGAGTATCAAATTGTTTCAGAAAGTGGAATTTTGGGAATTATTGAATAATTAATTTATCAGCTAAGAAAAATCAACAATGAGTAAACAACTAAAGTTTAACGAAGATGCACGAGTAGCACTCGCAAAAGGAGTGTCGATTGTAGCAGACGCGGTACGAGCAACAATAGGTCCGCGAGGTAGAAATGTTGTCCTTGATAAAGGATACGGAGCACCCATGATTACAAACGACGGTGTTTCAATCGCGCGTGACATCACACTTCCAGACAGGTTTGAAAATATGGGAGCGGAAATTGTAAAAGAAGTGGCGACAAAAACAAACGATGTTGCAGGTGACGGAACTTCAACAGCAACTATTTTGACAGACGCGTTAGTGCGTGAAGGTTTGAAACACACACGTATTGGTGTAAATGCAATGGGAGTACGAAACGGTATTGAACGTGCATCACGAGATGTTGTGGAAGCACTTAAAAGTATTGCTAAGCCAATTCCTGAAAAGAGTAAGAGTGAAATAAAAAATGTTGCAACTATTTCTGCGGAGTCTGCTGAGATAGGTGAGATAATCGCAGAAACAATAAATAAAGTCGGAAAAGACGGTGTGGTGACTGTTGAAGAATCTCAGTCATTTGGCGTTGAGTCAGATATTGTGGAAGGACTTCAGTTTGAGAAGGGGTATGTATCTCCGTACATGATTACCAATGCGGAACGTATGGAAGCTGAGTTTAAAGATGCCCCTATTTTGGTAACCGACAAGAAGATTTCAGTAGTAAAAGACGTATTGCCACTACTTGAGAAGCTGGCGCAAACCGGAACAAAGGAATTGGTAATAATAGCAGACGATGTGGATGGTGAAGCGCTTACAACATTTGTTCTGAACAAATTGCGAGGAGGATTTAATGTTCTTGCGGTAAAAGCGCCCGGATATGGTGACCGTAAAAAAGAGAATCTTGAAGATATCGCGGTGACAATAGGTGCAACGGTTATTTCTGAAGATGTTGGGTTGAAGCTTGAACAGGCGCAACTTGCTTTCTTGGGTCACGCTAACCGAGTTATCGCAACTAAAAACACCACAACGATTGTTGGAGGAAAAGGTAAGAAGCAGGGAATTCAAAGTAGAATAGAGCAAATTCGAAAGCAAATTTCACAGACTGAATCAAAGTTCGACAGAGAGAAGCTTGAAGAGCGAATGGCAAAACTTTCCGGAGGTGTAGCGGTGATTCGCGTGGGAGCTACAACCGAAACTGAAATGAAATATCTTAAGCTTAAGATTGAAGATGCGGTAAATGCAACCAAGGCAGCGATTGAAGAAGGCATTGTTCCTGGTGGAGGAAGCGCTCTTGTGAGAGCTGGTGAGCTGGTGCGAAAGTCTATACCGAAAAATATTACCAATGAAGAGAAGATTGGATATGAGATAGTACTTCGCGCGCTTGAAGAACCACTAAGACAGATTATTGCCAACGGAGGTCGTGAAGACGGAGCGGTTATCGTTTCTGAGATACAAAAAGGAAAGGGTATGATAGGGTACGATGCATTGAAAGACGAAATGGTAGCTGACATGCTTTCTGCTGGAATTATCGATCCGGTGAAAGTAACTCGAAGTGGTATTGAGCGCGCATCGAGCGCTGCCGCAATCCTTCTCACTACCGAGGTGGCAATTACAGATATTCCAGAACCAAAGCAAGAATCTGCTGGTAGCGGATCAGGTATGGGCGGAGGAATGGGAATGATGTAATTAAAAAAACACCCCTCGGGGTGATTTTTTTATGTGGTATCATTTACGTATGAATAAACCGTTTTCCAGGCATTCTATTATTAGTTTGTGTGCTCTAGTTGTATTCCTTTCTCCAACTACTGTACTTCATGCAAACGTACTTACTGATATGACTGAACTCCTTCAGTCACTCCGACAGCAAGTCCTTTCACTCCTCACTCAAACAAACAACCTCGCACAAGTAAGTGGTGCTAGTTCTGGTCTTGTTGCTCACTATACGTTTGATGACGGATCAGGTACGACCGCTAACGACTCTTCTGGTAATAGTAATACGGGTACGTTAGTAAATGGTCCGACATGGACGAGTGGGAAGGTTGGGAGTGGGGCGATTGAGTTAAAATCAAGCGCATATGTTTCAATGACTACTATCCCAGCAGGTAGTTATCCCGTAGCGTTGCAGGCATGGGTAAAAACCGCTACCAACTCCAACACCATGGTCGCCATTGGTCTCTACCGTAGCAACAATAGAGATCACTATCTTGAGCTCGGAGTAAGTAACGGAACTGCCTTCGCGAGCACTCGCAATGGTTCGTCTCAGTCTACAGTTATGGGTGTGTCTGTTGCGGATGGACTGTGGCATCATCTTGTGGTTGTATTTGAATCATCGACTTTTCGAAGGTTGTACGTAGATGGGGTAGAAGTCGGATCTTCGGCGGATACTGTTAATTACCCACAATTTATCACAGCACCTTCTGTTGGTGCTCATCGACGTAATTTTCAATACCAGAATCCGGGTAGCTACTTTACCGGAATCATTGATGATGTTCGTATATATCGTCAAGCACTTACCGCAAGCGAAGTTGCTGAAATATATACATACACAAGCGAGGGTTTACCTACATCTAATCCCACCAATGGCTCTTGTGGTCTAACTCAAAATAATTGCACATTTGGCACTTTGTCTAACACCACTCAGAACCCTACTCAGTATCTCTGGAGTTGTCTCGGTGAAAATGGCGGTACCACTGCTTCCTGTTCTTTGGACACACCGACAACCTCTTCATCACACAATCTTAGTATCACCAAAGTAGGAAGCGGAGGAGGAACTGTTACCTCTTCAAACGGCTCTATCAACTGTGGATCATCTTGCTCAATCTCAGGTGTTACTTCAGGAACAGTATCTACTCTAACCGCAAGTCCTGCTTCAGGATCTATCTTTTCTGGTTGGTCTGGTGGAGGATGTTCTGGTACCGGTGCGTGCACCATCACACTATCATCTAATGTATCAGTTACTGCTACATTTACCGCAGAAGTGAGTCAATCACCAGTGCCGTCTACTCAGACAGGTAAGTGTTCTAGTATTAATACTACTGTTAACCCGGTAACATTTAGTTGGACATTTGATACTACGGGTGGTACCCCATACTGTGGAAAATTTGCGAACGGCGACTGGTGGGTTTCGCCAGCTAGTGGACAGTCAGGTGTTAGGCTGCAGTCTGTATCACTTTCAGGTGGCGGTAATCTATACCTAGATGAGAATCCACGGATTGAGTCTATTGGATTTCTATCAAAAAATTACGGAAACCAAAACACTAGCGAAAATATTTTAGAGCAACTTCCCAAGGTATACCCAGCTGATATTTCACTTGTTGCTGTCGCTGAGCGCACTGTAGGTTGTGGTACAAGAGCTATATCAGGCTCATGTGTCGGGGCATATCACGTAGTGACCGTGTTACAGCAAATACCACCTGGCAACGGCGCAGATATTTTACGTCCTAGTATTGATGAGAATCTGAAAAAACTCATGTCAATGAGTGATTTTGACTTTTCCAGGCTTCCATCTGTTAATTATTTCTCGGGTACCAATGTTGATGGTTTTGAGGTCATAAGAAAGAGATGGTCACATAGTACTGAAATATTTAGTATTTCAACACCACTTCACCCTACAAGTCGTTCATTTTCAGAGGGCGGTCGTGCTTTCCGTGCTAGTTATGTAGTCAGTGATTATGCTTCTGGTGTTGCTAGTGCGTGGTCTGATAATCAAATGAAACTATTTTCGAGTGCAAATACTTATTCTGAGAAGAAAGCGGCTTTGGCAGCTATGCTTGTTTACGGAAAGGATATCTATGACGCAGTCTATGAGGATATGACCAGGGTTAGGGGTTATGGTGGTGGTGCGGGACAGGGTACTGGCAAGTTTCCGCCAGTGGTCTTCTTTGCTGCATTAGCGAAGGATAATTCCTATGCTAATGTCCTCAAGAACACTACATTGTCTCTTCTGGAGACAGGTTTCGCTCCACAAGAATTGGAGCAGATAAATATTGGACATAACGGCCCGATATGGGGAGATTCAACGAAAGACGCCTTGTCGAGTACGGGTGTAGGCAGTGACCTGAATAGATACTGGGGTTCGATGGAGGGTGCTCACAGTGCTTCGATGGCGCGACAGGAACTTGCAACACTAGTGGTGGTAGGAGGACTAGTCAGGATCCATACGGATTCATAGACGGGCCAGAGAATCTTCCTGGAACGGCATACATAGGTGTGACTACGGGTCCATATAAAGGATTCATGACAACTTTATCTCTTATACCTCAGGCCTGCGAGATAGTAAATTACCCGGCATTTACAGAGTATATGGATCGTATTGTAGGTCAGGGAATCCAGACTCAACCAGATCCCTGTGCTCCACCTGATCCGCGCGAACCTGCTTCTTGCGATGCATATCGTCGTACTGGATGTAGTTATTATGGATTGAGTAATACTGGAACAGTAACCTGGGGACCTGACCCTGATAATCCTGGGATGTGTATCTTAGATAAGGACTTGGCCTACTACAATTCACCTACAGATTTTGCCTGTCAGCCTGGTAAGACCTGCGGACGTTTTCCCGCAAGAGATAATGTAAAGCTAACACCAGGATATCTTACCTGGGCTGTTGAGAATAATTGGAATGCTATTCGTGCTGCAGGGACAGGTTTCTGTGCGGTTGGAGTGACTAGTGGGTCGGAACCACCTCCTATTTCTGGATCATGCGGTACGCAAAACAACATCTGTCTTTCGGGAACTCTTTCAGACAGAATTGACACCACAACAAGCCATCTTTGGTCATGTCTGGGGTCAAACGGAGGTACCACTGCTTCCTGTACTCTCAACACCGACAGTACCCCTACCTCCTTCACCACCACCCCTACACCTAACACCACAAGCAACACTTCCACCTCTGGCAGTGGCACCACTCCCGTCTCGTCTGGAACTGGTGGAGGATACACTCCACCAGTTCCAAGTGTGGGCGGAGGTATCGTTTCCACCACTGATACAGAGAACGAACCACTTCCACCCACACCCACTCGTACCCTCACTCCACTAACCACCTTTCTCTATGAAGGTGTTGCTTCTCCCGACCTCGTCACTCTAACCACCTTCCTCAAGGAAGAAGGTCATCTCACTTCCACCTACACCACCACCCTATACGACAAGACTATCGAGAACGCTGTCCGTTCTTTCCAAGCGAAAGAAGGAGTCGTTTCAAGTGGTACTCCAGCATCAACAGGGTACGGTATTGTGGGGTCACGCACGAGAGCTACAGTGAACCGCATCATTGCAGAGAAATATACGGCACCACGTACTTCATCTCCTGCCACTCCCACACTCGCTCCACCAACCACATCCATTTCCTATACTTTCACCGCACCACTCCAGCTCGGTACCCGCCACCCAGACGTCCGTGCTCTTCAGGAGTTCCTAAACGCACAAGGGTACACTGTGGCAGAAAGTGGACCAGGATCACTCTCAAACGAGACTGACTACTTTGGACCCGCTACAAGGTCAGCCGTCACCCGCTTCCAACAAGACAACGGTCTTGCCGATACTTCTTCCTATGGACTTGTGGGACCACAGACACGAGGATATCTCAACCAACAGTTAGTAGGAGGAACATCTCCGAGTATCACTCCAACTGATGTTGCTACCCAAGCACAGATACAGGTACTTAAGACACAGATTGCTGAGTTATTGAAGTTGGTGGAGGAGTTGACGGAGCAGCTGCTTAGTATGCAGGGGGGAGAGGAATGGGCGGAGGAATGGGAATGATGTAGTTTTTCTAGAAAAGAAGCAACAAAAAACCGCTCGCATATGCGAGCGGTTTTTTGTATACTTAGAGGTGTTAGAAACTAATAGATTAATATGAATATTTTATACGTAGTAATTGCAGTTGTTGTTGTTGCGGGACTTTGGGTAATGCTCTCGTACAACAAACTTATTCGCATGGTAAACCGTGCCAAGGAAGCATGGTCAGATATCGATGTTCAGCTGAAGCGCCGATATGATCTTATCCCTAACTTGGTAAATACCGTAAAGGGATACGCGACGCATGAAAGTCAGGTGTTTGAAAATGTTACCAAAGCGCGAGCACAGGCTATCAGCGCTGGTACTGTCGCAGAACAAGGTCAAGCAGAGAATATGCTCTCAGATGCTTTGAAGTCACTCTTTGCTGTTTCAGAGGCATACCCAGATCTAAAAGCGAATACAAATTTTCTTGAGCTTCAGCGAGAACTTTCAGATACTGAAAATAAGATTCAGTCTGCTCGTCGGTTCTATAACACAAATGTGCGTGACCTTAACACTGCG
Source organism: Minisyncoccota bacterium (assembly GCA_040879725.1). Classification (GTDB taxonomy): domain Bacteria; phylum Patescibacteriota; class Minisyncoccia; order Phycocordibacterales; genus JBBDJV01. The sequence continues at coordinate 20,253 of JBBDJV010000018.1, read as the reverse complement.
GTTCAGGTGTTTCCGGCAAATATAATTGCAAATATGTTTGGTTTCAAAGAAATGGAATTCTTTGAAATAGAAGAAGCAGTGGAGCGTGAGAATGTTGAAGTGAAGTTTTAATGGCATCACTCTACACACAACAAGATTCGAATGTCAGGAAGACGTGGTTACTCATGGGGGCTTTTCTTGCTGTTGTAGTAGCGCTTGGTTGGTTTCTTTCATACTACTACGATAGCTATCTTATTTTAGTTATTGCTGTTGTATTTAGTGTTCTTGCTAATATCGGAAGCTACTGGTACTCGGATAAATTAGTGCTCTCTATGTCGGGAGCAAAACCGGTAACACGTGAACAGTATCCTGATCTCTGGAATATTACCGAAAATCTTTCCATTACCGCGGGGCTTCCCATGCCAAAGCTCTATATTATCAACGATCCTTCTCCCAATGCCTTTGCAACAGGGAGAGATAAAGAACATTCTGCGGTTGCGGTTACAACAGGACTTCTTTCACTTTTGGATAGAAGTGAGTTAGAGGGAGTTGTCGCGCACGAGCTTGCGCATGTTGGAAACAGAGATATTCTAGTCATGACTATTGTCGTGACGCTTGTTGGTGTCGTGACACTTGTCGCGGATTTTTTCCTTCGAATGAGTTTGTACGGTCATGGAGGAAGAGACAGAGGAGACGGCAAGATGGGAATGATACTGCTAGTTATTGGAATTATATTTGTTATATTGTCGCCAATTATCGCGACTCTTATAAAACTCGCAGTGTCTCGAAAGCGGGAGTTTCTTGCGGATGCTTCAGGTGCCCTTTTAACACGGTACCCTGAAGGACTCGCGCGAGCATTGCAGAAAATTTCTGGTTCTACCATACCGCTTACTCGCGCTAACCATGCGACAGCACACCTTTTCATCTCTAATCCGTTTAAGGGAACTAAAAAGGCGAGTTTTCTAACAAAGCTATTTATGACACATCCTCCTGCTGAAGAAAGGATCAATGCATTATTGGGCGGAAAGTAGAATATATTTTTGAGGTATACTAAGTACAGATTCAACTGTACTTTTTATTATGGAAAAATATTCACTCATATGGTGGGTTATACTCACCGTGTATGTCCTTGTGACAACACATCTCTCATCGCTCTCGGTAAGTCTTTATCTTCATCGAGAATACACACACAACGCCATTGCCCTGCATCCAGTGGTACGGTCGTTTTTTAAGTTCATCATTTGGTTTCAAACGGGAATGGTTCCCGCGGAGTGGGTGGTGGTGCACAAAGAACATCACCAAGCACCAGCGGACGGTCCGAATGATCCGCACAGTCCGCGAAATGAAGGTAAGTGGAGAATTGTTCTCTTTGGAGTCCTCTACTATACGCGAGCTGCGAGAAAGCTTCGTCCGCAAATTCAAGCAGAACTCTCGGCGAGGCCGGACATTACATCAAAGCGGGTGATCAAGCATCTTGGGGTGTTTCTCAACTTGCTTTTGAACATCTTCCTTTTCGGTTCGGTGGGAGTATTTGTTTGGTTGATTCAGTCTGTATGGATACCTTTTTGGGCCGCGGGTATTATCAATGGACTAGGTCACAGCGCGCATGTTGCACATGCACATACTCGGGATTACTCGAGAAACATACTCGATAACGGACCATCGTGGGTACGTGTCGTGTTGAGTATCATCACAGCAGGTGAATCAAATCACCATAATCATCATTGCAAACCTTCGTCACCCAACTTCGCTTTTAGGGAAGAGAATGAGTTTGACTGGGGGTATACAGTGGTGCGTTTCCTCAAAAGGTTTGGATTTGCCAGTATACGGTGATTGGGGTACTGTGTGATGAGTATGAATGACGATAAATCAACAAATCAACCACTGCTCTCTGAGGTAAGCGCAGACGTTCTACTTTTCCTTCACGCAGTGAAGGTCCAGGCAACACAAGGACCTGTTGCAAAAGAAGAAGCACTGGCGCTTATGAACTACGTCGTTGCCGGTTAGGTAGACGAACACAAAATCCCTCCGGAAACGGAGGGTATTTTTTATGATTAAAAATGCAGAGGGGTTTCCTCGGTGCTTTTTTGCACAAACTTTTTTCTTTTACTAAAAATATAAATGTAGAGTATTTCAAGAATACCCACAGTGTTTATTATCAGGAGTGCGACAAACCAGTACGGAGAGTTTTGTTTAACGGCTTTCCACAGAGCAATTCCTTTCCAAACTAAAGACCAAATAGTGAGAATAACGATAAGAATTACAAAGAAGGGATATTCCTGTAATATAAGAGCTACATCAAAACGTGCTTCCATAACATTATTACAATGTTAAACTTTCAATCATTTCTGCGAGGAGGAAGTCGTGTTCGGTAACTCCTTTGACGCTGTGAGTGGTAAGACTGATTCGTACTACTCCCCATGATAGAAAAATATCGGGATGATGACCTTCTTTTTCAGCTATATCACCCACCTTGTTAGTGAAGTCGAGCGCTTGTTTAAAATCAGGAAATGAAAAAGTTTTCTCTATTCTAAAACCGTTTGGAGTTATCCATTTAGGTAGCACTAATAAACGCGTACGAACTTCTGATTCGTCCATTTTCTCAACTCCTTCATCGTGACATCCACTGCAAGACATATATATAGTATACCAGTCTGTTCAATCAGAGTGTACTGTACTATTATGTACCAAATCCAAGGAAATGCTTGGAGAGGGAAGGTTCGCATAGTGGTCTAGTGCGCGTCGTTGGAAACGACGTGTGGGGCAACCCACCAGGAGTTCGAATCTCCTACCTTCCGCAATGATTCGCAAGGATGGATGGGAACCATCCGAGCGAATTATCAATGCGAGAATGTTGGAGATTCGAAAGACGGAGGCGCGGGTCCTCACATTCTTATGTGGGGCGCCGAGTCCGGGGAGGAAGTTCTTAGCGAGTCTTCGAGCTTAGAAACTTGACCCCGAATCTCCTACCTTCCGCCTTCGCCTCGCAGTAGCTCGGCTTCGGCGTGACGATGTCCGCAAAAACACACCACCTGTAGGTTAAAGCTTCGGTATGACACAGTCCGCAGAAAACACCACCTGTAACTTGGCTTCGGCGTGACGAGGTCCGCAGAAGCCGAGCGAAGGCGGGAATATATAAAGATATGTATTACGTTTATAGTCTAAAATATAAAGATGGTTTCTATATAGGTTGCACTGACAATCTTAAAGATAGAATCGATCGCCATACAAAAGTGCAGGTACCAGCTACAGCTCAAAGATTACCAGTAAGTCTTGAATTTTATTTTGCTATCAAAGACAAATATAAAGCCTTTGAATTCGAAAAATATTTAAAGTCAGGATCGGGACGAGCGTTTTTAAAGAGGCATTTCTGCTAAGACAACTTGAAATCAAGTTATTTCGGTTCTAGTTTCAGGACATTGCCACCACAAGAATGGAAAGGATGGATGGGAATCATCCGAATAAGACATTACGCATAATGGATCTTTAAGTTTCTGTAAAAAAGCACCGAGGGTGGATACGACGCTTTTGGTATGGGTCAAGCTAGGGTCTTTAATTGGAAACAAAATAAAAGTCAATTTGCTATACTACACACAATGAACAAGCAAGATTTTGATCAATTGGTTTCAGAGGTTGGCTTTTCTCCTGTTCCGGAAAAGTTTCGTACGCGAATGAACAATGTCGTGCTTATCGTGTCAGACGAGCCGGATCAAAAAACAAGGGAAGAAAATGGACTCACTGAAGAAGAAACACTTCTTGGTTTGTATGTTGGTGTTCCGCATACCGAACGAGGGGACGAGTATGGGGTGGGAGTGGTATTTCCAGACACAATAACTCTCTTTCGCTTGCCGATACTTGCTGTTGCAGAAGAAGAAAATTTGTCTATACAAAAGGTTGTTGAAGACACCATTTGGCATGAGGTCGCCCACCACTTTGGTTTGAATGAAGAAGAGGTACGAAAAAAGGAAGAGGGTAGAAAGTAGAAAGTGTTTTATATAAGTAGATTGTAAGAATGCGGGTGCGACTGCGTCGCACCCGCATTCTTTTTATGCTCTGTACTCAGTTTTTTGATAAATGATATACTTTGAGCATGTTATTCAAAAAGAAAAATACATTTACGTTCTCTTATTTTGCAAGTAATTTAATAATTGTTGTCGGGTTGGTGCTTATTTGGAGAGGCGTGTGGTATGTGCTCGATGGAATCGATGTACTCTTTTTTAACGGGAGTCACATGTGGACTGCAATCGGTGGAATTATTCTTGGCCTCGCTGTGCTTTACTTCCCTGATAGAGATTTGAAAGAGATTCAAAAACTATAATCATGACTGGTGAGAAGAAGTCAAAAGAAGAGTGGAAAAAGGAGCTACCTGAAAAGGTGTATGACATCATGTTTGAATCGGGAACCGAGCGCGCTGGATCAAGTGAGCTTAATGTGGAAAAACGTGATGGAATGTTTTATTGCAAGGCCTGTGGAGCAGAGTTGTTTTCATCGCAAGACAAATTTGAATCAGGAACTGGCTGGCCATCTTTTACCAAACCTGCCACAGAAGCATCTGTAGGAGAAAAGGAAGACAGTGCGTTTTTTATGAAGCGAACAGAGGTACACTGTAAAAGCTGTGGTGGGCACTTGGGACATGTATTTCCCGATGGTCCCAAACCACGACAAACGCGCTACTGTGTTAACGGCGTTGCACTAGATTTTAAACCAAAAGAATAATCGGGTATACTGTGTGCACATGATGCGCAGTATTTGTCTTTCTTTTGCGTTATTTTTCTTACCGCTTCCAATGGGAGTTTTTGCCTACTTTGAGATACCTTCTAATCCGGAGAGTTTTGTTAATGACTATGCTGAACTTTTTTCACGCGACGAAGCATCACTTATTGAAGGTGAAATTCAGGATTTATACCGAAACGGAAATATTGAAACCGGAGTAGTAACTGTAGTGTCTCTTGATGGCGAGCGCATCGAGTCTTTAAGCAGAAGAATTCTTGCTGAATGGAATATCGGAGCCGGTACAGATGGACGTGGAATGCTCTTACTGCTTTCAGGGGCGGATAATAGAATGCACATCGCGGTAACCGATGAGCTTCTCGATACAGTTACCCGAGCGCGAGCGGGGTGGATTATGGATAAAGTAATGGCACCTGCGTTTCAAAATGGGGAATACGCATCAGGGTTTAGAGAAGCTATAAATGTAGTATACCGAGGTGTTGTCATCGGCATTTTCCCATGGGAAGCGGATTCAGTGGAAAATTCAGAGCAGAAGCGAAGTATTGTAAAAATAATTTCATTTGTCGTTTTCGGTGCGCTTGTTTTGTTCGCGGGATTAGCAACCAGATCCAAAAAAGAGGAGGTTGCACTACCGGAAAATAATGTATAGAATTGTTTCTATGAATACTACAGAAAAAACACTTTGGACATCGTTTGCTGTTGTGGTAGTGGGAATCGTCGGATTTCTTATATTTACAGGAGGTAGTGCAAACGCGGAAAGAAACATCGCGCTCACATCTTTTGCAAGTTGTATAGCAGATAGCGGTGCAGAGTTTTATGCGGCATTTTGGTGTCCATACTGTCAGAATCAAAAAGCAATGTTTGGCGCAGGTCAGTCAGAGTTGCCGTATATTGAATGTTCTACTCCTGATCAGCGAGGACAGTTACAGGTATGTATCGATGAAGGAATAACAACATACCCAACATGGAAATTCTCAGACGGAAGTAACCTTGAAGGTTTGCTATCTCTTGAACAACTCGGCGAAAAAACCGGTTGTGAAGTTCCTGCGCTTTAATTCACTCTCAATATATGACAGAATTCGGCATTGCGTATAGTACAGTGCTCGCATACGGGACAGTTTTCATGCTTCCTGTTCTTTTCTTTCTCTTTGTGTTCACGCTCCGTTTTTGGAAGCAAAAAGAAAACCCCCCAGCACTACTTTCTTTTATCTCTCGACACGCATTACTGCTTTCTTTTTTGGGAGCACTTTCATCACTTTTCGGAAGTCTTATTTATTCAGAGATTGTCGGTATCCCGCCGTGCTTGCTTTGCTGGTACCAAAGAATACTTTTATATCCGCAGGTTGCACTTTTTGGTATAGCGCTACTCAGAAAAGATACAACGGTATTTTATTACGCGCTACCACTCACGGTGATCGGGTTTCTGATTGGAGCGGTTCAGTATACCCAACAAATGTTACAGAAGGAGCTCGTAGCGTGTGGTACGGGAGAAGTGTCTTGCAGTATACGGTACGTATTTGAATTTAATTTCGTTACAATTCCTTTCATGTCACTTACACTCATGACTGGGTTACTGCTCATAGGTGCTATTGCACTACGATTTAAAAACTAGCATGGATGCTCCACGAAGAGTGTCGTCTTTGGATGATCCGTGGGTTACCGAGATTCTTACAACAGGTGGAGTTGTTTCCGCTCCGACAGACACATTACTCGGTTTGCTCGCAGATGCACAGAACAGCAACGCAGTGAAAGAGGTGTACAAGCTAAAAGGAAGAGATGAAAATAAACCTCCAATCGTTCTCATTTCGGATATTGAGGATTTGGAGATTTTTTCTATTATTCCCGATGCGGAAACAACAGAGTTTTTAAAACAGTATTGGCCGGGGAAAGTAACCGTAATTCTTCCGGTAGGCAAACAGTTTCCGGAATTAAGCAGAAAAAGCGGTGGGATAGCATTTCGGGTGCCCAATGACATTGAGCTTCAGAGCTTGCTTCGCGTAACCGGTCCTCTTATCGCGCCATCAGCAAATCCTCAAGGAAAAAAGCCTGCGCAAAACAGTTTTGAAGCAGAAGAGTATTTTGGTTCAGGAGTTACGCTTTATGTGGAAGGGGAGGCAAAAGATATAAAACCCTCCAGCATCGTTTCTTTCGTTACTGGCATAAAGGAGGTGATTCGAGGTGAATTGGGCTAAAATATGATACGCTAATAGTATGCATTCAAAGCTTCGCACATGGATAGATATTGATACCAAGGCACTCACCCATAATTACTCATTTTTTAGAAAGTATATTTCAAAGGAGGTGGCGCTACTTGCGGTAGTGAAGTCAAACGCATACGGCCACGGTTTGGTTGACTTTGCATTACATATGGAGAAGTGTGGCGTGGATATGATAGGAGTTGATTCTGTTGTAGAAGGAATTTCACTCCGAAAGAAAGGAATACAAACACCTATTTTAACGTTGGGATATGTCCTGCCGGAGGTTATTTCGGACGCGCAGGAACACAATATAACAGTCACCGTTTCTACTTTTGAAGGTTTATCAGAAGTTGCGAAAAGCGACACAAGTACTCCGCTTACAGTGCATATAAAGGTTGATACCGGAATGCACAGACAGGGCTTTTTGAAACATGAAAAAGCACGAGTGATAGAACAGCTGAAAAAACTTCCCGAGCATGTGCGTGTTACCGGTTTGTATACACATTTTGCTTCTGCAAAGAACCCGGTAGTTAGAGGACTTACAAATACACAAATTGTTGAATTTAATGAGTGGCGAGCTTTGTTTAAAGAAGAAGGTTTTAAAGTAATCGCGCATGCAAGTGCCACTGCAGGGGCGCTACTGTATCCAGAGGCGCACTATGACATGGTAAGGATTGGAATAGGAATGTACGGACATTCTCCTTCGGGTGAAGTGAGCGCGTACCTTGGAGAAAAACTTGATTTGCGTCCTGCGCTCACATGGAAGACTATAATTTCAGAAGTAAAAAAACTTCCAGAGGGAGGCAGAGTTGGATATGATCAACTCGGTTATATAGATAAGGGTGGAGTGCTTGCGGTGTGTCCGATTGGTTATTGGCATGGCTACCCCCGGGCACTTTCTGGACTAGGGCGAGTTATAGTAAATGGAGTTGTTGCTCGTGTCATCGGAAGAGTGTCTATGGATATGATCGCTCTTGATGTGACAAATGCCTCAGCAAAAGTGGGAGATGAAGTGTGTATTCTTTCTCCAGAATATCCTGAAATAGGAGCACAAAATGTTGCAGGATTAGCGGATACTATTCACTATGAGCTTATTACTCAGATCAATCCGCTCATTAAACGATACTATGTGTAATTCGGCAAGATTGCCAAAAAAGTAAGGTACTAGTATCGTAGGAAAGCATGAATAAAAGACTACAGAGCTACGGAGGAAATGTCGCGGTGTGGATTGTTGCAGTGGTAACTATTGCTATTGGAATAATTGCTGTTACCGGACAAGATTTGGATTATATTCGAAACGGCAAACCTAAAATTGTTGCAGTTATAGTACCAGAAGTAGGTGCGCGAACAGAGAATGAGATTTCTTTAGTAAATGGTTTTTCGCTTGCACTTTCAGAGGATATGAAAACTGATATTGTTGTCGAGTACATTCCTGTTTCTTGCAATGCTCAGTCGGCAGGGGTTGCTATTGAGCAATTTTTAACAGAATACCAACCCGAAGTGTTTATTTCATTTGCTTGCCCGGAGGTAAACAGAACTGTGAGCGCTTTGGCAAGCGAAAGAGCGTTACCGCTAGTTATTACAAATAAAGATAGTTTTGCACTAGAAAGCGAATATAGTTTTAACGTACTACCACATCGTGATGAACTTGTTTCATTTATGGGTACTGTTCTACATCATGAAGGTATCAAAAAACTTGGAATACTTACTTTTAGTGAAAGTGAGTTTAGGAATAAGTACATGCCGGTATTGCGTGATACATTCGAAGTCGCAAGCTCAAGTATTTCTTTTATCACTTCACTTGAAGAGATTGCTTCCGCATCAAGTACACTTGAGGAGCTTATCGCAAGTAGCGAAGTAGATGCACTTTTGGTAGCTGACACAAACAGCTCTCTTTTGGATGAAATAAGCACACTTGATCCGCTTCCACGTTTATTCTTTTTCCATGATGGTATCTCAAGCGCGGCAATAAATGATTTTGGTGAGTCACTAAAAGGCGCGTATGTGCTTAGCCACACGTATGGTTCGTTTTCTTTTGGAGAGCGGTATCGTTTAGCGTATGACACAGAACCCGACGTGTATGCATCGTATGGGTACGATACGTTTCGTTTGGTAGGCGATGCGGTACGTGGTGGTGTAGTAAAGGGGACAAGTACTGTTGTTCTTCTTGAAAACACGCACTACTTCGGCGCTTCAGGTGAAATACTTTTTACTGATACACAAAGTAGAACTGCATTGTTTGACGTGTCGGTTATAAACGACGGCGCGCTTGTTAGGTTACCTCAAGCAGAACAAGAATCATTTAGGGAGTATACTGTAAGTACCTCTTCCGTATCTGTTATTCCAGCAGAAGAAGAAACGGAGGATGAATAAATGAACGAAAAGGCTATATATGATATTTCGTAAAAAAAAGATACTCATTTTTACATCTTTATTTGCGGGAATATTCCTGCTGTTGTTTTTATACCAGCTAGGTATTTTTTCAGAAAAGGTAACACCGCAATACAAGTATACCGATGCTGAAGTTTCAATTCGTGATGCAGTATTTTCCGTGCACGTTGCTGATACTCCTGAAGAGCAAGTACAAGGACTTTCGTTCCAAGAAAGCCTTCCTGAATATTCAGGTGTTTGGTTTGCGTTTGATTCACCTTCACCGAGAGGTTTTTGGATGAAAGACATGCTTTTTCCGATTGATATTATTTGGCTGAACAGTGCTATGCAGGTTGTGCATGTAGAACATTCGCTCACTCCAGATACGTACCCTCAGACGTTTGCTCCGCCGGTTTCCGCGCAGTTTGTGTTGGAGATTAGAGCAGGACTCGCAGAGCGAGAGGGTATTGTTGTGGGCGATAGCGCTTCCATTACTTTTCGCTAGAAATACTTTATCCAAGTTTCCGAGCAAGGTTTATAAACAGACTGAACGAGGTTAAACCTCGTTATAATATTGCGTTGCTAAATAAGGCTTTTTCCGAACGAGGTTTAACCTCGTTCGGAAATACCTTACCCAAGTAGGTGTTTCCAAAGCTACAGGAGGACTACAGGCTAGAATTCAAGAGTTGTTGAAAGAATAAGTTTATTGTGGTATAATATATATGTGCATCTGATAATCGCTTACTGCTTATTGTAGTAAGAGGAAAGTCCGAACACTTCCGCACATTTGTGTGGAGCAGGGTAGCGGGTAACGCCCGTCCGGGAAATCCGAGAGGTGCGAGCAGTGACGCCAATGCCGAAAGGCTAGGCACTCTATTTATAGGGTGAAGTTCTTGGTAACAAGAAAGTGAAACGGCAAAATCCTTACCTAAGTGCAAGGCCGTGTCCTGATTTTCAGGAAGTGCCGCTTGAGGTATGTGGTAACACATATCCCAGATAAATGGTTATCGTTCGTGTAAACGAATACAGAATTCGGCTTACGGTGCACAAAAGATGAAAAACTCCACGTATTTGTGGAGTTTTTCTCTGTTTAGGTAAGGAGGATTACTATGCTACAATTATTCTGCTAACAGGTAATAAAGTAACTTATTATGAATTCAGAAGGATCAATTCCACCTCTTGAAATGGGGGAAAAAAGAAGTTCGCAAATACCAACAACTCAAAAATCGAGTAAAAGTTCTTTGCTATACGTAATGGTAATACTTCTCATGTTTTTGGCGCCGATTTTTTTTCTGCCAATACCCTACGTTGAACAAATATTCGTAAAAGCTGTTTTCGTGATAAGTGCAACCATGCTTATTTTTGCACTTTGGCTTGGTGGTATCTTAAAAATAGGTAGGTTTGATTTTCCAAAGAGTTCAATTTTACTCGCACTCTCCTCTATTCCTATTGTTACTTTAGTTTCAGCTCTTTTTTCAGAAAACATTCGTAGGTTGTTTATTGGAAATGGTTTTGAGCTCAGCACCGTTGTTACTGTTACTTCATTTTTCATTCTTACATTCCTAACCGCAACACTACTAAACAGTAAGCCGAAAATATTTTACTTCTACCTTGCATTCCTAGGTTCTTTCTTGGTCATTGCTCTCTATATGCTGATTAGGTTATTCACATCAGCAGACGTGTTGTCGTTTGGAGTATTTAATTCCATTACAGCAAATCCTCTTGGTGGGTGGTACGACTTGGCTGTGTTCTTTGGAGCGAGTGCGATTCTCTCTCTTGTTGCCATTGAGCTTATTACACTTTCTCGAATGCTCCGCGGTCTGCTTATCGCAGGGCTCGTTGTATCCGTCGCTTTCTTAATTTTGGTTAATTATACGTTTGTATGGGTAGCGCTTTCAGCGTTGTCGCTCCTCTTTCTTGTGTACCAAGTTATTTTTGTTGGAGCAAATAAACAAAAGAGCGATACAAATACAGACACAACACAAAAAAAGCTACTTATTATTCCGGTTGCGACATTGGCTATACTGTTAATCTCTGTATTCTTTGCCTTTACCAGCGCGAAACCTACAGATCAAATAAATACTCCGTCAGTTACGGATTCACTAAGTGAAAGCCTCGGAATAAATTATTATGAAGTTCATCCAAAATGGTCTACGACAGTGCTTGTTTCTAGACAGGCGATAAAGGAAAATAGCATTCTTGGTGCTGGCCCGAATACGTACCGAGACACTTGGCAGAAATATAAACCACTTGAAGTGAACCAAGATCCACTTTTCTGGGGAGTAGAGTTTGCTTATGCGCGTGGTTTGGTGCCGACACTCATGACAGAAACCGGGTTGCTTGGAATTGGAGCATGGCTGTTCTTCTTTGTGTATTTTCTGTATGCCGGTTTTCGGTTCATACTCTCACCTCCGAAAGATACGTTCTCCTATTACTTGATACTGTCTTCATTCATGACCTCTCTGTATTTCTGGATAATAGCTATTATGTACACTCCTTCTTTCCTTAACTTTGGTCTTGCATTTCTATTTACGGGAGCATTTATTGCTTCTCTCGCGCAAGAGGGTAATGTGAAGCGAATAACTGTATCAATGTCCGAAAATCCAAAGGTTAGTTTTGGAGCGGTGATGGGAACAATATTCCTTCTCTGCGTTTCGCTTTCTATTGGATATGTTGAGCTTAAAAAGTTTATCGCGTATCACTCTGTTTCAAAGGGTGTGACTCTTGTTCAGGAAGGGAGAATTGATGAAGGGCGAGTGCTTGTGGAAAAGGGTGTACGACAAGACGAAAATAATCCTCGTTTTCTGCAAACTCTTTCAGAGGTTCGTATGATTGAAATTAATATATTGTTCCAAACAAGCGATCCGAATTCTGATGAGACAGTAGAGCGGTTCAGTACATTGTATGCTGATGCGGTAAATGCCGCGCTGGAAGCGATTGTTGTTGGAGGAGAAAACTATCGAAACTACATAGCACTTGGTCGTTTGTACGAAGCAGTAGCACCACTTGGCATACCAAACGCGTACGAAGAAGCTCGAAAAAAGTATGAACAGGCGTGGGAGTATAGCCCGAACAGTCCGGTAGTACCTTTGCTTATAGCACGACTGGAGCGCGCGGTAGGAAACCTCGACTCCGCACGTGACTTTGTGGGTCAAGCAATAAACTTGAAGGGCAACTACGCCGAAGCGGTATTTCTTCTATCACAGATTGAAGCTGATGCGGGTAATATAGAACGAGCAATTGAAAGTACGGAAGCAACAGTGATACTTGTCCCAAACGATCCAACATTGTACTTACAACTCGGGTTACTGCGATACAACAATGAAGACTACGCCGGGGCAGCGAATGCTCTTGAGCGAGCTGTCGCTCTAAATAGTGACTACGCAAACGCACGATACTTCTTGGGTCTTTCTTACTATGAGATAGACACTGATAGTAATGAAAGGGCAATTGCTCAATTTGAGGAAATAGAACGCACCAATCCTAACAATGAAGAGGTGCAGTCTATTCTAAATAACCTTCGAGCAAACCGTGAGCCGTTTGCGAATACTTCTACAACATTGCAACCACCAGAGGAAAGAGAGGAGTTACCAATCGCTGAATAGTATCAGTTATGGTAGCTCAGTTTCTACGTTTTGTTTACAAAGATATATCAGGTTTGCACGAAGCAGCGTATGTTCTTGCATTCTTTGCGTTTCTTTCACAGATACTGGGCTTGGTTCGAGACAGAATGCTCGCGCACATTTTTGGAGCGGGTGCAGATCTTGATATCTACTATGCGGCGTTTAGGGTTCCTGATTTTCTGTATGTAACCATAGCGTCTCTCGTTTCTCTTTCCGTCCTGATTCCTTTTTTTGCAAACAGGGTGGAGTTTGGGGAAGAAAAAGGGAAGGGTTTTATCAGTCATGTATTTACATTTTTCGGTGTTAGTATTTTGTTCGTAAGTGCTGTTGCTTTCGCACTGATGCCGTATATTGCAGATGTGTTGTACGCTGGTTTTTCTGCTGAGCAAAGGGAATCAGTCGTTCTCCTTTCTCGGATACTTCTTCTTTCTCCCATATTTCTAGGTATTTCGAATTTGTTCGGAAGTATCACTCAGGTATTTAGACGCTTTTTTCTCTACGCGCTATCGCCACTACTTTATAATATCGGTATTATCGGAGGTATCGTTTTCTTGCAACCGCACTACGGACTTGCTGGTGTTGGGATTGGGGTGGTAATAGGAGCGTTTCTGCACATGTGTATTCAGGTTCCTTACATATGGAACATTGGATACTTGCCGACAATTCGTTTCAAAGGAGCTTTTACTGATATGGTGCGTGTTATCACTCTTTCGCTCCCTCGAACCCTCACGCTCTCGATTCATCAAATTGTATTGATTGTATTGGTTGGATTTGCCACGACACTTGCCGAAGGGTCAATCTCTGTGTTTACTTTTTCGTTTAACTTGCAGTCTGTCCCACTGGTGATTATTGGAGTAAGTTACTCTGTTGCTGCATTTCCAACACTTGCTCGACTCTACGCGCAAGGGCATTTTGAAGAATACACACGGCAAATCCTTACCGCAACACGACATATTGTATTTTGGTCCCTTCCGGCAATCGTACTTTTTATTGTTCTGCGCGCTCAGATTGTTCGTACGATACTCGGCTCAGGTGCCTTTGACTGGACTGCAACACGACTAACTGCCGCAACGCTTGCACTGCTTATTATTTCACTTATGTTCCAAGCGCTGACATTGCTTTTTGTTCGCGGATATTATGCGAGCGGGCGAACGTGGTACCCTTTGGTTATTAATGCGATAGGATCTGCTGTTATGGTGAGCTCAGCGCTTTTCTTCCATTGGTTGTTTATGAATAGTCTGTTGGTACAGTATTTCTTTGAGTCACTACTAAAGGTGCAGGGTTTGCCTGGAACTTCAATCCTCATGCTTGCGTTCGGGTATAGTTTTGGTTTTGCGGTAAACGGGCTTCTGTTTTATATTCTCGCTCAAAGAGAGTTCCCACAATTCAACCGGGTTGTCTCACGAGTATTTTTCCAAAGTTTGTCAGCATCGGTAATTATGGGATTTACCGCGTACCACTTCTTAATTGTTTTTGCTGATATTTTTGATCTTTCTACACTGCTCGGTATATTCCTACAAGGTGCTGTTTCGGGTGTGCTGGGTATTCTTGCGGGAGCTATTATGCTCTATGCCCTCGGAAGTCATGAATTGCGTGAAGTATCCAAAGCGCTACATACTCGGTTTCTTGTGCGGGGAACAATTAGTCCTGATAGGGAACAAATGTAACTTGAATTATGAGGTATAGTTTCGTATCCTATAGGAGGATATGACTACACTCAAAAAGAGAGTAAAAAAACGTTCTAAAACCAAGCCGAAAATAAAAAACATAGAAAGGAGGTTGAGTTCATTTTTAAAACGCAGATGCCCTGAGGGAAAGCTACATTGTTGCGTCGTGTCTCGCGACTGCTGGTGGGTCGTGTACATTACTCTTCCTAAAGGAAATGGCATGAGTGCTCGAAGTGCAGAGGAGCTTACTTCGAAACTACATTCATTTGCGGGAACTATGGGTGCCCGTCAGAGTCTTGATATTTGCCCTTTGTTGCCTTCACGGGCAAATGACAAAGAGCATTCGGTGAGGTCTGAGTTCTGGTATGCGGTAAAACCAGAGCGATTTGCGAAAGATTTCAAACGTTGCTTTCATCTTTCACAGTAGTCTTTTAGGCGGTGCGCGTACGCGCACCGCCTTTTGTATTACCTCACTTTATGATATTATACTTCCGACATGGACAGTATCAGAAATTTAACCATTATTGCGCATATTGACCACGGAAAATCAACTCTCGCAGACCGCATGCTTGAGGTTACAAAAACGGTTGAGTCACGAAAAATGAGGGAGCAAGTGCTCGACTCTATGGATCTTGAACGTGAGCGTGGGATAACTATAAAGATGCAACCGGTCCGGATGCAGTTTGCGGACGCTGATCATAAAGAGTACACACTTAACCTTATTGATACACCAGGGCATATTGACTTTGCATATGAAGTTTCTCGAGCTCTCAAGGCGGTTGAAGGGTCGGTACTGTTGGTTGATGCGACTCAAGGTGTTCAAGCTCAGACACTTACCACGCTAGGTATGGCGCGCGAGCTCGGACTTACTATCATTCCCGCGGTATCAAAGATAGATTCTCCTTTGGCACGTGTAGAAGAAGTAAAAGAAGAATTGGCAAAACTCCTCGCTATAAGCACAGATGACGTGCTAGAGGTATCAGGAAAGACGGGGCAAGGGGTAGAGGAATTGCTCTCGCAAGTTGTAAAGAGAATTGCTCCACCGAAAGAAAGAAAGGATGATACGTTTCAGTCACTCGTGTTTGATTTTCAGTACTCGAACCATCGGGGGGTGATAGTTTTTATTAGAGTTTTGTCAGGCGAGGTGAGTAAGGGTGTTCCGCTTAAATTCAAAGTTGCAAACGAAACATTTCAAGCGCTTGAAGTAGGTATTTTCTCGCCGACTGAAACTCCCAAAGAGAAGCTCTCTGCGGGAGAGATTGGTTATATCGTAACAGGTATAAAACAACCAGGAATTGCTTCGGTTGGAGATACTGTGTCACACGCAAAAGACACTAGTCCTGCATTTCCAGGATACATGCAACCAAAGCCTGTTGTGTGGGCAAGTGTGTACCCAGAGAGCCAAGATGATTTCAGTGAGCTTAAACTTGCACTTGGAAGACTGAAACTTTCAGATTCATCACTCGCATTTGAAGAGGAAGCATCAGGAACACTCGGGAGAGGGTTTCGCTGTGGATTGCTTGGTATGCTCCACTTGGAAATTGTAACCGAGCGACTACGAAGAGAGTTTAATTTGGAGCTTATAGTTACCACGCCGACAATTACCTATTTTGTAACAAGAAAGGACGGAGAAAAGGAAATAATATATTCTCCTTCTCTCTTTCCTGACGATGGGGGAGTTCTCGAGGTGCATGAGCCGTGGGTGCAGGTAAATATTATTGTTCCCTCAGAATATCTTGGTCCGCTTATGACTTGCTTGTATGAGCATGAGGCAATACTCGGAGATACGGAAAATTTTGGAGGAAACAGAACATCTGTTTCTCTCACTATGCCTCTTCGGGAACTGATGCGAAATTTCTTTGATGAATTAAAAAGTTTAACATCTGGGTATGCCTCAATATCATACGAAATGGGAGAAATAAAAGAGGCGGATGTTGTGCGTTTGGATATTTTGGTTTCGGAAGAAGTGGTGCCGGCGTTTTCTCGTGTTGTATCACGCAGACGTGTACAGGAAGAAGCGGAAAAAGCTGTTGAGAAACTACATACTACGCTTCCAAGACAAAATATTGTGATTAAAATACAAGCTCAATCAATGGGACGGATACTGTCTTCGAAAACACTTTCTGCTTTCAGAAAAGACGTAACACAGCATATGTATGGGGGTGACATTACTCGAAAAATGAAGCTTCGTGAAAAACAGAAAAAAGGAAAAAAGAAAATGCAATCTCAAGGTAAAGTGCATATTCCTCATGAAGTATTTCTTAAAATGATGCGTACCGACAAGTAAAAACTGCCTTCATTTCAATGCGCCAGGCGCCTGGCGCATTGAAATGAAGCTCTGTATGGCTCTTTTTGCCACAGATATACCAATTTTTGGCACAAATAAAGTAGCAAAAACCCACTCCGGGAGGAGTGGGGTGTACGAACAAGTGGTTAAAAAAGGGGTCTTACTGCCAAAGAGCATCCTAATGCTAAGGCAAGCAGTAGAATGCTCCAAAGTGACCCCTCGAAGGAAATTTTTGATTTAGTTCTCATACCCAAAAAAAATTTTAGTATAAAAACCAAAAAAAGTCAATATCTACTGAAGAAGTAGAGGGAGTGAAAGTGCAACCATGCTGATGATTATCAGAATGCTTAGCACTATCCAGATACCCTTTATTATTTTCTGATTTTTCTTGTTGAATAACATAATGTGTGCATTATATCTGATATACTATTTAAATGCGAACCTATTGGCATAAGAAAAAAAGAACACTATTCCGTACCTACCTACTTTTCTTTATCTTGCTTTTTATACTGGTAATTTCATACAATGCCGTTCGTGGTATGTATGCGACGTATAAAGAGTCGAGCGAGGTGCGTGGGGGATTAGAAGAGGAGTATGCAGTTCTGCTTGAAAAACAGCATCGCTTAAAGGGGGAGCTGGCGCTTCTTGAAACCCCGCGAGGGGAAGAAGAGGAAATACGTGACCGTTTTCGTGTTGCTCGGCCGGAGGAACACATGGCGATTATTGTAATAGAAGAAGAAAAACAAAACTCCGCGAGTGTTATAGAAAGCGTTAAAAAGCCATGGTGGTCTATTTTTACAAGCTGGTTTAGCGGATCGTAGGTATATGGTATACTGTACGAACACAATTAGTAGGATAATTTTATTTTAGAATGAAGAATGTAACAATTTACAGTACTCCAACATGTGGATACTGCAAGATGACAAAAGAGTTTCTTAACGAAAAAAATATTCCATTTCAAGACTTCGACGTTGCGTCAGACATGGACAAGCGACAAGAGATGATAGACAAGACTGGGCAAATGGGTGTTCCGGTAACTATCGTTGAAGGTTCAGATCCAATTGTTGGTTTTGACAAAGAAGCACTCTCAAAAGCACTTGAAATAAGTGCATAGCACAAAACAAAAAAGCGCCATGGGCGCTTTTTTGTTTTGTGCTATAGTGTTTGTGTTTGCCCTTGTAGTTAAATGGATATAACCACCCCGTCCTAAGGGGTTATTGTGGGTTCGATTCCTGCCGAGGGCACAAGCGAACGAAGTGAGATTGTGCCCGAGAGGAAGCATGGGGATGCTTCCGTGCAGGAATCGAAGCCCGATTGAGCATTTTTTGGAGTGCTTTGCACGAACAAAAAATCCAATTGGGGTACTGCTCCTGTAAGGAGAGATTCCTGCCGAGGGCACCAAAATTGCGAAGCTATTTTGTGCCCTCGGAGCAGTGTGCCTGCGCACACTGCGTCAGGAATCGAAAGCCCTGCCTCATCGGCAGGCAGGCGGTGGAGGCGGGTGAGAAAGCGCGGGGCGCTTTTGCAAGACCTTTTGAGCTGTTTTACAAACGAGTGAAGTAAAAGAGCTAAAAGGTGTACAGAATCTGTAAGATTAGAGAGTACTTAGTAGAATTCGAGCGTAGCGAAGAATTATACTTAGTAACTCGTGACCGATTCTGTATATTTTTGTAGACCTCGGCAGGAATCGAACGGCGGAGCCTGCCTGCCGGTAGGCAGGGCCGCGAAGCCACTCGACTGTAAGGAGAGTGTGGCCGAGCCGCGTCCAGCAGTACTTTGTTTTTTGCGAATACTTGGAGCAAAAAACTTAGTAACTGCGGGACGATTCCCTCTGCCGAGGGCACCAACAACGAACTCAACGGTTTTTTGAAGCCCAAATACGGGACGCGCGAAGCGCGTCCCAATGAGCCCTGCCCGAATTTCGCCCAGAATTTGCAGTGGAATTCGCCAAAAAGGAATCCGAATTCGGCGCGCAAGCGCGCTGAGTTTTTTTGCCAAGAAGGAGGTTCGAGCCAAAGATTTCTTTGGCACAGACCTTTTTAGCAAAGCGGACTCGGTTTTGCCAAACTATTTTCTGGGGATTTGGATTTAGCAAAAACTCGGCTGAATTTTCCCGCCCGCAGAAAGGGGTCTGGGGAATTCAAGGGCGCCGATGAGGTTACCCGCGAACAACTCAAGACCGAGGTTGCCGATCTCAAACAGAGCATAACAATGCTCAAGAGAGAGATCGTGGACATCGAAAAGAAGTACACCGAGGAAGTGCTCAAGATTCCTAATCTTGTTGCTCCCGATGTTCCTTCGGGCAAGGATGAGCATGACAACGTGTCCATTAAGCATGTTGGCGAGCCCACCAAGTTCGGCTTCAAACCACTCGATCATGTCGAGCTCGGAAAGAAGTTGGACATCTTGGACTTTGAAGCGGCGGCGAAAGTCACTGGCTCGAAGTTCTACTTCCTGAAGAACGAAGCTGTTCTTCTCGAACTCGGCCTCATCCGCTTCGCGCTGGATTTAGCAATCAAGCACGGCTTTACGCCAGTTACAACACCGGAACTTGCTCGTGACGAGATCATCACCGCTTCCGGATTCTCTCCGCGAGGACCCGAAAGCCAGATCTACTCTCTTACAGAAGGATATCTGAGCCTTATCGGAACTGCCGAGATCACTATCGGTGGCTATCTGGCGAAGACGGTTATTCTTGAGGAAGATCTTCCGATCAAGATCTCCGGCGTCAGCCATTGCTTCAGAACGGAAGCTGGTAGCGGCGGACGCGAGAGCAAGGGACTTTATCGAGTGCATCAGTTCAGCAAGGTTGAACTCTACCAATTCGTCCATCCCGACAAGAGCGCAACGGCTCATGAAGAGATGCTCGCAATTGAGGAAGAGTTTTACCAAGCTCTGGGACTACCGTATCGTGTCTTGCTTATGTGCAAGGGCGATCTGGGAACCCCGGCCTACCGAAAGTACGACATCGAGGCTTGGATGCCTTTTGTTGGCGAGAATGGCGGATATGGTGAAGTGACGTCCGCGTCAAACTGTACCGATTTCCAAGCACGGCGCTTGAACACCAAGTTCAAGAACAGTGCTACTGGGAAGACCGAGTTCGTTCACACCCTAAACGGTACGGCAGTTGCTGTTACTCGAACGATGCTTGCCATTATCGAGAACAATCAACAGTCTGATGGTACTGTACTTATCCCTGAAGTTTTGCATCCCTATGTTGGGGTGCAGAGCATCAAACCAAAGGATAGGAAGTTCTAACAACCAACGTGTACAGCACACGAAAATCAGGAGGTAATCATGGATAAGACAAATCTGTTCGTCTACTCGTCAGGGAAACCACAAATAGACGACACTCCTTTCGAGATTGTGGAACGGAAGGGTGTCGGCCATCCCGACAC
>JBBDJV010000017.1:10702-17120 GCA_040879725.1 Minisyncoccota bacterium | reverse complement strand
AACAGCACCTACCGGTGCTGTTTATTTTTACGCTTTGTGACCCCACGGAGAATCGAACTCCGATTGACGGATTGAAAACCCGTTGTCCTAACCGTTAGACGATGGGGCCCTGAACCTAGCTCTATCACACAAAGCCAAGTAAAGAGTACTATAGCACTTTTTATTAATTTTTCAAGCCAAGTATTGCCTATTTAAAAGCCAAAAAATCGGTACAATATATACTACCTATGAATAAGAAAGCACTCTTCTTTCTAGCCCTTCTTGGTGTAGTAATACTCACACTCTATTTCAGCACCTGCGACTGCGCGATGGTTAGTGGTAGCTAATCCCCACCCTGAGTTTTTACTTAGCCTTATAATACAACTATGAACAAAAAAATACTCCTCCTCGCGTCATTCTTTGGACTCACTCCCCTTCTTGCTTCTGCGCATGTGAAATGGTTTGCGGAACCTGTGGGCTATGTCCGTCCGTATGAAATAACCGACGTACCGGTGACTATTTGGATAATCTCTATTTTTGCGATTGTGCTTCTCGGAGTGTATTTAGACAAGAAACTGAAAGTTCCTTCTTGGATCCTCTCGCACCTTACCCGCCTAGCTCCTGTAGCGCTGTCTCTTGCGAGTGTTGGTTTTGGTTTGGCATTTCTTATTTTTTCATACAATGGTTTTATTTTTGCTCCAAACCTGCCGGCGGAGGGAACGCTCGGCACAGCACTTATCGCGCTTCAAGCTCTGGCAGGTGTTATGTTTCTTTTTGGTATACACGAGCGCGTCGGAGCACTACTCTTGATTGTCCTTTTCGGACTGGGAGTAAAAGAGTTTGGGTCACATGAAATGATTGATACCCTTGAAATGCTCGGCTTCGCTGTTTACGCGCTTATCATCGGTCGTCCACGGTGGCACCTCGTGGAAACAAAGTGGATCCAGCCCTATGTGCACAAACTCCGCCCTTACGGCCTTCCGCTTCTCCGTGTCGGTACTGGACTAAACTTGATGGTACTTGCATTCACTGAGAAGATTTTCGCGCCAGAGCTTACGCAGGACTTTCTCGCGCATCACCCATGGAATTTCATGCAGGCACTTGGTTTTGAAAGCTTCACTGACTACTGGTTTGCTTTCTCTGCAGGCATGGGAGAATTTATTTTCGGACTTTTCTTTTTACTTGGACTTGTTACTCGTCTCACCACGCTCGCGCTTGCTGGCTTTCTGCTCACCACGCTTGTGCTACTGGGACCAATAGAGCTTATCGGTCACCTTCCACACTTTTCTATCGCGATTGCACTGCTATTCCTCGGTGCAGGTTCTCGCTTTACTCTTCTCAAACACCGCACTTAGAACCACCCAGCCCCCCTCTTTCCTCATAAAATTGCACCACAATTTACTTTTACGGAAGCCCGGCTTCCGTATTTCACATATGTCAGTGCTCGTTCTTTTTTATTTTTGTGTACATGATACTATTACCAACCAAACGATAACTCAACTTTGAACACAATGACAAACAAATTACACAAAACAATCATCTTGACGATAGTAATTTTAGCTATATTTTTTTGCGTCAGGTACATAGTGTATGTTTTCGCGCCCAAACCTCAGGCGCACGATGCAGTCTCTGTGCCAGATGATGAGTGGACATGGTCTGTGCCACGCGATGAGTGGACATGGTCTGTATATGAAGATACCGAGTTTAATTTTCGTATCTCATATCTCAGTCACTTATCAGAAGTACACGCGCTTGATCTTGAGCAGTCGTACTCACCTTCATTTGCCACTCTTGTAAAGGACATAGGTTTTGGTACAAACGGATTGGGTCTTATGGGCGTCAAAATACACTCTGATGTTTCGCTCGATACAGTAGACAATTTTTTGCAGAAAAGACACGATGAACGCTATAGTAACAGTAGAGCATATCCGGATGGTACTGGATTTAGGTATGAGAAAGAAGCAGAATTTTTAATCGATGATACGGAGGTAACCGTATTTCATGGTGTGTCGATTGGTTTTGGTCCAAACGGACAAGAAGAACACTTCCGGAGTACAAAATACGCACTGTTCGTCAAAGACGACATGCTCTTTGAAATATGGTCAAGATTTGGAGATCAGGAAACACATGAACACGTATGGAAAAGTATTGAATTTATAGAAGATGAGAATAAGACAGACGGCTCAAAGAAGAATTAGACTCTTATTTTATTTAAAGCATAGCGCAGAGTACCCCTTTTAGGTATACTCAGCTAGATGCATATACAAGCACTAGCCACAGAGAAAGTAACACCTGAAAGCAACCTTTTTGACGTGCTTGCGTCAGCTCTTGCTGAAGCACCACCTGAAAAAAGCATTCTTGCGGTTACCTCGAAAATAATCAGTATTACGGAAGGTTCGCTAGTGCCCATGGATGCTGTACCTAGCAAAGACGAGCTTGTGTACCGTGAAGCAGACAAGTATATTCCTCGTGAAAAAATATCCGGACGACATGTTATTCATACACAGAAAAATGGACTTCTTACTTCGAGCGCGGGTATTGATGCAAGCAATGGAGATGGTTACTTTATTTTGTGGCCCAAAAATGCACACGACACTGCGTGGAGTATCCGCACATGGCTTTGTAAAAATTATTCACTTACCGATGTCGGCGTGCTTATTACCGACTCTCGTTCTATGCCACTGCGAAGAGGAGCTATCGGTGTCACTCTGGGGTTTGCTGGTATAGATCCTCTTAAAGATTATCGAAAAGCAAAAGACATTTTCGGGAGGCCATTTGTGAGTGAAGTGGCAAATGTAGCAGACGGGCTATCCGCGAGTGCCGTGCTTGCAATGGGTGAAGGGGCTGAGCAAACTCCTCTTGCGCTTATCACGGACGTACCACAGGTTACTTTTTCTGAAAAGAACTTGGAGAGAGCAGGAACAGCTGACTCTTTTACTATTCCTATTGATGAAGACATTTTTAATATTTTCTGGAAAAACGCCCCGTGGGAGGATGGAGGTATATAGTCTGTTGCGAAAAGTGTGCATTCGGGTAAAATAACCAAGTAGTTTTTATAGTTTAATATGGGCGGCTAGCTGTTCCTGCCTCGTCGGCAGGCAGGGGTAGATAAAGCTGGTATACAAAAAACCAGGTATAGTATTTTGAAGATAGTTTGATAGATTAATATGGGCGGTTAGCTCAGTTGGTAGAGCGCAACATTGACGTTGTTGATGTCAGAGGTTCGAGTCCTCTACCGCCCACAATCCACTAAAACCAGAGCGAGAGCTCTGGTTTTATCGTGGGCAATTTAAAATCATTTTAAATTCACCTGATGCAGAAATAGATAGGCAGAAATCGATATTTATGATAGCTTATTGCTGGAATATTGAACAATAAAACCTCAACCCAAGGGAGTCCTTAGATGAAAAAGAAAATACTTGTCCTCGATGCCTTCACTAATGGGCACGAGGCAGCACTAGCTTTTATCAAAAGAAAAGGCTGGACAGAGGCAGATTGTGAAATCGTCTTCTGTGGAACTCATCCAAATGTATTCAAACGTCTGACTGAGGAACCAACCTATGCAGTCGTCCCGATTCGAAACTCAATCGCGGGCGAAGTCACTGAAGTGACGAAACATCTAGCCAAGTTTAGAAAAACTGGTTACGACTTGCAGCAGCGAGATCGCCTCGACCTTCAGATCAATCATTGCCTCTTAGCACCCCAATACGTCGAGCGAGCAGAGGATCTCGAACGTGTAATGTCACACGAGAAAGCAATCCAACAGTGTGGCAGATTCCTCGACTCAATCGGGATCACTCCCGACAGGCGTAGCAAACGCGACTCAACCGGCAATGCAGCAAAGGCAGTAGCTAAGCTCGGACCCAATGTAAAAATTGGAGCCATTGCTCCGAGAGCTGCTGCTGAAGAATACGGACTGAAGGTTTTGTCTGAGGGCATTCAAGATGTTCCAGACAATAAGACGACGTTCGTGCTTCTTCAAAACGAGGCAACGGTCAAACGGGTTGTCGTGGGCATTATCGGCATCAACGGTTACTTCGGTCAGATGCTCAAGGGATTCTTTGAGCAACTTGGCTGTCCGGTTATTGGTTCCGATGAGAAAAAACCCACCGGATTATCCAACGCTCAAGTAGTTAAGCGATCTGAAGTGGTGATATTCTCGGTTCCCATCAAAGATACACCAGTGGTAATTCGTTCGGTTTTGCCTGAAGTTCGAGAAAGTCAGCTCTTGATGGATGTTACATCTGTTAAGCAGCCCGCTGTCGAAGCAATGCTTGAAAGTAGAGCTCAGGTTGTAGGGCTTCATCCTATGTTCCGACCTGAAGTGCCGTTTGATGGACAAACTGTAGTTGCGTGCCCAGCTCGTCTGACTGATCGCAACTGGAAAACATGGGTTGTAAACATACTGACGGCCACTCGGGCGCAAATCAAGTGGAGTACCCCAGCCGAACATGATGGATACATGACGACTGTTCAGGTTACTCCTCATTTAGGCAACCTCACAAGCGCCCTACTCATCACAGAAGCTGGTGTGTCTGTGAGCGAGAGCTTGGCTTTCACGAGCCCCTTCTATCGAGTGATGTTCTCACTCATGGGACGGCTTGTGAGTCAGAGTCCTGACCTCTACACTTCAATCGTCATGGAAAATCCAGAAACCCTGATGATGCTTGAGCGACGGATTGCAATCGAACAACGCTTGGTAGAGATGATTCGTGAAAAGGACCAAGTAGCCTTCGAAAAATTGTTTGCGAAAATCAACACACACTTTGGGCAGGACGTTACTACGGAAGCCAATGAGTTGTTTATGAGAATTCTTGGAGTTCTCTCTACACTTTACGGCAAGAATTCAGTGACGTTGGAGTTCTGTAAAACACAAAGTCGACCTGGTCTCCTTGAAAGGATATCGAGAGTCTTTAGCCAACGGCAGATCAACCTGACGGGGATAAACTCCGTAGCACTTGATTCGAAGCGTCTACAGTTCACACTCAGTTTCGAACAATCACGCGCGTCCGACGAAGTTCGTCGTGCGCTTGAGGAAATCGAGGACTGGTCTGATCCGAAAGTAAAAGTCTTAGATTGACAATATAATCACAGAGGGCCAGCGCTACAAGCACTGGCCTTTTTTTATATCAAAATTACTAAATTTCTATACTGTAATACTTGTTTTGCCTGAAAATTTTTTTCAACAGAACAAAACAAAATACAATTTTGTCAATATTCACGTATGACCGCTCTCAACGTAGACTAAAGACTATGCGCATACTCGCCATAGAAACATCATGTGACGAAACGGCAGTTTCCCTTCTCGATATTACAAGTCCGAGTAATTTTTCTGTGCTTGGTACTGGCTTACTGTCACAAGCAGACCTTCACAGTGAATACGGCGGTGTGTTCCCCACGCTTGCTAAACGAGAGCATGCAAAGAACCTGGTTCCCATGCTACTCAAAGCGCTTACCGAAGCACAAGCTCTACCTGAAAAAACAGCACAAGCTGATGCGGAAAAAATTTCCCAGATTACCGAAATACTTCTGCCTCGTGAGCCACTGCTCCTCGACTCCCTGCTAGCAGAAATTATTCCTCTTCAAAAACCCACTATTGATGCAATTGCAGTAACAACAGGTCCCGGCCTTGAGCCAGCACTGTGGGTGGGTATTAATTTTGCCCGAGCACTTTCTGTACTCTGGAGTGTACCGGTTATTCCAGTAAACCATATGGAAGGGCACCTTTTTTCAATACTAAACACAACAGAAACACTCACCTTCCCCGCTCTTGCTCTTCTTGTTTCTGGTGGACACACTGAACTTATTTTCGCTACAAAGTGGGGTGACTACACTCGTATTGGAAAAACTCGGGATGACGCGGTCGGAGAGGCATTTGATAAAGTAGCGCGAATTCTTGGTTTTTCTTACCCTGGAGGACCGGAGATAAGTAAACACGCTTTAAGGGCGCGAGCCGAACACATACCCTCTCCAGTAACACTTCCCCGCCCTATGAAAAACAGTGCTGATTTTGACTTCTCTTTTTCCGGACTAAAAACAGCAGTGCTGTATGCCTTGCGTGACAATACATTTACCGCTGATGAAAAAGATGGACTAGCAAGAGAGTTTGAAGATTCAGCAATCGAAGTACTCACACATAAAACACTCCGGGCGCTGAAAGAAAAAAATGCTCGTACACTTATTGTTGCCGGTGGTGTGTCAGCAAACACAAAACTGAAAGAAACATTTATCGAAAAGCTTTCCACTGAAAATATCACGCTACTATTTCCAGAAAAAAACCTTTCGACAGACAATGCGGTCATGATCGGTCTTGCGGGTTTTATCCGTAGTATGAACCAAGGCGAAGAGGCATACGTGCCACAAGAAGCTTTGGTTGCGAATGGAAACCTTGATTTAACTGAGTAGGTAGGAAAGAAAAGAGGGGGGGGGGGGGGGGGGG
>JBBDJV010000017.1:0-10692 GCA_040879725.1 Minisyncoccota bacterium | reverse complement strand
GCGCGCTCTTTTCTTATTTTCTATTCAACCGATTTAACTCCTCGTTTATACACCCACGAAATGTAAGCGATAATGAGAATTATCAGTACAATGAGTGGTATTATCGAGCACCACTGTTTAAGCAACAAGAGTACTACCAGTCCCACAATTGCACTCGTGATAATAAAGCGCATTTTAAACTTAAAGAACTCCCACTTTGTTCCGTACTGAAGCTCTTTGCGATCCACAATCAGAAGCCATATCAAGAACACCGCAAGTAGTATAATCACCGCTCCACTCACACACTTGATCGCCTCACGAATACTTTCAGGAAGAGAGAAGATAAGCGCAGCGAGCAATCCATTACCCGGACTGTTGAGGTTGTTTTCTGCAACTTTATTAGCACCAAGAGAAGACCCCTCAGATGAACCAGTCCCTTCTTCTGTTCCCTCATCTGTTCCTTCGGTAAACACATTGCTTGGAGGTGGAGTAGTACCGGACTGAGCTAAAATAACCGGCGGTTGCCCTTGCTCATTATTTTCCGGATCATTCTCAAGAATTATTGGAAAATCTCCACCAATCTCAGGACCAAGGTAGAATGAACCTTCAAGACTTATTGATACCTCGAGACGCTCTGAGGCAACTATGAAGTCATACCATTCAAAAGAAGTAAGTCCTGTGAGAGTCATCTGATGAAGCTCCTTTTGTGTAGAGTCTTTAGTATTACTCTGTGGGTAGCCGAAGTTTGGAAATGTGCTGTTTAGATTATGAGGACCACTACTTGTCAGACCATAGACAATTTGGCTACTTGCAGGAAGATTTGTTTCCCAAGAAATAACCACCTCCCCTGTATTCCAGTCTTTAGAAACAACCTGGACATTTGTTATCTCAAGGCGCTCTATATCCGTAAGGACTCCGCCTCCACCACCACCACTACTACCGCCACCTCCACCACCACTTCCACCTCCTCCACTGCCGCCACCACCACCGCCTGGTGGATTAGTAGGTGGATTATCGGTTACTACTTCCCCTCCGAAGAAGCCAACAGCTAAATCGAAGCCAATTGCCGCACCTTGAAATGCATTACCTGTTCCACTGTTGAGTGTTGCCTTGAATGCAAATGTACGTGTTTGGTTGTTTACAATACTTCCTAAATTAGCAACATCGCCATCAAAGAGGTCTTTCAGTGTTCCAGAAAAGTATACGGTATTATCACTTGTATCAACTATCTCAAAAGCAAACTGTTCTGAGAAATCATTTGTATCGCTTTCGTTGTCTGTACTTGTAATAACTGATTGAGTTGCTCCGGTAGTGTTATGTACCTGAACTGTTCGAGATACAGTATCTCCCGGAAGGAAGTTCGCTTCGTTAAACAACGGCTGTTGCTCGAACGTAACATCCAATCCATTATCCGCAGACACAGGGACCGCGACGACAGCCATAAGTACTGCGAGTGTTGCGCCAAATATTCGTGCTGTAAGTGTGGTGTACGTCATATTATGCTTCATCGGTTATTACTTCTTCTTCCTGCGTGACAGCTTCTTCATCTCCTATCACCTCCTCACCCTGTTCGATCTGTTCCTCTGTTTCTTCTTCATCTGCTTCGTCTGTACTGGTAGTATCTACCACTTCTTCTGTGTCAGTGTCAGCCTCTTCCGCAACTTCTTCATCTTCTCGTAGCACTTCCTCATCGCTTACAGAAACAGTCTCTTCATCTTGTGTAGATTCTTCTTCTGTTGTTTCAGCAACATCTTCGGTTGTGGTAGCTGTTTCTTCTACGGTTTCTTCTTCAGAATTATTCTCTGTAGTATCGAGCACTTCTTCTGTTGTTGCATTAGTTTCTTCCTGTTCATCATCTTCAGAAACAAGCTCTTCTGTTGTTGTTGCAGTCTCGTCTTGCTCATTCGCTTCTTCCACTACATCCTCTGTTGATGATGCATTGTCTGTAGAAGTTTCCTCGGTTGTTGTCGCGGTTGTTGTTGCAACAGACTCACTTTCAGTTACTTCCGGTGTTGTAGATACAACTCCGTCTTCTGTGTTTTCATCCAGTACTTCTTCTGTTGTTGTCGCTGGTGAAGTTTCCTCACTCTCTTCTGCTACGGTTCCACTTCCTCCAGTTGATACTACTGCCTCTTCACTTGTTTCATTTTCTTCAGCTCCACTTGGTACTCCGAATTCAGGGTCATAGACAACCACTGTTCGTTCTGCCGTTCCGATATTTCCTGCGCTGTCTGTAGCGGTGTAAGTAATAACATGTGTTCCTGTTGTTGCAGTGCCAAAGTCATCTCCCTCGATAGTGTATCCGAGGTTATTGCTGCTATCGTCATCGACTGCCGCGCCGAGGTCTACATACGTACTTCCCACTTCAAGATACGCAGGATTATTTCCGTACAATGTAATTTCAGGTGCTAGCACATCCACATCTTCTGGATTTACTCCCTCTTCAACTATAAAGAGTGGGATTGGGTCATATATTTTTGCAGAAATAGTTCCGGAGTTTAGACCTGGGTTTTCCGGCGCTGTTGCAACGAGGTATATCCAGATATAGCCGGTAAATCCTGACGGTAGCATCCAAGTATATGAACCATCGTTTGCTGTTGTTCCCGCAATAGTATGTTTTGTGTCTCCCTCATTCAAAGTGCTGTCTTGGTTAACATCCTTGAAGTAGAACAAGCTCATGTTCAGGTCTTCATCTTGTCCATTGTGGTTTACTGCATTCCACGTAATAGTGTAGCTGTATCCCCAATACCATGTATAGCTTCCTGTTTCGTTTGGATAAATTAAATCAACTGATGGAGGTTCAAGCTCTGTCCAGTCGCTTGGGCTATCAGTGTCAAAACCACTTGGAACACGCGCAAGCACGTTACCTTCTTCCGCAACTTCGACTCCCGGGTTCCATATATCTGTATTGTAGTTTGCCCACGCTAGATCAGGTGTTCCCCAATTCATTTGATCCACTATCACTCCGTCAGGGCGTTTAAGCACAAGCATGTCTGCTGTGTTGCTCAAACCATTTCCGATATTGCTATCGAGTACTATTTCAGTTACGTCGCTCGGCAAATACCAGTACGAAGGAATGTCATTTGAAAATGTTGTGCTTGTTGCGACAATAACCGCGTACTCCTGTGCAGGAATTGGCGGTGTTGTTGGCAGTATGTCACACGAGCTGTTATCACAAATTTCCCATCCGGAAATATCGAGCGGTGTGTTCGTTTGGTTGTATATTTCCACCCATTCGTTTACTCCCTCGCTTCCTCGGTCTGGCGCGACATCGTAATACACTTTATTTATTCGAAATCCCCACGATGCTACTTTTTGTGAAAGCGTCTCAGTGTCGCTATATCCACCATTCTCATAAGTCTCATAGTCGTGTCGTGTTTGCCATCCGTTATAGGTAACATCAAACTCACACACTTTATTCGCATGGTTTTCTAGAGTAGTAACTTCAAAATCCCATTCGTCTGCAATATTAGTAGTGGTGCCGGTAAGAAGTGCATCTAGTGGGCCAGTGTACATTTCAATAGAATCTTGTGTCAGTGTCGCGGTGACATCCGTACAAAAGTCTGCATCACCTGAAAAGTTTTCTGTTTCTACATAGTATTGGAACGGATTGCTATCCTGCGGATCTACAAAAAAGTTTTTCACTGACGCGCTTCCCGGGTCTAGAGATACTACTGTCGTGGTGGGTGTCCACCCGCTTTCGCTAAGCAAGAAATCAACTGAACCCGCAATAAATGCATTCTCAGTTGAGTCCTCGTTATCGGTGTAATACGCAACAGTGCTACCGATAGCGGTAAGTCCTGTTGTGTTCATTCCCACAATAATAGCAATTGCAACAATGTTTCGCACTGATGCCATTATTTTCTTATTCCCAAACAGAAAAGTATTTACGCTCACCGCTTCATCTTTTCTTGTTTGTTCTTTTTGTTTTTTAAGACGTTTCTTCATTTTTTTGTTCGTCGTTTATCGGCTCTTCACCTTCCTCTTCTTTCTTATTTTTTTCTTTCCGTATGCGCTTTATTTCCCGATATATTTTTACTATTTCATCTATCACCACAATGCTCGCGGGGAGAATGATAAAGATAAAGAATCCGAGGGGCTTTCGTGCAGTGTCGAGTAGATACCCCAGAAACGGAATATCAAACAACACCTTTCCTATCACTTCACTCTGTGGTACTTGGTACGGGTCTATTGTATCGTTCGCGTCACCTTTTGTTGTGTAGTACTGCACTCCGGAGCGTATTTGTGTTTCCACGATACGGTGAGTGGTCGGTACTTGAGTCTTTGTGTCTTCTCCAAATGTTACAACATCACCAATTTTCAATACATCGCTTGGGCGTATCACTACGATACTTCCCGTTTTGATAGCCGGTTCCATAGAACCTGACTGAACGATTTTTACTTCAACATTTCCCGGAATCGGTACAAGTGTTGAAAGAAGTAGTAGCGCAATAACTACAACACCGGTGACAAAAATATATTGTATGATGCGAAATAACATTTTTTTATTCTCTCTTGTTTAAATTTCCATGGGAAGCGCGACTGCGTCGCGCTTCCGAGGAAACCTCAAAAGAGAAATCCTACTTTGCTACTAAGTTCTACTGGTTATACTTCTGGTTCATCAAGAACAACATCTTCACAAGAGAAGTCAGAGTTGTTACGTACCTGTACAGCATACGCTGTTAGGCTTGCACCAAATGAATCACTTTGTGCATCATTTAGCATTCCCGCACCATTACAGTGAATACCATCTCCATCTACACTGATATCACCTGCACACCATGCAAGTCCAATGTATTCTGTTGAGGTTCCAGTTAGGAAATGCTGCTCAGTATCCAAGCTTGCGATACTTCCGAGTTCACCAAGTGTTACCCCCTCAGTATCTGTAAGTGCAGTTTCACCTACTTGATAGACACCATCGTTGTTGTCTATCCATGCAAAGAATTCAATATAATCTTGGAGTTCTCCATTGTCATCATTGTCACCAAGTTCAACTTCTGGTTCTTGGAGAGAATTCTCTTGATCATCACCGTTGTGCACAATAAGACATGCGTATGAATCATTGTCATATACGTGAAGTGAGATAACGTTTGTTCCTTCATCTCCCGGTTTTATATCACCGAAATTAAAGAAAGTATCTCCATTCCCAAGGTCCTTTTCTGACCAGAGGCGACATGCTTGCTTGAAACCAATGTCATCTTCGCAGTCGGTTCTTTCAATGTTCAAGTAGTAGAGTAATCCACCTGGGTTTGAACTTGGAGTACCGTTTGATAATGCGTGATTGCGAACAACAATCTTAAGCGTGTTGCTTCCTAGATTAAGCGCGTTCTTGAAATCGTTTTCAATACCGTTGAGCGGAGTAAGAACCGCGTTGTAATTGTATTCGGTATCAAGCTCATCAATGAGCAAGTCATTGTTTAAGTAGATAGCGAAACCATTATCAGAGGCAAGTGCCATTTGAAAGGTCACATCACCCACGTCGCCATTCCACTGGAAATCACGTTCAAATGTATACTCTACATCAATATTTCCAGAGTCATTAACTGAAGTTGAATCCTGCGCCCAAACCCAATCTGCAGTACCATGACTGGTCCAGTTCTGGTGTGGATTTGAAACTAATGGTGCAACAAACGGAAATCCTCCTTGTACTGTTGCATTATCACTTGAATCAGTAACGTAGTTTTGACCATCGCTACTAAACAACTCTAACGCACATGTCTCACAGTCCATACCATTGTATGACTGCTTAAGGTGATCAACCTTAAGATCTACGGCTCCGGCAACAAAGATGTTGCCTGTTGATGTCTCGGAGTCATTATAGAACGCTATCGTTCCACCAACAGCAAGTGCTGCTACTGTTACGAGAGTTCCGAGACTAAGAATAATTTTTTTCATAATGTTTTAGATTTAGTGCTTCTATATACCCAATCGCTTAGTTTAGAGAAATCTGCATCTTTTGGTTCTCACCATTTGATGTCAGAGTATTCCAATCAAACTGCAATGTTCCTGTTAGTGTAAACCCGCCATTGAGACTTGCGCCTGCAATGTTCAAGTACTGTGTTGAATTAGATGCGCTTACGTTTGTTGTAGTAAGTGACCCTGTGCTAAGTACTAGACCTGAAACAGCAGTTGTTGCGTCTGACGGCGCACTCACTGTGATACCGATATTTGTAATATCATTAATTCCTACTGGATAAGTAGTACTAACTCCGTTTGCTGTAAATGTTGCATTACCTGCTCCATCATAAGTGAGTGTAAATGGTACTCCCTGACCGTTCGGATAAACAGTATCACCTTGGTCAAAATCAGCTGGAGTTGAGTCTCCTACACCAAGTTGAACTTCAAAATCTGAAGCAGCATTCGGTTCTTGAACTTTAGCTTTAGCGAACCAGTCTTTTCCAGCAATATCAACTGGTGACCAGCCTTCTCCTGTTTCAGTTACTACTTCAACTGGTTATTCATCTCCTTCTCCACAAATAAATTCAAGATTGTTTCGAGACTGTACAACAGTAAATTCAATGTCAGCAGTCATTGAGTCAGTCTGTGACTCATTACCAACATTTGTTCCGTCACAGGTAATAGTTCCTGTGTTGTGGTCTACTGTCATATCACCTGCACACCACTGAACTCCAACATATGCTGTTGCATTTGGATCAAGTGGAGTTCCAGTAGATGAATCTGCAATCGCCCATACACCATCCTCAATATCATTTCCAGATACTGGGTTTTGTGTAAATGGAACTTCATCCTCTCCTGGCTCGTAGATATTATCTCCATCATCAGCCCAAGCGAAGAAGTTAAGTACTCCTCCAAGCTCTCCTGAATCTAGACCATCTGTATCAACAGATGACTCAGGTTCTGTTTGAGTATTATCTGCCTGCTCTACATTTGATACTGCAACACAAGCCCATGCTTCGTTGTTTTCAACATGGATAGAGATAGTATTCTCTCCCATATCCCCTGGCTTAACATCATCAAAGCTGAAGAATTTCTCTCCAGTTAGATCTGTAAGTGTCCAAGTACCAACACAGTCTTCTCCTGCCATTGGGTATGCACCTGGGTTTGCGTCGTTCCAAACTCCTGCATCGTAGTTTCCTTCGATGTATGGATGATTGTCATCATCAAGTGACACAAAATCACTTGGTACCCATGTATAAACTTCTTGTTCATCAGTTACACACACCATACCATTATAGTGCTGTACATTATCAATCTTTAGATCGATAGCACCGGCAGTAAAGGTGTTACCTGTCGATGTTTCTGTATCACTGAAAAAGGCACCTGTCGCTCCGGCAATAGCCGTTCCAACAAATGCAATAACAGCAACACTCAGTAAAATTTTCTTCATAATAATAATTGCTTATAGCTATTAACTGTTAATACCCTCCCTTCTAATACCATCCCTTTCATCTACTAGCACTCTAATAAATAGACATTTCGGTCTATAACTCATGCTATACCTCGTATTGGCAAGCGTCAATGCATTCGTATAGGCAGATGTGCAGAACCTGTGCAGAAGGTGTGTATAAGTATTTCCTAAAAACAGCTTAAAATAAGGGTTAAATACAACTTGTCTTTTACACAAAAAATGTCCTTTACACCAGATACGCTTAAACTTTTCGCTCTTAGCTGTATAGGACGCATGTCCTATACGTTATTTTCTAGAAATATAAAGGACAAACAACATAACTTTGTGCGTCTTTTATCAATACTTATTTCTTACAATAAAAAAGAACTCCTTAGAGATTCATGACATATTTATAAATCTAGATACTTGTGCTATGTCGATTTTTATGTTATATAGACTCGCATACAAACTTTATTTATGAGAACTCGTCCATCACAAATTACTACTGTTATATCAGGATATTTCAACCCACTTCACGTGGGTCATCTTGATATGATTCGTGAAGCCAAAGCACTCGGTGAACGACTGGTGGTAATTGTAAATAGCGATGCGCAAGTAACTCTTAAAGGAAGCACTCCCTTTATGTCTGAAAAAGAGAGAGCTGAAATTGTTTCTGCAATACAGGGAGTAGACGAGGTAGTTATATCAATTGATACTGATCGTACCGTGTGTAAAACCCTTTCACAGATAAATCCTCATATTTTCGCAAATGGCGGTGACCGAACAAATATAAATGAAATACCCGAAGCAGCAATATGTGAAGAACAAGAAATTCAGATGGCCTTCAATGTCGGGAGTAGAGGAAAAATACAAAGTTCCTCATGGTTAATTAAAAAGGCCTCTGAGCGAAAAAAATCAAAACTTTCAGAACAAAAAAATGTGCAAAATTAATTATTTCTACAACCTAAGGTGATTTTAAATTTATAGTATAAAAACTTGACAAATATAAAAAAATATGTAGCATATCTTCACCTGTCACTTCTATGCTGATGGAATGATTTAAAGCAGTGAGAGCCACTTTTTTATGAAAAAATTACTATATAGGCACATAAATCTCATACGATACTTTGTTATTGGAGCAAGTGCTGCGCTCATTGATGTTCTTTCTTTTTTATTCTTTTTCAACGTCATGTCATATTCAGCAACTCTCTCTACCCTCATCTCTGTCCCGCTTGCTACCCTATATGCTTTTTTAATGAACATATATTTCAATTTCAAAACAACGGACGATCTTATCCGTCGTTTCTTTTCGTATGTATCAGTGAGTGGAGTCGGACTTCTCATTAGTGCTCTCATATTATACGTTTTTACTGACAGACTCGGCTTAAATGGAAATATCATAAAAATACTCACACTCCCACTTATCTTTATACTTCAATACACACTCAATAAACGTTTCTCTTTTAGAGATAAAACTATTACCACAAAAAAAATTGAGAGTAATGAAAATGAAAGCGAAAAACAAACACATGTACTAGGGAAAAAAATTGCGGTTATTGGTGGAGGATTTTCTGGACTTTCTGCTGCATACGACCTTGCGCGTGCAGGACATTCTGTATCCGTCTTTGAGCGAAACGAGGTTGTTGGAGGGCTTGCATCTGGATTTATATTAGACGGACATCAAATAGAACGCGCATACCATTTTATATACCAAAGTGATAAGCATATTATTGGTATGGCTGAAGAACTTGGACTAAAAGATAAAATTGCATTTTACCCAAGTAGTATTTCTTTCTTCTGTGAAGGAACTCATTATCCTTTCGGAACTCCAAAAGACCTTCTACTATTCTCCCCTCTTTCATTTTTTAATCGCATCCGTGCTGGAGTAACTGCTCTTTATCTACAAAAAACAAACAACTGGAGATCTCTCTCTAAAATTACTGCGTATGATTGGGTCCGTAAGTGGGCGGGAAAACAAGTAACTGAAATAATTTGGGAGCCTTTGTTACGAGGGAAATTTGACCGCTACTACGACAAGGTAACAATGTCATGGCTCTGGGGCCGTATCAAAGTACGTGCCCAATCTCAAAACAAAAACATGAATGGAGAAAAGCTCGGATATATTACCGGTGGTTTTGATGCGGTTGTTCAAGGTATGGTAAAGGGAATTAAAGATAATAACGGGACTATACGCCTCAACACAGGAATACAAAAAATTGAACGCACTGGCGCAAATATTCATATCACCACTGATACAGGAACCGATGAGACCTTCGATGTAGTACTCGCTACGACTCCCTCTCCTGTGTTTGGACGAATGATCGCAGAGCAAAAGGAAGTACCTGAAGAATACCTACAAAGATTAAACAGTATTGATTATCTTGGCGCAATAGTGATGGTATTCAATACCACACAAGAAATTTCGCGACACTTTTGGTACAACATTAAAGATGGCCGAATACCATTCCTAACCATGCTTTCAACCACTGCACTTACTGGTAAAGAAATGTTTGGTAATACCTATGTCTACTATGTCGGTGCGTATGTACCTGCAGAACATCGATACTTTAGTATGAGTAAGGAAGAAATTATCGCGGAATGGGATAAAGGAATAAAACTTATGTTTCCTCATTTTGACCAAGCAAAGATTAAAGACAGACACCTATTTAAATTTAAAGATGCACAACATATTGTAGATATTGGATACGAAGAAAAAAAACTAGTTCCATTCAAAACACCAATTGAAGGTGTTTATCTTGCAAATTTTTCTCAAATTTACCCGGATGACCGTGGTACAAATTTTGCAATACGAGATGGACGAGCTGTTGCCCGAGAAATACAGTCCTATTTAGACTTATATGAAAAAACAGATAGATAACATTCTAGATATTACTATACTCCTACCTACATTCAATGAATCAAAGAATGTATTGCCTTTGATAAATGAAATATCTGAGGTACTTAACAAAACATCATATTCATACGAGATCCTTTTCATTGATGATAGCACCGATTCCACCCCTGACATACTTCGCAAGGCTCAACAAAAAAACAAACAAGTACGCTTTCGCCACCGAACAAACGGCACAGGGCTCGCAACAGCTCTTATTGATGGTTTTAAGATTGCG
This sequence comes from Minisyncoccota bacterium, assembly GCA_040879725.1. GTDB lineage: Bacteria > Patescibacteriota > Minisyncoccia > Phycocordibacterales > JBBDJV01. Next base: position 237 of record JBBDJV010000017.1, on the reverse strand, counting down.
CGAGGAAATGTTATCTGCTGTATGGATGCAGATTTACAACACCCTCCAGAACTTATACCAAAACTCTATAAAAAAATAGAAGAGGGTTACACTATGTCCGTCGCCTCACGACTAGTTGACGGTGGTAGTAGCACAGGACTTGGAAGTTTATACCGACACATTATTTCTCGAGAGTCACGACTACGTAATGTATCATGACCTTTGCAACACCTTCAGGTACTATTGCAAACATATGCC
>JBBDJV010000016.1:0-20910 GCA_040879725.1 Minisyncoccota bacterium | reverse complement strand
CACTCCCTGTCGCCGTAGGCGACCGAGATTCTGCCTCTTGTTCTGACTGGCTCCGCGGCTAGGGCTCGAACCTAGGACCCTCTCGTTAACAGCGAGACGCTCTACCAACTGAGCTACCGCGGAATGTCTATAAGAAACGCGCATACTCTTATGCACGAGAACAATAGTAGCAAAAAACTAGTTCCTTGCAAACCCCCGCAAAAGAAAACCCGCCCTTTTCAGAGCGGGTGTGTAGTTTGTGCTGATCAGTCGCAGCATTCCGTTATTGAGCCACAAAAAGTAAGCTCTCTCAATTCCCTGATAGCTTCTTTGGGCATGAAGCCTATGAAGGAAAAAGGTGATCCGTTTGGGGATAAATCGCACCTCAAACGCTTAAGCAGACGATGAATGTCCGGAAGCTCACGGACACTGGTTCTCTTTTCATTAATGACGAAATGCACTCGTACGGAGTGCACAGACGAGGGTGTGGGTATATTATGCGCACTCATAAATCTGCCAATAATTATGCATTCATTTTTTGTATAAGTCAATCAACGGGTAATGTGTGCACACATTTACTGTACCCCAACGAGTACTCTGTACTACAATAAGTATATTACTAGTAACCTCCTTTTCTTATGGAAATAAATTATCTTGCGATTCTTGTGTCAGGTATCGTCGCCATGATTCTCGGGGCTCTGTGGTACGGACCACTCTTTGGAAAAAAGTGGGAAAAGATCATAGGAGTAAACGCGCAGAGTATCGAGGAGAAAAAAGAGATGCAACGAAAAGCCCTCCCTCTGTACGCAATACAGTTTGCCCTTGTCCTATTCCAATTCTTCGCGCTATCTTATTTTATTCAAACCGAAGATTACTTCTCTGGAATTGGAATACCTCTACTACTGTGGGGTGCCTTTGTTGTTCCTACTCTCGTGGGTAGTGCAATGTGGAACAACAATTCTCGTGCCGTAGTAAAATCTCGTTTTCTTATTCAATCTGGATATCAGCTGGTCGTGTTTGTTGTTGTTGGTTTTATTCTTACTATTTGGAATTAATAACAGCCCGCAAGGGTAATATATATGCGAATAACTATTTTTGGTGCAGACGGCAGAACAGGACGGGAAGTGATAACCGAAGCTCTGTCCCGAGGACACATACTAACAGGCTTTGTATACTCGAAAGACAGTATAAACACCTTCCCTCCTCATGTTCGTATTTTCTGTGGTGACATCCGTAACCATCAAACGGTGAAAGAGAGTATTATCAGCGCGGACGCCGTAGTAAGTGTTATAGGACACGTAAAAGGTTCAGACCCTCTTGTTCAAACAAAAGGAGTACAGAATGTTGTTGTTGCTATGGAAGAGCTGGGAATCAAACGCCTTATAAGTCTGACCGGCACAGGAGCACGCGTGCCAGGAGACACACCTTCCCTTCTCGACAAAATACTTAATTTCTTTGTGACACTTGTCGACAAAGAACGTATCCGAGACGGACAGGAACACTTAAAGGTTCTTGAGCAATCAAGCTTGGACTGGAGTGTTCTTCGAGTTCTAAAACTAAATAAAAGTAAGCTACCCGCAGGCAACTACACACTCACCGCGCACGGACCAGCGGAAGCCTCCACTTCTCGAAAAAAAGTTGCTCACATTATTTTAGATTTGATTGAAAATAAGTTGTTTTTCAAAGAGTACCCTGTCGTCTCAAAATAGCCTGTAAGTAAGCGCGCAATTCAACAGGGTTCCCCTCTCCCTCTCCTTTGCTATACTTACTTATATACCTTTCAACTACAGTATGAGACAAGCTATAAAAACATCAAGTAAAGTAGAACTGTCACCCAACGCCCTTTTTCTTTCACAGATAGCGCTAGGTATTATTAAGGTGGCAGAAAAGAAACCAGAATTCGCAAAACGCTTATACTATACTGTTAGCAGTAATCCGCATATCGCATCAAGTAAGCCTGCTCTGACCTCTCTTAATACCAACCCACTGCTCGTGCCAGAAAACGAAGAATCCGCACTTGAACGCATAGATTGGCTTCTTGCTCATATTGAGCTACAGCTAAGTACTGGAGTGGCACATGCGAGTTCACTTTTGTGGCAATTCAAAAAAACCTTTGAGGTAACCCAACCGAAAGACGTGCTATTCGGTATTGTTGGGTTTGCAGTCATCGGACCAACACTCGGACTTATTCAAAAAAGAAAAAAGACTCCTCTCTCTATAATTGTTAGAGAAGATGTGCTTGAAAATGATCACGTCGACCACACACAAATTATTACCCGAATATCACTCGAAGTTTTCGAACGCGCACTTAGTCACGCCCATGGAAGTACGCGTATGATAGAACCGGAAGTTCGGAATTGGTTTTATGGTGACAAAAACCTTGCTCGTCATTGCGCAACGCAAAAAACACTTCGCACCATTCAAAAAGAGCTTCATGCGTCAGGAATACCCTTTGCAATAGAAAATGATGAGAAAGGCGTATCGCATATTGCAATCAGCCCGGTTGCGAATATGTCAGGATACAATATTGAACAGCTTATATAACATACTAGAGTAAACCAGAGGAAGCTACTGGTACACTTTTGCTTCATCCAATACAAAAAGAACCTCTTTCGAGGTTCTTTTTGTATCACTTGTTACTAAACAAATGATAGCTCTGCTGTGTACACAGCAACTTCACCAAGGATAGTAAACGTTGAGTAGAAAGCTACTGAGAAAAAAAGCATCCAGTGCATCTGCTGACTGTATTCTTTCTTATGCCAAGAAGCGTAAAGACCACGTTTTTTCATTAAATTTGAGTGCATACCCATACTTTTTTATATAAATAATAATTACATATAGTATAGCACAGATAGCAATACTATTGACCAACCTGTGAATTACGGTATGCTGTTTTCCAGATATGCAAACGTACTACTTTACCTATTCGGTGGTCATGCTGATACTTTTCGGCGTTGGACTCATCATGCACGACAAGGTGATGCAACCAATATATCGTCGTGGCATCATCAAAATACTCTCGGAGAAAAATCGAAGCCTAGAGCTCGATGAGCTTTTGAGAGAAATACAATACAGAGGTGGAACAATAAGGCGCTTCTCTCTTCTCCTTCACATGAAAAAACTTGAAGAAGAAGGACTAGTTCGTTCCCAAACAAAACGTACCACCTCAACAACAGGCCGAAAATGTCCTAGCATTTTGTACTACTTTACGTTGAACTGATGTAAAAAACACCGAGCCCGAAGCTTTCAGCTTCGGGCTCTCTTTATTTCTCGTCCACAAGTGAAATACCTGTCATGGCGTTTGGTACCGGCAAACCAAGAAGCGTGAGTATCGTAGGAGCGATATCTTTAAGCGAACCATCTCTCAAAACATACGCTGTATCTGTAACAATAGCGGGAACGGGAGAAAGAGTGTGTGCTGTGTGTTTTTCTCCGGTTTTCTGATCAATATTGATTTCAGCATTTCCATGGTCTGCGGTCACAAATGCCACACCTCCTTTTTTTGAAAGTGATTCCAGTACTCGCCCAAGTTCTCGATCAACCGTTTGTGTAGCGGTTATGATGGCCGGGACATTTGCAGTGTGTCCCACCATGTCAGTATTTGCGAAATTAATAAATATAAAATCAACACCCTGTTCTATGCGTTTAATCGCTTCATCTGCAATTCCTTCCGCTCGCATTTCAGGAGCCAAGTCATGTGTCTTCACATCTTTCCTGCTCGGAAGTACCACATGTTCTTCCCCGTCATGCGGTTCCTCCCTTCCTCCATTTAAAAAGTAAGTTGCATGGGGGAATTTCTCAGTTTCTGCCAAATGCACTTGTGAGAGCCCTGCCTCACTTACCTGCAAAGCGAGCGTTGTTTCTATTCCAAGCTCAGGAAACGCGACTGTAACATCGAGACCTTTTTGGTATTCCGTAAGCGTAACTACGTTTAAATCAAGCGAGCTTTTCAAATCAGTTAACCGCTTAGTCAGCATTCGAACTCGGTCTGCACGAAAGTTAAACACAAACACACCATCGTGCTTTTTGAGAGGGGCTTTTTTTACAATAAACGGTTCTATATGTTCATCGCTCTTCCCTTCGCTGTACTGTCGCTGAAGCTCTTTTGTAGGAGGAAGGTGACAAACATCCCCTTCACAAAACAAAGCTTTCTTTTCAAATGTTTCAAGTCTGTCCCAGTTGTTATCTCTGTCCATGGAAAAAAATCTACCAGACACTGAGGCAATATATCCGATACCAAGCTCGCTCAACATATGCTCAAGCTCTGCAATATGCTTTTCCGCATCGTGTGGAGCAGAGTCTCTTCCGTCCGTAAAAGCGTGCACTGCGATATCAGTAAGTCCGGAAGCGTGTGCAGACCGAAGAAATTCTTCCAAATGAGTACTGTGCGCGTGTACTCCACCGGTACCAATAAGTCCGAGTACATGCAATGTTGAATTGTGCTTTTTTACATGTGCAAACAGATCCACAAACGCTTTATTTTCATTAAACGCGCCAGTGTCCGCGGCTTTACTTATACGCACCAAATCAGAATCAATTACCGTGCCCGCGCCGATAGTGGTGTGTCCAATTTCACTATTTCCCACTTGACCCTTTGGCAACCCAACATGCTCTTCTCCCGCCATTAGTAGCGAATGCGGATACGTTTCCCACAGTCTATCCATAACGGGCGTATGTGCAGACTTGATAGCATTATCCTTCACATCCTCTCTATAGCCCCACCCATCGAGTATAATGAGTGCCACTTGCCTTGTTTTTTTAGTCATAATGAGCCTAATTGTAACAACACTGTGCTAAATTTCAATACGTGACTGCCTTCAGATTACTTTTCCACTGCAATAAAAATCGCCCATTGGGCGATTTTTTATTACGTTATTTTTTAAAGACGTCTCCTCCGATATATTTTGCTTTTTTACCGAGTGATTCTTCGATACGAAGTAGTTCATTATATTTTGCCACTCTGTCACTTCGCGACAGTGAACCTGTTTTTATTTGTCCAGTACCAAGCCCCACCACAAGATGAGAAATGGTTGTGTCTTCTGTTTCGCCGGAGCGGTGTGAGACAACAGCTGTCATTTTTGACCTGTGTGCGAGTGTGATTGCACCGATAGTTTCGCTCACTGTACCTATCTGGTTAACCTTAATCAAAATAGAGTTACCTGCATTCATATCAATCCCTTTTTGCAGACGGTCTACATTTGTAACAAACAAATCATCACCGACAAGCTGAACTTTATTCCCAAGTTTTTTGGTGAGCTTCTGGTAGCCCTCCCAGTCATCCTCGAAGAGTCCGTCTTCTATAGACATGATTGGATACTTTTTCACCCATGACGCGTAGAGCTCAATAAGCTCGTCTGCGGTCAGCTCACGCTTTTCACTTTTGAGAATATAAAGGTTCTTTTTAGCGTCATAAAACTCACTCGCTGCTGCATCGAGTGCTATACCAACATCCTTCTTTGGCTTGTATCCTGCTTTCTTGATTGCAAGCAATATCACTTCGAGAGCTGATTCATTGCTTTGAAGTGATGGAGCAAAACCGCCTTCATCTCCAACAGTTGTTGTGTATCCCTTTTCTTTCAAAATGCTCTTAAGTGCGTGAAATATTTCTGCTCCCATGCGCAATGCATCAGAAAAGGTTTTTGCTCCCACTGGAATAATCATAAACTCTTGCAAGTCTGTTGAGTTACTTGCGTGTGCTCCACCGTTCAAAATATTCATCATTGGTGTCGGAAGTAGTGATGAAGATTTTGTCTTTGAAATATTTTTAAAATACTGGTAAAGCGGAATACCTTCACTTGCGGAAACCGCATGCGCGAATGCAAGCGAAACCGCGAGAATAGCATTTGCTCCCAAGTTTGCCTTGTTAGGAGTTCCATCTAAATCTACGAGAGTTATATCGAGTGTGTCCTGCTCAAAGCTCTTCTTTTGAATTTTTTTTGCTATGACGGTATTTATGTTTGAAACCGCCTTAAGTACCCCCTTCCCGAGGTAACGCTTTTTATCACCATCACGCAACTCAACCGCTTCATGAGTTCCGGTAGACGCGCCACTGGGTACTGCAGCTCTTCCCATGCTTCCATTATCGAGATACACGTCAGCCTCTACCGTAGGGTTGCCACGTGAATCAAGAATCTCTCTACCTATAACTTTTTTGATTGTATACATTTTGAAAATTAAACTAAAAAGTAACGCCCCTTATTGTACGGTACGAAGAACTTTTTTAAAAGGTTGACAGCGTTTTCTCTATTCGTAACATGCATACTAGAAGCAAGAACAACATTCAACAGATTGCATACGATGTCCAAACCATACTTCTATCAAATTGTGGTGGTTACAACCATCCTTAGTCTGGAAGAACGATATTATCGCTATTTCTTAATTCGGCTTCCCGTGGGTAAACCAATAATCAAAGAAGAGCTTGAGCGCAGAAGGATGGATTTTCTATTCCTTTTTATGAAGAGTTCACAAATGCACCTTATGAACAAAGACACACAGCTTGTCACTTTTGATGCAAAAAATCCGACAATGACCGACGAGCTCGACGACATACTCGCGAAATTTGACGAAAACATCATTAAAACACACGTTCTCTACTTCGCCTAAACCAGGTATCACAAACGCGCTCCGGCGCGTTTTTTTTAACTTCGACAGGTCGGACTTGTCGAAAAGTAAAATGTTGTATAATGTTTTTTGTTATATTTGATTTATTATTTAATTTGTGTTATAATTTTTTCATGGATAAAAAAGGTGTAGATATTGCTTTTCCTGTACGAATCAACAAATACCTCGCACTCAAAGGTATTGCTTCGAGGCGAGAAGCTGATGAGCTGATTTCGAAAGGTATGGTTCACATCAACAGCAGAACTGCTGTGTTGGGTGATATGGTGCAAAAAACAGATAACGTATCCACTGCTCGCACACTCAAGAAAAGAGTATTTCGCTATTTCGCATACAACAAGCCACGCGGTATTGTAACAAACAGTCCGCAAGGTGATGAAAAAGATGTTGCCAGTTCAATACGCATGCCTGGAGTCTTCCCTATTGGACGGCTAGACAAAGACACGAGTGGATTACTTCTTCTCACAGATGACAGACGAATTACCGACTCAGTACTGAACCCACAATTTGAGCATGAAAAGGAATACCATGTTTCTCTTAATAAAGCTGTGTCAGATGGAAAACTCCGCATGTTAGAACGGGGAATTAAAATTGAACGTTATCGCACCAAACCGGCAAAGGTAGAACGTATTGGTGAAAAAAGTTTTTCCCTTACACTCACTGAAGGCAAGAAGCACCAGATCAGACGTATGTGCGCATCTATCGGCGCTAGCGTCACATCTCTTAAGCGTGTACGTATTATGCACATACGCCTTGGTTCCCTGAAAGAAAACACTCTTCGCCCTCTCACAGAAAAAGAAGTTTCTCTCTTAACTGCCACTTATACACAATCACACTAGTTCAATACGGTATTATTGATACATGGACTTACATACTTTTTTCATAATCATTCATTTATTTGGAGTTGCAATTGGAGCGGGCGGAGCTTTTATGACGGATATTATTTTCCTCTCTTCTCTCAAGGATTACATCTTCAGTAAAACCGAAATTCGTATTATTAAGCTTATGAGCGTCGCGGTATGGACCGGGCTTATTTTGCTCATATCTTCAGGACTCGGCCTTTTCCTACTTGATACGGAAAAGTATATCGCTTCTGATAAGTTTATCTTGAAGATGATTATCGTGGCTATGCTTACCATAAACGGTGCACTTTTTCATTTTAAACTTTTCCCAATCCTTCGTTCTCTCGAAGGAGAAAAAACTAAAGACTCTCCACGCTTTAAAGCTTACCGATTATTTTTTGTTGCTACCGGAGCTTTCTCTATTGTCTCGTGGACGTTTGCCATTATTTTAGGCGCTCTTCGCTCAATACCTGTATCACTCACTCTTGGGGTAACTGTCTATTTCAGTGCGGTACTTTTTGGTGTAGTTTTTGGAACACTTTCTTCAAGAAGATTTATTTCTTAGTACCTACCGCACGTTGACACTCGAGTGTTTCGTGGTAGCATTGAACACGGAATACAGAAACATCAACCATACATACATCATGAATAGCACCCACTTGGAAATTCTTTCAGCTCAAAAACGTTTAGGAGATGAAAATGCCGTCCTGAACATCACAGACAAAAACCTTAATCTCACACTCCCCAACAAACAGCAGTATCGAGGATCGTTCTCCACGTCCAAGGTGTCCGGTACCGTGTTCGATATCATCGAAAACCATGACCGTCCGGGCAACTACGTACTGTTTTGTCAGATTCACAAGGAAATCGGAACTCTCGTACTCCACGTGAAAGGAACAGACTCCTTACCTTCGAGCGAGAAGGTGTCGGAAAATTCCATTCTGAGGATTATCAATCTGCATAATGAGTATGAGGTAACGAACCCCAGACCTGAGGCTCGTGACGAGAGAGAACTTGCTCCAGGAGAGTTCAGATACAGCGATGTACGAAAAATGGCGCTCGATGAAGAAGTGCGTCGCAGATCAAGTGGACAGGATTACTACAACTATCCACCCAAGGAAAAACCTCTCTGTGAACGGTTGGGAGGTGAAATCCCAAAACCGGAGGAAGTAAGACGCATGTCACAAAGTGGTGCAGGTATGTCGTTCCGCCCTCCAGAGCCATCCGAGATAGCTCAAGGCAAGAAAGATTTCATACGAGCTATTCGGGGAGAAGGAAGGAAATTCGACCTATCCAAGATAAGTACAGTTAATGTAGGAACGCCAGGACCTGCAAAATAGTAAGGCAGTGTGCGTTACGCAAGGCCCCGACGACGTCGGGGCCTTTTTATATGCATTTCTCAAATTCACGCAAAATATTGACAAAGCTTTATTTTTGTGTAGTATTCCATCTGGAAACCTACAACAAAAACTGATCTTATGAAAAAAATAGCATCTCTCCTTCTCGTGCTGTTGAGTGTCACGACGCTCACCTACGCACAAACCACTACGGTCGAAATAGTCTTTGCAGACCAACACAATCTCGACGTATTCAGCTTTTCCACACAAAACGCTTCAAGCGGTGTAGTGAGCACATCCGGACAAACCGGCTCTGCAAGTCTCCGAATCATCGCCGAGGCACCTAACGGTGAAGTATCGTGGGCACAAAAAGACGCCATCACCGGTGTAAACACCATTACATTGAAAGTAATGAGTTTCCTTATCGACGACTTGCACAATACGAGCATTACAGTGAGTACTCAAGAAGGCAGTGAAGTCTATTCACTGTCTGAGTACCTGCCAGACGATTTGGAGAGCCTCAGCTGGCACGATGTTGAGATACCCCTCTCAGAGTCTGACACTTCAGGCATTACCCGTATTGCCATAACTTCGAGTAAAGCCACGCGCCAGATGTGGTTTGACGAGATTAAACTCAAACACATCTCTGGCCCTGAGCCAGAAATCATCCTTGAGGAGATTCGTCACCTTATCGATTCAGAAGGCAACCGAGAAGTCTCGCTGTCTGTACGAGGAACACCGAATACGTATTTCGCAGTACTTTCTTCAAATACACTTCCAGCCATAGAGTGGGTAAGGCTGGATAGAAACTTCACCATTCCTCCGAGTGGACACATCGAACTCCCGCTTATTCCAGTGAATCAGGATAACACATTCTTTATTACTCAAAGCATTCCAGCTATCGAATAACAGCTTTGGAACACACGAGCCGGCACTTTTAAGTGCCGGCTTTTTCATATTTTTGAGTATTCAACAGGCTACTCACAGGATGTAAACAGCTTATGCAGGAAAACACCGAGCTTTCGTTTGACTTAAAAACCTATAGTGCGAAAATTAAATTAACACTTTGAGAACATTCCCTATTAGCAAAATATACACTATGGGTATCTGTGAATCTTAGTCCGTGGACGAAGATCCAACCCAAAAAATACACTTGCATGGAATAGTTCGATAAGTGATACAAAAAGAAAAACCTGCTATACGCAGGTTTTTCTTTTTGTCTTTAACTACTGTGTTGCCCCAGAAGAATCCTGCATAGGTGTACTTCCTCCATTTGAGGGTGTTGTACAATCCTTGCATGTCTTTTTATGTGTGGCAATCAGGTAAATTGCAGAAAGACCAACAAGTACATAAACTACATTCGCAACCATCTCTGGAATGAATCTTCCTATTCCCCAACCAAATACTTCAAGAAGCCAGTTGAGGCCCCCGATGATGAGAAGTGTAAAAGCTACTTTGTGCATATAAAAATAGTATTAACTAGTAATTCGACATATATAGTATATACCTCAGTGTTCGTCTTCTACAACCTTAAAGTGCACAAGTCCTTCAATAATTCCAGATGAATAATTTCCATTATGCACCTCATCTCCGACAGCTTGATAAATCAGAGCATCAGTTTTGTTATCCGCATGATGCTTATTAACCGTAGTCAGTGTGTCTCTACTTGCATTACGCACTAATATACCGCGATAGCCGCCGGTAAGTGGCAAAATATCATTTCCACTATCTCCCGCATAAATAATATCCTGCTTTTCAGCACCCACAAACTCACGAACAAATTCAAGAGCTGACAGCTTTGTAGCGCTCTTAGGAAGAATATCAAGTAATCCAATATCTTTCATAAGTGGGTCTGTACTGTACACAACTTCTACACCCTCAAATTTTGAAACGCAACTGTGTACTTTCTCTACATATTCCTCCGCATGCAGAGTATCATGGATGTAAAAACTAAGCTTAAATTTATTTTGCTTTTCATCTTCCTGTAATACAAGACTTGGGATTTCTTTCAAAAGTAATTGCTCAATCTTCTCTTTATCCCACTCTGGTGCTGACTGTCGCAAGTACGACTCCCACTCCGGATGAACAGTAAGTTCACCTTCAAAACGTTTGTACACCATTGTTCCCACCTCGCCAATAAAATAATCCGGTAATTCAATTCCAAATTCTTTCTGTGCATCTTTAAGCATCGAAAGGTTTCTTCCGCTCACGTAAATCAGCATCATCTCGTATTTACGAACTAAACGAAAAAGCTCCGGGAGTGTGCCATCGTATGACTCTGTCCCATTTGGAAGTAATGTTCTGTCTAAATCTGTAGCTAAAATAATCATACAAACACTTCAATTCCTTGTTCTTTTTGATGAGCAATGATAAAAGCAGAGGCTGAAAAACCGAGCTGTGTAACCCCTCGAGGGACCCCACTCTGTCCGTGATAAAACTCGGGGAAGGTATACCCTTCTGCATCGAAAACCTCAGCCATGGTTTCAGCTCCTCCAAATGCAAAAGGAACAGCTCCTAAAAACCAACCATGAACAAGTGGCCACCTGCCACCATTGTGATACTCGTGCGGAACATTTCTAAACTCATACAAATGATTTTTCACAAGATCATCCCATTCACACGTCCCCTTTTCTATGACCGGTATAAAAGCTGGAAGTATTTTATTTGCGGAAGTAGCGTACTGTTCAAGGGTATTCGCAACAGACTCTATTTCACTATCTGAAAGTAAGCCTGAGATAATACTGAGTGAAATACCAAACGTATCAAAGTGTGTTCCCACACCGACATTGCTGATAAAGGAAAGTGGATACGGAACCTTTGCTTCAAGCGTCATTTCAAACATTCGTTTATGGAAAATAAACTCACTCCCCTGATTCTCTTCTTTCGGAAGAAAATTAACTTGTATCATATTCTTCAAATATTCTGCTTTTTCTTGAAGCTTTTTGTCTTCAAATACACTTCCTGCTCCCTTGAGCGCAAGATAATAAAGTACTTCGTCATAAAGTACATACCCTGCATTTACATATTCATCAGCCCAGTCACCTCCCGGTGGAATGTACACAAAACCCCTCCCATTTAATTCCAAACACTCGAGATAGAAGAGAGCTTTTTTCAAAGATTCTTCGAAAAATATCAACTGCTCTGCCTCTCCGGTACGTAAAATATACTGAGTCACACCAACAACATACCAAAGCGTTGCATCAATTCTTCCAACCGTACTTCCGTAACTTATTCCACCCTGTATGTGGTCTATATTACTTGGAATTCTTCCCGTATGGTCTTGCCCTTCTTTCAGTGTTTGAAGAGTCCTCAGAAACGTAGCGATTAACTCTGGATTTCCCGTCATAAGAGAAGCAATCCCTGCAATAACACCATCTCTCGCCCACACACGTGGGTAGTTACTTTCGGTGACAAGCGAAGCAAGAAAACCACTTTTCGTACTCAAGCGCGAAAGTAATGTGACACTTTTTGCATATGCAGTCTTAGCGTGCAGGACCATGGTAGTAGTATACCATTCTAAACTTAAACTTTTTTACTTTTTTGTGAGTAAATGGAGATCTGTCGCATCATGAAGAGAAAACGGACCAATAGCGGTACGAACAAGATGAGCAAGAACAGAAGGAACTGCTAGTTTCTCTCCGAGTGCAACCGCAAGACTTCGAATATACACACCACTCTTTACATGAAATTCCACTGTCACGTCTACAAAACCATCTTTAGGTTCAATACTAAAAAGTGTATAGGAATACACCTCCATGTCACGAGTAACCACGGGAGGCTTCTTACCTTCTCGGACATATTCATACAAACGCTTTCCATTTCGTTTAAGAGCTGAATAAGGAGATACTTCATACTCATGATTTCCTATCATTGAATTGAGCGCGGAAACAACATCCTTTTCTTTAATACTTTGAACAAGACACTGACGAGTAACCTCTCCATCCAAATCACTCGTATCAGTAGACATACCCAAACGAACAACCGCACGATACACCTTATCTAAACCAATGAAGCCAGAAAGCTTTTTCGTACCCTCTCCCACTCCTACAATAAGCAAACCCTCAGCGCGCGGATCAAGGGTGCCTGCATGTCCCATTTTCTTTATCCCAAGGATTTTTCTCATCTCACGTATACACCCAAATGAGCTAATACCGCTTGGTTTATTTATAAGCAAAATACCTTTTTCTGGCTCCATATTATTTGACTAATATAAAAATTTGTGATAAAGTTCTTTCGCTTAAATACTAAGCGTTGTTTGCTTTATCAACATATATACGTTACTACACACACGGCTCTATGCGCAATTTTTTACAAAAGAAAAGAAATAAAATACTACTACTGATAGCACTCATACTTGTTATGGTTTTTTTCGTAACCAAGGACGAAGACTCTACCGTGGACATCGCAGAAACTAATACCCTACGAACCGTAACACTCAAAAGTGTCACGGACCTTTCCACAAATATCGAACCACTCAAAACAAGCGGAACCGTGGAGTCGCAAACTGACGCAACTATCCGAGCTCGAAAAACAGGAGTAATCACAAAGATACACAGAACACGAGGCGAAATAATTCCCGCAGGTGCACTTATTGCGGAAATCGAGCATGCAGGAGAATCAGCATCACTCAGACGTGCACAGGCGACCCTCGCTCAAGCAGAAGCAAACCTCTCACGCCTAACTGGAGGAAGTGGATTGGCAAAAAATGAAATTGTAGAGCTGAATTACCAAAACGCACTCACCTCTCGTAACCAGGCTTTTGACACAGTTTACAACTCACTCCGAAGCGCCTACGCATCAATAGATGATTCTATTAGAAATAAGGCAGATGCGTTTTTTAGCAACCCACGCACAAGCACACCGGTTCTTGTAATTCCTATCGTAAGTTATCAAGAAAAAATAAACCTTGAATCAAAGCGTACAGTAATTGAAACCATGCTCAATAAATGGGAAACCACTTTACTAACCCGCCCTACTCAAAGTGAGTTTAAGGCATTCATGGAAGAAGCGGAAAGTGATTTGGATACATTGATTAACTTTACCAATACACTTTCTTCCGTTGTTAACAACATGACTCCTGACAGCAACTACACACAAGGAACAATCGATGGATACAAGGCAAGCATGAACAGTGCTCGAGCGGGAATTGCAGGAGCCGTAACAGCAACAGCTAATGCTAAAACCACTTTCACAAATTCAGAAACCGCTTTTGCAATTGCAGAACAAGAAAGAATACTCGGTATTGCGGGTGTGGAAAATGAAGAAATAATCTCTGCAGAAGCCTCTGTCGAACAAGCTCGAGCGGGTGTTATCGATGCTCAAGTTGCACTTGGGTACGCATACATCAGAACTCCTGTTACAGGGACACTTAACGAGCTTTCAATTCGTCTAGGAAGTTTGGTTACTCAGAATGAAGTTGTTGCGGAAGTCATATCACAAGACAATCCGGAGGTTATTGCTTACATCACGGAGGATGAAGGAAACAGTATATCTATAGGCTCCCTTGCACTTATTGATATGAGCTACCAAGGTACAGTGACATATGTCAGTCCTGCACTTACCACAAATGGAAAAAGAGAGGTTCGTATTTCACTTACTGAAGCCGACCACACGCTTTCTATTAACAGTACGGTTCCAGTATTACTTGAACGCACAAAAAACAACGCAAATGCAGACGCAAAAATTACCCTTCCCCTCTCCGCGCTCAAGGTACGCTTTAATGACACAGCGGTATTTACGGTAACAAATGAAAATAAACTCGTTGCACACCCTGTAACTGTTGGAAGAATTTCAGGAGACCGCGCGGAAGTAACCAACATAGATACAACACTTTATATTGTTACTGATGCGAGAGGACTAGACGAAGGAGACGAGGTAAACGTATCAGAATAATATGACTCCACTTTGGTCATTCTTCATACATAAGAAACAATTCACACTTCTATTATTGGTTGTGCTGGTTATTCTTGGATTAAACTCACTAATGAGTATCCCAAAAGAATCTGCGCCTGAAGTTCAGATTCCTATTGGTATCGTAACCACTATCCTCCAAAATGCTTCGGCTGAGGATATTGAGAAACTCATAACCAACCCACTTGAAGACGGCTTGATAAATCTTGAAAATGTAAAAAATATTTCTTCAGTTTCGAGAGTGGGAGTATCTTCCATTACCGTTGAATTTGAAGCGAATGCTGATATCGATGAATCTATAGATGCACTAAAAGACGAGGTGGATGCACTACGTATCGAGCTTCCACGAGATGCTGAAATTCCGAGAGTAAGTGACGTGAATTTTGCTGATCAGCCCATCATGTACATAGCTATTTCAAGTGATGCTACCGGAACCGCACTCACCGACTTGGGACAATCCATAAAGACTGAGCTCCAGTCACTACAAGGAGTTTCTCGTGTCGCGATAAGTGGAACAACACCTCGAGAGATAAGTATTATTGTCGACAAAAACAAACTAACTCAGTTTAATCTTTCTCTCGGTGATATCACTTCCGCTATCAGCGCACACGATGTCACAACTCCAATCGGCACCATTGAAACAAACGGCATTGTATACACGATCAATTTTAATGCTGACATAAATGAAGCCTCAGAATTTGGTGACATTTCACTCAGGAACCCACAAGGAGGAATTGTATTTCTGCGCGATGTTGCTCTTATATCAAACGATATTGGAAAAACACGCACCCTTGCTCGCCTAAGTCTCGAAGGACTTCCCGCAGAACAAGCAATACTCGCAACGGTATTTAAAAACCGAGGAACGAGCATTTTAGATGTAGCAGATTCTGTAGAAGAGAAAGTTGCAGAGTTAACCCAAACAACCCTACAAGGAAGCTCTGCATTGACCTTCTTTAATTCCGCTGACTATGTACGGCAGGATCTTAAAAACTTAACCACAAGTGGTCTTCAGACAGTTCTCTTGGTTATCGGCTTACTGCTTATTACTATTGGATGGAGAGAATCTCTTGTCGCAGGACTTGCAATTCCCTTATCATTTCTCATTTCATTTATCGGATTAAACCTTTCAGGAAATACGATTAACTTTATTTCGCTCTTTTCACTCATACTCGCTGTGGGAATTTTGGTTGACTCCGCTATTGTTATCACGGAAGCAATGCATGGAAAGCTAAAAAACTGGAATGATAAAACACAATCTGCGCTAGAAGTAATAGATGAATACGCATGGCCACTTATTTCGGGAACCATGACTACCGTTGCGGTTTTTGTTCCGCTGTTCTTCATATCAGGTATAACCGGAAAGTTTATCGCCAGCATCCCTTTCACAATCGTTTTTGTACTTTCTGCGTCACTTATCGTAGCCCTTGCTATCATTCCGCTTATTGCGTCACTCTTCCTTCGTCGCCGCACTACTTCGAAGATTGAAGTTAAACAAGAAGAGCTAACACATAAATTACAAGAGAAGTATAAGGGTCTACTTACCCCACTCCTTATCAGCAAGAAAAAACAGCGAAACTTTTTCGCGCTTTTAGCAGTTCTATTTTTCGTTACTCTTTCATTTCCTATTTTAGGAATCGTTACCGTTATATTTTTCCCTGAGAGCGATGAAGACTTTGTATTTGTGAACCTCGAAAAACCCGAAGGAACAGTACTACCGGAAACTGATTTTTCTGTTCGCGCGGTTGAAGAAGCATTGTATGGAAATACATACATTGAATCCTTTATCACAACCGTTGGTGAAGGCAGTAGCTTTGTTGAAGGCAGCGGCGGTATAAATACAAAACTGGCGAACATAACCATAAACCTCTACCCTGAAAGAGATATTAGTAGCAATGAATTCGTAGATATGCTACGTGAAGACCTTTCACACATAAATACAATCACCTCTCGTATTTCTCAAATTAGTAGCGGACCACCTACCGGAAAACCGATTGGCATCACATTCTCAGGTAATGACACTGAAGCGCTGGAATCATCTATACTACTTGCTACAAAAATACTTTCAGAAATTCCCGGAACAAGTGACATCACAACAAGCACTCGAGGTGAAGGAACGGAATTCGCACTTACCATTCGTCGTGACCGCGTAACCAGTCTCGGACTTTCTCCTCTCGCTGTCGCACAAACACTGCGAACAGCAGTAAGTGGCGCAACAGTATCAAGTGTTCGTAACGGAGATACCGATGTGGATGTAGTCGTACGCCTGAACTTAAATACTGAATATCAAACATCAGGCGATTTAAACAATGTCAGCATTGATGCACTACGTGAACTACCACTCCAAACACCAACTGGCGAAACAGTATTACTCGGTTCACTTATTGAAGTCTCACCAGAAAAGAGTGCTACGAGCATACGACACGAAGACAGAAAACGCATTGCTACCATTAGCGCAGATATCCGCTCTGGAGCAAACCTCCGTGAAATAAACACCACATTTATAGAGCAAATGGATGAAGTAGCTCTTCCGGACGGAATTACGTATTCTCTTGGTGGTGAAAATGAAGAACAAACTGAATCATTTATTGATATGTTCTTCGCCCTTATCTTTGGACTCATTCTCATGCTTGCAATACTTGTAATGCAGTTTAACTCATTCAAACAAACAGCGTTTATCCTCTCTGTAGTACCACTCACATCTATTGGAGTTCTTGCTGGACTTGCGATCACCGGAAGAGCTCTGTCTTTCCCATCACTACTCGGATTTATCACCCTTGCCGGAATCGTTGTTAATAATGCAATTATTCTTATTGACTCTATCAACCGCGAGCGCAAAAAGCCTGAAAACAAAACACTTCTCGATGCGGTAGTTGCTGGAAGCACACTGAGACTTCGACCGGTACTTCTTACAACAGTTACCACTGTTGTTGGAGTTATACCGCTTCTCTTTGCGTCAGATATTTGGGGACCGCTTGCGTATACTATTATGTTTGGTTTGGCATTTGCCACTGTCCTCACCCTCCTTCTTATACCAACACTGTACTACCGTTATACCAAGGAAGAAGTTGCACACCCGTAGCTCGTGCTATACTAGAATAAACAACTTCAACAGAAAGGACGGTCATGATAACGTATCTCCTGTTCTTCGAAGGAACTCCGGTTAAGGAAAAGCGCAAGCCACACCGCAAAGGTGTAATAGAAAAAGTTTTGCACTCATCGCAAACATTTGTTGTCCGTTTCGAAAACGGAAAGACAAAAATATGCTCTGCCGAAAACTTGGAGCGACTTAAAAACAAAAAGGCGGAGAACTAGCCATTCCCGCCTTTTATTTTTAATCTCTTGAAAGACGTTTTTTGCTCTGTAGATCTAAAATAAAATCTCTTAATTCATTCGGGTTTGGAGTTGTGTATAGTACAAACTTTCTTTCAGCACCCGCGGTTTGTACGTGTATATCACCGAAATCAAGAAGTGTATGAAAAAAACCGTGAATATCAACAGTGATATCTTGAATTCGCTCCAGCCTAAAGCTCGACAATACCCTGCTAAACATTGCCACTTGCTCCACATGGATAATCCGCCTGTCAGTGACAATCCACATATCGAAATAATAATTAGTCCACGCGAAAGCAAACTGTATACACACCAACAGAACCCACAGTGAGTAACCAAACAATACACTGTGGATAGTTAACCACTCGATGAGTGTGTTGAATTGTAGTACTTCGAGCAACACGAGCGCCACAAGTGGTAGCGTAACCGCAGACAATACTCCTATTATTTCCCAGAGCATGACAAACCAGTGCCGGCGAACCACCCGTAGCACTACTTCTTCTTTTTCTAATTTGTATTGTTCAATCATAGAGAAATGCTATATACCAAGAGCACCGTTCCTGCAGAAATAAGGAGAAGTAATGTAAATGAAAAGTAAAAATATTTCACAAGAGTGAGGGTTCTGTCACCTGGTATACCATACGTGTGCCAGTGATACATTAAAATAAGACTGAAGATTGTATAAAAAAATACGACAATGCTAAAAGCGATCCACAGATAACTTTCTTCTAGGCGAGAAAATGCAGAGAATGCAAATGCCAATGATTCCATGTCTGTATTGTAGCAGAGAATTTTCCCAACAAAAAACCCGCTTACGCGGGCTTCTTGGCATTATGCACGCTCTGGGCGTGGTCGTGCTTCGTTAACTGTAAGACTTCGTCCTTCGAAATCAGATCCGTTAAGGGCATCAATTGCTTTTTGCGCCTCATCGTCATTTGCCATTTCGACAAATCCGAATCCTCGTGAACGACCTGTTACCTTGTCAGTTAGTATCGATGCACTTACTACCTCTCCATGCTGTTCAAAATGTGTTTTGAGCGCATCTTCAGATGTTCGGTAAGGGATACCACCAACGTATAGTTTCTTTGCCATACTTTGAAATTCCTTGCTAAAACGTAGAGCGACCTCTCTTGAACACCCTACATAGCAGGAGAACATGAGATTATCTACATATATAGTATACCACGAAGTTAGGATTGTGCAACACTCACTTTTTCCACTATTCGCTCTCGGCTAGCTTATGCTTTACCTCGTTGTATATTTCAGTAAACACAGCAACCGCCTTTACGGGGTATTTTTCTTCGGAATATAGCTATTCATAGAAACAGGAGTGAGTTCGTTGTTTTGAGAGTCGGTGACACGGTAAAAACTGGGGTAGGAAGAATATTTTGAATATTTCTGTGGCATAATATTTTACATTTCTCGCACGTAGTATAATTATGCCACAATTTTCTAATTTAATTGTACTTACCCCTATTTACCGAATAATAACTTTCTTGTATGACCTAAACCAGTATTTGTTAAATAATTTCATTGAGTTTACGGATAATGTTTATTTCTGTTCAAGGACTTTCCTTACATGAGCGATTGCCTCTTTTCCGTAGAAGTTTTCTCCTACATCAAAGTATCGCTTACCGTCATTTTTTGTCTTTACCCAAGCTTTTATACCCTTTCCGAAACCAAGCCCGCCAAAACGCATGAGTTTCCCGTATTCGATAACAATAATATCCGACGGACGTATGTGGCTTGTTTGAAACCAGAAGAAATAAGTTTTTACATACTCTGGGCCAACTTCTAATCGTGAAGAGAAGGGTATTAATCCAAGGATAACAATTAGCACAATATAACCGCCGAATGCTTGAAGATGGTGAGGTTCTAATGTTCCCTCAATCATCCGCGGAAGCATAAGACCTAAGAATATAATCAAGAATAATATTATTACACCTAACAGAAAAGATTTATTTGGTCTGTATATTTTGATGGTTTCATTCATAGACATTTTTATTTTACCGCGGGGGTAGATTGCGCAGTAGAGACCCACTTGTCCGAACCGAAGTCATACGTTCCCACTCCGGAACCAAAGTTATAGGTTCCGACAAAGCTTCCGCTACCGGTGTTTCCGATTCCCAAAGCTTTAGCTGCACCTTGAGATGCTGGTGATCCACCGCTCGCACTGGTATTACTGAAATTATGACTACCGACAATCAGGCTTGTGTACCCAGAAATTCCCTCAATACCCAACTTCATAGCACTCTGCTGTGTATGCCTTCCAAAGTAGAATGCATTTGTTCTAAAGTTCGGGTTGCGTCCGGGTAAGCCGGGAACAAATTTGCCGGCTCCAAAGGTCGCCCCTCCGATGATAGTATCAGCTGCAACTGATTGAAGAGTGATTGACTCTCCTAGATACCAGTTCCCCGCAACACCGGCAGCTCCAGATGCACCTCCAACTACAGCTACTTGTCCAGCAATACCCAAACCACTTGCTGCACCTCCCGTTAGACCGATAGCAAAACCTTGTGCTGCTCTGGTAAGATATGTTTCCCCACTAGAGAAATTGGAGAAAGCATTACTCCACCCTCCGGCTTGCACGTTGTTGTATATATCTGCACCAAATTGAGCGACAAGCCCTCCACCAGCCCCTATACATGCGGCTACTAGTGGACCAACACATCTACCGGACGGATCACTCTTAACTATCGGGTTATTTTCAGCGTATGAGTACGAATTCAAACTTTGAGGATCCGTTAAGTCTTGATTTAATTCCCAGAAAACCGAATCTTGACTCAAGAACTGTCCTCTTGTGCTTTCGTAATACCTCGCATTCAAATAATTCAACTCCGTCTCCTCATCATACCGCTCACCAATATACTGTCTGTCAGTAGAGATACTGCCAG
>JBBDJV010000015.1:0-106001 GCA_040879725.1 Minisyncoccota bacterium | reverse complement strand
ATTACCAGGTTCGATTAGCTTTTCACTCCTTACCACAAGTCATCCGATGGAATTGTACGACCAACCGGTTCGGACCTCCCTCCTGGTTTCCCAGAAGTTCATCCTGCTCATGGCAAGCTCACCTGGCTTCGGGTCTTATGTGTACTACTCATTCGCGCTATTCACACTCGGTTTCCCTACAGCTCCAGCCGAAAGGCTTTAACTTTGCAGTACACATAAACTCGTTGGCTCATTCTTCAATAGGAACGCCGTGACGGATGTGCACACTACACACCACTATTCACAAAAACAACACACAACAAACAAACAGAAAAATCTGCATGTTTACATTTGTGCATTATGTCAGTGACGTGCATTGTGCACATCCGCTCCGACTCCTTGTAGGTGTTACGGTTTCAGGTCTATTTCACTGCCCTCGCCGGGCTACTTTTCACCTTTCCCTCACGGTACTAGTTCACTATCGATCACAACAAATATTTAGCCTTACCGGTTAGTTCCGGCAGATTCCCCCGAGCTATTCGTGTCTCGAGGTACTCAAGAATAGAGACAAAAAAGATATACTGTTTTCACATACAGGGCTATTACCTTCTGGGGCTGTGCTTTCCAGCACATTCAATTAACAGTACATTTTGTAACTTTTCTCGTAATAAATTACGACGTCTCCATCTTACAACCCCCAGTCTTAATCGCATGGCACTCGCGTTACCGCGAACACCGTACGATTAAGACTAGGTTTGGGCTTCTTCCATTTCGCTCGCCGCTACTACGGAAATTCCTATTGGTTTCTTCTCCTCCAGGTACTGAGATGTTTCACTTCCCTGGGTACGCGTAACAGAAGTTTAATCTGTTACCATCTCACATGACTGAGATGAGGTTTCCCTATTCGGAGATCTCCGGATCAAAGATTGCTTGGCATCTCCCCGGAGCTTATCGCAGCTGTGCTACGTCCTTCATCGCTTTGTTGTGTCAAGGCATCCACCGTACACCCTTACATTTCCTATTAGGAAATGTATTAACCACAATTGTTTTAATGCTTTTACCTACCTGTCTCCACAATCCTAAAGACCCTCATCTTAAATGGAAAGTGTGACAGAATTTAATTTTCAAGCATCAATCGTTCCGAATAAAAAACCGCTTATCGCGGTATAGTGCAACCAAACACATGCTGGTCTACTATCCGCTGTTTTTTGGGTTTTTTCGTCTCATTTGCATCAGTGACTAGAAGTATATACTACCAAAAAAAGATGTCAACTCCCTTCCCTTGGATAACAGAAAGGCTCGCCGTACGGCGAGCCTTTCTGTTAGTAAAAACAAGAAAAATGCTAGATTTCTTTATTTTTTTCTTCTGCGTGAGAATGGTTTGCTATTTCTTTCCGTACTTTAGCGATATATTCCCGTGCTGCATCTTGACCTCCTAATCCAAACGCAAGACCTATCGCAAGAGAGAAGGCTACCACTACTCCGTTTATAAGAGACGATATAAGTGTCTGCGCAATAGAGAGCTGATCCAATGCGACAAAAATACCGAGTATCCAGATTGACCACCGGGTAATCGCACCAAACAGCTTTGCGGACTTATATCCAGCTGAGCTCAGGGCTGCAACTACAATATTCTGCAATGCTTCAGCGATAACTGCAGCTGCAAGAACAATAAGTACTGAGATAATAATGTTAGGAATTACCGGCAGTATATTGTTTGTAAGATAGGTTGTTGCGGTATTAAGACCCAACACATCAAGTGACGCAACCAAAAATGCGATGATAATAAACCACTTGATAAGACCACCTACAAAACCTCCAGTGTTCAGACTAAATCCAGCTTTTGAAAGTAGTTCCTCACCACCCGCGGCGCGAAGTGCCTGATCAACTTTTAAACTTTTGAGCACCTGCTCAACAAGACGTCCTATCAACAATCCCACTACCCATCCGAGAATGAGTATTGCAATTGCCGCTATGAGGTTTGGAATAAAGGTTGCGATACCAATCCAAAGCTCAGCGAATGAAGTGACGAGGACGTCGCTCCATGTATCAAGTACCATATGTATTAATTATTATTTTTAAAAAGGAGTCACCACTCCCATATAGTAAGTATAACAAAAAAGCACCCGTTTGAGTGCTTCATTTGTTACTATCTTTCCTTAGTTTTCAAGCTCAAATACCGGTTTTGGTGACACTACCCCCAGTTTATCCACAATCTTTTGGTGTGGGTAGTCTAGAACATCCCTCACGAGTCTGTCGCACACCCCAAGACGATACTCAAAATCAGCGGTATCAAGCGCGGCAAAGCGTAATTCTTTACCTATTTCGGCTTCCAATGTTTTAACAACTGACTCAAGTGCATTCATTTTCAACTTATCACCCACAATCAGTAAATCTATTCTGCTTTCTTCCTGTTTGAGAAAGACTCCCGACACCACAACAAGTTTTAAGTTTCCAGTACTTGCGAGACGTTTTGCAAACTGTTTGTTATCAAGAGGAGCAATGTGAATAAGAAGATTCTGGAGCGGTATAAGATAGAGAAAATCGTGGTTTAACTCAAATCCTTCAACCTTTTTCTTCTTTACGGTTACAAGTTTACCGTTCTTTGCATACACATCTTTAGTAAAACTCTTCTTTTTAATACACCCTATCTTTAGAAGTGTCTGAGTTTCTTTTCGGGCTTCTCCAGTACTCACCTTCGCACGACTCACGACATCTGAAACCTCAAATGCCGTATCGTCGTTAAAAAGAAAGAGTCTTAATATCTTCACTCGTGAAGCACTTCCAAACAGTTTTGCTAGTATTTCCATGGGGTCATTTTATCAGCATTATGGTCCTAGGGCAAACAACAAAAAACCCGCCAAAAGGCGGGTTTTTTGTTGTAATATCGACTCGCGGGTCGTAAAAGTTATTTTAGGTTAACTTTTCCTCCAGCTTCTTCGATTTTCTTCTTAAGGGCTTCTGCGTCTTCTTTGTTAACTCCTTCCTTTAGTACTCCTGGAGCTCCGTCAACCAAATCCTTTGCTTCTTTAAGACCAAGTCCGAGTACTTCCTTAACAACCTTAATTACTGCAATTTTCTGTGCTCCTCCGTCTGCAAGCTCAACAGTAAATGAAGACTTCTCCTCAGCCTGCTCAGCTCCAGCTCCTGGTGCTGCAACAGCAACCGCTGCCGCTGATACCTCAAACTTCTCTTCGAGCAATTTTACAAGCTCATGAAGCTCAAGAACACTCATCTTTTCAATTGACTCTACAATTGACTTAAACTTTGCAGGAACTGCAACGTCTTTTGTTTCTTCTTTAGCTACCTCTTCCTTCTTTTGCTCTTCTGCCGGAGCAGTAGTAGCTCCTTCTTCCTTCTTAATTTCTTCTGACATACGAGTTAAATTTAATGTAATAAACTATGCACTTTTCTTCTCTGCTATTGCATTGAGCGCGATAGCAAACTTCTGAATTGGAGAATGGATAACATGTACAAACTGTGCGTACAATGTCTTTTGTGATGGGATAAGTGCAATACTCATCATCTCCTCCTTGTTTTTGTATACACCATCAAATACTCCTCCTACGATTTCAACCGCATTTTTGAGTTGTACTTGGAAACCGTGAACTTCACGCGCCGGAGTAAGCAAATCTTCTCCATACGCAATTGCAATTTCACCTTCGAGTGGCGGTAGATTGCCCGAGATTGTCTTTGAATCAAACGCACGCTTCATGAGTGTCTTTTTAGCCACAACATACCCTACACCTTCGCTACGAAGCTTACGTCGCATTACTCCGGTATCAGATACAGAAACGCCTTTGAAGTGAACAAAAACAAGTGACTGTGAGCTCTTAACAATCCCTTCAAGATTGGAAAGTATCTCTTTCTTCTTTTCTTTTGTTATTGCCATATATACTGTAAAGATCTAATAAAACGACCAACACAGGTTAAGAGGTTTGACCTCGGCGGGACAGAGATTTCTCTCTATTAACGCATTACGCTACCCACTGTCTTAAGCCCATGTAAAAACGATTTTACTCATTTACTCTCAATTAGTCAAGAGCCTCGCGTGCTGTTGCTTCCATTTCCTTTTCTTCACTTTTCACTTCATCATAGAACGTTGAAGCAAAAATGACACCGAAGCTAAGTACGATGATTACCAGAAAACCAACAGTAAACTTTAAAGAAGATTTATTGAACATACGCATCAAGTGTTGCTTTAAGCACAGTGTCTTTTGGTGCCATTTCTACCCCTTCAACAAGAATATTCCGGGCTTTTTCAGAGTCATTGAGAACATCACGATAAAATTCAAATAGAGCAAAATAAGAGGAACCTTCCTGTGGATCATTTTCTATCGACTGTTTGAATGCAATCTCAGCTTTTTGATTATTTTTTAAGTAATACGCGTACAGTACACCTAAATTCCTGTATCCCAAACTGTTCTTTGGAGCAAGCTTGTTTGCGTACACAAGAGCTTCTTCAGCTCTCACGTACATTTGTAATGCGGTGTAATAATTACCTAACTCAAGCCAATTTGTAAAATCACTTGGATTATCACGAAGATCTGAGCGTAATATTTCTATCTTCTCTTCTTGTTCAACTCTTGCTTCGGCAGTGTAAAAATCGGGAAATACAAGCTCTACAGTAAGTGAAGGAACCGGTTTTGGGTAATCCTCTACCTCAAGGACTTCTACAGTGCCATTCCCCTCGAGTGTTACGTCTCCTACATCTGTTTGAACAACCGTTCCTTCTTGTTCTCCTGTAGTAGCAGAGCCTTCTACCTCTTCAGTAGTAGTGGAATACACAGCCTCATCAGGAAGTGTATCTATATCTCCACCTCTACCTTGTGTACTGATATATAACACTATAAGAATAATACAAAGCCCCGTAAGTGCTATCCATTGCTGTTTCGTTGTCATGTGTATATTGTACCTAATTACATAGATAAATAAAACAAAAAGTACAAAATCAAACCACCTGAAAGTTCTCCCTTGGGTAATAGTACAAGGGGACCCCTTGTACTACTTATATGTTTCTACTATTTGCTCCATTGTGCTCACCTTATTCAAATCTTCAATTTCAAATTCATCAACACAACTCATTTCAAGAATATTTGATTCTTTTCTCTTCCCAACATAATAATCTATAAAGCTAGAATATTTATATTCTTTTAAATATTTATTCATGTCATCTTTTTTTCTTTTTTCATCACTCACTAATCCTAATGGGTTCAAGTGAATGTATGATAACACCCACCTAAAGTAAGCATCTTCATTTATATGTTTAGCCCTAAAAGGTTTACAAAATAGTTGACCACCTCTCTCATTCTTAGTATTGAAATACATAGTATATGCAGTCATCACCTTTGATAAAAACTTAATTATTCCGCCCTCCACCTTCTCTCTCAATATAAGATGGTAATGATTTGGCATAAGTACATATGCGACAATATCAACCAAAGTTCCTCCCCGTTCTTCATACAAGGGGTCCCCTTGTATCAAACGATAGACAACTGGTTTACTTGAATTACAGAGATAAAGCAAATTTATGAATCGTTCATAATCTGAATCATTGTAGAAAACAGGCAGACGTGCGATCCCTCTATTGTATACATGATAATACTCCCCAGTTTCAAACTTGAACTTACGTTCCATACCTATATTCTACAAGGCATTTTAGAACCACACACGTATAAATGTGTACAAGGGGACCCCTTGTACTAACTTTTTTTAGCTTTTTTCTTTTCAATCTTTTTTTGAATTGAAAAGTGAGACAACAAAAAACCCGCCATAAGGCGGGTTTTTTGTTGCTTCTCACTCTACTCTTTTCAAATTACTATCCGAAAAGAATTAGAAGAGTTGCTTAGTTGGTTCGAGTCTCGATCAAACCATTTGTTGGTAGACCTGAGAGACTGAATCCGTTTGTCCAATCTGCAGTTCCAGTTGCTGACTCTCCTGTTGCATTTGGTGACCAGATAAAGTCATCATTTGCATCAGCGTCGACAGCTGTAAGTGTTCCCATAGTCATAGAACCTGGGTATGCACTGTCACCGTCGAGAGTTGTTGTAACTGAGTAGCTAGTTCCTGTTCCCGCTAGACCGAATGCTCGTACTTCAAAGTATCGAGTTTCGCCAGCTGGGATTTGGATTGCAGTTTGTGCAGCTCCAGATGTCTGTGCGTACACTTCTGCTACCGCAGCTCCTGTTGGACCAACTGGAGTTACGTTTGAAGCCATCAACTGACCACCAGTAGAAACTCCACTGATCGCATTTGAGTAGCTAGAATCGCTAAATCCGAAGATGTTAACAGTTGATACGTTTGCTGAAGTTGTTGAAAGAGTAACAGTAAACTTAGCAATACCTACGTCACCACTTGCATCTGCAGTAACCTTGAATCGTAGAAGACGTCCGTCTGCTACACCGTTTACCGGCAAGGTGTCCTTAGCAAATACAGGGAATGATCGGAAGATACGTACTCCGTCCACTGCAGTGTCAGATCCAGAAGCATATACTGTTCCTGAACCATCTCCTACAGCTTCAGTAGCTGTTGGATCTCCACCGTCCCAGTCAACCTGAAGCAATGCTCCTTGAGTTCCTGGTTGTGAAGTACCGATATCTGTCAAAGTTCCCTTAAGTGTCAACTTCTTGTCTGTGTTCTTAGGAAGAACAACATTTGTGCTTAGAGTTGAAGTTGCGTGGTAACTAGAACCTGTGAATACTGCTGTTCCTATTTGAGTGTTTCCATCCCAGATAGTCACCTGTCCACCAAGAAGGTTAGACGCTGATGAAGAAGCAGTATTTGTCAACTGAAGACCAATCTTCTTAAGTGTTAGATCTTCGTTTGTTGCTCGAAGCTTCAATACTCCTAGAGTAACGTTTGAAGTTCCTGCTGAAACCACTGTGTATGAAGGACTTGATGAGTCTTTCGCTACAGTGAATGATCCCGCTCCGATAGTCATTGTCTGACCAACAGAAGCTGAAACTGTTTCAGATACACTGTTTCCTGAAGTAACACCTGTTACAGATATTGCAGGAGCTGCATCGATGCCCCATGCGAATGTACCAGAAGCACTTCCTGAAGTATCACAAGTTACAGGCAATGTCTTCACTGTTCCCTTTGAAACAGTTAGTGAATTGTCGAGTGTAAATGTGTACGAAATTGCAGAAGTTGTTGCTGCTGAGCTATCATTTGGATTAACTACGTTTGAACTACTGTTCAAAAGAGTTGATCCGTCCATGATCTGACAACCTGAAAGGTGACTCTTTGCAGAGTAACCTCCGAATGTAAGTTCAAGTGGGATTGATGAGAACCGTACATCCTCTCCTGATGCTGTTGCATCAAGCTGAATGTTTGCAAACAATACATCTTGTGCTCCTGCTACGATTGTCTGTGCAGCTGGAGTGTTTCCGATGCTGATAGACAATGCAGCACCCTTTACTGTCATTTGGTTCATCTCAAAGTTACCATTTGAAAGTGAAAGTGTGTTTCCTGATGTCTGACCAGTAACGTTTGTCCATCCTGATGATGGGTTTGTAGAAAGTGTAATGGTTGTACCATTTGTTCCTGTTGAAGGAACCTTTCCACGTACTGTGTAGACATTCTTTCCAACTGGGAAAGTTACAGTGTCTGAGAACACGATCTGACTTCCTGCAGATGAAGCATCTACTGGACCAGCTACCACTGCGCCATTAGCGTCAACGATAGTTACGTTCTCAAGAATTGCTGAACCTCCTGTAGTTGCTACAGAGAATGTCATTGTCTGAACTGACAAAGCTTCACCCTTTACATCAATTTCGAAACCTCCCAATGGTTGGTTAGGAACATTGATTGCAATGTTTTGTGCTGGAACTGAGTTTGATTTTCCGATAGTAGTGATTGTACCTGCTTGTACAGTAACTGCTGCTCCGTCAAACCACGGTGTTCCTGCTGTGAATGCTGATGTTAAGTCAGATGCAGTACCTGCACCTGCAGGGATGGTGATTCCGTATCCGTAAGTCTCACCTGTTAGGTACACGTCTGTGTTTCGGTTGATATCGAAGATAACTGTTCGTCCAGCTGCGTTTCCGCCAACGATATCTGCCTTGATATCGATTTCCTTTGAGAAACCTTTATCAATAACGATTCCACCTCCGAATGTTGCTGTGTAGTACTTACCATCATCTGACACTGTTGCCGGATATGCTACTCCATCCACTACAACCTGGACATTTCCAAGGTCGCTTGGTCCTGCTGAACCTGTTTGGTTCAATCGGATTGAATGTAGTCGTACTGCTTCAGATGAACCTCCTGTGATTCGGAAACCACCGAAGATGTATCCTGTTGTTCCAATTTCCTTTGTTGAAGAAGTGATTGGGTCAACAGTTACGCTTGCTGTTCCGATAGTAAGTGAAGCGTTGATTGTGTGAGCTGCACCTGTGATAGGAAGTGATCCTGACACTGTTGCTGAAGTGTTAATTCCAACAACTGAAAGCGCTGCTACTTGTCCTGCAAATGAACCAAGTGATGCTGCCATGTTACCAGCGATCGTTACAGTCTTTGATGTTCCTGCTGCGATAGTAAATGGTTCACCTACTGTTGTTTGGTGGTTTGAGTTCAATGTCTTTTGGATTCCGATTTGCTGGCCGTTCTCATCGATAAGAACAACACCTGCAAATACTCCGTCGTTTGCAAAACCTGTTCGCTCTACTGTGATGTTATTAACAGTAACTGAACCACCTGATCCAGCTGTCAAAGTAATCTTTGTAAATGGAACACGTGATGCACCCTGAGGAGCGATACCGTTTGCTGGCTGTGAAGCTGCAGAAACAGTAAGACCTGTTTGTGTAGTTCCTGTTCCAGTTCCTGTACCGGTTCCTGGATTTGTTGTTGGAGGTGTGACTACTACTGTAGACATGCTGTTAAGCTTTGCCCGAGTAGATGGTCCAACATATCCGGTTCCTGCATTAAGACCTACAGGTGCCAAAATTTCAGAAGAGTAAACGTTCTGGAAGTTGATAACTGCTGCCTTTGTCAGAGAACCGAAGTATGAGGTTTCATTTCCAGGTGAACCTACACCAGAAACAGCTACCTGAGTAGTTGGATCTTGGTTAAGGATTTTCTGGAGCTCCATGACATCGTTTCCGGTGTCACCTACTGACAAGTTACGTGTGAACGTAAAACCTGAAGTTGGAGCTGATGTAGACCCACCTTGCATAGTTGCAAGTTGATTCTGAAGCGATGTGATAGTCGCAAGCAAGCTTGCGATTTGAGCTGTAAGGTCATCAACAGTCTGAGCCTGTGCTGGAGCGATAGCGCCACCGAACACAAAACTTGTAACCATTGCGAATCCTACAAACCCTGAAACTACTTTCGTAGTAATTGATTTTTTCAATGGATTCATAATTTAAATTTCTAAATACTGAGTAATATCGAAGCATGTTCATCAATTCTTTTATTCATATTCTGAACTCACTTCGAACTTACTATATTATTTTTGTGATGCCAAAAACCTCTCGACGAAAGTTACTGGCATGCACCGCACATGATGCTTGCGCTACCGCGCAAGCATCAACAACTAATCTCATCTGCTTTACGTTTCGACTCGAGCACATGAGAGTAGTATTAAGAGAAGGTAGAATTTCTGTCGTTTATCTATTCGTGACGGGACAAAGTCATTCTGAATTTCTAGTTCACTTTTTATTGTGACCTACATATTTTATTCTTTTATCAAAGTGCATTTCGTCTCACCCGCTTCTGAAAAGTTTACTCTCACAACATATGGATGTAAGAAGTACAACTTATGCAACTGTATCAAACAACATTTCTAGTATTGAAATAGTGTACCACAAACAGATGCGGTTAAGACACTACTCCTCGCATAAATTATATCCCTGCAGTTAGCCCCTGCCAAAGACATAATGTGGATAACTTGACACGCCCACTTACGAGTGTGCATTACAAGTGTCCACTACCCGAGCAATATTCGCATAAATGAACAAAAAAGTCAAAGAAATGGGGCGCAAAAGTAGCTCCACTCTTCCCTGATGTTTATGCTATTTTGGACAAATGGCTCGACACTATTTTTACACAAAACAGCTTACTAACCTAGACGGCTGAGATATGGTTATGTAACAAAATTTCCTGTTACAAAACTTATGAAATAGCGTACGTACTCCACCGTCTCTCTCCCTTTTTGGTGATGACGCCCTCAGAAATAAGCGCAGTTAGCTCTCGTTGGATTGTTTTCTCACTGCAATCAGTAAAGACTGTGGATATATCTTTAATCGAAACTGGCCCCTTATCTTTGATAATGGAAAGTATAATTTCCCTTCTATCTGACGATGTCTTTTTAGTGTCCTTTACATATTCGTCATTCCGAGTGCGCGGTGTAGCTGTTGGCGCTTTTTTATCACGTATCGGAAAATTTTTAACTGACGACGTTGTGTGTGCTCCGTTATTAGTAAACGTAGACTCAAGTGACGAAACGGTTTCAACCAATGGGGCTTCAATGATATCGAATTTCTTATCGAACGTACTTTCAATAATTCGAGATATTTCTGTAGAAAGTTTCTCATACGCCCTTCGCAGTATTGAGTAGTTCATTTCAGAAATCAGACCGGCGGTTCTCGCTACCGACAAAAGCGACAAGACTTTTTGTACTGCCAACTGTGTTTGTCTTATATGTGACGCAATGTGTGTACTTGAGAATAATATATGTCCAATACTATCAGACACACTAATTCCTTTGTCCCTAATAGATGTCCTTAATGGTTCGCTTTCGTCCAAGAGTGATGTAACTAAATATAAAGCACCAAGTATCCTGTCGGAACTCCCTACCAGTGAAACCTCCATATTGGACAAATGTTCTTTTTGACTTATAGACATATTGCTTATGCTTTATGGGACAATTTATGTCTTAGAGTATGACTTTTATAGTTTTTGTCTCACAGTCTCAGTGTATATAGGACGAGCCTAAAAGTCAAAGATTTATTACGGCTTTTACCATTACTGAATTGCTTTTCAGCGTGATACAATTCTCTTGTATGGGCAGAAAGAAAAAAATTGATAAGCGTCCTTCATTCATAAGCGAATTAAATGAGAGCACTCGACACATGGTGTCGGGAACATTCTTTTTACTGATTGCAGTAATACTTTTTTTGGCACCCCTTGAAATAGCAGGAGTTGTAGGAAACAAACTTTTTAATTGGTTTACCAACCTCCTCGGGATTGGTTACTTTCTCCTTCCTGCTACCGCTCTCTTCTTTTCTTTTGCGTACTTCAGAGCACTCCACACGGACCTTCCTAAGTCTCGCATTGTAGGTATTGTTTTATTTTTCTTATCGGGTCTTGGTCTGATAGCACGCGCATCTGAAAACGGATCCGGCTTGTTTGGTGAGTTACTTGAAAAACCTCTTGTGTCACTCTTTGGAAATATACCAAGCACGCTTATTTTGATTTCACTTCTTTTTGTTTCAATACTTATCACGCTTAACTCAGAACTGCATTTTGAAAAACTCCTTTTCTGGAGAAAATGGTTTCAAAAAAATCAGGTTGATGTTGATGGTATTTCAGTTGTCGGTCTCGACCCTAAAGAAGTAGAAGAGCTCTCGGAGGAAGAAAGTGAAGCAGAAGATGAGGATGATGAAGAAGAGGATGAAAGTGAGGAAGTAGATGAAGAAGAGGTAACCCCTCGTCGACAAAAGAAAGCAAAACCGGAAGCTGAGAGTGATGACCTTGTTCTCTCTCCCCATGAGTCATACGTAGGGCGTCCGTATTCCACACCCCCCCTCTCTCTTCTTGCGCATGATAAAGGTAAGCCTGGTGTTGGCGACATAAAAGCAAATGCAAATATTATCAAGCGCTCTCTTCAGAACTTCGGCATCAATGTCGAGATGGACGAAATCAATATTGGACCATCGGTAACCCGCTACTCACTTAAGCCCGCAGAAGGGGTTAAGCTCTCCCGTATTGTCGGACTCCAGAGTGACCTCTCTCTCGCGCTCGCTGCACACCCTATTCGTATTGAAGCTCCAATCCCAGGGAAGTCACTCGTGGGAATTGAGATACCAAACAGCACGAAAACAAAAGTGGGCTTGGGTAGCTTGCTTGCGAGTCCTGATTACCAAAAATCACCAAAGCAACTTCTCGTATCACTTGGAAAAGGTATTTCCGGTGCACCTCATTTCGCAAACCTTGCAAAAATGCCCCACCTGCTTGTAGCTGGTGCAACCGGTGCCGGAAAATCGGTAACAATACACAACCTTCTTATTTCTCTCCTCTATCGCAACTCTCCTGAAAATATGAAGTTGCTCATGGTTGACCCAAAAAGAGTTGAACTTACTATGTACAACAAAATACCTCACCTTCTGACTCCGGTTATTACCGATCCAAGAGATTGTTTAAAGGCACTCAAATGGGCGGTTAATGAAATGACACGCCGGTACGACATACTGGAAGCTGAACAAGTAAGAGATATCGAGTCATATCACGAAAATATACGAAACCCCTTACTGGAGAAATACAAAAAAGCAAAAGAAAAGTACGAAGGACTTTCAGACGCAGAAAAAGAAGAAAGCGAAGAACCGCAACCTCCGGAAATGATGCCTTTTGTGGTCTTTATTATTGATGAGTTGGCTGACATAATGCAGATGTATCCACGAGAGCTGGAAGCCGGTATTGTGCGCCTTGCACAAATGAGTCGTGCGGTTGGTATTCACCTTATTCTCTCTACACAACGTCCTTCAGTAAACGTCATCACGGGTCTTATCAAGGCAAACGTACCAGCACGTATTGCCCTTCAGGTTGCGTCACAGATTGACTCTCGGACAATTTTGGACAGTGCAGGAGCAGAAAAACTCCTTGGTTCAGGAGATATGCTCTATATATCCGGAGAGATGTCTAAACCTCAGCGTATTCAAGCATCATTTATTTCAGAAGAAGAAGTGAAGGAAGTAGTGAAATATCTTAAGGATGCTTATCTGGGAGAACTCAACACACAAATCGACCTCTCTGAAGTAAAAGAAAAGAACCTTGCCTTTGGAGCAATTTCTGACGATGACGAGAAGTCTGAAGATCCTAAGTATGACGAGGCAAAAGCGATTATTTTTGAATCGGGACAAGCATCAATATCCTACCTACAAAGAAGACTTGGAATCGGCTATTCACGTTCTGCAAAAATTATTGACCAGCTTGAGGAAAACGGAATTATCGGTCCTAAAAACGGTTCTAAACCAAGAGAGATTTACAGGAACGAAGATGATGAAGCAGAAGAAGACTCAGCCCTTGGTACAGAATCTGACGAATCAGACGAAGAGTACGCTGACGAAGAAGATGAAAATAACCGCTAAGAATGATGGAAACTGACTTTCTCACGTACATAAAACGCATTGCTATCATAGGAGTTATACTAGGTATCGGCTTATACGCGTACTACCAAGCAAGACCGCTACTAGCTGGACCTCACCTCGAAATATTTGAGCCGTTAAACCACAGCTCTACCGGAACAACATCAATTACCATTTTAGGGAAAACAGAGCGTATTAGCACCCTGACGCTAAACGACCGTGAGATTTTTATTACCGAAGAAGGCAACTTTAGTGAAAAATTGCTCCTCCCTCTCGGCTATACTATAATTGAGATGACAGCGAAAGACCGTTTTAACAGGTCTGTGACAAAAACATTACAATTAGTACGAACACAGTAATATGCCTAAAAAAAGTACCAAACCAGTAGAAAAAACCGAACGTCCAAACATTGACGCCACCATTGCTCAAATAAAAACTAAGTTTGGTGACGAGGCGATCATGACACTCGGGAACAAACCTCATGTAAATATTGATTCAGTCTCCACAGGATCTATCGGACTTGATGACGCCCTCGGTGTCGGAGGTCTTCCACGAGGACGAATTGTTGAAATCTATGGACCTGAATCTTCAGGAAAAACAACCCTCTCCCTCCACGTAATTGCCGAAGCGCAAAAGAAAAACGGTATTTGTGCTTTTATAGATGCTGAACATGCTATGGATCCGGAATACGCAGGACGGCTTGGTGTTAAAATAGATGAGCTACTTATCTCACAGCCAGATACCGGAGAACAGGCACTTGAAATAACCGAGAGTTTGGTTCGTTCAGGAAAAGTAGATGTTATTGTCATAGACTCCGTTGCGGCACTCACACCAAAAGATGAAATCGAGGGAGAAATGGGAGCTCACCATGTTGGAAAGCAAGCACGCTTAATGTCTCAAGCCCTGAGAAAACTCACCGGTATTGTTGCGAAGTCAAAAACAATCGTTATTTTCATCAACCAAATTCGAATGCAGATTGGAGTGATGTTTGGTAATCCGGAAACCACACCAGGAGGAAAGGCTCTCAAGTTCTACACATCAGTACGTATTGATATTCGACGTATCGCTCAAATAAAGAAAGGAGATGAAATCATGGGAGGTCGCGTACGAGCAAAAGTGGTTAAAAACAAAGTTGCGGCACCTTTCCGAAACACTGAGTTTGACCTTATGTACAACGAAGGAATTTCTCGCGAGGGAGAGCTTATCGCACTCGGTGAAAAATACGGCATCGTTCAAAAAAGTGGTTCTTCATACTCATACGGAGAGACAAAACTTGGACGTGGCTATGACGCAACCAGACAATTACTAAAGTCCGAAAAGAAAATAGCCGACGCAATACTCAAAGAAGTCCGTGAAAAAATGAAAGAGGAACGTACTTCTAAAGCAAACGCAAACAACTAGACTTTTTTGAGCCCTTGGGCTACACTCATCATATTATTTATATAACCGAGCGTGTATACGCTATGTTTTATGTCAATGCTTGAATACAATGAAATCCGCGAACGAAAATACATCATTATGGATGGTGAACCGTTTGAAGTACTTACCAGTCACGTATTTCGCAAGCAACAACGTAAACCGGTAAATGCAACAAAGCTGAAAAATATGATATCTGGTCGCGTGACTGAGTATTCATTCCACGTATCTGATAAAGTGCAGGAAGCAGACATTGAAAAGGTAGATAAAAAATTCCTCTACAGCAATAAGGGAGAATGGTGGTTCTGTGACGCAAACGATGCTTCAAAGCGCTTCAAGCTAGAAGAAGCACTGCTTGGTTCAGCAACACAGTATCTACTTCCCAACTCGACTATTACCGCGCTTATATTCAATGAACAAGTTATCGGAGTAGAGCTTCCCCACAAAGTGGATCTTAAAGTAGTCGAAGCTCCGCCAAACGTAAAAGGAAGTACCGCACAAGGCGGAAATAAGCTCGTAAAGCTTGAAACAGGTGCAATGGTAACAGTTCCTATGTTTATTGAAGAAGGAGAATTTCTACGTATAAATACAGTAACTGGCGAATACGTAGAACGGGTAAAATAATACTTGTCACTAAATAACCGCTCACATGAGCGGTTATTGACAATAAAATCACTTTTCTATAGTATATGGAAAGCACTGTCCCTTCCGCAAGAAAATAATAATGATTCCCTTAAACGGGAATAGCCTAAAACTGTCTGCTTGTATTACTTGTTAGCACGCAGGGTCGTGGGACCTCAACATCCTTGAATGATACAACTGCCGGTTATAGACGGAACTTGCAGTCTCTTACAGGGTAGAGAAATCCCTAGTACACAACTCGGTTAACAGCTGATATTGCATATCCAAGTGGATGCGCGGAAAACACGTCGACGTGTTGGTTGTGGAAATCTGCCTGTATGTTTTCTCTAAGCTCACTCAGTGAACGAACGAGTCATCCAGGTAAGGCTAAAGTGGAACACATTGCTCCGCATCATCCCCTCGCACTTCGGTGCGAGGGGGTTTTTATTTTATAAAAACCCCTTTCCTCTTTCCCTTTCTCTTTTCATATAAAAAATGCCCTTATGAAGGGCGTTTTTTATTATCGTAATACGTAAGGAAGTAATCCCATGTATCGAGCGCGTTTTATTGCAAGTGCCAGCTTTCGCTGGTTTTTTGCACTTACTCCTGTCCGCTTTCGAGACTGCATACGTGCATGAGGATTGATAAACTTCTTGAGAAGTTCAATATCCTTATAGTCAATATGCTTAATCCCGTTTTGTGTGAAATAGCATTGTGCCATAAACGTAAATTGGGTTAATTAAAACGGTATATCCTCCGGATTTATATCCTCTTCAGGATAATCAATAGAATCCATAGAGTCGTCCTTTTGAGGTGCTTTTTCGGTCTTTTGTGGCTTTTCAGCACTTGTGCGTGAACCGCCACTATCACCTCCCGCTCCTCCTCGAGGACCAAACTGTACACGATCTGCAACAATTTCAGTTCGATATTTCTTCCCACCATCCGCTTCCCAGCTTCTGGTTTGCATTCGTCCTTCTACAAAAACACCACTTCCTTTTTTCAGGTACTGTCCGGCAGTTTCTGCCTGACGACCGAATACCACAATGTTGTGATAGTCGGTTGATTCCTGTCGAGCGCCATTTTTGTCTTTCCAGACCCTGTTTGTCGCTACCGAGAAACTTGCAATTTGTACTCCCGAAGGAAGTGCGCGCATTTCCGGATCGCGAGTGAGATTTCCATATACGAGTGCTTTGTTGAGATACATACCGTTTTCAGTTAGTTAATAAGAGACTGAAGTAACTTAATAGTACTACTCAATGACAAGATCATCAATGGTCTTATCGAGGTCTTCTTCAGATATTGGGTCATCGCCGGTCTTTTTCTTGCTCTTTGCAAGAGAATCACCTTCTGCGCTTGACTGAGGAGTCTTCTCTCCTACAGGCTCACCCTTCTTTACTTCAGCTACCCGTTTTTCTGAAATGGTGTTTTCTTTTACTGTTAGAATAACAATATAACGAAACGCCAACTGGTAGCTTCTCATAAAGTCTTCGACTTCTTTGATAGCGTTTGGTGTAAGCTCAAACTTCACCCATCCGAAGTATCCTTTGGTAAACACAGTGTTTTTGTGTTCAACAGACTGAGTTATCGGGTAGGCAAGTGCTCGTTCTCTCGGAAATTCTTCCGAAATCATGTTTGCACCTGCTTTTTCCAACATATCCTTAATCTCAGTGACATGCTGCCCAACGTGTTCTTCGGCAATGAGCGGAGAGAGCCAGTATCCTATTTCATATACTTTTACCTCCGGCATATCATCATGCATTTTTTCTGACATAATGTGTTGTTAATTTACTATCCAAGGATTATCCTTGGATTCGTAGAGCTACCCGACAAGTAACCTACGTGGGCATAAGAGTACCACAAAAGAGCCTTATCGAGCAAGTAGTGCTGCAAATAAGAGAGATAGCTTACCCGAATATCCAATACCCTTATATTTCCACCTTCCTTTGAGCTTCTATAAGGAAATTACGAACTAAGACTAATACCAAAAACCCTTTCTGCGTTCTTAAGTAACTGAATTCGCACTTCTTCTAACGGAAGATTTTTAATTTCAGCTATCTTCTTTACTACCTCTCGCACATGTATTGGTTCGTTCCTCTGCCCCCTAAATGGCACAGGCGTAACATAAGGACAGTCTGTTTCAGACATCAAACTTTCAAGTGGAATATTTTTTATAACTTCGTGGTAATCAGTAACAAAAGTAATAACTCCCGTTGCAGACAGTGTGTATCCGATATTTAAAAATTCCTTTGCTTCTTCCCACGTACCGGCAAAAAAATGTAAATTACCAACAACATTTGGATAGCGTTTCAAATGCTCAAGCACATCAGCGTACACTCTCCTTCCCACACCTTTCTGTGGGCGCGTATGGAGCATAACTGGCTTTTTTAACTCTTCAGCAAGTCTTAGCTGTGCATCAAAAGCTTCACTCTGAGCCGAGTACGAACCATCAGTTAACCGAAAATAATCGAGTCCACACTCACCTATCCCCACAACTTTTTCACTCTTACCTAATGTTTTATAGAATTCATAATCAAACTCCTCACCTCGAGAAGTAAATGCATCATTGCCTGCCCCTAACTCGCTTTCATCATGGAAACACGCTTCCGTATGAATAGGATGTAGACCGACAATAGCGTACATGTGTTTATGTGCGAGAGCGAGCTGTACCGCTTTTTCTGAAGTATTCTTCTGTGTCCCTACATTAATAACCGCTACTTCTGCTTCTTCTGTTCGTTTTACAACTTCAGATAAGTCGTCTTGGTACACCGCAAAGTTTAGGTGCGCATGTATGTCGATGTATTTCATATTATTTTTAAAAGTGTTGAAACAAATTCATCATACTCAGATGAAATAGTTGTGTATTCTTCCTCCTTTGAAAGTGGTACCGAAATACTTTCAGGAAGCGGAGGCTCGACATTAAGCACCTCTTTTACCGTAGTGTTGAATTTCGCTGGATGTGCCGTTTCAATAACAATGCTTGGGTAAGCTGTGAGTTCAGGATGTTTTTCGTGAAGTGCAGACCACCCAACCGCCCCGTGAGGTTCCAGTATCACTCCGTATTCATCGTATACTTTCTTCATGACGGCTTTTGTTTCTGCGTCATTTACAGAAACACTTACGAGCTCGCTGCGCATTTCATTCATGTTGGGCTGTACTTCCATATTCCCCGCTCCATCGAGCGTTCCACCAAAGAGAGAAACTATTCGAGCTAAGTTGCTCGGATGTCCAACATTCATCGCATTTGAGATACTATTTCGTGAAGGAGTGATAGGAGAAAATGTATCCGTCTTGAGGAACAGAGGAAATGAATCGTTATCATTCACTCCGATAACAAACTTTACCACTGGCACTCCCATACGGCTTGCGATCATCCCACCCATCATATTCCCAAAATTTCCGGATGGTATAGCGTACACCAACGGTTTATTGATCTGCGCATACGCGTATAGGTAATACGATGCCTGCGGTAACAAGCGACCCAAGTTAATAGAGTTTGCTGAAGTAAGAGGATACTCTGCCAGTTTTGTATCAGCAAATGCTTTCTTTACCATTCTTTGGCAATCATCAAATTTACCCTTAACCGCAATAGCGTGTACATTATCTTTTAATGTCGTCATCTGTTTGCGCTGTCGCTCGCTTACCTCCCCTTCAGGAAAAAGAATAACTACTGTAACACCGGGAATTTTGTGGTACGCATGAGCCACCGCGCTCCCCGTGTCTCCTGATGTCGCAACGAGTATTACAGACTCTTTTTTATCTTGTTTTAAAAAGTATCCCACCATGCGAGCCATTGCCTGCGCAGCGATATCTTTAAATGATGCCGTAGGACCTTCATCAAGACGCATAATAGAGTGTTCCCCGTACACAGGCTGAATAGGAACTTCAAATGTATACGCGTCATTTAAAAGCGACTTGAGTTCAGTATCAGGAATTTCTCCCTCTACATACTTTGAAAGCAAAGCGTACGCACACTCACTAAGCGAACACTTAGAAAGTGAGGAAAGCTCTTCTTCAGAAAATGAAGGTATGTACTCAGGCATGTACAAACCTCCGTCAGGCGCCTGTCCTTCCATAATAACTTCTTTGAACGAAGAACGAATCAATGTGCGTTCTTTATTGCTTGTACTAAAAAACCGCATATTATTCTTTTCGCAGGAAAAGTGGAGTAGTGAAAGATTTATTTTCTCTGATATGCTCAAGGATTTTTTCACTTGTGTCAGGTATAAACGGCATAAGCATATAAGCTATCTTCCCTAACCGCACAACAGTTTCCGCAATTAATTCTATCCCTCGAGCTTCATCCTCTTTAATCACCTTAAATGGTTCTGTTTCTTGTATATACCTATCAAGGTCACGGATATAGTGCCACGCAATTTGCGCTGAACGTTGTAAATTATACTCTTCAAAAGCTTCCCGATAATCACTTGGCAATTCACTATCCAATTTTTTAACTGGCGAAATATGTTTCTCGGCAAGCTTCATAATTCTTGAAGACAAGTTGCCAATACCATTTGCCATATTTGCATTGTACGCACTTTTAAAGCGTTCAATAGTAAAGTCACTATCTTCAAAAGAAGAGAGTTCGAGTAACAAAAACGCACGGAGAGCATCGCGTCCATATTCTGAAACTATCTCAAATGGGTCAATTACATTACCGAGTGACTTACTCATCTTTTGTCCGTCACTCATAATAAAACCGTTGATTATGATGTTGTTCGTACAAGGAATACCCGCAGATAGAAGCATTGCCTGCCACATCGCAGACTGCTGGCGGAGATTATCCTTACCGGCATACTGTATTGTCACTCCATTTTCCCAAAAAGTTTTATACTTCCCTTCCGTATCTTCAGGCCACCCAAGTGTTGAAATGTAATTTACCAACGCATCAAACCAAACATACATCACTTGTGTATCATCTCCCGGGACAGGAACCCCCCACGGCATACGTTCTTTGGAACGTGAAATACTGAAATCCTCCAAACCCCTTCCAAGAAAAGCCTTTATTTCATTAAAACGAAAATCAGGAGTTACGAACGTTTTATTCACTGCATAATACTTCTCTAATGCATCTTGAAATGCGCTGAATTTAAAAAAGTAATTTTCCTCTTCTAAAATTTCTGGCTTTTTAGTTGGGTGATGCGGACACTTTCCATCCACTAAATCTTTTTCGGTTACAAACAGCTCACACCCCACGCAATATAGTCCCTTGTACTTTTTCTTGTAAATATACCCATTGCTATCTACGAGTTTCCAAAATGTCTGAGCTGAATGTTTATGATGTTCGTTTGTTGTTCGGATAAACGCATCATTTGAAATACCCAGTTCGCGAGTAAGATCCAAAAATCTCTCCGCCAAACGGTCTGTAAACGTTTGCGTATCTTCCCCGAGCTCGCGTGCTTTCTCATATATCTTTGTGCCGTGCTCATCGGTTCCGGTATTAAAAAAAACGTCATGACCTTCATTTCTAAAAAACCGTGCTAGAGCATCAGCTCGCACAATTTCCATAGCAAAACCAATATGCGGTTCTGCATTAACATACGGAAGTGTTGTTGTTATATAAACAGGTTTTTTGTCCATTTGCTCTACCTTACCTCATGTTGGGCATCGTCCGCAAGCACCTCTTCAGCCTTCTTTCTATTCACTTCCACATCGAAGAGATACTCTCGAAGCGCTGCGGCGATAGGGACCGCAAGGAGCACTCCGAGGAAACCAGCAAGTTTAGCTCCGACAAGAAGCGCCAAGATTACCAATAGAGGAGGCACGCCGACCACTTTCCGTACAACAAGGGGATAAATGAGATGATTTTCGAATTGTTGAATGATAACATAGAGACCTACAACAAGAAGTACCGCTGTCACTCCCCCGTCACCAAATGCAATTCCAACAGCTGGTATTGCGGCGATAATCGGACCAAAGAGTGGTACCAACTCGAGAACCGCAGCAAGAAGGGCGAGAAGGAACGCATACGGAACTCCCAAAATAGAAAGTCCGAGGTATACCAACACTCCAACAATAACACCAAGCAGTAACTGTCCCTGCATCCACTGCCCTATTTTCATTTGAGACCTCTGCCACAAACCAATAATATATGTCTCGTTTTTGATTGGAGTAACTATACGTAAGAAAGACTCAACGCCTCCTTTTTGTACCGCCAAGTAAAAAGAAAGTACCACAATAATTACAAAGCTAAGTAAGCCACCGAAAAATACACTTGCGGTTCTGATAAACCCGGCGGAGATGTTTGAGATGCTCGACTGAACACTACCGAGTAAATCTCTCGTTGAAAATGAATCTCCCAACTCTTCGAAAGTATTACTTATATTAATAAGTGCATTGTCGGTATTCCCAGGATCCCATAGTTCAGTAGATTCAAGATACGCAGGAAGTGTACGAAGTAATCCAGCCGTTTCGTCAAGGAGTGGTGGAAGGAAAAGGTAGAAAAATGCTATTGCCGATAGCGCAACAGTACCGTAGATAACCATAACTGCAGGAAGTCTGCGCATACCTCGTTTTTCAAACCAAAGTGTCCACGGCTCCACCGCTGAAGCAATAACCACGGATGTCAGAATAACCATTACGATATCTTTCAATACAAAAAGCAGATATACCGTAACAAGAAGGAGGAGAACTTTTATTATTGTTCCCGATGTGATGGTTATAGAAATAGGAGTATTCTCATACCGCATGCCTTCATAATACCACAAGGACGCACCTCTTAGAATGTCAAAATCTTTTTAATAGCTTTTTCATCAACTCCGCTCCCAATAATCGCCAAATTAAGACGATCGTTTTTCATAATCTTTTTTGCGACACGTTTAATATCTTCGCCTGTAACCGCCTTTACTTCCGCAATAGTTTCAGCCACTCCTTTTACTGAGTGTTTTAGGCATTCTTCAAATCCAAAACTCTGCCCCACCGCGTCACTTGTTTCCATCCGAAGTAAGTACGTTCCAATCAAATACTCTTTTACTTTTTTCAGTTCGCTTTCATCTACTTTTTCGACAGTGAGCCGTTTAAGTTCAGACAGTAACACTTCAATAACTTCGTGTAGTCGTGATTTATCAATTCCCGCTGAAATAGTGAGTACTCCATGGTCAGTATAGGCATCATTTGTTGCACGTACGTAGTAACAAACCCCAAGCTCTTCTCGCATTTTCTGAAATAGCCGAGAACTCATTCCGCCCGAAAGCACTCCCGAAAGCACTGAGAGTACGACATCATCCATGTGTGTCATACTAAACGTACGCACACCAAGCACTAGATGCATTTGATCTGTTTTCTTTTCTCTAATCTTTATCTGTGGAGCCTTTTGAGATTCTTTTACTTTTTTCTTTGGAGATTTTTTCGCTTTTTTCATTTCCCCAAAATATTTTTCTGCGAGTTTCTTTGCGTCTCCCGTTGTTATCGCACCTGCAATAACAACAGTCGTTGCCTCAGGTACGTAGTGAGCCGTGTGGTAGTTTCTAAACTGTTCGGGTTTTACACTCTTTATAACCTCTTTTGTTCCGGCTATACCCCAGCCAGCTGGCTGGTCTCCGTAGAGCAACTCCATAAATACATCGTGTACCATGCGATGAGGCATGTCTTCGTACATATTTATCTCCTCGATAATCACTCCTCGCTCACGGTTTAATTCCACTTCGGGAAACGTTGGGTTTTGAAAAATATCCGCCACAACATCAACCACTTTTTCTGCATGTTTTTTGTTAGCTTTTGCGTAGTAACCGGTAAATTCCTGTGATGTAAATGCGTTGTACTCAGCACCAAGAGCATCAAGCTCCCGGCTAATATCAAGTGCACGCGGGCGTTTAAGAGTTCCCTTAAACATCATATGTTCAAGAAAATGAGAAATACCATTTTCCTCCTTTTTTTCATACTTTGAACCGGCTTCAACCAGCACTAAAGCTGTTACGGTAGGGTTATCTTTCATGGGCGCCACAACAAGGCGAATTCCATTGTTCAGAATATATTTTTTTGGTTTCATTCAGGCAGTCTATCAAAAAAATATGACTATGGAAACAAAAAACACCTAAAGGTGTTTTTTGATTTCTGCTATGAGTGAATCAAGAGGAACTCTCTCTTGCTTACCGGTATCTCTATTTCTTACTGTTACAGTAGAATCTTTTTCAATGGTGTCAAAG
This sequence comes from Minisyncoccota bacterium, assembly GCA_040879725.1. Taxonomy (GTDB): domain Bacteria; phylum Patescibacteriota; class Minisyncoccia; order Phycocordibacterales; genus JBBDJV01. Next base: position 82,540 of record JBBDJV010000015.1, on the reverse strand, counting down.
TCTATCGTCACACAAAATGGTGTTCCTATCTCATCTTGTCTTCTGTATCGCTTTCCGATATTTCCATTATCATCAAAACGGGTGCGGAACCCTTCACTCTTGAGGAGAGCAAATACCTCTCTGGCTTTTTCCACCAAATCAGGTTTATTCTTGAGAAGCGGAAATACTGCCACCTGTACTGGTGCAATACGAGGTGAAAATTTTAAGTACACACGCTTCTCCCCTCCTAAATCGTCTTCCGTATACGCGCTTGTAAGAACCGCAAGAACCGTTCTATCAAGACCCAGTGACGGCTCTATAACATGCGGAACAAACTTTTCTCGCGTTTCCTGATCAAAGTATTCAAGTGATTCTCCACTGAACTCCTGATGTTTCTTCAAATCGTAGTCTGTTCGGTACGCAAGACCATACAATTCCTTTCGTCCGAAAGGATAATCGAATTCAATATCAATAGTACGCTTTGAATAATGGGCTCGATCACCATCCGCAACCTCAAGATCATGCACTCTGTCTTCAGGTAAACCAATATCGGCAATAAATGCATGCATTTCAAGTCTCCACTCTTCAAATGCTCGCTCCCAGTCATTTGGGTGTACAAAGTACTCAACTTCCATTTGCTCAAACTCTCTTGTTCTGAAAATGAAGTCACGAGGTGCGATTTCATTTCGAAATGCTTTACCTATTTGCCCCAAACCAAACGGCAGTTTGGGACTAAACGAATCCATCACATTTTTAAAATTAACAAACATACCCTGCGCGGTCTCTGGGCGAAGGTATGAGATGGCATTCTCATCTTCGGTTGCCCCGACATGTGTTTTGAACATCATGTTAAACTGTCTCACTTCGCCGAGCGGATTTCCATCAGGACTCTTTATTCCCTTTTCCTTTATGCACGCATTCATGTCCGCCAGTGACATTCCTATAGGGTTAACCCCATTTTCTTCAAGTAAATGGTCTGCGCGGTACCGTTTTTTTGTTTTTGTATCATCAACAAGAGGGTCGTTAAAACCTCCCACGTGTCCGCTCGCTTTCCAAACATTCTGATTCATTAAAATTGCCGCGTCCACGCCATACATATCTTCACGTGATTCGACGAAACGCCTCCACCATAGTTGCTTGATATTGTTTTTAAGAGCAACACCAAGCGGTCCGTAGTCCCACGTACCGGCAAGTCCATCGTAAATTTCTGAACCTTGAAATATAAAACCTCGTCGCTTCGCGAGAGAAACCACCTGCTCCATTGTGTTATTAATTTCTTTTTTGCTCATATAATGTTATTCAACCACTCGTCCACTTGAAAATCCGTATACCGGATCACTACTTAGCTGTGTTGTAATTGCATCCGCATCCGCTGTAATTGTTGTTTCAGTAAATGTATCAAACCCTCTCAGTTGGGTTCCTCCGATAACATTCGGTGCTACACCTACTTGGCTCAAACTCGGAAGAATAGCAACCTGGAACGCCACTTCACGCGGGGTTGAAAGTATTCCGCTACCCGCAGACACATCGCCCACATCCCAAACAATCTGACTTCCCACCTGATTATAGGTTACGCGCTCATTTGGAGGACTTACCTGACCCACCCACCGAGCGTAAAATGGAAGCGAAGCGGTAACCCGCGCGCCCGAAACGTCGTTTGTTGTGTTTGTTATTGTCCAGTACACGGTGTAAACAGTTTCCGTTTCCACCTTTGGAGGAACCGGACCAGTATTTACGAATGGACCCTCAGAGTATACCAATCGAGGCCTAATAGACAAATTTGATGAGAGTGTTGCTTTTGATTCAACACTTGATGTTATTTCCTCCGGAACATTTGATTCGGAAACTCGGGTACCCTTTACGCTCACCACAAACGACATCTCCGGGTTTTGGAATGAAGAAAGAGTTCCGGATGTAATGGTAACCGGTGAGACACTGAAAGACAGCGTTCCATTTTCACCTGGATTAAGTGTTGCTAAATCCGACACTCTGCTCTTCTCCCATACTATTGTGTCGTCGATTGAGCGATAAAATCCTGTACCTGCTGAAACAGAACGGCGATCAAGAACAGAGCCAGCGAGCTTCACCTCAATCTGAACATCAGTCACTTGTGTTGGTAAATTATTTACGTATGTGATATCTCCACGTACTGTCTGCCCCGCGCGGATTACCGCGTCCCCGTTTGAGTTACCGTTAAGCGCCAGTGATGTTCCGATAAACGGACGAGTTATTTCAATTGTTTCTTGTCTTGATATAAGCGGAATGCCTATGTTCTTTTCATCCGAACCACCTTGGCTTCCCACAGAAAAGTTAAACGCGCGCATTGAACCATCCTCGCCAGTTAGTGACCCTCTGATTGTAATAGTTTTCTTTTGTTCAGGTCGCAAATCACCAATTTGCCACACATTGTCATCAAAATCCGGCTCAGGACTTGCGCTCACAAACTGGTATCCGAAAGGATATTCTGCTCGAAGGAGTAAGTCTTCAACTGTAGTATTTGAGTTTGAAGAAACGTTAATCGTCATTTCAAATTCTTTTCCTGAGCTTGTTTCAGTAATTGACTGAAGTGCAACAAGAATAGGCGATGAGCTGATTGTCGGTTCATACATTTTCTCTTTATATAAACGCGCACTCGAATCAGGAACACGATACTCAATTGATACTTTGATATTCTTAATGCTATTTTCTTCACCGAAAAGTATTGCGTCGACCGTGTGGTTTACGCTATCTCCAGACTGTATCCCACCCAAGTCATAAGTATACCGAAGCAACGGCTGACTTAAGTTAGTAGGAGACCGTGTACCTTCAGGAAACTCAACTGTTAATAGTACCGATTCAAGCGGAATTGCATTACGGTTGGTTACGGTAAGTTGTATTGGTAACTCTTCTCCTCCACCAACTGAAACAGGAGCAACAATACTGATATCGACATTCTGAGATGAAATAGTGTTTAATCCACCGAAATATAGATACGAGAATATTCCCACAGCGACACAGAAAAATACAACCGCGACAAGCAGTAGTTTCTTTAGTAGTGAGTGATCATGTAAATTACGTCGTGCCATAGAATAGTCGATATTTTTTGCATTTGCTCCACCCCCTTCCTGCCACCCCTCGGGTACCTCAAAGGACTGCTTATGCAATTCAACCGTCTTTTCACGTTGAATCCGAGTACCCTGCGGTGAATACAGCTTCCTCTTTATTCGCTCTATATTATCTTCCGGACGCTCGTTTTGCATTGTATTCAGTATATCATAGCACCTCTAGAGGTGAGTAATTTTAAGGGACGCGTTTATGGAAGAAATGTATGACTTCCGCAATGTGTGCACGCGAGTAAGAATATCTTTTGTTATCACTTCTTCCGAAAGCGCTACCGTTTCGTCCGAACGCGATACGTATCCGAGGTGGTAAAGCAAGCGCAGTACTCCGACTATCTCAAGCGACACCACTTCTTCTTTTGTAAGTGTTCTGTCTGAAAGCTTTTGAAAAACCTCAGAGAGTGAATCAAATAAAACTTCGTTGCATTCTTCACCCTGAACAAGACGATTAAGGAGTTTGATAATATGCGTTATGATTCGCAGACGACGCTCGTCTCCTCTTGCGGATACATACAGCGACCCTATTCCCTCCACGGTCACTATACGCCACCATTCTTTTCCTCGCACAAGCGAAATACGAACAAATGCGTACTCTTGTAAAAAGGGGTTGAGCTTTGATGTTGTTTTTCGCACACCTTGAGCCACCGCCTGTATTCTTCCGAAATCACGAGTAAAAAGCACAATGAGTGCATTTGTCTCACCGTGTGATACGCGACTCAGTATATACGCCTCAGTCGTATGAACGTGGTACATTTATACTTTCTTTATTGAAACCGAAAGACTCATATCTCCCAGTGTAAGTGTCGGCTCCATTTCACTCTTTTCCTCGAATTCAATACGCGACACTTGCGCCACGCGTTCTAATTCTTTTTTCATAGAAGAAATAAGGGTTTGAACTTCTTTATTCCCCACTACGGTAAGTGTAATATAGTCACTCGTCTCTAGACCTGCGTCCTTTCTTTTCTCTTGAATGTGTCGAAGCACATCGCGCATGTACCCTTCCTCTATCAACTCCGGAGTAAGTACAGTGTCGAGTAGTACTTCTTCATTTTTTGTTTCTCCAATCCGAACTTCTTTTACATTTACCTCTTCCGCAATCTGTTCAAGTAGCACTGTAGGCAGTGTTGTTTTTATTGTGAGGGATGCGAGAGGTTGCCGTACTTTAATTTTTGCTTTGGTTCTTGCTTCGAATGCCAGTGACACCACTTCTCTTACTGTCTTCATTTCAGACAAAAGGGTTTCGTCAATTTCTCCCGCAACCGGCCACACAGTGAGATGCACACTTTTCGGTGCTCCATCTTGTTTTACGATTTGATACACAGACTCTGCGGTAAAAGGAATAAACGGCGCACTAACTTGCGAAAAGAGAGAGAGTGTTTCTCGAAGTACTCTTCGTGCATGTCCCGCATCCTCTCTGTCTTCCCCTTTGAATCGGTCTCGAGAACGCCTAACATACCACGTTGAAAGATCATCAATAAAATCAGAAAGTGCTCTGACTGCTCGGTCAAACTGATACGCTGTGAGTGAAGCCGTAACAGACGCAATGAGATTATTACGCGTACTGACAATCCATCTATCGAGAACATGTGGGCTCTCTGTAGTCGCTTCAGCATCCGCACTAAACATCTGATAGAACATAACAACATTTTCAAGTCTGCCGATATTTTTCTTCATTACCTCATCAACTCCTTTTTCTGAAAAAGAAACATCTTCCGCTTTCACCAGCGGTGAACCGAGAAAATACAATCGAAGCGCGTCCATACCGTACGTTTCAACGACTTCCATCGGATCGGGATAATTCTTAAGTCGTTTACTCATTTTCTGCCCATCTCCGGCAAGCACCACACCGTTTACCACAACATTCTTAAACGGAGATTTTCCAAACAATGCAACCCCGAGAACAATAAGTGAGTAAAACCAACCACGGGTTTGGTCTTGCCCTTCAGCGATAAAGTCTGCCGGAAAACCAACTCCCGTATTCGGATCAAAGTCAGGAAGTGCTTTCCCAACATACCCCCGAGAAGCAAACGGCATTGACCCAGACTCAACCCAGCAGTCAAACACTTCGGGTACTCTTTTCAGTTTTGTTCCGTCTTTTGCGGTGAGTTCAATTTCATCAATATACGGACGATGTAAGTCTGTTTCAAACGATTCATTAACCGGCAGACGTGCAAACGAAATTTTGTTAACACTTCCCGTTTCAACGAAATCATCTCGGTCATTTTTTGCCTGAATAGAACCACGTTCATCCCATCCTTCCGCAACAGAATACAACTGCCAGATAGGATATTCGTGAGAAATAATTAAAATGGTTTTGCCTTCATATTTTGCGTCAATTTCATACAGAAACTCGCCTACTCGTCTTCGCACGTCGCGCAAACTTTCTCCGTTTGGTGCGGGTTTTGAAAACTTCTCAGCGGTACTCTTAAAGTAAGCACGATACTCGTCTATAGGTGTGTTATTAAAATCACCCGTATCTATTTCCCCTATTCTCTCATCTACAACTATCTGTGTGTCAGTAAGCCCGAGTGCTTCTTTTACCATTTCTGCGGTTTCTTTCGTGCGAACAAATGGAGAAACGAAAACAACATCCACTGATGTTCCCTTCAGTTTTTCAACCGCATGAGCAACCTGCTTTTTACCTTTTTCTGTTACGTGATGAGGGTTATCTTTTTTTCCACTTAAAATATTTTGCGCATTACTGTCCGCCTCACCGTGTCGCATTACCAAATACGTATTTCTAAATCCTATTTTTTCTTTTAGTTCAGAAACCGATCCTGGAATAAATAATTCTCCCGATTCTTCATTTCTCCATACCGGCAGAGGTGCTCCCCAAAACCGCGAGCGAGATATTGCCCAATCACGAGCACCCAAAAGCCACTTACCGAAACGCCCTTCGCCCATTTCTTTTGGTACCCAAGAAACATTGTTATTTGCTTCTACCAGCCTGTCTTTAAATGCGGTTACTTTAATAAACCAAGAGCTTGATGCGTAATTAAGAAGTGGAGTATCGCACCGCCAACAGTGCGGATACGAGTGAATAATTTTTTCTTTTGCAAAAAGTACTCCTTTCCCAGCAAGATATTTAATTATCGCGACATCACCTGACTGATGGTCATCTTTCGGCTTCACACTCACTCCCGCGAAATCACTTACTTCCGGTTTGAACACTCCACCTGTTGTAACATGCTGAACAAACGGTAGTGATTCTTTTTCTCCGAGCTTCATGTCGTCATCTCCAAACGCAGGAGCGATATGCACAATGCCTGTTCCATCTTCCGTAGTAACAAAATCCGCGCCGTACACTTTCCATCCATTTTCTCTCTGTTCGAGAGTGGTATCTTCCGCATAGTACGGAAATACCGGTTTGTATGCTTTTCCGATAAGTTCACTTCCTTTTATAGGCGAACCGCTGAGTACGGCATCGCTCCCGATAGCAAATCTCTTTTGAGCTAGCTCTTCGGCAAGAATATATTTCTTACCACCTTGTTCTACTGTTACGTACGCAACATCAGGATGCACGGCAAGTGCGACATTTCCCGGAAGCGTCCATGGAGTTGTTGTCCATGCGAGGAGGAAAGTGTTTGGTGTATCAGATAATTCAAATGCAACGTACACTGAAATATCCGTAATATCTTTATACCCTTGGTTCACTTCAAAATTCGAAAGAGTTGTTTCGCACCGCGGACACAGGTGCATAGACTTGTACCCTTCGGTAATCAGATTTTTTTCATACAAAGTTTTAAACATCCACCAAATAGATTCTGTGTACGCAAGGTCCATGGTTCGGTAGTCCTGCTCCATATCTATCCATCTTCCCCACCGTGGAACACGTTCACGCCAATCATCCGCATAGCGCAAAACACTATTTTTTGCTTCCACGTTAAACTTCCCAATTCCGTACTTTAGAATATCTTGCTTGTCTTTGAGACCTAATTCTTTCTCAATAAGATTTTCAACTGGTAGCCCGTGACAGTCCCACCCCCAACGTCTGCGCACGCGAAAACCTTGCATCGTCTTGAAACGCGGAATTACGTCCTTGATAGTAGCCGGAAGCATGTGTCCATAGTGAGGAAGACCTGTCGCGAAAGGAGGGCCGTCATAAAATACAAAATCACCCTTTGGAGCGGGTTTTTGCTCTGAAGTCTCAAACACCTTATTTTCACGCCAAAACTCAAGAATCTCTCTTTCTTTTTCCCCTCGTGTTTTTTGTAATTTTTTATTTTCTTCGCTCATAAAAAAGTGCCCGAATGTAGTCATTCTAGCACTTTTGGAGAGTTTTGTGGACTATATGTCAGAGAAAATTTTGGTATAAATAAGGGTAAGCAAATTACACCACATTTTCTTTTCACGGAAGCCTGGCTTCCGTAATTCCGTAAAAAGAAAAGCCCCGTCCGCAAAGTGGGACGGGGCCTAAAAGGTTAACACTGCTTGAAACCAAACTCAGCTTGATTTACTGAGAGCATACTGTTCTTCCGAAATAGCAAATGCAAACGCCTCTTTTAGAACAAATGCAGTATTTGATCTGTAACGAAACAAACAAAACTGACGCCTATCAGCACTTGAACTCACATAAACCAAACGCTGATCTGGTCCGGCTATGTGAACGGGATCATGCATGACCGTAATGTAGTTGAAGCCCATATCTTCTGCAATTTCCTTTTTTGCGAACTTTTTGTCCATGAGAAAACCAAGCTCGATGTTTGGTGTCATATAACCATGAGCACAAAGCGCCTCATCTAGACATTCAATCTTCAAACGTTCTCTCATCAATAAAGATGATCCCGGGGAAAGCACAACTCTCGTTGTCACGCCAGAGGTCGGCTTAAAATGTTCTGAACGGAGCAAACATTTCACATCGTCCTCCAAATCAATGCCCTTATTTTTGTACCACGTAATCCAATCCTCGCCGGTCATATTTTCACTCGTAACAGTAAAATAAACAAAACCCTCTTTCTTATGCCAATCACGGACTGGTCGGGTAAGTACAAACTCCCTTGAATTGACGAGGCGAACCGCTTCGTTTGGGTCACTCACTCCAGTCTGACGCATAATGGTTTTAACCAGTGCGTTTAATTGCCCCGGCATAACCTCAGCAATTGCGAATTCTTTTGTGCTCATATCTGTATCTCCTTGGGCTCAGTTGCCCATATCTGTACCTCTACACCGAGGTGGGTGCTATTTCCAGCATGGTCATAGCGAGAAACCCTGAACATAGTTAAAAGGCTTTTCGCTATGACCAACCTTCGTATCAAAGAACTAAAAGTAATGTACGTTTAAATACCTACCCTGTCAATTATTTCTTATCCCTAAATAAAAAGCCCCGCACCAATCTAAAATTGGGCAGGGCTGAGATCAAAGGTTCTCAAAGGCTAGGTCTAAGTGACCAAGTCCAAAGTACCCAAGTTATGCTACGGAAGCAGACGGATCCTGACGATGCCATCCGTCCTCGAGGAAGCGGGTATCCCGACACAACCCGCCATCACGCCAAAACAGAACCGGGACATACAGAAAATCGTGCATTGGAGAGACAAAAATGCTTCCCCAGAAGAAGATATAGAGAGTTTCCCCGATTTTGTCTTTCTTCCAGTGTTCAGGAAACAATTCGGGGTGGTGGTAGAGGTAGTCCGAGACATTTGCGTTCAAGAGAACTTCTCGTTTGCTTTCTTCGAGCTCTTGGCGAAGTTTGTGTCCCTCAATTTTCTTATTACCTATCTGCAATTCCGACAAATACAGAAGTACCTTTTTGCCCCCGATGTAAAGATTGTCGTCCGATCGCAGTTCGATTTCGACAATTCCTTTTCCAACATGCTGAGCTACTTCGACTCCGTCAAACGGAAGTCGAGGTGGTGCGCCGAGGTCGATAGTATTCAAGGGAATTTCCTTTTCGGGCATACAAAGCTTCCGCAGAAACTTCTGAAGTCTTTTGGGATTGTCTATCCATCTCTGTATGATGTCGCTGTCCATCTCAGGGAGATTTTCAGCGATACGGGCAATCAATTTGGTAGTTTGTTTATGGAGCTTGCTCATAGCGGTTTTTCCTTTCTTGGTTTTCGCTATTTTTGTTGATGTGTGACTACTACATTTCGCCACAGCTGAAAATGAACATCTGTATCAAAGAACTAAAAGTAATGTACGTTTAAATACCTACCCTGTCAATTATTTCTTATAGTCTCAAGGCAAGCACTTCCCACAAAAAAAGCGCTGGATTCTTTCTCCAGCGCTTTTGATTTTTTTTGAATTACACCAATCTTCGCTCCTGGTGCAACGCTTTGAGCCTGGTATACGCCTCGCCCGCCCTGCGGAGTCCCCACTCAAGGGACTCTCCTTCATCACTCACCCAGTCGTGAAGTCCGAGCTCACGCCAGACCCTGATCACATCATCCAGAGTAATGTATGGAGACTCAATGTCGTGAATCAGTAAGCATAACTGCTCACGCGCGGAAACAGAAAGCCTCCACTTATCCATGTTTGTTTTAAGAATTCCCACTCCGTCCGGAGGAAGAATCCCATGCTCGACAAGTACATACAAATTCATTTCACGCTCCCTTTTTGAGTATTTTTTTCGTGGAATTCAGTTATGGTTCTGCGGGATTGCTCAAGCACTTCTACCGCAAAAGCAAACTGGCCATAAACTGCATCGTGTTTAGGTGTCGCGAGAAGTGAAAGTAGCTTCTTTACTTTGGCAACATCCAAAACAATGTTTCGAACCATACCCTCGTACAGCTTGAAATCTTCTTCATTCCCCGCAAGCGAGAGATTAACCTCTCGTGTATCTGTGCTCAAACAAGACAATGAATTGGTGATTGTGCTCTCTTCTTCTTTCGATAGTAATCCTTTCTTTCGTTTTTTCTTCAGTTCCTTCAGAAACAACCGATCGCGTTGTTTCCACGATTCAGACCCAATAACTTTGGTGGTGCTCATATTCTCTACATCGAAAATAGCACAACAAAAACAAGCTGTCTACATTTTCTTAGGGACCCGTATACCGAGAAGTGAAAGAGAGTGTGTAAGTACCAACTCAACCGCATGCACAAGAGCAAGACGAGAAGGTGTTTCAGGAACATTAAGAATAGGCGTATTGGCATAGAAAGCGTTAAATGCACTTGCGAGCTCTATTGCGTACGTCGCTATATGATGCGGTTCGAGCTCTCGCTGCGAGCGAACCACAACCTCTTCAAATTTATCAAGTAGAAGATAAAGGGCTTTTCCTACTTCCTCAAACACCGGAGTAGCATCTGCAAGAAATTGGCTTCCCGCTTTATCCAAAACCGAACGCGCGCGCACGGCAGTATACTGCAAGTACGGACCCGAGTCTCCTTCAAACGAAATTGATTTATCAAAATCAAACGCAATGTTACTACTTGTTTTTGAACGGAGTATTGAATACTTCACCGCGCCAACAGAAACAGCTTGCATCACTTCTCTTTTATCCTCTTCACTCATATCCCTCTCACGAAGCTTTTCCCATACAAGTTCTTCAACCTCTTCAATAAGTGACTCTCCGGTAAGTGCGGTACCTTTTCTTGATGATAATTTAGTCCCGTCAGGCCCTTGCATCATGCCGTGTGTCACATGTCTCATCTTTTCACTTATCGCGGGATCAATCTCGCGTATCGCTGATACGAGTACTTTGTAATACTCTTTCTGTTCTTCAGCACTCACGACAACAGAAATATCACTTGGGTCTGTTTCCTCTTTTCTCCAAGTAAGTCCGATATCTTTTCCGTCATACGTTGGAAGTCCTTGTGAGTTAATAAACACTCGTGTGTGCAATCCATTTTTTTCGCCACGATATATTACCGCACCGTTGCTCTCCTCAAACACTGTCCCTATATGCTTGCGAACAATTTCAACACCCTTAGTAGCAACCTCACTTTCAAAATAGTAGATATCAAACTTTGTACCGAGAAGTGCATAAACTTCTTCAAAATGTTCCAAGCTCCACGCGCGCCCTTTGTCGTAGTATACATTTATATCTTCATTTTCACGTGTGTAGACTTCTTTGTTAATTGCATCAATATCTTTTTTTGCTTGCTCATCACTTTCATACTGACTAGCACCGTATGCGTACGCATTGCTAACAAAAGTCATTTTTGTTTTAAGATCATCGGTATCCTCCGGAAATGCCGGCCTACTCTGGCGCATTCCCCATATCGCCTTTGCCACGTGCAAACCGACATCTCCTTGATAGTTAGCACGCACCACGTCTGCACCACCCGCACTCATCAAACAGGCGATAGACTCACCGATTGTGTTGTTCATCAAATGGCCGATATGAAAAACCTTAAACGGGTTTGGGTCGGTATATTCAACCATAACCCGCTTACCCTTAAACTCACCACTCACCTCACCCTCTTTTCCTTTTAAAAGGATATCTTTAATGCGTTCCGTGTAGTACTCCGAAGTAAGTGTGATGTTTATAAACCCGGGATGCAAAAGTGAAATATCTTTTACGTGTTGTATATTTTTTTCTTTCAGAATAGCGACAAGCGACTCTCCGAGAGCCAAGGGAGCTTTTTTTGCCTGCTTTGCGTATGCAAGTGCAACAGTACTCGACCAGTCTCCGTGAGTACTGTCCGCTGGACGTTCAACTACAACACCCTTGGTAACTTCAATACCAAGACTTATGAGCGCTTCTGTAATATGTTTTTCCAGTTCGTTTTTCATTTTCCTGTACTTCCAAAACCACCTTCACCACGAGATGAGTCTGAAAGGTTGTCTGACTCCGTAATAGTAGCCGAGACGACAGGTTGAATCAACATCTGTGCTATCTTGTGTCCCTTTTCAAAAACATATGAAGTGTCTGACAAATTCATAATTCCAATTCGCACTTCTCCTCGATACCCTGCGTCTACGACACCTCCAAATGTTTTTAGTCTGTGCTTATGCGACAATCCGCTCTTATCCCAAATCAAACCTACGTACCCTTCCGGTATTTCAAGCGCAATACCCGTAGCAAGTGATACTTGCGTATTGGGTTCTATCACAACTTTTTCAAGTGAGAACAAATCCATGCCCGCATCACCCTCGTGCGCGTATGAAGGAATAATTGCATCGCTGTGTAACTTTTTTATTCTGAGGTTCATTGCATTATTTTTTCTATCTCTGCTATAAAAAGTTTCTTTACTTCTTCTTGCGTTTTATTCGCATCAATAACAACACTCGGAACTTGCGTTAAGAACTCCTTAAATCCTTTTCTTACTTCATTGTGAAAACTTAGATCACGCTCATCAAAGTGCGTCCGTTCTCCTTTTCGCTTCTGCACCCTCTCCATTCCCACCTTTGGATCAACATCAAAGAATACATAGAGGTCTGGCACGGTGTGCTTTAAATACACGTCTCGCGTATTCCAAAAGTGCTCTCTTAAATGTAGACTTTTCTGGCCATACAGTTGGTATGCAAATGTAGAAGAATCAAACCGGTCACTCACTACCGTAAGTCCTTCTTGGAGAGCAGGCTCAATGGTTTGTGTCACGTGGTCGTGCCGTGCAGCCCACACTAACCCAAACTGAGTTTCCGCACTCGCTTCTTTTGCTTCAGGAGAAAGCATGAGTGTCCGTATCTGTTCAGCAAACAGCGACCCACCCGGCTCGCGTGTAAATAGGAAGTTCTTCTCAGAAAAATGTTCTTTCAAAACCTCAATCATTGAGCTTTTCCCTGCCCCTTCGCACCCGTCCATAACGATAAATAGTCCTTTTTTCATCTCCTTATAGTAACACATGGCGAAACATAAGGCTTTAATGGGATATGCTATTATAATTATATGAAAATATATAATGATGTACTCAAGCGCATCCTTGATGAAGGACACGACAGACAAACAAGAAATGCGGTCACTCGAGCGTTATTTGCTATTCAAATGCGCTTTAACATGGAAGATGGCTTCCCTGCAGTTACCACGAAAAAGCTTGCGTTTAAGGCAGTAAAAAGTGAACTACTCTGGTTTATTGAAGCAGGCGGGAAAAAAGACCGCATGAATGACAACGACCTAAAAAAACTTGTCGGTAAAGATTCAACAATCTGGACCGCAAATGCGGAATCAGACTATTGGAAGCCAAAAGCTCAGTCTGATGGAGATCTTGGACGAGTGTACGGAATACAATGGAGAAAATGGAAAAAGCCGGACGGAACAACGGTTGATCAACTTGCGGAAGTTATTCAGAAGATAAAAACAAACCCACACGACAGACGACTACTTGTTACCGCGTTCAACCCGGGCGAAATGGACGACATGGCACTTCCTCCTTGCCATATGATGTTCCAGTTTTTTGTACACGACGACAAACTTTCACTTCACATGATACAGAGGAGTTGTGATATGTTCTTGGGAGTTCCTTTCAACATCGCTTCCTATGCCCTCATGCTCGCAATGGTGGCACAAGTAACAGGCAAAAAAGCACATGAATGCATACTCACCTTGAACGACGCTCATATTTATCACGAACATTTTGACGCAGTAAAAGAACAACTTTCTCGTACTCCTTTAACACCTCCGACACTATGGCTTAACCCAGACATCACTGATATTGACGCGTTCACCATGGACGATATCAAACTTGAAAACTACAAACACCACGACCCTATCAAAGCGAAGATGATTGTGTAGCTACGGGTCAATATCTGTTTTTTCTCGCACTAACACTCCATTTACTTTCTTATATTTTCTTTTTTTATTTATTTCTACTTTTCGTGTTAGTTCTGACTCCAAATCAAACCCAAGGATCTCAGCCATGCCAAGTAGGAAAATTGCGACGTCAGCTAGCTCTTCAGCAACACCGGCTTCCTTTTGGTTATATTTCTTAAACGCTTCTGAAAGCTCTTCGTGTGCGCGACAAAACTCAAGAGCTACATCTGTGGTATTAAAACCTTTTTCAATCTTGTTTTGAAAAACTTCTTTTTGTAATTTTTTTATATCAATCATAATTACTGGTTATCATATGTTTCCATACCTCCTTCCGTCATTTCAAAAGCAACTCCCGCTTCTTTAAAAATTTCTTTACTTCTTTCTCCTGCATGGTAATCGGTACGAACGACAACTCGTACAACACCAGCATTGATAATAATCTTTGCACAAGCATAACAAGGTGTCATGTTGCAATAAAGAGTCGCACCATCAAGCATCACTCCATTCCTCGCGGCAAGCGCTATGGCGTTTGCTTCAGCGTGACTCGTTCGAATACAATGTTGTGATGTTTTACCATTTGGATGTGTTACGGTATGCATCTCATGCCCTGCTTCATCACAATCCTTACACCCAGATGGAGCTCCAACATAACCAGTGGAAAGTATTCTTCGGTCACGAGTAATAACACAACCAGATCTTCCTCTATCACAAGTTGCTCGAGTACCTACTTCTTTTACCAATCCCATGAAATATTCATCCCAGGATGGTCGCTTGTACTTTTCTTTATCCATACGTTACTATTACCAAATGAATATACCTATTGTAAGCATGATTGTCGCTCTTGGCAAAGAAACACGCGTTATTGGAAAAGGCAATGAGCTTATTTGGCGTATCGGGAGTGACTTGAAGCGCTTTAAACAACTTACAATGAATCACCCCATCATCATGGGACGCAAAACTTACGAATCCATCGGACGTCCACTCCCTGGTCGCACCTCTATCGTCATATCGCGCAACGCGAATTTCGCGCCTGCTGGCGTGGTTGTTGTACCTTCCCCCGAAGACGCACTTGCCTATGCCAGAACAATAGAGTCCCAAGAAATTTTTATTATCGGAGGTGGAGAAATATATAAACAGCTACTCCCCGCAACCTCTCGGCTCTATCTCACCTTAATTGAAAGTGATGAACAAGGCGATACTTATTTTCCCCCGTATGACAACTTCACGAAGAAAATTTCTGAAGAACACCACACAGAACACACGCCCCCCTTCAAATGGCTCACCCTCGAGCGAGAATAATGTAGGTCAAATATGGCTTATATAGAGCCATTTAAATGCGCACGCCGGCGTGCGCATTTAATAAAAACTATACAAATCTGATTTTTACCTAAGCTAAGCTTAGGTAAAAATAAAATGTACATACTATTTTCAATGCAATACCAAAAACATACCCCGCTTCCGAAAAGCGGGGTTGTTGCTAAAGTAAACCTGGAATTGTTCTTACAATAATCTTTCCGGCACTCTGCATACTGAGCGTCTTGTACGTCTTGCGTATCAAATGAGGATAGTCATCGATTCCCTTTATGAGACGCGTTACCACAGCATCCTCCTGCCACAATAACAATACTGGTTTTTGAAAACGCCAAAACGCGGCACCAAGCTCAAGACCAAGGCCTGTTGAAGGATAGTCAGCAAACGCCACAAAAATATCTGCTCCACCGACCCCACACCGAATATCTTCGTGGTATACCGCAAACTCATCCCCCGCGGTTAAGCCAAGAAACTCCTTTACTCTAAAATAATGCCCGAGGCGCCATTTCAAGTCTGCAATACTGTCACGGTACTCTTGCGGAGCGTGCGTTAATGCACATCCGACATAAATACTTGTTTTCATTATTTTTCCTTTCTACACTGAAAACTACTCTAAAAACAAAAAACTCGCAAGTGCGGGTTTTTTGTTTTTATTTTTTGAATTATTGTACAACCTCTACTCCCATTGAACGACAACTTCCTTCGATAATTTTCATTGCGCCTTCAATGTCGTTTGCGTTCAGATCCGCCATTTTCTTCTCAGCAACCTCGCGTACTTGGGCTTTGGTAATTTTACCTACCTTCTGTACTGCATTCTTGCCTGAACCTTTCTGTAGGTTTATTGCTTTTAGAATAAGATTTGTTGCCGGTGGTGTTTTAAGCACGAAGTCATAGCTTCTATCTTCATACACGCTAATAACAACCGGAATAATATCACCTCGCTTGTCCTGAGTTGCGTCATTGAACTTCTTTACGAAGTCACCAATGTTAATTCCCGCCTGTCCAAGCGCAGGACCTACTGGAGGAGCAGGATTAGCTGCGCCTCCAGGAATTTGTAATTTAAGTTTTTTAAGTATTTTCTTTGCCATATGTATAGTTGATTAAAGATACCAGATATTTAAACAGCGTCAAGCTTAGAGCTTCTTAACTTGTAAAAAGTCTAATTCAACAGGTGTTTCTCTCCCGAACATTGAAACAAGCACCTTTACCTTACCTCGTGCGGAATCTACTTCACTCACCTTTCCGTCCAAGTCCTTAAACGGACCATCGGCAATCGTTACCGCATCATTCACAGCAAGGTCAATAGTATGCTTTACGGTATCGGTACTCATGCGGTTAAGTAGCATGTCTACTTCTTTCTTATCAAGAGGAACAGGATGTACCCCTGAACCAACGAACCCGGTTACTCGAGGAGTGTTTCTAACAACAAACCAAGAATCATCGGTTACGATCATATCCACGAGAACGTACCCTGGGTATATCTTCTCTTCTTCCTCAACCCGCTTACTTCCTTTTATTTTAAAAGTTTTTTCAGTAGGAACAAGAACATTGAATATCCTGTCTTCCATTCCAAGAGATTCAATACGCTGTTTTAGGTTACGCACCACGGCATTCTCATACCCTGCATAGGTATGAATAGCATACCAGTGTCGCTCATTGTTTGTAGCTTGTTTTGACATATTATTCGTTTATTGTTGGGGTTACTTCAGTACCATCTACTGATATATCAAACTGTGGTTCTTCAGAAGATTCTCCCTCCTCAGAAGGAACTCCCACCGCTTCGCTTCCTTCAGTAGTTTCTGCCGGAGTTGATGTTTGTGGAGTACTACTTACACCAAGCAAACGTGACAAAAATGCCTCTCTGAACAAGAAATCAAGCGCACCTAGATACATCGCAACTATAGCCGAAATAAGTATCACAAGAGTAGTGTACATGATTGTCTGCTTCCGAGTCGGCCAACTCACATGCTTCATTTCACCTCGTGTTTCACTGATATATTCAAATAATCCCATATATTTCCTATTAAAAATGCCCCGCAGGGCTTTAATACACACATCATACTAGATATGTAGTATAGTTGTCAACCACACCATAATGCGTGGCTTAATTCAAATATAACCCACACTATCAGCACTTACCGTCTATACAAAAGGGATTCCTTTGTATTGAATTACAGCCTAAGCAAAATCAGCTATGCGTGTGAATACAAGTGTACCGATATATCGGTACACTTGGGGGTTTTGTATTTGTGGAGGGTTGTCATATCTGTTACTTGTCTCCTGAGGTTAAACCTCAGGAATTTTTTTGACAGATTTCTCTAAGGTTTATTCTATTTATTCTTCATAGTGAAAACAAAAAAGCGCCCGAAGGCGCTTTTTTGTTTTCTATATTATTTACCGTATCTCGTAGGTAATACTTACATTTGAGAGGTACTCATTCTCACCGACTGGCAGTAATGGTGCTACGCTTCCTGCACCATCTGACATCGATTGAGCCATTTCAGTCTTTGCATAATATGGCGTGTGGCCGTTTTCATTGAAGTTAATGATTCGCACAAGCTTAACTCCTAACTGATTTGCAAGTGTTTTAGCTTTTGCCTCGGCATTCGCAATCGCTTCCTGTCGAGCTTCAGCTTGTACATTTGTTTCGTCTTCGACAATGAAATTAACTCCGCCAACCGAATCAACATTTCTCTGTCCAACTCCGGCAAGCAGTGTTCCTACAGTATCAAGATTTCGTACCTTTACCGTAATAGACTGACTTACCTCATATCCATCCAACTGCCTACTTGGCTGTGGACATATATTGCCCATACATCGAACTTCAGGGTATGAATACTGTGGGTAAATATTGTAGCCGGTTGTTTTAATGTCTTTTTCCGCTATGCCCTGCTCTCGAAGGTACGCAACAATATTGTTACTCCATTCTGTAGCATTGTCTTGCGCCAGAGCAACCGTATCCTGCATGTCACGGACAGTGAGAGTAAACTGAGCAATATTTGCCGTAGCGTACGCCTTCCCTTCGCCACTGACACTTATAGTTGCTTGTGGAGTAATGTCTGCCCCAATAGTCCCGTACCATTTAAAAGCACCGAATACAAAGACAATAGCGAGAACAGAGAGCACTGTTATGAGTAATGAAAGTCGATGCGCTACACGCACCCATGTTTGTTGTGTATTGTTATTTTCCATATACCTTATAATACGTTTACACTAATAAATAGTAACGCGAACTATTTCCGATGAGCGACAACTTGCTCAAGTGCCAAACCTCCTGTCACGCTACCCGCAAGAAGAACCAAGAACACTATAGAAAGAATGGTAACACTTTGCACCGCTTGGATAAATAAGTTCGCTCCAAATAATGCGTACCACGCAACGAGACTTACACTACCGGTAATAAATACTCTTTGGTGAAGCTGAGAACGAACAGAAGAAGGCGGTTCCCCGTCTGTGGTAATAGCCTGCATAAACTGAGGCACAATAACAAACTGTGTGAACCAGAGCGTTATTGTTATCAAAAGCGCTGTAGTCATTTTTAATAAGAAAAAGCCTTCGTACTCAATAATCGGCGTAAGGATATGTAACCCGACACCAGTAATAACAAATAGTCCGAGTGCCACCCATACAATATTGTTCACTGTTTTTAGTGTTTCGTACTCTCCAATAGTAACCACATAGTCACTCACAAACTTAAAGAGGAAAATAACATTAACTGTTATTGCTCCAACTCCGAGTGCGAGTGAAAGTGCGTGAATTGATGAGAGCAACATAAGGTTGTCTGTAATAAGAGAACCGATGCCTTCCATGCTTCCCGCTATGGTACAGAAAAATATCAAAGTAGAAAGTCCTGCTGAAGTAAGACACCACGTGCACCACTGACGAATAACAAATGCTTGGATTGAAGTTAAGTACAAAGAAAAAATAAAGCCGCTCACAGTAAGCGCAATAATTCCCAGATACACAAGAGAAGGTACCGTTTCAGGCAATAGCCCTATCCATATGTAAGAAAAAACAATTGACGCATAGTAGAGCATTCCCCAGTACTCAAGTGAGACGCCCAAAAAGCTTGAATATTCACTATGAACTACCGCTTCACAGTTTGCTCCTACGGGACATACTAATCGAGTGTTGGTTACTTTTTTGTGATGAATGTAGTACGCAAGAAAAAAACCGGAAATTCCCGCAAGTACAATCAGTATATGTAATATCGATACCATTACCTTATATTATACATTGAATCCCGTCATACTAATCCACATACCCGATACAGGGTATCGAAAAATGAAGCTCTTCGAACTTCTTCTTTGCCTTTCTTTGGGGATGCATTCCGGATGCCAGCATGATTGCACTACTGCCATACCTTCGCAAAATACGGTCAAATGCCCCGTACAGAGCCTTTGAATTTACTTCTCGCGCAAACATATTCCCCGACACAGCAATAGACGGAACAACACCAAGAGCTGTAACTCCGGTTGCTCGGTACATTCCCCCGGGCACTATGGCATTTCGTAAACACCTAAGTATTTCGGGTACAATTTCATGATCGTCATGCGTTGGTGATACAAAAGACACTTTGAATGTTTTATACTCGAAACTTTTTGTTTTCACAAAAAAAGAATACTCCTGTGCAGCGAGACCTTGCATCCGCAAACGAAATGCCACTGCTTCCGCATGGCACGTAAGCTCTCTACATAGTGTTTTAAGTGATCCACTTGCTGGTGTGAATGTACGCGTATGGCTTACCGACTGAGGAGACTCACGCTTAGCTGAAATATCGTACAACGACTCACCCTTCAGTTCACTCCATAATTCACATACCTGCTTATTAAAAAAATTATTGATAAAAAACCTCTCCTTTGCCATAAAATCCCCGACAGTCCAAATGCCAAGTGCATTCAAAGCCATCGCGCTACTTTTGCCTATTCCCCACAAAGATCCGACAGGTAGTGCCATTAAGCTATTTTGATTTTTGCGCAGTTCAAACACACTACAGCCAAAAGGTTTTTCTAGTTTTGATGCTGTTTTTGCGCGAACTTTCGTACTGCCAATACCCATTGAAAAAGAAACGTTTAGTTCCGACAAAAGCACTTTCTGCACCATGCGTCCAAAGCTTTCCGGAGTTTTTCCAAAACGTTCGGGAATACCCGTAATATCAGCAAAACACTCATCGATACTGTATGGCTCAACCCTGTGCGCGTATCTCGAAACAATCGCATTCATTCTTTTAGATAACTCACGATACAAGCGGTAATTGCCCGGCAGTACCACCGCTTCAGGAAAGTCTTTTCGTATCTGAAACGTAGCCATACCCCGCGCGATTCCGAGTGCTTTGGCTTCATAGCTCAACGCGGTTACAATCCCCTTCTCGGCACCAACAACAACCGCTCTTCCTTTAAGTTTTGGGTTAACCGCCATTTCGCAACCGGCAAAAAAACCGTCTCCATCAAGATGTAAGATGCATCGTTGCGTCATGCATATTTTCTGATCACTGAACGAACTACTGCAACTATTGTTAGACTTTCACAAGGGAAAATAGGTCGATACTTTTTATTTGCAGGCTTGAGATATCTCACTCCATTTTTCTCTGCCAAGTATTTCATCGTATATTCCTGGTCCACCTCGGCAACGATAATATCTCCCACTTTTGCGGTATTCTTTCGCTCTACAATAACAAAGTCACCCGGACAAATACCAGCGTCGATCATAGAGTCACCCTTTACCTTTAACATATAACTCGCTTCTCTATTCTCGATTAAAAATTCATCTATGGTTATCGTGTCTAAGTCAGCTTCTTCAGCATGAGAAGGAAAACCCGCCTCAACAAGACCCAGCAAACGAACACTTCCCATACGCGCTCCGGGAATTAATTTTCCTCGAGAATTACGTTCAAGGAAGCGTGACTCGAGCAACCGTGTTACTAAACGACTTACGGCATTTGTAGAAGCGAAACCACAAAGCTTTGCAATAACACGATACACGGGAATTCGTTTCTCTCGCAGGTAGTATTCGTATATTTTCTTTTCGTATACATCATCCATGACACATACACTATAGTGAACAAATGTTCACAAGCCAAATTTTCCCGTGGATAACACAAAAATACCCCTTTAAAGGGGTATTTTTGTTAATTACTCTTCAGTACCTTTTCAATATCTTCAATCTCTTTGGCGACCGCCTTTTCCGCTTGAGTCAGATTCTTTTTAAGGTTTGCGAGAATATCTTTTTCCTCTGCAGTAAGCTTACGCTTCTCAGAAACTGCCTCAAGAGCCTTCACTTGTTTCTCTGCTCCCTTCTGCAAAGTGATAAACGCTTTATGTAATGCGGCTTCCGCTTCAAACACTTCTTTATTTAATCGCTTTCGTAACAAAATAATTTTATGGCGAGTATACCAGAAGAGGAAAACCAGAAGCGCAATAACACCAACCAATGGAACTATAAGTGAAAGAATACTGAGAGCAAATGATCCGATTCTGACATACCCCGGGTCTCTGACCACTACCTTAACCTCAGCACTTGGCTCGCTCTGAGCTCCCCGCTCGTCGGTTACTGTTGCCCAAAATGTATGAACTCCTTTTGCGAGCTCATTATCAGAGATAAAGGTAAATCCTCCATCAGCATCAGATGTCAGTGTGTAAGGAACCGGCTCTTCTCCTCCTCGTCTGGTCCACACGGTAACAGTACTGTTTGGAATAGCGGTACCACGCATAACTAAAATAGTATCGGTTGAGATAGTGTCAGGATACTCGGTAAACGTAGGAGCTCCGAGTGCGACAATCGTAACAGTCTTGGTTTGCACAAGATAGTTATCAGCACCATCAAATGCCTTTACAATAAGAGTATGTTTTCCTGCTGGAAGTGTTGGAAGTGTATATAAACCATCTCCTTCAGTATCTATCCATACAATCGGCTCATCATTCCCAATCTGGATTTCGTATCGCGCAATACCCGAAACTTCATCGGTAGCGTCAAAAATAAGTTGTGTGTTTGGACTGGTTGGATCTCGGTCTTCAGGTTCGCGTATTTCAAAAGAAGACGGCAACTCAGTATCAACTCCTATTCTAAAGTGTCGCACCTTGCCCCATCCGTCTGCGTTCCTAAACTGTGCATGGAAATACCACTCGCCGTTATCAAGGTCTTCAATCAACTTTTCACTTATCGGCTCACCGTAAAATACGGTAGGAATTGTATACTCTGTTTGGTCGATAAGTAATCGCACCGCACTCACACTGTCGGGTACCTCCCAAGAAAGTTTTGCGTCTGTAAGTGGATACCACTTTGTTTCATTCGGATGTGTCGAAGAAACAACCGCTGGAGCACTTGGAGAATTATCAGGTACTACAATTTCAGGAGGAGGTGTTTGCTTGCTTGACTGTAGTGTGTAAGAACCAGAAGAAAGAGCTCCAATAATATTAGTACCCTTTCCGTCCGCAGCAAGTATCAACCCGGAAGAAAATCGTACTGTGGCACTGGTTTCTTTCAGGGCGCGGAACGTAATAGTAATAACCGTTCCTGAGCTACCGGTGTACCCCTTCGGACTTCCACCACCAAATGAAATTGTTCCTGCTCCATTTGAATATGTCGGCTCCACCGTCCAAAGATTAAAAATAGATCCGGCTTGTGACACAGCCACAACAGACAGCTCGCTTGGATTGAAAGTAATCTCACCTTCCGCTGCATTTATTGCTTGTCCATCTGTATTTACAAGTACCCGAACGGTAAACGTGCTCCCAGCAGTATACACACCGGTTGGAGGAGAAAGCACGAGTGACCCCGCTGCGTAAGCAACCGAGGGAAGAAAGGTAAGCACACTTACGAAAACAGCACAGATACCGATAAACACAAATAAACCTTTTTTCATACTTACTTTTCTTGATTAATTGAACCCGGAGTATCTACACCGACTGATGTTTTTCTCCTATTTACCCTTTTTCTAATAATAAAACCAATCAATATTAGTACGAGTACCAACAACACTCCACCCGCGTAAGTCATCATGCTACTACCTGACGTCTGTGTTGCCGGTCGTTCATCTTCCCCTGGGACATATGCTGCAATACGTTCATTTCCTGCTTTGTCTATTGCTTTCACTCGTATAACGCTATTCAAATTTTGGTCTTTCAAAACATACGGGCTTTTTGCCTGCTCCCAAAGTACTCTGGTATTTTTTTTCCATTCAACAAAACCCGGATTATCTATCGATTCCTCCATTATTTGATATTCATCCAAGCCACTCTGTTTATCGGTTGTAGAGAAAACAACAAAGTACTTTCCTTTCTGTATATCATCTTTTGTGTGCAGGGTGACAGTGAAGCTCTCTGGAGGAATTCTGTCATCTCGAAGTGCGTTAAACCACACGCTATCATCAGTTAGAGGAGCGTCAGGAGAAATTATGTATGTTCCATTCTGAAATGTAAGGTCTGTTGGTGTACCTCGGCCATCATTTGCAAGCGCTTCACTTTCTTCTTCATCAAAAGCTACCTCAAGCACTCCTCCCTCACTCGCTCCCCCAACACTCAGACCACCGGGTTTCCTGAAAGCAATTCTACCAATAATATTCGTATTGCCTGGATCGCCGTCTATTCTCCCACAGTATCCATTTGGAATACCTCCCTGGAAATAAATCTTTCCATTTACTTCATCTATATATGGCTCTTCAACCCAGAGCGAAAGAATAGAACCACTTCGTGATACATCAAAAGCAGTAAGCTCCTCTGTTGGGTAGGTAATAACAGCATTAACAGCATTTACACACTCTCCTTCAGGATCAAGCCGAACGGTCACTACAAACGTACTTCCTTTTCTATACTCAGCTCCGGTAGGATCAAGGTATAAAAGAGATGCATCAACCAACCCAGGCAAAATAAAAAAAAGTAATACAGAAGTACTTATCACTCGCACCAAAAAAGTTTTCCAATTCATCACCATTGTACTATTGAGTATAGCATGTGGTACACGCTTCGTTATAAAAGATTATGCACACCTATCCCGTCCAGTTGAAAATCATAATGGAAAAGTCTGTTAAGTTTACTCTTCCATCTCCATTTATGTCAGCCGATGGGCTTGAACCGGCTCCGTCTGTTCCCCAATGAAAAAGCATAATGGAAAAGTCCACAATATTTATTCTCCCATCAAGGTTTAGGTCTGAGGGTCCGGTATCGGGTACCGCATCGACTCCCACAAAAAATGAAAGTGCTTGCCCAAAACCACTTTCAATTGTTAATCCGTTTGTGTCACTTCGTCTGAAAGACGCACGAGCAGTATAAGAATCGTTTGGTATCGGTGATGTATCAAACAAAAGCTCCCAAGAACCGTCTGTTTCCGCAGTTACTGTTTCCAAGTACTCATCATCTCCACTTATTTGGGCAGTAATAACAGCATCTGGAACTGAAGTTCCATCAATAGTAAGTGTGTCTCCTCGATCAAGGGAACGAGGTTCAACTCGTATTGTTGGTGGAAGATATACTCCGGAAACAGTTGTTACTGCACTTTGGATAACCTCAAAGGTCGTAGTATAGGAAATAGAACGTAGCCCCTTGCTATCTTCTGCCCAAAAACCGAATGTTGCGGTTCCCGGAGTGATACCACTTGTTGTGAATAAAAAATCTGCATTACTATCTGTAGCTACCTCACCAATAACCTCTCCGTCTTTAAGGATAGTAACAGTGGAGTTTGGATACGCTTTACCAGTTATAGTAACGTCTGAGTTTGAAGGTGGAGCAAAACTTCCTCCTGGGAAAATACCCGCACCTCCCCCTCCTCCTCCACCACCAGTATTTAATACAATTTCCTCAGCAAGACACTCAGCGGAACAAAAATCTTTTGAGGTATTATTTCCGTCATCACATTCTTCTCCGAAACTTGTTTGCACGACACTATCTCCACAGTACGGCGCCCACTCACACAGCGAGTTACACTCCCTGCCAGCAATACTCGTACTGTAATTTCCTGATCCGGGAGGATCACAGTCTTCCCCTTGATTAACTATTCCGTCGCCACAAATAGAAACTCTGATTGTTGTGGAGGCAACTCCTATCGTTATCGCACTCAAAGAAAACGGGTATAGTAGCCCAAATGAGATACAAAACAAAGTAATAGAAAAGAATATTCTATTCATCGTTAATTATCTTTTTCTTTTCCTAGACTTTTTAAATACCAAAAATACAAACAAAAGAAGAACAGCTATAGGGACAATAATCGTAAGTTTATGCGGGATAGACAGACCACTGAAACCATATCCAGCTTGCGCGAGTGTGCCGTAAGGTACTATTGAGAGATTGAGCTCCCCTTCTTGCTTCACTTCATCATTGTTATAAATTACATACCGTACCAAATAGCTTCCTGCTGGAAGTGAAGTAGGAAGTTCTGCTACAACCTCTTTGGTTTCAAACGGCTTAACCTTTTCTATTTTATTTTTACTTTCTGTAGTTTCGAGTAATGTCTCCCCGTTAAAATCAAAAATATCAAAGACTACTTTCGAAGGTGCGACATCTATGTTACCGGTATTTTCAAGTGAGATTTTGAAATTAATTTTCCCGGGAAAATATAACCATGCGAGTGAGTGCCCCTCAGCAACATCTTCAATTGCTATCTTTCTTACTCTAAAGTCAAAAATTTTTCTATCTATAACATCAAAGTCAACATCGATTTGTGCACCGAGAGCAATGGACACGGCTCCACCACCACTTCTCTCCCCGTCTGCCGGAGATGTTCGTATACGGATGTTACCTTTATATTTTTGAAAACGAGCTCCATCGGGAATTTTTACAGTAACATACATAGGTACCTTCTGCTCCCCTTTAGGTAACAAAAAGGTCATACCTTTATCTATGGTGATCCAGTCATTTGCTCCAGGAACATCCATAGTGAGCTCCGCCTTCAGGTCAGAAACTGGATCACCGCGCACTAACGTAATTTTCTGTGTAAACTCAGAGTTACGAGTTAAGCTTGTATTCTTTACGTATGGTGGCGTAATACCAAAACTCGCATGCAGGAAAAACGGTGCACACAGAAAAATTACAAGAACAAGAGTATATGCCAGTTTTTTAGAAATTTTCATTATAGGCCAAGTACAAACAAGCCAGACTATGCCTGTGTATACCTATCATACCGCTTATGCTAGATTTCGCAAGAAAAATAAGGAGATATTCTGTGGAGAGCAAAGTCTATTTTACCACTCAGCAGATTCCGAAGTAACCATTTGGAATGTATTTTCTCCGAAATATTCACCAGCGAAAGTAATAGTACCAGGGATACCAATACCCCAGTAAATATCTGCCTCAGAGAGTGTTGATGTACTTATTGTTTTAGCAAGGTTTAGCTCAAGCTCTTGAGTTGTTGTAGCCAGAGCATACGCATCATTATCTACATATCCAGTGGTTGTTGTTCCGAATTTTTGGTTATCAGCATGGATTGAAGAGGTAGCTGGACTTTGGAATGGACATGTTCCTTGACCACTATACCCTGGACACATATGTTCTCCATAGAGGTTTTGGTCAAGGCCAACATTACCATTTGCAGCAATCGTTGTTGTTGCGATCAAATCCTCTGTTGTCTGACCTGGCTCTAGGGCTCCGTATGGAATATCAGAAGTATTAAGAACGAAAGACATAAGTTGGAGGACATCTTGTCCACCAGCACTTTCTGTTGGAGTACTTGCGGAAGAATTATCATCTGTAGCAGTTACTGTAGCTCTCCAATCTTCCGCCGCATAGAAACTTCCTGCATCAGTTGCATCAGCGAGGAACCATAGAGGGAACGTACAGCTCCACGTAACTGTTGAGTCATCAGGACCTCCACATGATGTATTATCTTGTGTACAAACCAAATTCCATGTTGTTGTAGCTACTGTTCCAGTATAGCAGTTATTCGGATCATAATCGCCTGCAGAATTACAGCTCGCAGCTGTAACTCCTGAGCGATAGAAGTCTGCAGAAACAGTTGCCACTTCATACGTAGTAGATGCATTCGCAACACAGCTATTTCCATCACTTACAGCAAATGAAAGTGTGAAGTTTTCAGTTTCTCCTCCCGCAATCGCAAGCTCAAGGTCAGCTAATCCGTTAATATTGATAGTACCCGAGCTAACCGTAGGGGTAGCATTTGCGACAGTTAGAACAGAGTCGGCTCCTTGCTGCCCACCTGTTGCTGCGTGACCGTGGTTGTCAACAACATACCCGTATGCTTCATAATCATCGTCTTGCAATGGAACTGGAAGCGTTGTACTTGCGGCAGTGTCTGCTGTATAGGTAAGTGTTGTTGAAGCCCAGAAACCTCCCGCACCACATTCTGTGCCGGTAAAGTCTGCTTCTTTACATACATGAAGTATAAGAGTGTCAGCTCCACCCTCGATGTCAGAGTCAGTTGATGTTGAGTGCCATGTAATTACAGCACCAGGAAGAGTTGGTGAACTATCGCTAAACAGTGAAAAAGTTGGTCTGTGGTTTACTAAAAACGGAGATGCTGTCGAGCCACTTCCTTGTCGATGTGCAGCATTACACCGTGGTGTACTTGTATTATCATCACAAATATACGCATACCAGTCATTGCTCTCATCCCATGCTTCTGCTGTGGTAGTTGAGACACTTGCCGGCTGACCACTTGCGGTAGAGGTTGAAACTGCCCACTGAGTTCCACCAGTACATTCTGGAGCAGCGTTTGAATTAGCAATCGGTGTAGAAGACGCATTACAGATAAGAAGGTAATAATCTTCTCCGTTAGCGTCGGTTCCTGTTGCTACCCACGAAACAGCATCCCCTGAGTTAGTAGGATTTGTGATAGATGATTCCGCACCTTCTTCCGCATCAACAGTCCAATCAGGTGGAGTGTTAAGGACTTCCACGGAAGTAGTTGCATTACTTTGAGCTTCAACCTTGGGAACGGTGTGTTCGTCGAGGTTAAGCACATAAAAGGCGGCAAAAACCATTATCCCCGCGAGAACAGTAACGATAGTTACCTTTCCTGCAGTAGCTTGTGCTTTGTTAAATCTTTTAATTATATGCATATATATCGCACGATGTTTATTGTAAAGAAAATGACACTAAATGCGTCTTGCTCTTATTATACATAACTTTTGTCTCTTAAAAGCAAACAACCTGTGTACAACGTTTACTTGTAACGAATAGCATCGAGTGGATTAAGTCCTGCCGCCCGCCGTGCTGGGAAAATACCCGTCATAAAACCAACAATTCCTGAGAATGTAGAAATAAATGCGAGGAACCAAAACGGAAACCGAAAAAGCTTCACTGCAACACCACCGAACTGGCTTGCTAGAATATTTATACCTGTATTTAACGTAATCCCAATACCCATACCTATGGCTATACCCATAAGCCCTCCCAAAAAACCTACAATAACCGCTTCCGAAACGAATAAAATCTTAATATCAAGAGACGACGCACCGATGGTACGCATAATTCCAATTTCTCCCGTTCTCTCAAGGAGCGTAACGGTCATGGTGTTAAACATTCCGATTGCAGACACAATGAGCGCTATACCGCCAAATGATGCGAGAACGGCTTGCACTCCTTGGAAAATCTTTGTTGCCTGTTCCACTGTCTTGGATAGCGCAGTTACATTAAAACCCATTTCAATAAGTGCGTCCGTAGTAGGGGTGAGAAAGTCAGTTTTTGAAACGCGCACTTGGGCACGATCATAAAGCTCAATTCCAACATGCTGTTCGAGCTCTTCCATAAGCATTTGCGCCGAAAGCGACGTTGCATCGTTAGTTACTCCTTTTACAATATATTTATCGCGAAGTATAACCTCTCTGGCAACCTCACCCACGCCAGTTTCAAGAAAAATTCTAAACGTTACGGACTCTCCGATAATTTCCTCTGGTGTTTCGACACCAAAAAGCTTTAGTACTGACTGTGTGAGAAGAACACTTTTCTGATCTTCTGCTCTTGTTTCTTCCGTAAACACTTCTCCTGCTTCTGCTTGTGTACCAGTATACCGAACATACGCGGGGTTTAACCCCTCTAAGAAAATATTCCCCGTTAGATCACCGTACGTAACCGACGCGGGAAAACTCGCTCTCGGAGAAACATCGAGAACATTTTCTATTGCAAAAAATTCTTCAATCGCTTCATCGTTTAACTTAACCGTATCAGAGGTAGGGCTTGAAACGTTAAGCGAAAGCAGTGTTTCTCCGAACACAATCTGCTCGAGCAATACTCCCTGCAAACCAAAACCCAATCCCACCAGCACCACCACCGCTCCAGTACCCACACCCATACCTAAAATAGTCAGCCATGTACGAGCCGGGTTGGTTTTAAACATACGAGTTGAAAGTTTTGCGAGGTCAATGAGTTGCATATTAGTGTTTTGCGATTATATAGCTTACTCCCTGTGCAAGTAGTTTTTCAATATGTCGTGAAATAAGAGCAGAAGCCTTTTTGTTCAGACCTAAACCACCCTCTTTCACAGGCTTATCAAGCGCAAGTAGAAATTCATGCCGACGAGTTAGTCCTGTAAGTCTATCTGAGATAAAGTCATCTAATCGCTCATGTTGTTCTTTGCTTAACTTTATTTTAACTTCACTGAGGGTATACTTTTTGAGTCGTTCAACAAATCTTGACTGGTAGTAATAACCTAAATCCATATCAATAGTTGACCTAAAGCGGGTTATATCTCGAGACTCTTCCATTATAGTGAAAATCTTTTTTGTTATCATCTCTGAACGAGCTTTACTAAAACCAACCCCACCCTCTCCTATGCGCTTATTTAAAATATCGAGAAATCGATTATCACCCATTCTCCCCTTGATCACATCTTCTACCGCTTTTTCAAGAATAACAAGCTGATCAAAGTCAATATCTTCGATAAGATAATTAACCAGGCTTTTTACTCGAAGTTCTTCAATAGAAGAATACGGATACATACGAGCCAGCTTTTCAATTTCAGTGGTTATAGTTTTACCAGCCTCTACTTTTTTAATTTGCTTTTTTTCTGGATTTGGCACCTCTCGTTCATTTTTACCATCACGCAAATAGTACACGCGGTGCGCATAGGGTAAATATTTCGCATCGTGAGTAACCAAAATAACAGTTTTTTTATCATTCAAATTAATCTGCTCAAGAGTGTTCATAACCTGCTCCGCGGAAATACTGTCCAAGTTACCTACCGGCTCATCAGCTAAGAGAATCTCTGGGTCATTTACCAGTGAACGAGCTACAGCCACACGTTGCATCTGTCCTCCTGATAGGTTTGTTGGAAGTTTGTTTGCAATATGATCCACACCAAAGCGCCTAAGCAAATCTCTCCCCCGGTTATCTCTCCGTGCTTTATCTACTGATGCAAATATTTGCGGAAGTACTACATTATCGAGCACGCTGATAGACGGAATAAGGTTAAAAGCCTGATACATAATCCCGATAACATTTCTTTGGAAATTAACCAACTGATCCTGTTCATACTTATATATATCGTCTCCCTTTACGAGCATTTGGCCCCGAGAAGGTGGAAGTGCTCCAAGGATTGAGTAGAGTAGTGTTGACTTTCCGCATCCAGACGGACCGAAAAGAATAATGTATTCTCCAGCAAAAATTTCCACGTTCAAATCACGAGATGCTTTGAATTCATTGGACTTTCCTTCGTTATATGTAACCTCCAGGTTTTTTGCGAAAATTTGTGCTTTTGCCATATTAAGCTCCGATATCCTGAACCCAACCGAACGTTCCTTCGAAGTTCTCAAGAATTATATCAATAATATTTTTTTCCTTCTCGGGAGTAAACAATACAAAGTCTTCCGAACGAGATTCATTTTCGGATGCATCCTCACACATTACCCAAAACTTGTATACGGTTGAAGGGGCGAAGTCTACAACAACCTGTACATGTTCCTGTTTATAGTTATCGTCCTTTCTTGGCAATGTTTGTTCAGGAACTACTCCCGGAACCAACCCTTGGTGATAGAAGAAATTACACAGTGAAGGCTCATCGGTTTCCCAGCTAATAATGGTCTGAATTCTAGCCTCCGAACCGGGGAAAAGCGTTGATTCGTTTGTTACTTTTGAAATCACTGGAGGTTCTTCATCTATAATAGTAACGAAGGTAATAGGATCACTACTTACTCTTTCTCCTCCCGCATTTTCTGCGGTAATTATCGCGCGGTACTGTGTTCCAAGCGTAAGGTCTGAAAGACGGAGCGAGTGACTTGTCGCCAAACTTGGACTACCGAGTGACTTAATTTCACCAGTATCTAAGTTTTCATAATCAATAAGAGATTTAGCAGGGACAGTTGTATTCCACACAATAGTAGCTGAGGTTTCTTCTATTTTCTCTAAATCAATATTGGTAATATTCGGCAATACTGATTTTGTAGTAAAGGTTATCTCCTTACTTTTTCCCACGATACCAAACTGATCACGTGATGACACTTGCAAACGATAAACAGTAAATGGTTCAAGACCAATAATAGTAACTTGGTGGTCCGTAACATTTTCATCATTGCTACTCTGAGAAGAGGTGTATGGATTGCTACTTTGTGGATTGTAGTCATCTTCGGAAACAAATGATGCAGTGGAATCAGAGGGTCTGTTTGTTACCCATCGCACAACTGCTGTTGTTGTACGAGGTTCAACATCTGGTGTTCCGATAATAGTTAAATCATCGGTAATACCTGACGCAACTTGTTGTATTTTTTGAATGACAATATCAAGAGCTTCAACATCGGTAATTTCATCAATTTGCGCTACCGCTTGTTCAACAACCGCGCGCTGTTCGCGAGATTCAACCCGCTCAATATCTTCTACTTCTACTATTCCCTTCGTAGTAAACTGAAAGTCACCAGAAATGCTTTGGTTTCCGGATGCATCAGAAGAAACAACTCGAAAATGGTATGTGGTTGAAGGTTTCAACTCTCCAATAGTTAACTCATGGTCGGTTCGACTTGTTCCAGGAAGACGAATAATTCCATATCGCTTATCGAGTCCGAAGTTTACCATTGAGTCAGACTCTTTATCGGTTTCCCATAAAATACGGACCTCTGATTCTTTTACTTCAGCGATAGAAATGTCAGTTATGACAGGCGCAGTACGATTATTTACCTGCGCCAAACTTCCTTTATGGAAAGAAAATACACCTACTCCCACAATCAAAAAGGTATAGAGTGTTATTTTAACTAAAATGTTGGTACGTAAAAAATGCATAGAGGCAAGTCTCGTTAAAAGTATATCATGCGAGTAGTGAGAGTTGTGTCTCTGTTGTAGATAAAAATTTCTATAGGAATAAAGAAAATTTTAAAACCACGTATTGTTTGCCATTAATTAAAAACCCCACTTGAACGTGTCTAAGTGGGGTGTGGTTTATATGAGCTTACACTCATTGACGTTAATGACGTTTCAGTCGGGCATCATGAGAACAAAGAACCAAGACCCTTGGGAAAAAGATGTTGCTACCAACTTCCCTTTTGTTCCGGTGGAATACGTGCGTGTGATTTTTTTCCGACCTTCGTGGAAGGAAATAACAAAATCAGTTTTGAGCGTGAATGTAGCACCCGGTGTTCGTTTGTGTTTTCTTTGCGTAGTCATAGCGTGCATAATTTGTATTTTGTTGTAAAGAACTAAAAAGCCAGCTCTGGTTGAGAGCTGGCTTTTTTCAAGAATATTTCCAGAAACAAGCAAAACCTCAACCAGAGTGCTGGCTAAAGGCAAAGAAAAAGAATATGTTTCCTACTCTATTCATAATATATCTAGTGTATACCACTGACTGTAATCGTCAATACCTCCTCTACTATAGCTACTCACTTCCTGTAGCTTCAAATGTCGTTTGTCCAAAGTGAGGTACACCCGCGGTACCTATTGGTACATTCAACCCCCAGTAAATTTCAGTCATTACGGGCACCGTAGTTGTCGGTTTACTCAAATCAATACCTGCAGGAACAGGAGAACTATCAAGAAATGGACAAATAGTACAAGCACTATATGAGAATGTTGACGTTGCAAACTTTTGATTATTTACCGAAATCGTACTAGCACCTCCCACCAAGTCAGTACCATACAGATTTACATCAATAGTGTCATTTCCTTTATTAATTACCGTACTTGTTGCATTGGCATCTCCTGTGTTACTTGCCACTTCGAGTGTTCCGTAATCAATTTCATTTTCGACAGTAAGTGCTCGAAGTGTTCCCATTTCAACACCCATGGTAATACCAGTATCTCTAATCTCACCTTGGTCCACCACCGTTATTTCAGCTTCCCACTCTTCCGCCTCAAACACTCCACCATCGGTTGGATCCGCAAAGAAAGCAATGTCAGCGCTACATATCACGTCACAGCTGTTTCCAGAACAATTTACAAATGAACAAGACGTACTTGCAACCTGATAACATGAATTGTCATCAGGAGTACACGTTGCCCCCACACCGGTTCGATAAATACTTGATGTTGCGTACACTAAATCTTCATATCCGTTTAGGTCAATTACTGTTCCTGTCGCATAAATGGTTGTAGATGCCCCAACTGAGAGTTCAATATTCTGATTATCATTTAGGTTAAAGTTTGTGATTGTCGGGGCATGGATCAAACTTACCTCTGCAATATTCGCGTAGTTATCAAGTGGTGTTCCAGAATCTGTCGTTCTCAAACAGTATGCGGAATCTACGGCGTAATTTGTCAGATCAAATATATATTCAACTTCAGTATAGAGATTAGTTCCGATATCAATGTTTGACGTTTGGTTTGAAGGACTTTCAACAAAACGACCTTGCGTAAAAGTCACGCTATCAGGAACAGAGAGCAGTTGTGTGGTTAAAGCACTATTAACCACCTGACTTGATGTAGACATACACGCAACTGAGGATCCACAACTTCCACTTACAGGAACATCACTGAAGCTTCCGTATGGTACAGACGAACAGCTACCATACCCCTCCTTTGATGCAACTTGTAATCTAAAGTTTTGATCAGTAATTTCCGGACCTGAGTTTTGAACAAGGAATCGAAGTCGCATATCTTCACCTACTGACTGCCCCGCAAGAGGGCTGTTTTCGGCACTACTCCACGTTGCACCTTCACCCACTTGTTCAATACCAATCGTATACGTCGGCACAACTTCAGTATATTTCCAAGAACTTACATAATCCCATCCTCCGTACTGAATCCAAAAACCAAATCCATACCCTCCGGAACTATAACTTGAATCCGTGGTACTTACTTCAGAAAAGAGCGCACCGGAATCATCGTATACAGCAACATTAATTACTCCGCTTGTGAGCCAGTCAATCTCAACTTCATACCACCCACTTGAAAATCCTACCGAAGTATCGCTTGCCAGTATTGTTCCTGAACCATCATTTGAAGAAACATCTTTTGAAATAACAACAGAATCTCCAAATACATCCAAACACACTGCATAGTTTTCATTATTTGACCCCGGTGTTTGCACACCAAACACCATACACGGTTCATCCTGAAAACCGAGCGAGGTATCAATATATTGTGCAAAATGTATCGTTTCTCCTTGCGAAACGGTACTTCCTGTACCTGTGCGGTAAATACCATCTGTTGTTCTTTGGTCTTCATTTCCTGAAGAAGATGTAAGTCCATAGGTTCCCTCAAAATCAAAACCTGTCGATACAGAAAACATACTAGTGTCCCCTGAATACTCACTTATATTGTTATCCTCAAAACCGTCGTATACGATCAATGTTGATGTGGCTACCCCATCAGTATCGAGTGTTGCTACAGTGTCATAGTACACGTATATACCAGTGGTTTCTTCTGCTGGGAGATTTGGAACTTTTACCCACACAGTTGAAGTTGCTGTTGTGTAACTTTCAATCCAATAATCAATTGTCGTTGTTCCTGAGTTGTCGGTAAACCGAAGGTCTCCGTAATCACTTTGCATATCAGTGGCCTTTGGTAACTCAATTTTTACTTGTTGATTTGTGAGCGCTGAAGTGGAAGCGTTTGTAATCGCAATTCTCATACGTTTATCCCAATCTGAATGGTACCACTCGTCATTAGGGACCCCTTCCCCTCCGTCATCATTTCTAAATCTATAGCTTTCTTGACTTACAAAGAGACACACACTGTCACTCCATCGTATTTTTCCACATGCATCTCCACCATCACTGTCATATGCTTCTCCATCGTAATTTCCGCTATGCCCAGTAAAAGTCCACGCATTTATTGGTGTTCCCAGCAACGTCACGTTGAATCCACTTGTTATTCCAGTAGATGTTGCAAATTTTGCACCACCAATAAAGAGCGATGGGTTGAAATCAATCGTTGTGGAAGAAACAGTAATCATTGAACCACCCTCTTTATCGAGCTCATAATCTCCATTTGAAAGACTGGTAACGGTAGGTTGTCCAGAAATATACAATCCCAATTCATCAATATTTCTTATCTGATATCTATCTACATTTACTGTTCCTCCGAGCACAGAAAGACCATACGTGCCCGTACTCTGCCTATCTATAGTCGTCGTAGCATCTGATGCTCCGATAATCTGCAAACTTCCACCGGTTACTGTAGTAGAAGCATTTGGAGCAAAGCGTACGTTTACTTGTCGTTCACTTCCTCCGGTAAGTGCGGTTCCGTCAAAGTCAGTAGCATAGCTCCAGTAGTCATTACCGGTAGTTCGGCGATAGTCTCCCCAGATGTAGAGGTCACCGTCTACTCCTGCGTGGTCTTGTGAGTAGAGTGATGCGGTACTTGCGACAGTGGTGGTTCCTGCGGATGAGGACCAGAGGCGAGCTTTTGTTGTTGTAGATACTACCAGAGTATTGTATTCATCTCCGGAGCTTAATCGTCCATTTATTGAATAACTATTGCCTCCAGTAAGGTTTATCGTCGTTCCGTCCCACGAAGTTCCCGCACCGCCCGAGGTATTTGTAAATGAACCCCCGACATTCAAGGTTGAACCCGGAACAAGAGTAAAGCTTGTGCTGGTAGAAAGGTTAAAGTTATTTGTTGTGGTAGCTGAACCGGTAAGCGTCCATCCCCCTGCGCTGTTTTGTATTGTTAGGTTATGGAATGGATCACTTCCCGGAGTTATTACCTCTCCCGTAAGTGCGGAATTCATTAACACCGTACCGGTACTGTGACTGAATGAACCTTCGTTAATAAACGAACCTCCGACCCGAAGCGTGTCTGTCGGTAATGCAACCGAACCGTTTACAATAGCGAAGTCCTTGGTAGTAGTAGCGACACTTTGTGCAAATGACCAAGATCCTCCAGTACCATCGAAAGTTATTCCGCCAAATCCTGAGCCTTTTTGGGTAATAACATTACCTGAACTGGTAGAAATAAATTTCACATCTCCGTTGTTGTGATTAAAGGTTCCATTTACAGAAGTAAGTGTAGCGCCCACAGTAAGTACCCCTGACGGAAGCGTTGTTGAGCCATACTCAAAGCGAAGTTGATTTGTTGTGGTTGCATTGGTATCAAGGAATGTCCAAGAACCCGTACCTCCGATTGTTAGGTTATAGAAGTCTGATCCACCAACTTGAATTGAATTACCAACTTCTGTTCCATTTAACTGCACTGTTCCACTATTATGCGTGAAGGTTCCTCCATTATTTATAAATGATCCGGCAACTGTCGTTGTGCCCACAGGAAGACTTACCGATCCAGCAGTAATGGTAAAATCATCTTCCACTGAAACGGTTGTTTCGGGGAAGGACCACGCGCCTCCACTACCTGAGAATGTAACTGAAGCTAGTGGCGAGCTGTTTGTGCGTACCACTTTTCCGGTAGCGGTTGAAGTAAAGTCAAAATCTGAACTAGCACTGGTAATAACCGCGCTCGAGCTCGCAATCAAGCTTCCTCCGATAGTGAAATACTCACTGCCTTCGGCAACAAAATTTGCATTCTGCCACACATACAGCGTACCGTCATACTCATTGGTTGTACCATTTCCCGTAACCGTCACATCTCCTCCCGGAGTAAATGTTTTTCCTTGCCATACATAGAGAGCGGTACCCGCTCCAGTAGAAAGTGTGTCGGGAGTTAGGGTTGTTGTATACGGAATATCCGCATCATCACCTCCATCATATACCGCAAGTTCACTTATGGTAATCGGGTCTACTCCTTCGTGACGCACTATTACGTGATCTGTATAAAGGTGCATATTTGCAATACTGGTAAGTGCTCCGTACGTTACCGCTACAGCATCTTCGGATGCATTATCAAGAAATACCGTGAAGACATCGCTCGGTAAGAAAGTTACACTTGGTATTGTGTATACTCCTGTTCCTGAAGCACACGGCACGAAGTAGCTACCCGCTCCCTCCACCAAAAGCCGAACGACATTCGTTGTTCCATCACACACTGCTCCACCAGCAGGAGTAACTCTATCGTTCTGATACACAACACCAGATACAGTAATATCTCCCGCGCTATCATCCCAAATAACATATCCTGGATCACCGCCTGGATCGCTGTCATTTGCTTCACCGTCCAAATCACCATAGTGGTCACTAAACCTCCACGAACTTACGGACGTTCCCTCCACAGTAACGTTTATTCCACTCGTAACAGAACCTGCTGTAGCAAAACGATTTCTACTGAATGTTTTAGTTGGATTTGCATCAATAACACTTGCGTCTACCGTTATGAGCGTCTGTCCTTCGAGTCCCAACTCAAAATCTCCATCTGAAATATTTGTTACTGTCGGTGTTCCGCTAAACCCAAGTCCGCGAGAACCCATATTTTCAAAACTATAGTAAGAAGCCGTGAACGTACCACCTTCTATCTCAATACCGTAATTCCCCGTACTCTGCCTATCTATAGTCGTCGTAGCATCTGATGTTCCGATAATCTGCAAACTTCCACCGGTTACTGTAGTAGAAGCATTTGGAGCAAAGCGTACGTTTACTTGTCGTTCACTTCCTCCGGTAAGTGCGGTTCCGTCAAAGTCAGTAGCATAGCTCCAGTAGTCATTACCGGTAGTTCGGCGATAGTCTCCCCAGATGTAGAGGTCACCGTCTACTCCTGCGTGGTCTTGTGAGTAGAGTGATGCGGTACTTGCGACAGTGGTGGTTCCTGCGGATGAGGACCAGAGGCGGACATCGGTATTTTCATCAATAACTAATGTATTGTATGTATCCCCTGTACTTGTCGCTGAATTGACTGAGTATCCTACCGCACCTTCGAGAACCAATGTTGTTCCGTCCCATGTTGTTACTCCTCCATCAAGTTGGTTTTCAAACATCCCACCAACCGAAAGCGTACTACCAGGAGAAAGAGTAAAGGAAGTACTTGATGCGAGAATTAAATTACCGCTTGTTGTTGCATTTCCTGAAATAGCCCATCCGCCTGAAACATTACTAAATAGAAGATTTCCAAACGCTGAATTACCTGAAGATACAATTTCTCCCGTGTCACTTGAGTTAAATAGTACCGTTCCATTACTATGCGTAAAGGCACCATTGTTTGTCCAACTTCCCCCCACGGAAAGCAATGAGCTATTTGATGATACGTATGTTGCGTTGCTATTTATTGTTACATCACCATTTACATTTACTAAAGGATCAGTGGTGTTTGCATTAACCGAAACCGTATTAACCCCGTCACCTACTACTAATGTATTTAGAATAAAGGACCCTGAGGCAAGAGTGTAGTTTGGAGATCCCGCTCCAGACGGTGCAAGAGTAAGAGCGTTATACTCTTCGGCAGTAACTGTTGTCGCGCTTGTCCCACTATAGGTAACGGTTGAAGTTTCCGCGTCAAAGTCTCCTGAAATTACAAACGGAGTACCACTTCCTCCTAATTCCCACTCATCATCTCCTGCAAGAAGAACATGATTTGTGTCTATGGTTAATTGATTTTCCACCAGAATATTATTCGCTCCAATTTTTGTTGTAGTTGCATTTGTTGTACCGTCACCAAATACCAAGTTAGCGAATGTCCAGTTTTCCGAACCTCCGAAGTTTCCTGCTTTCTGAAGTGTTACTGCGCCATCAGTAAATGCAAGCACGCCATTTCCGGTTATTGAACCGCTGGTTACCAAAACATCTGAAGTTCCAACAACAGTTCCCGCGGTTACTACAAAGTCCCCCGTAATACTCGAGGTACTAAGTTCCCATTCGCCACCAACACCAGTAAAGGCAACATCATAGAGTGATGAGCCATTAGGTGTAATGGTTTTTCCGGAAGTTGTAGCGGTAAAGGTAAGACTTGAACTTGCTACTGTTGCGGTTGCGTTAGTCCCTACTATAAAGCTTCCGCCAACTGCATGGTCTTCTCCGTCATTAAACGTCAAAAGGCTACTTGTTCCCAGCTCAAATGTTCCCGCAACGAAATCAGTACTCCCTGAAACAAGTGTTATATTTCCATTAGGTGAAAAAGACTTCCCTTCTTCAACATATAATCCAAAACCATCCTCCAAGACCAACGTATCCGGTGAGCCTTCATTTGCAGAGAAGAATACATCAGAATCACCCGAGCTATCAAAGGCAACAAGGTCAGATATTGATACCGAATTCACATCTTCGTTCCTAATTGTAAGCCAACTTTCATATAGTCCAAGATTAGTTATGTCTGCGGTTGGAGTTTTTGATATCGCCACCGCGCGTGATCCACCATTTGTATCAAGATATGTTGTTACTATTCCGTCTCCACTTAATGACACCCCTTCGATTGAAAATTCTCCAGTTGTTGCATTACACGGAGCACTTCCCCCTGTTCCTCCCTGAACATCTACACGAACAGTGTTAGTGCTTCCATCACACACAGGACTACCCATTGTAGTAGCACGATCAGAATAATAGACTATTCCCGAAACAGTGATTGAAAGATTGCTGTCATCCCAACGAATATTTCCAGGGTTATCTCCCGGATCATTATCAAACGCTTCTCCAGCATAATTGCCATAATGATTCCTATACCACCAGTACGAAGTAGGTGTTCCTGTTGCGGTAACGTTAAATCCAGACGTTATTCCTGTTGAGGTTGCAAAACGAACCCGGCTAATCTGTAATGTTGGATTCTCATCGATTGTTTCAGCAGAAAGTGTTACAAGTGAACCTCCATCTGCTGATAATTCAAAATCTCCATTTGATAATGAAGTAACAGACGTTTCTCCTGTTAAAACAAAACCACTACTATCTAAGTTCCTGAATGCATAATACTGTGCAGTGGTTGTACTATTTACTACTGAAAGAGAGTATGCTCCACTTCCTTGATTATTAATTGTTGTTGTTGCTCCCACTCCGCCAACAATTGAAAGCGTTGAGTTATTTATTTCCGCACTAGCTCCTGAGTCAAACAAAACAGAAACAGCTCGTTCACTACCAGAAAGACTGGTTCCGTCAAAGTCAGTCGCATGGCTCCAATGCTCCACACCTGATGAACGCACATACTCACCCCAAATATAAAGATTTCCATCTACACCAGCATGATCTTGTGAATATAAATAAGAATCGCTGTTAGCACTAACCGCCGTTGCGCTCGAATTCCACATACTCACTTTAGTGCCACTATTTAAAACAATAGAAGCATACTCGTCACTTCCGGTTGATTTATCATTTATTGAGAATGGGGTATTGGAATTTAAAACCAAAGTCGATCCTGTCCATGTTGTTTCCGCACCTCCGACATCATTACTAAAATCACCACCAACAGCCACAACCACACCTGACTCAACGGTAAATTCAGATACGTCAGTAATATTCCAACCAGAACTTGATGTGGCGTTCTCTGTGACAGCCCATCCTCCATTTGAGTTATTGAAGCTAACGGTTCCAAAAGGTGAATTTCCTGAAGCAATAGTTTCGCCTGTATCACTTGAATTAAAAGCAATAGTTCCGTCGTAGTGATTAAATATTCCTGAGGGACCAACTAGCCACGAACCTCCAACAGAAAGTGTTTCTGCTGTTGATGTTGCTGTTCCTGAAATAATACTCACATCACCGGAAACAGTTATATTTGCTGATGGAGAAAGAACCCAGCCTCCTGATCCATCAAAAATAATGTCATTTATGGAAGATAGACCTGGTTGTACTACCTTACTATCACCACTTGAGTAAAAACGAAGTGCGCCACTATTGTGAGTAAATGTTCCAGCATTTGTAAATGAACCTCCAATAGCTAATGCACCAGACGGAGCGGTTAGCGTACCGCTAAGGATTTGAACGTTGTTTGTTGTGGTTGCATTTTGCTCACTAAATGACCAAGAGCCACTTCCGTTGAGTACAAGATTATAAAAACTTGAATTATTTTGACTAATACTTTCCGATCCAGATGAACCGGTAAAGAGGACAGTTCCGGTATTCCCTGCAAAAGACCCGCTCGCAGTCGCAAGAAACGAACCACTAATGGTAGTGGTTCCGCTCGGAAGCGTAACAAAACCATTTGAAATACTAAAGTCATTTACTACGGTGATATTAGTAGAACCAAAAGTCCACGAGCCGCTTCCACCAAATGAAAGGTTATAAAAAGATGATGAGCCAGGTAAAATAGAAACTCCAAATGACGAACCGGTAAAGTTTACCTCTCCCTGTCGTGAAAGAAAAGTATTATTGTTAGTCCATGAACCATTTACACCTATGCTGTAGTTTCCTGTTGTTATATCAAACGTATCATTAGCTCCTATAACAATATCAGTTGCTTGAACATTTGAACCAAGAGTAACGGTTTTACTTGTTCCATCAATAACAACAATTCCCATATCCTGCTTTAAGGAAGACGCATCAGACCAAACACTACTGCCCGTTCCGTTAAATGTTGTTGTGGCGGTACCTTTAGTAAACAGACCACTTGAACCAATAGCAAGATTACCTCCCAAAGAAAGAGTTTGTGAGCCTGGAGATAACGTTCCGTAATTAACAGCAGTGTTGTTTGTTACCACAAGAGGTGTGGAGAGTAACCATGTTGCAGTACCAGAAGTTTGTCCGAAGGTAACTCGATAAAAATTGCTCGCACTCGCCCCTGTAGAATCTATACTTTCCGAACCACTTAGAGCGGTAAAGACAACGTGACTCGTACCCTCACTAAAAGTACTACTATTTCTCCAGGAACCTGAAAGTGAAATTGTGTTTCCGTCTGCCATTATCGTTCCTAAAATAGCAATATCGTGAGTGGAGACATTTCCACTTGATGTACTGTCAGGCCTATATGTTGTTCCAGAAGTTACGTA
Organism: Minisyncoccota bacterium; assembly: GCA_040879725.1. Lineage (GTDB taxonomy): Bacteria > Patescibacteriota > Minisyncoccia > Phycocordibacterales > JBBDJV01. Next base: position 40,438 of record JBBDJV010000015.1, on the reverse strand, counting down.
CACAACAACATCGTCAAAACCACCTCCTGTTGAAGTTGCAACTAAGTTATTCGATGCGTCCACATCAAAGAACACATCACTTCCTCCCACAGCAATATCGAAAAGTCCCAAATCGCTGTTTGTAATAACAGGCGAGGTATCATCTGATCCAAATGTAAGATGTCGCTCATGTAATTCAATGCCTGTAATATCTCCCACCCCATCATACTTTGTAACAGCGACAGCCTTATTCTCACTTGTTGCGCCACTTACAAATACGGTAATAATATCATCAACAAATGCAGTAACATTGGTTATACTCCATGTTCCGTCACCTTGGATTTCACCCGTTTTACCTGTTTGCAATACTCCATTTACCGCAACAGCTACCGTCCCTTCTGTTACAGCAGTTGTCTCATCATGTTCTGCAATGGTACCCGACACTGTAGCGCCTTCAGCCCACGTCACCGTCCAATCATCTAGAGTTGGACAGTCAGAACCATCACAGGTAAGTGTCGCTCTGACTCGAATAGTATCATACGTAGTAATATCCAAACCGGTAAGATCAACTGGTGATGTAGTAAAGCCTGTTGAGTTGCCAGTAAGGTCTACGTCCGGAATAAGCTCATATGTTGTAGCAGTTGCGTACTGTACTTGATAAAGCACCCCACTTGCTCCAGGAGTCGTATTACTAAATGACAATTCACCCCAATACGGACCGGTCCCATCTGAAAATACAATACCCGGAGATACCGCTACCGTACCACTAGTTGCCGGTCCGCGAGCAGCCATCATAAACGGTTCTTTAAATGGAGCAGAACTTACCGACGGAGTATTTTCGAGCGTTTGTGCAGTTGACCATGCACTACCATTCCAATAAGAGAAGTCGTATCGCTCATTTACATGATCGAAGAAGGTTCCCAAAATAAGTCCATCACCAACACGTTCAAGCTGAACCGTTGCGGAACGACTGATAGTGCTGATACTTGCTTCAGCAGACCAGGTTCCCCCGCTAAGCACACTGTACCGAGCTGATGTTGTGTCACTGTATGCAGTCAAAACATTTCCATCTCTTCCGCTTGTAGTTTCGTATACACAGTCAACCGGGCGATCATTCTTCGCGTGGGCGGTTGCATCAAGCTGTGTTTGCGTTCCCCACGCTGTGCCTGTCCACGGTAACCCTTGAACCGTTGTAGCGTCATTTACAAAACAGAGGTTCATGTTATTTGTTCCATCATCAGCGACCAGCGTTCCCTGTTCAAAGTATCCAACGTTTGTATCGGTAGTACCACTCCAAAATGAACCATTCCATGTACGAGATGACATACGGTTTGGAGGTGTTGAACCATCATTGTTTACAGTAACAACAGCAAGGGCACCGTTTGGTTGATACGCAACACCAATTCCTTCATGTGCTTCACTCATGCCTCCCCACACCACAGCATTTCCCCACGCTGAACCATTCCATACTTGAGCTTCATATTGACCTCCTCCACCCGGCAGAGTAACCATAATAATTTCGTCCGACACAGGATTAGACGCAAGTCGAATCCACTCACAGCTACTTCCTGTGGAAGTTGTTATAGTACCCGGTGATGACCATGACGAACCATTCCATGTGTAGTACGTAGGATTTGAATCGCCATCACAACTTACAACCATAGCATCACCTGAAATTGATTCATACGTAATATCAAAACCGCGTTTATCTGCATTGCTAATACTAGCAGTAACTTCGAGGAGATTATCCCAAATACCCTCACTATATACCTGAACATTAACATCACTATCTAATCCAAGTGTTCCGAGAACATACTCTTCTCTTGTAGGGGCTTCTTTTACTGCCACCCAATTTATTTGAGAGTCTACGCTAAGCGCACTGCTTTCACTCGACCATGACGAACCGTTCCATATTCGAAACTGTGGAGTAGTTACTGCTCCTTCCCCGTATACAATCATAGCTTCGTTCGAAGTTGTTGCGACAGTAAGAGAGTCACTACCCGTACTTCGTGTTCCGGAAAGAATGTTCGTATTAAATTGCTCATCGGTAGTTTGGAACCACGTTGATACAACATCCAAATAATTATGGGTAAAACTTCTTGGTTCAGACCAGTCAGAAAATGCATTACCCCCACTTGGGTCTTTTGCGCGGACTCTCCACCAATAGGTAGTGGAAGCAGTTAGAGCATCAGCAGGTTGTATTGTAAACCTAATCGTATCTCCCGATGTAAATGGATCAGAGTCTCCACTATCTTCAGTATTAGCAAAACCGGCATGCAATGATGAGTTTCGAGTAGTTGAGGATGTGAAATCATACACGGTTGACCATGACACTTCATACTGAAGATCGTCACTTTGTTGGTCTGTAGTAGTGAATGTGAATGTTGGTGTGGTGGTTGGAAAACGCTCATTTGCAAAAGGAAGAAGTAATGTCGGAGTATCGATTTTTGTTCCCCATTTGAGTGTCCAATCAAGCAATTGTGGACTACCACCACTATTGGTAAAGTTAGCTACCAGTCGAAGATTGTCATACACTTCCGGATCTACCCCTGAAAGATTTACGGGTGAAGTACCGAATCCTGTACTATTCCCAGGAAGAATACTATCAGGAACTAACTCTGCCCCTTCGTCTGTTTGGTATTCAACCTGATAACTTATTGATCCAGTTGTTTCGGCGTCATTAAATGAAAATTCTTCCCATATATTTCCATACGTACCATCTGAAAAATCAATAAATGTTGAGTACATAGAACCCGTACTTGAGCCAACATTCAATTCAACTGCATCTGTTCCCAACGTCCTAACTCCGTTAAGTGTGTTGGTATCAAACTGCTCGTCTGTTGTCTGAAACCATGTAGACTCAACAATATTCGAATCGGTTGTGAAGCTTTGTGGTTCAGACCACTCTCCATAGTCTTCAGACCCATTAGGATCCCATGCACGAACCCTCCACCAATACGTTGTATTGTTTGAGAGTGAGCTACTTGGAATAAACTGAACTGTATTTCCTTCAGTATATGGCTCCTTTTGAGAAGGATTTATAAGGTTTGTAAACTGATCTCCGTGAGATTGAGAATTGTTATCTATAAGTACAGATCCGAAGGCAAAATCCTCATCAACTTGTATCTGATAGTACAACGCATCACCTTCATCATCTTCAGCATCAAACCAAAAATGTGGAGAAGTTGAAGCAATTTTTTCATTATCAAACAAACGATCGAGAGTCGGAGTATTCGGAGCAGAGTTAGTTTGTAATTTAGGATACGATGTATAAGTGAAAAACTGAGTACCGTCACCTTCTACCATTCTGAAACAATACGGAACACCACTCGTAGCGTTATTGTGCTGAATAACCCAATCATACTCAACATACTCGCCAACACTTATATCATTTGGTGTTGTGGTTGAGTTATTTTCCTCTTCATATGAACCAAACACATTAGAAAGAGAGAGAGTTGTTGAAGATAACTCAACACCATCCAGAACACTCGTATTGTCATATCCTATCCACGGCGTTGAACTGCTTATTTCTCCTACATCACTCCATGTTGTTACTGCGCTACAAACAGAACCTTGACCGTACTGCAATTTAAAGTTAACTGAACCTGCGGTAGATGTTGCATTACCTACCCCAACAGCCATACGAAGACGCACAACGTCATCTGGTGATACCGGTGTAGAAGTAGCAGTAATTGGTTCATTTTCGTTTAAGTTAAGTGTGCTTCCTTGTGGCCATGCGTCGGTTGGAGTTTCGACATTAGCATTCGTATACCATCTGAATTGAGCTTGTGTGAAAACGGGATCTGTGCCCAAAAACTCCGCTATCACAACATTAATATATGGCGGCAGGTGACTCGGAGACGAATAGCTTGTTAAACTAATAGTGTGTGTGTGATCCGATGAAGAAACATTACCGCCTGCTCGAGCTGTTGTAGTTTGAGCAGGACCTCCACTCACGATATTCTGATTAGCATGACTATGAGTTATATTCCCACCGATTGTTCCATATGTAGCTGAAGGGAGAATAAAACGCTCAAAAAATGGATCCCCTGATTCAGATTTGTGATTCCAACCTACAGGAACATCCTCATCCCACATTGCGAGCATTCCAATTGGAAGAGAACCGTCTGCGTCAATTTTCCCTAAAATGGTTTCTATGTATGGAGGAGTATTACTTACTGAATCGGTTGAACCAGATACGCTGTGCGTGTGGTTTACTTGAGCGACATCCGCTCTCGTCTGTCCATTTTGAGTGCCGTACGTGTCCCCACTTGCCGCGCCGGTGGTACCAGTAATAGTATGACTGTGAGTGTTTGCACCTCCTGTTGTCCCAACGCCACTCTCACCTCGAACAAAACGTCCATCTTGCGCGCTGTATCGAGTCCACTCAGTTGGAACTGTATCGGTAAAGAAAACAATTGCTCCCGCAGGAAGTGTTGCTGGAGTTCCCGCGCTGGTTGAACGTAATACTCTCAACTGACGATACTCAGGCAAATTGCTTGCGGAACTTACAGTTGGAGTGAACGTATGAGTATGCCCTGAGCCTGAAACAGTCGAACCTCCTGGTGTTTGTCCGGTAGTTGCAGAAGGGCCCCCAACTGACACTGAAGCAGTATGAGTGTGAGTTGCACTTCCACCCGTTCCGCCATAGGTAGCACCTCCTCGTATGAATCTTTGATAAAATGGATCCCCTCCAGTACATGATACACATTCCCAGCCGGCGGGTGCAGCTCCTCCATCCCACAAAATAAGCATTCTTCCCACTGCGTCAGAAGCAATTTTCCATGTTCGAATTTCTTGAAATACTACCTCCTCTGTAATTTCTTCTTCGCAAAATCCTTCGCTACACAGAGGTGAAGAAGTACTCATTTCTTGAAATGATGTTGTTGCTATTTCTTTCTTAAAGACAAGTGGGCCGGTTTCATATATATACGGACTAATATCAGGAGCATCAAACCTGTATGTTTTCAAAATACGTTCACCCGCACGAACTGAAACCGGCCAAGAAATTTCTACAACGTCTTCTTTGACTACGACATTCGCCCCTTCGCTTTCTTCTATAATAAATCCTTTCGGTACTGTTTCAGTTATTACTCCATCAAATGCTTCATTTGCTCTAAAAGAGATAGACATAACATAAGGTGCCGGTGGATAAATACGAGTAGGACCTTCTCTCTCCACATCAAACGGTACATAGTCTCTTACCTCAAAAATATCGTTTGTTTGAATAACAAGACCTCCCTCTTCGTTATATCGTTCAAGCGATACTTGGTATTCTCCAACACCCGCAAGTTGCATTTCGCCAAAATAATCTGGAACGTCTATAACATTGTTTCCATCACAGAGTCCTGACTTTTCTACAGGAACAACTGTTTCTGACTGATCCGGATCGACGACAACCAACCGAAGAATAGCGTCACACATTGTATGTCCATTGTCCGTCAATGCCGCCATTGAAAACAATGCTGTTTCTTGCGGTGAATATATTGACTTGTTTGTATTAACTGTTAGTACGCCCCAATAAAATTCAAAGGAATCCGTAAAACTCTTGCTTCCTTCATGAATGGTTATTGAAACTTCATATTTTCCAGGATGAAGTGATTCGTTATTTTTTTCTACTGAAAAGCCCCACCGCTCCCCACCTCCGTATCGCAAGGAAATAGGAAGGTCAATATCTTGCCCTGAAGCGGTTTTAATCTCAACCGAGCTAACTCGGTAGTCGGGATCATCTTTAAACAAACCTCGGAAAAACCGAGAAATATTTGAGCGTTGGAGTTCATACTCAAATTCAAATTCAGGATTTTCGTCTATTTCAAACGCTGGTTTACCTTTGATGACAGAATGAAGTTTTGGCTTTTTCATTCCCTTTTCTATCTCAGCTCTTTTCTTTTCTTCTTTCGTGAGCCCAAACTCTTCTTTATTTATTCCTTCACCTGAAAAAGCTTCTATCCAAATACTATCGATGTAAACTCCTCCTTCAAGTTCCTTATTATGGTCATAACGTATTCGAACTTTAAAATCTGCAAACTCAGCCCATGACTCAAAGAACGGAAGAGCATAGAGGAAATATCCTCCATTTATCGCGTTTGAAACTTCCTCATCGAGCACTATGGAGCCGGCACTGAACCATGATTCATTATAAAAATATTCTATTTCGAGCTTCAACGGCAACTCATTTGTTTTGGAGTGCGCAATATTACTACCCATTGAAATTCTTAACTGCGCAGTGTCTATCAAGCCTTCCCCGAATACTTCACCTCCCACACCAAATCCACTTACTTCGAGAACGTTGGTTGTGCATGCTTCTGAATTATCGCAGGTGAATGTGTCTAAAATGGTTTCATTTTCTGCTTCAGAAACAATCTTTTCTTCCGGTTCAATACCGACATATACCATACGTTTTGCAGTTCCTGTATTACCTGCCTGATCAACCACGCTATACGTAATTTCGTATACACCCTCACTTTTTGTATCAAGAGAAACAACACTAACCTCTACTCCGTCAACAGATGTCTTGAATCCGAGATTATTGTTTATATTATCGCTAACCGTAACCCCAAGGTCGTTGTATGTACTTCCAATAGCAAGTACCGCGGGGTTATTTCCGAGGACTGTTAGTGTTGGAGCCTCAGTATCAATCACTTCATCTTCACTTGGTTTACTTGGCACCGCCACCTGCTTTTCCTCTATTTCTTTTTCTGTCGCCTGTTTTTCTTCCTCTGAAGTGACGATTTGAGGTGTAGTCGTTACTGATGTAGTAGAGCTTACTTCTTCGACGGGGACAGTAGTACTCGAAACTTTGGGTGTACTTGTTTCAGTTGTTGTGCTTACCTCATCCGCAAATACAAAACTTGGTACAAGCGAAAATACCGCTCGTTTTATCGCATTTAAAAAACGTGTTACCGGCGCGGAAGAAGACGCATTATTTTCATTCTCCACGGAATCAGTACTCTCTTCCTCAACAGCTGAATTATTTTCTTCTTCATTTATTTCCTGTTGCGTGTCAAGATTTACTTCCTCAGAAGAAGTGCTAGTTTCTTCACTATCTACTTCTTCCGACACTTCTTCCGAAACATTATGATTCTCCACACTGTCTGTTGTTGTAGACTGTTCCTCTTCACCTTCACCTTCGAGCTCTTCATTTTCTGGTTCTAGAGACTCTGCTACTGGAGTACTGGTAGAAACAGACTTATCTGTTGTGGTCGTAGCGGTAGTTGTTGCAATAAAATCTTGTATACTTTCTTCGTTATCCAACTTCTCTTGCCCTTCTGTTTCCTTTGTTTCCCCTACATCTATCTTCTCAGCTTTCGGTACACCAGTTTCTCTCACGGGTATAACCGCCTCCTCTTTTGCATACTCTCCGTTTTTGAAAATAACAAAGGCAGAGTTTGATTTGTTGAATGCGCCCAAAGTTCCGTCACTTGAAATTTCCTGCACTCCAACAGTTGAAACATTATTCCAACCAACAGACTCAACTTTTGTTGGGAGAAGATACACACTGTCCTCAATCACCGGGTCGGCGTATACATTCTTAAGGTAGGTATTACCACTCACTACTAACACGATTAGTAGCAAGCTTCCCACGACCCAAATATCTTTTTTTAGCAGGTTAATTAATCTCATTTCAAACACATCCACTGTAAAAAAGCCCCCAACAACTATTGGATATGTATGTTAATTATATCAAATTATTACTAGGGTTTTTACCCTTTTGTGTATAGCTATTTCAACACTTTTTCAATATCTGAGATTTCTTTGTCGATAAACTCTTCTGAGATGTCGAGTGCTTCCCTAAGCTTCACCAATACACGCTTTTCAGCGTCACTGAGGCGCGCCTTTGCGCTCAATTGTCGCACCTGATCCTCTACCTCATCGCGAAGTGTTGAGAAGATAATTTCCATTTTATTTTCAGCTTCTCGAGCTTCTTCAATAGCACGCCGCTTCTCCGCATTATGCTTTTGACGCATAAATAGAATTGTGATGAAAAGTGCAATAATTACAGAAAGTAGGAATAGTATAAATATTATATTTCCATACCGCTCCATGAAAGAGGGACCTTCTTCTTCAAACTCAACCGGTCCACGTGAACTTGCTTGCCGCTCCTCTTCTACCGTAACAGTTACTTCAGAAGAAGAGGTATTTCCCGCGCGATCATATGCAGTTACTGTAACAGCGTACTCACCCTTATCTTGCTCGGGCATCTCGTACCTACCATCCGTAATATCTTCCGCAGGAACCTCAATGGTTTCTCCTCCACCAATAACAATTTCATACTTACTCAAGCCGGAAAGTTCATCGGTTGTAGAGAATAGAAGCGTTGGCGTACTACTTGTTGCTCCTTCTTCATCAACTGTTACCTCAAATTCGAGAGGTGGTGTCACATCTATCTGAATTTTTCTATGCGTTATATCTCCCCACCCTTTGCCATTTCTTATTTGTACATGAAAATACCAAACACCCTCTTCGAGATCATCGAGTGTTTTCGTTGCAATAGGCGGATCATATTCTACTGTCGGAGTAGCATCCGGTATAGTTCCAATAAGTAATCGTGTTGCAACCGCGTCAATAGGTAGCACCCATTCGAATTCCCCTACTGTTTTGTTATACCAACCCTCCGGATCGCTGTGAGTTGATGAAGTAATCGCTGGAGCACGGGGAGTTGTCCCAGTACCAGACACTGGCTCTTCTTCTGGCTCATCGGCTTCAGGTGTAATGGTATAGGTCGCGCTTCCAAGTGTTCCTAAAATATCTGTACCCTTACCATCAGCGGCGAGAACAGAACCTTGAGTAAACTGAACTTCTGCATCACCTTCAGCTATTGGACGAAACGTCACCACTGCAAGTGTCGCATTTCCACTAAACGGTGTAGGACTTCCTCCACCGAAAGTTATGGTGCCATCAGCATTCGAAAAAGTTGGCTCAGTTGTCCAAAGGGTAAAAACAGAGCCTTCTTTTGTAATATTTACCACCGAAAGCTTTGAGCTGTCATACGAGAGTGAGGCTTCAACCGCATTCATTTGGTCACCTCCACCATCTACACGAAGTGAGACAGTGAAATTCTCTCCCACTCCTCGGGTAATGATATTAGGATTTAAATTAAGGTTTGCAGCAGCGAATGCAAAGCTTGGTAGTAGAAAAATTGCCAGTGCAATACAAAAAAATAACAGTGAAAAACTATTCTTTTTATTTAAGAAAGTTGTAATCATTCGTCTTCTTTGCTAACTATTTTTACTTTTACTTTATCCGTATGAGTTGCTTTAAGAAGAGGTAACACTAAAACCAAAATACCATTACGAAGTCGTGCTTCCATCTTATCTATATCCACCTCTTCAGGTAGTATAATCTGTCTGAAAAATTCACCCCAAATAATTTCTTTCGCGAAAAACTCACCTTCTTTTTCTCCCTTAGGATATGCAAGGTTAACCGGACGCTCTCTTTTTCCTCTAATAGTAACAACATCGTTATCACCCTCGATACTGATATCAATCATCTCTATTTCAGAGCTGGGTACAGGAGCATACAGTACAATTTCATCTTTGGATTGAAATACATCTACGTCAAGCTGAACAACACCGGCATCATCATCAGGTTTTTGTGTTTGCTTGCCCTCAGGCTTCGCTATTCCTTCGCCTCGTAATTTTCGTAAAAAAGAAACCATAGGTTTGTACCTCCACCCTTTTCTATCTATTCATTATATCCTGTAACACTAGCCAGTCCAGTGGAAAATGAGTATAGAAAAGTCAGTTAAGTTTACTCGAGCATCATTATTGAGGTCCGGACTCGGTGTTACACCAGCCCCATCGCTTCCCCAATGGAAAAGTAAAATGGAAAAATCAACAATGTTAATTTTTGTGTCTAAGTTTAAATCCCCCACACCTCCTTCCACTTCAGGGTCAGGGTTGGTACCTATTCCCAAATACTGGTACTTACTAAAATCACTTTGTCGACTATCCGAACCTATCCAGCGTGCTTTTACTTGATAGGTATCCACCGCGCGACCTGCCGAAGAAAAAGTTGTACTAAAATATCCATCCGCATCAGCACTTATTGTTCTTTTGGTGATATCAGTATCGAGCACAACACTCTTTTGCTGATGAAACCACACATCGACAGAGCTTTGTGCCGGGGCGTAACCTTCTACAGTTATTGTCTCCCCTGCTGAATACACTTCCTTGTCGAAGGAAAAAGACGGTGGCACATAAATATTATCAATACTTGTCACGGTATCACCAATAACAGTAAATGTTGTCGCGTAACTTGATGACTCAACACCGTCGGGTCCAGTAGCGTACACACCAAAACTGTACGTGCCCCTCGTAAGGTCAGAAACCAGAATGTTAAATTCTCCATTTCCCCCAATAGGACTATCTAAGTTTTGTCGATGAACACCATCTTGAAGTACCGATATAGTACTAAAAGGATATGCTTGCCCAATTAGCCTTACTGACGCAAAGGTACTTGGGAAAGGAGCACCACCACTGATAGGACTACTACCTCCACCACCTCCACCACCTCCGCCACTTGTCGAGCCACCTCCTGAAGAAGTTCCACCAGTTCCGGTTCCGCTCCCTCCACCTCCGCCACCATCGGTATTTTCTCCCGTTCCACTTCCAGTTTCTCCGGCAGTAGCACCAGAACCCGGCTGTGCGGCTATAGCGAAAGAAATGAGGTAATCGTCATCATTTATATTGTCAGCGTAATCACGACAGCGAATATAGAAATTGTATGCCTCACCATTTTCTGTCACAAAGTTTCTCGAGTGCGTTGAAGTTGTTGCGGAAGTAAAAAACTCCAGCATGTCAGCAAACGTCACATCTGAAGATGTTGCGTATTTACACTGAGCAAGCTCATTTGTTCTAAATGTTACTTCAACATTTGTAGTATTTGGTGCCAAATTTCCATTAGGTGCACCGTTAAAACGAAAAGGTGGTGTAACATCAACATAATACGCATCAACTGTTACCGGATCTATAACAACCGTAAGCATCTGTGTCGTATCAATACGACTGTCACTTGCATCTCGTGTTTCCAGCTCTATACGGTACGCTCCCGCAGGACTTGGATTTATGTACTGTACATTTCCCACATGTTGATGGGTAGCATTCTGCCCCAACAGTAAACGCACCTTATCCCCCGGAGACAGCCCATCCGTGCTATTCAATGTAATAGTAATAATACTTGTCGTACTTGTGGTACCAACTAAACCGCTAACAAGAACACCATCCTCAGAAATACTTGGGAGTGAGGCTAGTGTTCGATTAGTAAAATTACCACTTGAAGTTGCTTGGAGAAAATCAACATCCGTGTAATCAAAGGTATTAGGTAGGGAAAATTCACCCTGCTCAGGCGTTATAACTATTTTTCCACCAGCCGGAACAGGATTAGTGACGGTGAAGCTAATAATATGATCAGTAGATACTCCTGGTGCGGAATTTAAAACACGGTCGCTCACTTGGGTTAAATCAGCGGCACTCACTGAAAGTGACGCTCCGAGCATAAGGAAAAAAAATATTGCAATCTTTGCACAAATTTTGTGCGGAGAATATTTCATTCTTCTATTCTACTACACGCGCGCACCTGAAACCTACTGCGTTACCCACAAATGTACTTTTTGCTTGAGAATAAAATGTATACCTTCCCCCATCACTCCCACTTCCATAAAATCCACCACGCATCACCGCGGTAACCGGTTCTCTTGGAGACCAGAAGTAATCTTGTCCGTAGAGTTCATTTGCACTTGTACTTGAGGTAAATGGAATACCGGAGCTTGTCACCCCATCAACGTATCCGCTTTCGGGAAGTGTGATATTCCCCAGTACGCCATTCACCACATCATCATCAACCCACTCCCATACATTTCCTGTCATGTCATACGCTCCAAATGAAGACACGCACATCTCGCCACTTCCTGTTGCTCCAACTTCTCGTATTCCCCAATTTCTGTTTAGATTGCAGTCATTTTCGGTATAGGGAGTACCGGTGTCGGGTGTACCAAGAGATGCGAGGAACCATTCGCGGGATGAGGGAAGGTGTTTATCCGCTCTGGCACACAGCTCCATAGCCATATCTCTACTTACGAATGTCCATGGAGATTGACCTGGCTCACTTACCGGAACACATTCTTGTTGAAGGTAATTCACCTCTGCATCTCTAATGTTTTGCGGATTATCAAAAATACACACTTCGCTCGGGCTGGCTTCGTATCTATCAATACAAAAAGCACCCTCAGGAGAACTGATAAGAATCATATCCTCGGGGCAAGATTTTTTTTCTGTTCCAGATTCAAATATATTCCCAACCAGTGAACGAGAAAATTGACCCATATTTTCCGTAGCGTGAATTGAAAGTGTAGCAAGCACGCTTGAAACTCCAATCACACTCAAAGTGATACCGATAGTACGGATATTCATACTTACAGCATACCACGCCTACTGTACACACCTGAATCCAATACCAACACTTGAGAAAGAAGAAATTGCTTCTGCGTTAACCGCAAACACTCCCCCATCACTCCCACTTCCATAAAATCCACCACGCATCACCGCGGTAACCGGTTCTCTTGGAGACCAGAAGTAATCTTGTCCGTAGAGTTCATTTGCACTTGTACTTGAGGTAAATGGAATACCGGAGCTTGTCACCCCATCAACGTATCCGCTTTCGGGAAGTGTGATATTCCCCAGTACGCCATTCACCACATCATCATCAACCCACTCCCATACATTTCCTGTCATGTCATACGCTCCAAATGAAGACACGCACATCTCGCCACTTCCTGTTGCTCCAACTTCTCGTATTCCCCAATTTCTGTTTAGATTGCAGTCATTTTCGGTATAGGGAGTACCGGTGTCGGGTGTACCAAGAGATGCGAGGAACCATTCGCGGGATGAGGGAAGTCTGAGTTTGCTACGTGCGCAGAGCCTTGAGGCTTGTGTTCTCGTGACATTAACCCACGTAACCCTACCTTTCAAAACAACACTTTCACATGTATCTATTTGAAGATTTTGTCCTGTTTGTATTGAGTTTGCGGGATTAGTGTATATACAAGCATCCCCCACTGATCGCTCAAACATATCAATACAGAAGCCTCCGCTATCTGTTGGAACGAATACCATATTCACCGGACACGCGTTGTTGCTATTCGCTACGGTAGCCGATAATCTCTCCCCGGTTACATAATCACCGGCAAAAATGCTCATACTGGTAATTACTGCAGACAATAAAACAATAGATGCAGTAAGAACAACAGTTCTCATGCTGTAATTCTTTTTCTCTTCCAGTCCTGATAGTAGTTAATAGCAATCAGAATAAAGAGTAAAATAAGCGCTCCAGCAAAAGCGCTGTTTGCAATAAGGTTACTCTTTGAGCTATCTCGCATAGTTGCATTAAGTGCCCTTTCTCGCTCGGCAATTTCAAGTTCGCGCGCTTTTAATTCGCGCTCCTTTTCATCAAACTGCTGTGCAAGCCTACTCAACTCATTCGGGGGAATGTTTGCGCTCACTCCCACCACATTACTCATTAATTGGTACGGGAGTAATCCACTTTGATCAATCCTAATCCCCACTGAAACAAAAGAAAAAAGTACCGCAAAAACTGCAAGTGTATGAATTGCATGACTGGCGTATTTGGTATTCTTTCTTTTTTTTCTCATACAACTATGCAAATAATAAAAATACGCTCGCAAGGAAGAGCACGGTAAATCCTAAAACAACAACTGCAATAAGTGTTAATTTTGAAAGTGGCGCTTCATCATGCACCATACGAACATTTCTTCTCTCAGCAACTTTAAGTTTTTTGTGTACGTGAATTCTAATGCCGATGTACATAACAAGAACCAAAAAAAGAAGCCCTCCTATAAATGGCAGTATAACCTTCATTGGAAGCACCCAAATAAACATACTAGCTTCAATATTTTTTCTTCCATATTCTCCGTATACTAAGCCTGCATTTATCTGATATCTTCCGAAAGAAAGATTCGTTCCCTCCCATGTGACAAGAAACTCTCTCTCTGCTTTGGGAAGTACAGCTCCCGCATTGTCATTGATTTTTAATTCAGCCACCGTATCTCCGAACATATTATTTATTTCTATAAAACCTTGTGGCCGTACCAAAATATTTCCTTGATTTTCAACACTGAGAGTAAATGTTGCCAATGCTGATCCGTAAATGTTTTTATCCGATGAAAACTCTCTTATTCTCGCAAGCTCAACAACATCACCCGATATCTTCATGCTGATGATAGTTCCAACCTGAAATCCTACCCCCGCACCCGTCTCTCGCAATCGGGGAGGACGCACCCCCGCAAATATACCACCCAAATGACTTCCTGGTGTAGCATCTTCTGGAACAATAATAGAAAAAGGGACTTGTGCCTCTCCTCCTGCAGGGATAATCACACTATCCTGATCTATAGTTACCCACGAAGCAACTTCAAATTCAGTCACCTCTCCCTCATCCGCAAATACGGGCGTATTACTGCCATCCAATTCTCGAATATTTCTCGCGGTAAGAAAATACGTCTGTTCTTCACTACTCAAGTTTTTTATTCTCAGTACGTCACTGTATACATCACCAGGGTTAACACCCTCTTCAATAAAAGATGGTTGAATTTCAATACCGGTTGAACTCTGAGCAAGTAGCGTATGAGGATTAACACAGAGCACCATGGCAATAAACAATAGTAACAAAAGAGTGCGGTTAAAAAATGGAGCTGCGATTTTACTTTGATTAAATACAAATGCCATGATTATCTTTATTTGTTGATAAGTAGTTTCAATAATAGCACTGAATGAATACTCATTCAAAGAATAAACCCGCTTTTGGCGGGTTTATTCTCGTATATAGTTTTGCGAAAACCTAGAACGTCGGTGTCGCAATATAGGTTAGTGTGTTCGTGTAGTCAGTACCTGCTTCCTGTAGAGCTGAAATCTCTATTTGGTAACCAACTCGTGTAGTACCCGAGTCAGCAACTGCACCGTTTGTCGATGAGCTGTGATGGAATACTTGACGAGGTGTGGTACTTGCTGCGACCCATAGATCTGATCCAAACTCATCCCCATTCAGGTCTGAGTCCTCTGAGGTAAGACCCCAGTGACCATAGGTATTCTCTTGACCAAGAGTTGCTGATGGTTGTACCCATGCCGCTGGCGGATCATCTGTATATGCTCCATCGATGAATCCATCAATGTCAGCTCCGGTTGCTGACTGCAGGTTTTGATCCTGCTGTACAGTAACCACGAATCCGTTTCGTGCGTTAGTTACAACTGTCAAATCTTGTGCGAGTGTTTTTGAGGTAAGAGCTTCAACGGTTCCGAAAGGAAGCGATGTTGCTGTTGTAGTATCTGCAGTGGTTGTTGCACTGCCGTTTACTGTTGCCCCAGTTGCCACTCCATCAATGGTGAAGGTGAAGGTTGTATTTACCGAAGCGGTGACGACTACGTCGTCGATAATATAGACACGAGTGTCAGCAGAGTCTTGCATTGTACCGCCGATAGAAATCACATTAGTTCCCGGGGATGCTGGGTTTGTGATCTGGTTTGCTCCTGTTCCGCTCTCAGTAGCATGACTACCTATCTTAATGGTAATTACTGAAGATGACGCTATTTCCGCACCGTCTCCCGCACAGATATCAATTGTAATAACCTGTCCCGCCACACCAATACCCGCTTCATCACTTCCTGAACAGTCTCCTGCTGTAGTAAGATCAGTCGAATCATCCTGAATATCTACATCATCCTCTATTATTGAACCCAATCCAAATCCTGCAGGAAATGTAATAGTAATGGTTTGTCCCTCCATAACTCCGTTTGGAGTTGTAAACTCTATCGTGTGATTGCTCGGAGCACTTGTATCCGAATCGCTTAATGTATCACTCACTCCCGTAAGAGATGCTGCTTGTGCCACAGGCATCCATGCTGGAGCGCCTACTGACCACATCAATAATG
The DNA here is from genome assembly GCA_040879725.1 of Minisyncoccota bacterium. Classification (GTDB taxonomy): domain Bacteria; phylum Patescibacteriota; class Minisyncoccia; order Phycocordibacterales; genus JBBDJV01. Next base: position 24,518 of record JBBDJV010000015.1, on the reverse strand, counting down.
CAAGTAGAAGTACGATACCGAGCATCTTACTTCCCTTTATATGATGTGTTAGAAAATATGTACTCATATGTATTTTAAAACTATCAACTATATACTTTTAATAAATGTCCATCGTGACCAACAATGGATACTGCTACCACTCACCTTGTTCATGTTCAAAGACATGCACTTCGTGATGTGTCCATTATAATTGACTTTTTTCAATAATTCTTTTGTTCTTGTGGATAACATAACACTCAAGGACAATAAAAGACATTACGCGTGCAACAAAAAAACCTACTGGTGTAGGTTTTTTTGTATATAGTGCGTCGTACGCTTTAGAACGTCGGTGTCGCAATATAGGTTAGTGTGTTCGTGTAGTCAGTACCTGCTTCCTGTAGAGCTGAAATCTCTACTTGGTAACCAACTCGTGTAGTACCTGAATCAGCAGCAGCACCATTTGTTGATGAGCTGTGATGGAATACTTGACGAGGTGTGGTACTTGCTGCAACCCACAAGTCTGATCCGAACTCATCTGAGTTTAGATCTGAGTCCTCTGAGGTAAGACCCCAGTGACCATAGGTATCCTCTTGACCAAGAGTTGCTGTTGGCTGTGCCCACGAAGCCGGTGAGTCGGTATACGCTCCATCGATGAATCCATCGATGTCAGCTCCGGTTGCTGACTGCAGGTTTTTATCCTGCTGTACAGTAACCACGAATCCGTTTCGTGCGTTAGTTACAACTGTCAAATCTTGTGCGAGTGTTTTTGAGGTAAGAGCTTCAACGGTTCCGAAAGGAAGCGATGTTGCTGTTGTAGTATCTGCAGTGGTTGTTGCACTGCCGTTTACTGATGCCCCACTTGCCACTCCATCAATGGTGAAGGTAAAGGTTGTATTTACCGAAGCGGTGACGACTACGTCGTCGATAAGGTAAATACGGGTATCAGCCTGATCCAACCCATCTGCGGATGTAATTGAAATTACATATGTTCCCGCACTTGAGTTGTTTGTAATCTGACTTGCACCAGTTGCACCTTCTGTTGCGTGTGTTCCGATCTCAATCGTAATGACTGAAGATGAAGCCACAACATTTGAACCATTGGTAAGGGTTATTACCTGTCCTGTTACATCAACACCCCAGGATGTTCCTGAAGATAGTGCTGCAAGGGTAACATCTACACCATCGTCTTCAAGATCGAAATCTTCAAAATCGATAAGTGAGAGGTCAAACCCTGCAGGGAAAGTTATCGTAATATCTTCCCCAGCACTTACTCCGTTTGGAGCAGTGAACTGTATGGTGTGGTTCGCAGGAGCGCTTGGATCAGAGTCAGTGATAGTATCACTGACGTTGGTCAAAGACGCTGCTTGTGCCGAATTAACCCATGCTGGTAAACCGACTGACCATAGCAAGAGTCCCGCTAGCACAATAAGTGCTAGATATTTGTGAGACTTACTATGCTCAAATACGTATGTGCTGTTCATAATGCTTTCTAAGAACTAGCGGTAGGTGGCACTTACTACCTACTTATAATGATAAGATACTCGAGAAAACCTCTTGTATCCTACGACGTCATAGGACACAAACCTTGGCACGACTCGCAAAAGCGAATTCAGGTTCGGTCCTTCTCTTATTATAAGAGTAATACTATTTATTGAATGAATTTTTGTGGATAATTATTCGCTACTCTTACCCACAATTATTGTAATTCGATTTTTCTCTTCTTCGTTATTGTTGCTTTGAATTTTTATAAAGGACATATTTGCAATTGATTCTATGTCTGTAACAAACTCTGCTGTTGAAGTCGCTTCATGGTTTGCAATAACAGTGTGAAGCTCAACTTTTTCTTCTTCTTTAGCATTTCCGATACGACTTATCATATATCCCGCTTTTTCAAGTAAAACAGCAATCTCCGCACCTTTCCCTGGGACCCCGCTGGCATTAAGTACAACAAGATCAACGGTACTTCTGTCGAGTGTTGTAGATGCACTCTCATTTAAACTTTGTTGCTCAACGGGATCTTGGTTAAAGTAGTTTTCTTTTTCTTGGAGCGTTTTCTTGATCAGTTCTTCAGAGGAAATTTCAATACTTCCATCACTCTTTTCTACTCTAACATCAAAACCTCTTTCCGGAATTAACACCGCATTAAAGAAAATAAATCCTAAAAATCCGATACCGAGCATCCCTAGCATTCCGCCAAAAAATCTTTTGTACTTTCTGAAAAACTCCTTTGCTGTGGAAGGCGACGTGTTTTTGTTTGCAGTAACATTTGTGTCAGATTCCGCATGATGTGTAACATGTCGTAAATCCATAACCCCTTCCACTATCGGATTAGTTAACATTTTCATATCAACATGCCGACGTGACATGTCCGGTGAAAGAAACTCACCTGACGAATCATAAATTCCTTGTAGCTCAAGAGCTCTTCGTACATACAACTTAATCACCCAAGAAATAAAGAGTATAACCACAATAAGAGACGCAAGCAGAATAAGAACTGGCACAACAGGTATTACATAAAAGTACGCCGTGGCATACACACTTTGTCTTTCTTCTTGACCATAAGTAAGTGTTGCAATTGCTTTATACCTCCCTACTTCTAGCGGATTGCGTTCGCCTGTCCAGCTAAAATCAAATTTTCGTATAGACTTAGGTAATACATTTCCGAAGTCTGTTTGTTGATTTATTGGCACTACCCCTCTCTTTTTACCCCACATGTTGTAAATGGTAATTTCCCCTTGGGGTAACAAGTGAACATTTCCTTTATTTTCAAACCGAAGTGAAAACGATGCCTCCGGTCGCTGATACAAAGATTTGTTAGAAGTAAATTCTCGTATCATTCCCGACTCTTCAATATCCCCCGCTATTTTTACGAACAAAAGCGAAGAAACAAAAGAAGATACACCTATTTGAGGACCGTCGGCTGGGTTAGCTTCTGATTCATTTCCTATTAAAATCGCCGCGTAGTGTCCACCAGGTGGAGCATCCTCGGGAATTCTCACAGTAAAAGGAACTGAGCCACTCCGCTCAGGCGGAATAACAATTCTTTCACTTTCAAGCGTAACCCATTCTGCAAGCGTTTTACCTGTTCCTTCACTTCCTAATACTGGAAGAAACTTTGCATTACCAGTTTCTCCACTCGCATCAAACATGACTACCTCCGCGCGTACGGTAAGCGGATACGGGTTTGAGTTTACTACTTTTACACTACTCGCCCAATATTCCCCCGGTGTTATCGAAAGCTGGAACAGCGGTGGAGTAACACTAAGCGACAGAGATGTATTGTTCTGCGCATTGCTTTGTTCAGCAAAAAATACAAAAAAGAAAACAGAAGCTACGACACCTGCAATCAATAACAGCTTTTTTCCTTTATATTTATTCATCATACTTTTTCAAATTTATAACATCCGTACCAGGAACTGTGGGAGAAATAGGTCGTTTAGTTGTTACGTACACCGGACGCTTTCTTTTCTTTGCGTATGCGTTATGAATTACGTTTGTTAGATATATCAATGCAATAACTACTGTTGAGAATATAAAGAGAAGCTGTTTCCACGGCAACATAAAGAAGTATGTTGTATCAGTAAGGTTATTTTTATTCACAGAACCATACACCGCGCTCAAATATGCTTTGTGCCGTCCTATTTTATAATCACCCGTCCACTCAACACTAAACTCTTTCTCTTCACCTGGCTCTATACCCTCCCCTTGTCCATTTACTCTTACCGCACCTATTTCAACTCCACTCCTGTCATAGAGTAAAATTTCCCCCGTTGGAACAACCCTTTCGTCTCCATTATTTTGAAGAATGTAGGTAAATGTTGCGGTATTATCAGAAAAAATTCCACTCCCGGCACTGAACTTTCTTACTTGAAGCAACTCCTGAGTATCTTTTTGCACTGAAGCAACTACCATCACGGCTGAGTTTTTATCGAGTAGCCGCTTTGCCTCATCTATATTTGTTCCCGTTCCAAAAGAAATCAGTGCGTGATACTTCCCCGGTTCTGCATCTCTTTGAACCCGAATCATGAATTCAATTTCCTTTTCTTCGCCGGGCATAAGTTCAATCACACCTCGAGAAATTTCAATCCAATTCGCAAGCGAAGTAGTTCTATCTGAAGAGTTGTAGTCCAAAAAATCCTCTACCTTTCCATCTGTTCCGAGAGACACATTATTTACAAATGCATACACATTGCGCTTTGCAGACGATGTGTTTTTTATTAAAATTTGCTCGTAAATAATATCTCGAGCACTCAAGTCTTTGTTTATAATAATAGGTGAAACTTCGATAAATCGAGCAAGAGAAACTTCAGGTATAGCAAAAAAGCTAAACAGCGCTATTGCCGATACACCTATCACTCTTTTCATTGTCATATTGTAACAAATTTTCATACCTTCACTAAAATACGGGAACTACTATATACACAATACTACTTTCGTACAGTCCGCCAACCTGGTTCTCGTTCACCCATGCTTTAAATACAATGTCGGTTGTTTCGTTATTTACCGGGCTTGAGCTGTAAATAATTTCTTCCGGGTTTTGAGAAAAACGCGCATACGTATCATCCGCGGCGAAACGGACCGAGCCTTCCGCTAGCGTGTCATCACCGGTATGGTACCCGAAGCACCCTGTAATAGCATCAGTATCACAACCAGTCTCGAAGCTTCCAGGTAGTGCGTTTGTGTGGAGGATTGGCTCAATCTCAGTATCCCCCCGAAGCAACCCTTGTCGCGCATACATAAATACCTGGTATCCTTCTGTCGCATTTGTGGTGACAATAATACGTTGTGCCACCTCCTTCACTTCATTGAAGATTAAGTCCCCGAAAGTAATATTATTTGCGGTAGTTGAATTATCTGTCGTGATGCCATCAATAGTTGAACCTGACGACACCCCGCTTAAGGTAAAGGTAAGTCCGGCTCCTTCGGTCACCACACTTGGATATGTTGAACTTGCCACAACATAACGGTCATTTGTCACATCATATACTCTGAAAAAATATACCGTATTCGCACGCGCTCCCGCATGACGCAGAATAAATGAAAACTCTGTTGACGCTTCTACTTGATGGTCAAACTCGCTGGTACTTGTCGCCAGTTCATTATGGGTTCCACACCCATTTCCTACTCCAGCAACACAAGAATCAGCATCACTGAGTGTTGCAGTGGTAATTGTTGCGTTATCAACCCCACCTCCATCTCCGTAACACCAAAGAGAAAGACCCTCTGTACACTCTGCGTCATTTGTTACAAACTGAGGATTGGTAAAACTCGAAGATTCATCATACTCCAAACGTAATTTCAAATTCTGACCTACTTTTCCAGCAATTTCCGTAAGTGTCACACGGAGCGCGACCGTTGCCCCGTACGCTATACCAGTTGGGGCAGAGTTCTCGGTTGAAAGCCCGTCGCTCGGTGTTTCATTTTCTGCATCACCATACCAACGCCAATTTTCAGTCACCGCTTCATACCCCGCAGTAAATACTGTAGGATAGTAAGCGTATTCATCGAGAGCAGTAGTGTCCGCTTCTACCATTCTAAAACAGTACGGAGTGAGCTCTCCTGCATCATTATTTTCAATTACCCAATCATATTCAATATCTTCCCCTGCGGTAAGCGGGTATGCATTATTTGCTGAGTTATTTGATTCTTCGTAGCTACCAGCTCTATCTGAAACAGAGAGTAGGAGATCACCAGGATTAGGAGGGTTTACTGAAAGTGTCGTTCCGTCAGTTACACTGGCATTGTTATATCCTCTCCATAGTGCAGTTGTGCTTGAAACAGAACCAATATCACTCCACTCAGTAATTGCTGAACACGTGCTTGTTCGTTCACCAAATTGCAATTTAAATGACTGATAATTAGCCGGCATGTTTCCTTGGTCAACCAACACACTCATTCGAAGTCGAAGCACATCTCCCGTATCAACAGGAATATCATTCAATGATAGTGTTGTATTCTCCCCTAAATCATCTCCTCCCGCTGGCCACGGGTCACTCGGTGTAAGTGCATCAGTGTTTACATATATACGATAGTAATTTTGTGTTAACTTTCTTGGAGCGGTTGGCCACTCAACCACTTCTGTTCTGTACGTACGAACATTATTAGTATCACTTATCCAAAATCGATACTCTGTGGTTGAAATAAGATACGTTGCGATTATTGGATGAGGATACGAACTACCGGTACCACTCGAACGGGAATTAATAAAAATTGACGCGGTATCAAGTCTTGAAAGTGTAGCTCCGATTAAAATATCTATAGTGCTTGGTTCCGAACCTCCCGTCTGAGTTCCGTTTGAGCGCACCACGTTCATGGGTGTTCCATTTGTTTGCGTATTTTCTATTACCCATGCAACAGAACGGTGCAAGTTTGGAGTTGTAACACCTGTTTGCAGTTCGAAGGAAACTTCACTCACAGAAGATAACCAAACAGTATGTCCAAACTCATCTACGCCATACTCATTTGTACCCGCTAGTTTTTGTGTATGCAAAAATGTTCGCGAAATACTATTCACTGAAGTAGGAATGGTTTCAGTTTCAGTGGTTCCTGCAGATGAATACTGATGTTCTATACGCTGGATGTTCCAGTGTCTTCCTGTAAACTCTACCACCGCATAACTTATGCTGATAGTATCTCCACCTTCACCTCGCTCAAAAACAGCAGAGCTTGTCGTTGCGTTCCAGCTACTAATTGCTTGGATGAGGTTATAATCACCTACTCCCGTATCCGGCGTACTTACTCCTGTAATAAATACAACGACATCTTCATCATTTTGTACTCCGCTTATTTCGCTTGTAGTCGCAAATAGATTTGCTCCGGTTATTTGAATTACTCCCTGCTCTCTTACCACTAACTCATTACTTGCTCCAGTAAACCCTTGATATTCAATAATCTCCCACGCTACATGCGTATCTTCAACAGCTGCCTCAGGTCGTACAAATGTGACACTCGTTTCTATATTTTCCGGATCTAAAATATGAACAGTTACATCATCAGCGTTTTGCGTTCCTCCATCAGTACTATCACCGGCACCTGTATAGTGTGTATTGGTAATACGTATAAATGCATTCGTACTTTCATTTGGCGCGACATAATCAACTCCCGCATACAGTGTTGTGCTAGTTCCGTTTATTTGCTCAAACCCTCGTTGAATAAAAAAGTCTTGGTTTGGCGCGAGTGTTACCTCTGCATATATATCATACTGTGGTAATTCAGTTCCTGAATCACTTATCCGAAAACAATATGTTGCCTCCGCGGTTGAACTTGCTGTTGGACTAAAAGAAAACTCCAGTTCAAGAAATGCATCATTGGCAATTTTAATAGGACTTATTTGTGAGGAAGTATCTTTCACTGATCCGTTTGGAGTTGTAAATGTAGATGCACTATTTGTAACTCCACCAATACTAAGTGCAATATCTGTCGTATCGTCTCCGTCAGTAAGAAATGTTGAGTCGGACATATCCCAATCTCCTCCCACTGCGCCGACATCAGTCCAACCACTCACAGCCGAACATGTTGTTATTTTGGTTCCATACTCAAGACGGAGTACGGTATCAGGTGTTGTTGTACCTCCTTCGTTTGCAACCTGCAAACGAAGCCGAGTGGTATCGGTCTTTCTTAACCCATTCAAAGTTACTCCCTCAACACCACCGGTTGCTGATGTTGCCCCACTTTCCGATCCATCATCGTTTCTCCAATGATAACCAGTCTGAACCAAAAAATCATCATTAAATCCTGTGGTTCCCTCGAGTGCTACCGCGGTACCCGGAGATATTGTAGGATTATCTGAAATCACAATATCACTGCTTGGGTCAGTAATTTCAATTTCAAGCGTCTCTCCATCCGTAATTTCATCTTTCGCATCGAGCACCACATACACGCACATTGCCGTGGTGGTAGATATACCGACAGAACCGTTAAATGTAGTACTTCCATTTGCGCCGGAAAAGCCACTGGCTGTTGAGCCGAATTGCGCTTCGCCTCCGGTATACGACTCACTCGAACAGCTATATGGAGCGCTCGTGTCTAGGTCATAGTACAGTTTTATATTTTCAAGATTGTTTTGTGCATCAACCGTTCCCTGCTCGCTAATAGTAATCTCTGTTACAGAGTGAGTACCAATATTATCTTGTATCACAAAAGCTCCTCCGACATATCGGTTTGTATCAGGGATATCTATACCCTCAACCTGTGTGCCTATTGAGCTTACTAATACAGAAGCTGCAATAGTAGCTTCAGGATACACAGAGTACACATCAATTTCTCCCCCCGCGTCAGTTACCCGAAAACAGTACGTTGTTCCTTCGACTACACCCTCAAATGCTTCGATAGCGTATTCAAGCTCGGTATACTCATTGACGTCTATAGCAAGCGCGCCTGTTTGTGAGTTAGTATCTCTAATTCCTCCATTTGGTGTTAGAAAAACAGATTCACTATTTGTAACTCCACCAATACTAAGTGCAATATCTGTCGTATCGTCTCCGTCAGTAAGAAATGTTGAGTCGGACATATCCCAATCTCCTCCCACTGCGCCGACGTCAGTCCACCCAACAGAGGTATCGCACGACGCTCCTTTTTCCGCATATTCAAGCCGGAAAGAAATTTCAGGAGAAGTGGTCACTCCAGTATTATCTATACCAAAACGCAGGCGAATCGTTGTGGTGGGTTGTATACCAAAAACATGTATGTCTTCTGCGCCTCCGGTTAGTGAGGTTGCGTTCAACTCATTTCCATCGTCATCTCGAAAGTGAAAGTGACTCTGCGTTACAATCGGCGGACGAGATGGGGTGATAATTTCCGGAATTTTGCTATAGGTATCAAGAAGTGAATCATCTGAATACACAATCCTAAAACAGTACGATGTTTCCTCAGGAGAAGAAACATCAATAAGTGAAAAATCCCACAAGCCGTCCATGTTTGTAGCAATAGCACCGTAGGTATTGGTAAAATCGCCACTCTCAAGATAAGACTGATATGATATTCCAGAACCACTTGGAGTTGGATCACCGGCATTTGTAGTAGCCTGTAAACCATCCTCTATTCCTGTGTTGTCATAAAAACGAACTGGTCCGCTTCCGGTCAAAACATCACTGTATGATTCTCCAGAAAAACCAGCATCACAACTTCCGCTTTTTTCCGCGTATTGTAACTTGAAATCAAGAGAACTTGAGGCTATGGAAGAATCATCTATGTTGAGTAGTGTACGTAAACGAAAAGGTGTTCCCCGCTCTGTCGAAGTAGCTAGTGTGTTTGAAAGAGCGAGTGGACTCCCTGGAGATGTGCTTGTTGCACTTTCAAACCACCGGTACGCATACAAATCAATTACAGGTGGACTGATATCTTCAATCGTCTCACCATACAAACTATTTGCTGCGCCGTCTGTCCATGTGGTATAGATTCGCTCATCCCCGATAATTGTAGTATTTGCCCCTCCGTATAAATCACTCGCACTGCTGTTTACTTGTACTTCACTACTCCAGGTATCACCTCCATTATCTGAAGTTTTATAGTACACGTTTCCTGTTGTTGTATCTCCGGTATTTGTCATTCCTGTATATACAACATACAGTTTATTTGAGTGTTGATTTATTGCGATTTTTGTATCTGTTAACCCTTTTGAATCATTAGTGAGAACATTTGTTTTTTGTGTCCATGAACCAGTATTATAGTCATACACCGCAACACGAATATCATCATCAGTTCCCAGTGTTCCGTTATCGGTAATGTAACTCATGTACACATCTCCGGTACGCACATCTACCGTCGCACCATAATGCGCATCATAGGTCGTGTTTTCTCCCGAACTGGTATCAATCGTTACCCAAGAACCCGACCATGAAGTACCGTTCCATATTTGATAGTCATAGTCATTATCTGAAACATCATAACGTATGCTCATAATCTCACCACTGAGTAATGGAAGAAGAATATTCCAATCGTTTTGAAGATCATGTGGGTTTGTAATTTCACTCCAATTTCCTGCATTTGTACACGTTCCAGAACAAGAAACAATCCAACTATCAGAAGCATCATTTACCGCCATGTATATATCTCCATCACTCGCTCTTGTAACAGAATGAAAGTTTGTTCCTGCTGCAAATGTTCCAGATTGAGTTGTCGCTACTACAGTCGTTGAGATAGTATCATCACTTGTATCGAGCTCTGTATAAAAAATATCATCATCTCCGGTATCTATTGTTGAAATATGGATAATTTCTCCCGTTGTATTTCCAGGAGTCCATCGGTCATACCACACATTGACTCTAATACAATCGGAAGTATTTATACCATCAACAACATACGGACTACTCCAAGTTGCTCCCGCATCGGTAGTGGATGCATACACACACGCATTCGATGAATCAACAAAAAAAGTATAACCCTTTGTATCGTTAACAAACACCGTTGTTGGTGAAGTGTTTAAACTACTCGCATCAGAAGTAGTAAGGGAGTTATTTATAAGTACCGGCGCAGCCTCTGCTCGTTTAATATTGCTCCACGGTATTTGTACTACCAGAGCAATATCAGAAAAAATAATCGTAAGGAGCAGTAAAAAAACACCAGCCTTCATCACCAATCTCCCTGCATATTTTTTTTGTTTTCTTACCACTCGAAACATAAATACTACTCATCCCCACTATCCGTATCATCGTCTTTTGGTGACCGGACTTCTTGAGTTGGAGGAAGAGTTGTTTGTTGTTCTTGTGCAGGATGTTCGGGTATTTCTTGTTCTTTGTTTGATTTTGCACCAAGAGGGAACGTTTCTTTTGTTACAACATCGTACCCATAGGTTTCCACATCCCCATTTTCCATTCTATTTTCAACCAAAATAACAAAGCGTGGATTTTCTATTTTCCCACCAGCCGGAATTGCAACTTCGGATGTTTCTCCAGTTGTATTGTTATAGACAAACACCCTCCAAGAGTCATTGATACGCGACTGCCATGTGACTACTCCATTTTTTATTTGTGGAAACATATCGTTCCATACATTTGTAGTTATCGGTCGGATGGTTTCGTCAGTCGGAATATCCGCATCTGAAAGAAATATTTCCCAATTATTGTTTACCCACCCTTGCCACACGACAGTATTTAAGTCGAGTGATGGATTTGTATTGTTGTATCCTGCATTCGTAATTTGAGTTTCTACACCGGTTATTGTGTTGTACGTGAATATCTGAAAACGGTCATCACGTAGTGACTGCCAAGCAATGATTCCTGAGATATCATCATACACGGGACGATCATCTTCGTATTCATTGTCTGTAATCTGCACTACAGTTTCGCCATTATTGAAAAATATTTCTTTGTCTTCGCCGTTTGCTTTTGCAACAAATGCTCCAACTTTGTTTGAATGCGTCGGGGTCGAACTGGCACTTTCTCCCTCAGTTGCAACACAGTAGTATTCCCCTTCAGCAACCACCACGCATTCAGACTCTGAAAAAGTGTGTTTATTCAACGCATTGTATTCCGCACTCTCTCTTTCTATATATATAATTTCAGTCTCACTTCCAGAAGAAGAAAGGGATGCGCTGGCAGTGTCATTTGCGGTAGTAGTTGCTGTTGTGGTAGCGACGCTCTCACTCTCTTCGTATTCCTCAAACGTACTGCCAACAAATACCGTACGCACCGCAACACTCACATTTCCATCTTGATCTTTGGCAACATAGGTAATTGCATGTTCACTCGTCGTGCTGGTATCCAAATCAACAACATCAACCTCAATTCCATTTACTCTAATAGTGTGACCTAAATTGTTACTTTTATTATCATCTACCAAAACCCCTTGATCCGCATACACAGAACCAACAGACACAAACGCCGGGTTGTTCCCGATAATTATTATTTCTGGAGGAAGTAAATCAGCCGGATCAACAAAAATTTCTTCTTCTGCTTGCGGAATCACATCGCTCGTAGTGGTAGCTGTTGTGGTTGAACTATCTGTGTCTACTATCTCAGTAGTACTGGTAGAAACCTCCTCGTCATCAAGAACACTTTCAGTACTAGATGCATGCACCTCATCTGAGGTTGAAGGGGTAGATGTTGCAACACTCTCTTCTGTTTCATTGGTTGAGGTCGCGCTTGTTACACTTGTTGTGCTAGATGCGCTAGGTGTTGCAACAACAGGCGTATTTGTTGCACTGTCTTCAGTATTTTCCTCGTTCAAAACACTACTATTTTCTTCGTCCTCTACTTCAAGAAGAAAAACTTCTTCATCCTCGTTCTGTACTGCATCTTCTGATGTCGTAGCAACATCGTTTTCTGAAAAACCATCTTCCTCCACATCCTCCGGCATATCGCCCTCCTCTTCTAGTGCCTCTTGCTCAAAAGCTTCCTCAGTAGTTTCTTCTACCTCTTCTATCCTTTCCTCTTCAACCTCTCCTTCACTTTCTTCCACTACTTCCTCAGTAGTTGTACTTGCTGTTTCAATAAGTTCAATTTCATCTGCGTAGACAACAACAGGAACAATACTTGGTGCAAGAACTGCAACTACAAGACCAATACTTACCGTTCGGTACACAAAACCATTCTTCACGCTCGCGCTTAAAGCTCGATACACCGAAAAACTTCTCATGTTTATCGTAAGAGCATCTTCAGTCGTATGTAGTTTTTTGGGTCTATCTAAACGCATTACTTAATTAAAGCTGTTATTCGAATATTTTGTGAACTGAAAATAATCAACATCGTCTTCTAAGGCACGCAATTCCGTTATCTCTTTATTTTTCAACAATGCTTGTAATCGTGCATCAATACTTACCGACGCAACATAGAAAAGAAACAGGCTAAATACACCCGAAAAAAGAATGACGCAGTATAGCGCGTACCGGTATAGATTTATGGGTGAAAAATAGCTTTTTATCGGATGGGTTTTTTTTGTTTTCTGTTTACCTTCCATATACTCAAGTAATGCCTCTTGTGTTGTTACCCAGGCGACACTTGAATACACTTGCTGTCCCGAAAGTTTTCCCTTACGTATCAACTGACCTATGTAATCCGAGCTATACCCCGATAATTCTCCGGCTTCTTTGAGGGTTATAAATTTTTCAGACATTTTTTTCATACTTCTAGTATTTAAGCCATATCTCGAGGGTCGAGATATGAATAATAACCAACCTCGGGGGTCGATATATACATTGTATCCTCATTTTCATTCACATGTAGGGTCTGTGTGGATAGTAAATACTTTTTCTGCACCATAAAAACATGGTATGCTTGTAGAATAATGAAATGTCTCATACTCGCCGCGGGATACGCAACACGACTCTACCCACTTACCCTCAATACCCCCAAACCTCTACTCCCGGTCGGCGACAAGCCTCTTATTAATCACATAATTGATAAATTGCCGAAGGACGTTAGTGATATTTACGTAATCACAAATGATAAGTTTTATACGCATTTCTATGACTGGAAGCTACAGACCAAACGTGACAATATAACCATTATTAACGATGGGACCAAAACAAACGAAACCCGTCTCGGGGCTGTAGGATCTATCGCTTTTGCCACAAAACACTTTGGAAGTGACGACGATGTTATGGTTATTGCGGGTGACAACCTCTTTGAGTTCCCTCTCGAGCGTCTTGTAGAGACATTTTTGAGTGTTAAGGCAACAGTGGTCGCATCCCGTGATCTTGAAAAGAAAGAAGCGGTAGCAAAGAAATTTGGAGTTGTTGAGCTTGATGCTGACAATAGAGTAATCGGGTTCGAAGAAAAGCCGGAGAACCCCAAGTCAACACTTGCAAGTACAGCATGCTACATATTTAAAAAAGAAGATATTAAGGCCATTCCTGAGATGATTGCTGAATATGAAGCACATGATAACTTAGGAGACTTTATTCGCTGGTTAGTTGAGAAAAGAGAAGTGTATGCTATGCCTTTCACAGAGCGGTGGTTTGATATTGGAAGCAAAGAACAACTAGAGGAAGTATCGAAGCTGTATTCAAAGTAACGCTTTAAAAAGCATCAAAAAACGCCCCGAAGGGCGTTTTTTGATGCTTTATTTTTCTACTGTTTCGCAACGAGTAAGATATTGAGAGTAAACTCATCCTTAATAACATTGTCTCCAAGGTTATCAAAGAATGAATCAGACCCATATCGAACATTCCACTTGCTTCTATCGAGAGTAAGAGTAGCACTACCATTTACCACACCATCACTCACGGTAGCCGTTGCAGGAAACGTTACTGAGTTTGTAACATCCTTTATAGTTACGTTCCCAGTAACAGTGTACTCTCCTTCACTTGAGCCCTGAACTACATTCGTAATAACAATTTTTGATGTTGGGTATGTTTCAACTTCAAAAAAATCTTCTGACTTTAAGTGCTTCACGAGCATTCCGCTTTTCCCGTCATCATTTTGGCCGTTTGAAGTCACCGCGATACTATCCATATCAATAACAACTTCACCTCCTACCAAAACACCTTCCTTAAACGCAAGAGAGCCTTCTGCCACCTCAATAGTTCCTCTATCAATGTAATCTACGATTATTTTCTTCCCCCCTTCCCATGTTATTGAGCTCTCTTCTTCAGAAACAGCATACATATCTGCATCTGTTGTATCTGCAGAAGACGCTACTTCTTCACTTGTTGAAGTATTTGTTTCTTCCATAGTTTCACTTGTTGTATCTTTTGTAGCAAGTGCGTATACGAAGTATCCGAGCACTACAATAAGAATTATAATAATTACTTTTTTCATCATCAGTTATTTTTAATGTTAACACCCCTATTATAACCTATGGAAATGAGAGGTCTAATTTTTCTTCAAGCAATCCCTAATTTCGCGTAACAGCACCACATCTTCTGGATCCCCTTTGACCGCTTCTTCTTTTTTCTTCTCCTTTTTAACAAACCGGTTAATCTGCTTGATAACGATAAAAATACAAAAAGCGATAATTACAAAATCCAGTACATTGGTAAGAAAAGAACCATATGCAACAACAACCTCCCGTCCGTCACTTCCGTGAGTAAAGGTAAATGTAAGCTCTGTAAAATCAACATTGCCAACAACCACCCCAATAAGTGGCATGATAATGTCGTTAACGAGTGAAGTGATTATTTTACCAAACGCCCCTCCAATAATAACTCCAATTGCAAGATCGAGAACATTCCCTCGAAGTGCAAACTCTTTAAAATCCGTAAATAATTGCATACATCAATCCTTAATGTGTAATGATATAAGTATAACAAAAAACCCGCTCTCGCGGGTTTAACTCTTTAATTTAGTTACACGTTTCAAGAACGAGAGGTTCGAAAGAAACATCAGTTGCGAATTCACCTAAGCCATTTACCCCACTTACCGCAAAAGAATAGTTACCGTCTACAAGCTCTTCGTCTCCTATTGCTTCCCCTGCATTCCATAGATATTCATTTGTTGTTTGTGACTGGACCCCTACAGTTGCTACCTGTCTGCTTTTTCCACCTTCTTTAATAACTGAAATACCTACATCTCTCAAGCCGGTACTCATCCATGTAATTGATACAACATCTCCACGACACACACTTTTACTATCAGCAGGAGAAATAATTGAAATCTCTACCGGACCATCATCATATGCGAGCGACTGTCCATTACTTTCACTTTGTTTAGTAGCATGTCCCACCTCAAACTGAAGTTCAATAACATCTGAGTGAAGCTTTTCAAGCTTTGCGTCCAAAGAAACAGTGTGAATAATACCCATACTTGAAACAGTTCCAAGAAAGGCAAACGAAAGAATAAAAACAATACTTGTGTATCTCATGTATATATTATACACACACCCTACGAGCAAACACTACAACCTGTGTACAATTACTCAAGTACTTTTATTTCAAACAGAGAGCTGGTAGCGGAATACAGCTTTGCTGAAGTATTTGTTTGGGAGCAGTTATCCGTAACGCACACTTCTCCATCATAGGCATCTATCCTAAAGAAATAGCCCTGTCCAGGCAGTATCTCTTCACGCTCTGCACCACCAATACTTATACCAACCGCCCACTCATAACTCCCTGTGCGAACTGCCTCATCTCTAATAACACTAAGAGGCCATGAATACCCCTCCTTTGATACCAAACTTACGAGCAATACCGGAGGTGATGTTGTTGTAAAATTCCAAGACACAGGAAAACGTGTTCCTTTAACTGCTTCATGCACAGGATGTGGAAGTACTACAGCAAGAGGTGGGAGTGGGTACGTACATGTGAGAGAACACCCTGACTCAAATGAACATTCCCTTTCCCCGAAAGCATCGAGAACACACATACTGGGTCCACAGTCATTAAATACCCCACCTCGCTCCTCACAGTACAACCGAGCATCATCTATTGTTCCATCATTTTTAAGTATTAGAACCTCTGTTCTCTCGTACTGAGCTATCACTTCAACCTTTGGCTTCTTTGCGTCACTTACAAAATAAACTACAATCACCACAAGAAGTGCAAAAAGAAAAAATAGAAGAGTCTTTTGTTCCGAAAGAAATCTCATACCGTGTAGTATAGCAAGTCATTTCACCTCGTGATATAGTGCTTTCATGTTACTACAGAGTATTCTCGCAGGAACAATAGCAATGGCGGGATCCATCGGGAGTGTTCTTCTTGCTTCTTTTTTCCTACCGCTTCGCTCTTATATACGCTACATTGTAAGCATTTCAATCGGTGTGTTGATTGGGCTTGTATTTTTTGACCTTATCCCTGAAGCACTCGAAGAGTCTGCAGAAATGGGAATGTACGCACTAATCGGAGGGTTTCTATTTTTTATTCTTCTTTCGCGAGTATTTAAGCACTACCACCACCATCACGAAAATGAAGAATGTGAACACTCGCATTCCTCTGATACCAGCTTTATTGTTTTTGGAGATGCGCTACACAATACGGTAGACGGTATTATTATCGTTACCGCATTTAGCGTCAGTGTTGAAGTAGGAATTGCCGCAACGATTGGCATTCTGCTTCACGAACTCCCGCAAGAAGTAGCTGAGTATGCTGTATTGAGAGGTGCAGGCTTTTCTAAAATAAAAGCCATTCTTTACAACATTGTTTCAGCTTCAACTGTTTTACTCGGAGTTATGATCGGTTACTTCTTCTTGGAATTTTCCCATTCTCTTTCGGGAATACTCCTTGGTGTAGCGTCTGGTAACTTGCTGTATGTCATTATGTCAGATATTGTTCCTCGCGTTCTCGACAGAAATAAGCCAAAGAAAAAGTTATTCTCTGAGCTACTTCTTATACTTTTCGGTGTTGTTCTTATGGCAACCATTGTTCACTTCGCGCACAGGGAACATGTTGAACTTGAACCAACAGAACACATAGGGCAAGTGTTACACTACTAGCGTAGTAAGTGGTTTCTTTATATTAAATACAATAACCAGAATATAAAGAAGTAAAGGGATTTGAATTGGTAATGCTATCCCTCCAAAAAACAGCACGAGACTCACAGCGAGCGCTGGCGAAAGAGCATAGAGTGCTTGGATATATGCGTGTCTAAATGACAGAGTAACTCCTCGCATTCCCGCAACAAGATACACCAACATCACCCCAACAAACCCAAACAGCGCACTCCATACAACACCGATGAGCGGAAATAGAAATATAAATAAAACAACCATACTAATCACCGCCACGTACACCAACACTCGATAATCATCTACCCACGCCATAACCGTTTCAGATGTAAGTCTGGCGTACTCAATATCACTAAGTGGATACGTTCCCACATCGCTACTGGATAAACTTCTGACCGCAAGAGTGTCACTGGTAAGAACACTTAACGTATTGTGTTCTTCGAAGAGTGTTTGTATGTCCTGACTTTCCTCTGTCGCAGTAATCGCAATCCACTCAAACTCATTTGTGTTCAAATTTTCAGGCCACGGAATAAAGAAATTTTCCTCTTGGTTACTGTTCGCAATGCCATTTTCGATAATAATCTCCAGTTCATCCGGAAATGTCCCCGCTATAGTGTCGAGCATTGGGCCAATGCGCGGTGTGAATATTGCAAGAACCGCCAAGCCAAACAGCATGGAAAATACAAAAAATACCCCCGCTAAGTAACGGTATGCTTTAAAGAGCGAAACGGTTCTAAGGGATCGGTAGAACTGTGGGTTGTACCACGTTTGTCTGAAAGTTGTAATTAATGATCGCATAATTATTTTTTTGATTATATCACGCTAAAATATCTCTTTCGCTTTACTTCTACTGTTAATCATGACAATTCACACACAAACCAGGATAATCAACCGGCTCATTAACATGTGACCTGCACGTTCCCTCAAAGCAGTAGTACACTGCGCTATTCACACTAAAATCTTGTGCCCAAATTTCATTCGGGAAATTGCACGCTCCGATAGGTCCTCCTGGCGGACAAAACCGTACACTAATCTGGTACACTTTTTCTCCGTTTATCGTCCAATTATCCCAATCATACACACTTCCCGACCATGGACCATTTGGCCAATCATCTGAAGCAAGGTAGGACTCAAGTCCACTTGGAATACCTCTATCAACATCACCGGGATACACCCCGTCATTTTCTAAAAGATATAGTTCGAGCGCGTGATGGAAAGACTTAAACTGTGATGATGATTTTGCAAAACGCGCTTTATCTCTTGCATTATTTAAGCTTGATAATACAACAGTAGAAAGTATTCCTATCACAGCAATAACAACAAGTAGCTCTATCAGAGTAAATCCTCTACCGTTTTGAAACGTAGTATTTACTACTCCTCGCATTTGAGAATATAATTTTTGTGCTCTTTTTTTAACTATATGCATACAGTAAACCCTTTAAATAAGCCTTATTTCAATGCGCCAGGCGCCTGGCGCATTGAAACTAAACGAGACGATACACTACATGTCTACCGGAAAGGCCTACCTGCTTCACTATTCCCTCCTTTTCAAGCTCATTTAAATACCGAACCATTGTACGTCTGGCTACAGCTATCTCTTCTCGTATTTCTGAGTTTGATAACTCTCCTCTCTCCTTGAGAAGGGAGCGGATTTTGTGCTTTCGAGCCTCTTTCACTGATGCTGTTTCTATCGCTGAATGGCAGATACCCACAAACTCGTCCTTAGTACTGGTATGATACTCACGCGCTTCTCTCAGAGCGTACAAAAAAAGAATTACAAAGAGAACGAGAACCAAACCAATTATCACAAAAACAAAATCCATACACTTATTTTACACAAATTCAACAATAATGCCTTTTAACATGCTGATAACGTACACTGGGATAATAAAAACCCCTCACTTGTAATCAAAGAATCCGAGAGTAGTTTTTCTCAACCGATGGTGGAGAAAGAGTTCTGTTGAGTAGGCTGAGGGACTATCCGTAAAATTCACTATGTGATCCAATCGCCACTAAAATTAACACTCCTTCGTAGGAGTCATCAAAGATAACTCGAATATCTGCGGTTACATTAAAACTCCAAAGTCCAGTGTATGCACCCTTGAGGCTATGAACATGAAGTAGAGAATGGTTTTTGTCTTTAAGAAAAAGTATCAATCGAGAAGCAAATTGCTTTTGGATTTTTAGTGGTAATTTTTTGTATTGTTTTCTAAACTGTTTCGCCTTAGCAATTCGCATAGACTACTTATTTAGCGAGACGATCAGACTATCAACAGAATCAAACTCTTCCAATACACCAGCCTCGTAGTCAGCACGTGCTTCTTTAATAAGACTTTCGAGAAAAGGAGTCATACGTGGAGCAGATGAGAGTTCAAGTTCCCCGGTTCGCGCAAACTGGCTCAAAGTAGCATTAACAACAGCACTCAAAGAAAGACCGAGCTCCCTTGCTCGCTTCTGAGCATTTTTCTTCACAGCATCGTCAATCTTTAAATTCACTTGTGTCTTCATATACCAAAAGTATATACACATGGTAATTTATGTCAAGGTACTAAGTACTCTCGAATCTTACAGTCGAGCGACTTTGTGGCTCATATCTTGCTGCCTACCCTGCCTACCGGCAGGCAGGCGATGAGGCAGGGCTTTCGATTCCCGATAGTCACACCAAACGACAACAGCCGGAACGCATTCGCGTATCCGGCTGGTCGATTTGGGCGGAAATAGAATTTGGAATCGGTCACGAGTTACTAAGTCTGCTCCTGTGCTACGCACAGTGCGCGGACTAAGTACTCTCGAATCTTACAGATTCTGTACACCTTTTGGCTCTTTTACAACACTGCATTCGTAAAACAGATCAAAAGGTCTTGCGAAAGCGCCCCCCCACGCTTTCTCACCTTACAGGGAATCGGTCACGAGTTACTAAGTATAATTCTTCGCTACGCTCGAATTATACTAAGTACTCTCGACCCCGGCTCGGCCACGACATGGGTACATGTCGGCTTCGCGGCCTCCGCCTTTCGATTCCCGATAGTCACACCAAACGACAACAGCCGGAACGCATTCGCGTATCCGGCTGGTCGATTTGGGCGACTATCGGGAATCGAACCCGAATCGCAGGATCCACAGACCTGAGTGTTAACCGTTACACCATAGTCGCCATATCTCAAACCTGGCACATCGTTTGAGTTGAATTGTTATACCATTCTATTTATTTTGAGTCTAGTTTTTGTGCAAACCAGTTAGAAACGCTTTTAGAATGGACTTCCCTGATCAACTGGAAATACCGGCGTAAAGAGCTGGCTCATAACCTCTTCAAATAACACAGTGTCACTTGGCACCTCAACAGAACGTCTATCGTTGATGTCACTCAAGAATACATCATTTAAAACCGCAATATCACCCTGTACTCCAAAACTATTCTCTATCCTAGATGCCTCTGCTTCAGGAAGACGAACAATTGTTTCGGAAAGAACTCGGTGCAACATTCCACTCTTCTGACCAACCCATATTTTATATTTTTGACTTACAATGTTCTCGTTCTCAAAATCTTTTGCTGAAAGTACCGGAAGGCTAGAGTGTATTTCTTCTGTCTGTTCAGGATAGTACTCTGAAAACACGTCAATCACTTTTTTTGAAAATATTTCTATCTGTTCATAGTCTGGAGTTACTTCAAATCGGTACATAGAAATACCCTTGATTGTTTCTCTCTCTGGTCCACCGATAACAGTAAGCATCGGATGTTGTTTAAACAGCTCCCACAAACGACCTCGAAGTTCTTTCTCGTTTGTAGTATCAAGCGCTTGAATTTCTTCAGACCTCGATGAAATCGCCTCACTAAGATTAAACACAACCCACGAATCTCCAATAAAAGAAAAATCAAAGCCGACAACACTCGGGATGTCACTCATCTGCGCGTAGAGAGTGTTATCAACTACCCGAGCAGGAAGTGACGCATTGAGAGAGATGTTTGCTCGAGAACGTGGTTCTACCATCTCTATGTTTCCTGCAACAAGTAAATCCAAAAGTGGGTTTTTAATATCGTGTATGTCGAAATAGCCTTGCAAATTTACACTTCCTGAAAAATTATCATCGCCCACTACACTCATGGCTACTTCCGCATCAATATTTCCCGAACGAACCGATGCAACTTGCTCAGCCATCTCTGCCCATGAAAATGTTTTAGGTACTGAGAAGTATGTCACGTATGCATACGCAGCTCCAGCTCCCATAATAATGACGAAAATGATTATAAACAGCAGTAATACACTGTGTTTGCTATTGTCTTGCGTTGGTGGAGTGGTATGCTCTGCTGTTTTTTGAGCTTGTGGTGCTCTAGGTGCTCTAGGTGCTTGAGGTGCCGCGGGCGCAGTAAGTGGTGTAATTTCTCTAGAGGTAACCGGTTGTTCTTCTGGCACACTCCCTCCACTCTCCCACGCGCTACTTTGCGCATATGAGGTATTGTTTTGTTGCTGTGGTGAAGCTCCCTCTTGGTTACGCAAGTGTGGTGGGATATTTAGATTTATTTTAAAAGGCTCTTCATCACCACCATGAGTGTGCGCTTCTGTATGAGGTCGTGTAACAGGAACACCAGCATCTCGCTTCATTCGTTCAATAAATTCAAGTACAGTTTCTTCCGGTTCGATTTGGTTTGGGTTTGGAAAGGCTGTTGCTTGTTGTATTTTCCGCTCTCCTGTTACACTCACATCCTGATCCGAACTACTTTCAGCCAGAGTGGTTTGAGAGCGCTCTACGTTACCCCACGGACTAACCGGCGATTCGCTACTCTTCTCCACTGGTTCTGCTGTCTCGTGTATAGGTGCTTCGGGTTGAACCTGTTCTGGTTCATGAGCTCGGGCAGTCTGTGCCTGAGGCTCTTGCACTGAAGGTTCTTGTGCTGAAGGCTCTTCTGGAGCGCTGGGAGAAACAAAACTCTCCTTTGCTGTATCTGCTTCAACGGGAGCGTTTTGTGGTTGTGTTTGTGGTTCCTCTTGGGTAATTTCCTGCACGGCAGGAGACCATGGTTCCGCTTTAACCTGTTTTTTGTCATGAACTGCGGTTCCCACGTCTCCGCTGAATGTTGCAGTTTTGTTAAAAAATGGTTTTCGTTTTTGCGGTACGAGAATATCCTTGAGAATAGTGGTTGCTTGGTTTAAATCCTCAGTATTCCACCCGCCCGCGCGAAGCGCATTTCTGATATTTGTAAGCGTATACCCTTTCGCATACTGCAATTTAATATATTCGAGAAGTTCTTTAGTAACCATATGCGTATATTGTCTTTTAATACTACCACTAATTACCTAAGTCTGTTTGTGTACAAACACAAATGTAATTTGAATATGATAGTATTGTCAGTATGTTTGAACAGAAAGAAAGTGGATTTTGGGATACTCCCGAAAATGACAATGAGCACCAAACTGAGGCGGAAATATCTGAATCTGAGCAGGAACCCGGAGTGATAAGTCATGAAAAAATTGACCATCTCATGCGAAAGCATATAAAAAATCTTCTTACTACCAAAGAAGGCTTTCTTGGTTCCGGTAATATTTCTCACGCTCACAGCAATATAGATGAACCTCGATTCTGTTTTAAGCTTACAACCGAGAGAACTTCTATGGGGAAAAATATTCCCCCACCAAACGTTCCGCTTACGTCCAAAGAAAATCGCACCCCTATTGATTCATACCATATCGGACCTGAAAAGGAAGGAGAGTTTCTCAAAGAACTTAACGAAAAGAATTTTGATGAGTCTGTTATTGTTCCCGCGCCGTGCGCATGGGCAACTTTTGAACAAGAAGATGAGGGCGACACCTACTACGCAAAAGAAAAAATCCATGTATTGGTCATGGAAACGATACAAGGACCAACCGTTGGAGAGGTAATTCGGGGAGAAAAAGAGCTACCAAAAAATTTTGATCCTGATACTTTCTTCCCTGCAGTATATGCCTATATTGAAAAAATGCATACACATGGAATTTACCACCGCGACCTTCATCAAGATAATTTAATGATAGATACCGAAACAGGAAAGCCTTGTATTATCGATTTTGGAAGAGGAGCGTATGGGAGTGAAGAAGACGCGTACCAATTTCAATTCTCTGAAAACGGAAAGGTGCATACAGGCCAGTTTACTAGAGACGAAGATTATGTATCCCAAACAGAACGTGAAATTCGAGCGTACTTAAACCAAAAATCTTGACTTTTTTTGTTTATATGATATAAAGATGCTATGAAGTTATTTAAAGATTTCTCCGCAGTTGCGGAGGACATGAAAAGTAATAATGAAGAAGTGCGTGCTCTCCAAGGAGGGGGCGTACTCGTGTTCGAGGACTCATCCGAGGCCAAAGACCGCCTTCGGAAAGGAACCCTTGTGCTCGGGAAATACGAATACCCGAGCGGAAATCTGATACTTTTCACAAAGTAACTCACTACCCGGACACCGCAAGGCGTCCGGGTTTTTTATTTCCGTCTGTGCTAAAAGCTGTTTCCCACGCAGGGTAAAAAATAAACTGATATACTCTATTAATGCTAAAAGTATTACTATTTGATAATGATGGAGTTCTTGCTCACACAGAAGAGTTACTTTTCGTACTAAATAATAAGTGCTTTGAAGAAATAGGAATACCTTACACAAGAAAGGATTTTGAAAATCATGCTTTCATTACCAACCTCGGTACCACTGGATTTATGAAAAATATCGGTTGCAGTGATGCGCAGATTAATACATTCAGGAATAATAGAAACCTACTTTGGCAGAATGCTGTCATACAAACAAACACTGTTGATCCAGAAGCGGAAACGGTTTTAAGTAACCTAAAAACTACATACAGGATAGGAATTATTACTAACATTAATCGGGAAAACTTTACAAAAACCCATCACAGTTCGAGTGTTCCTGACTTAGCAGATTTTGTGGTTACTAGAGAGGATTATAACGAAGGAAAGCCGAGCCCAGACAGTTACCTTAAAGGACTTGAGATGGCAAAATGTAATGCAAGTGAAGCGTTAGTTATAGAGGACTCACCACGAGGTATTGTCGCAGCTAAGACCGCCGGAATAAAAGTAGTTGTTATCCCAAATCCAGTCATTAAAAATTTGGACGTATCCGGCGCTGATTACAAAATATCTTCCCTCTCAGAACTACCTCATTTTTTAGAGACCCTAGCTTAGAAACGGTGTGTCTATTGTACCAAGTTAGAACCTATTTCCAAAATAAAGTGAGGTAATGA
>JBBDJV010000014.1:0-3797 GCA_040879725.1 Minisyncoccota bacterium | reverse complement strand
TGGCATAGGGTTATTGTAGCACTTTTATAGAGAAATTTTGTATTTCTTTTTCAATTATCTTCCAGTTAAAAGTTCTAAACATGTCCAATAGGGCGAGCACACTACTTTAGTAACATTTTTTAAAGCGTTCAATAATTTCTTTATATCCCGTATCTTGAACTAATTGCCATGCGTTTGCGTACGCTCCATCAGATGACGCAATATCGTCGGCAAGACTTTGTGGTGTCTTAAGTATGTCTAAGTAAAGATATGTATGGATTGCATGTACAAAAATATGATCTTGAAAAATATGGTCATCAATATGCTTGTATAATTCCTTTCCAATTCCTCTAATTGATACTTTTTCTTTATTATAATCTCCTAGACGATGTATGAGCTCATGTGTTAGGACATCAACGAAATGTTCTGTCTGAAGGCTTGAGATAACAATGGGATCGCTGAAAGCTCCTTCATAAGTCGGAACAATGTAAACAGGAATAGTATTTTCTAAAAAAGTAAGGCCTGTTACTTCTTGCATTTCGATAAGAATTGTTTCGTGAACTTCTTTCCAACTCAATCGTTGTTGTTTAATGTTAGCCAGAATAGTTTTGTTATCTGGCCTATTGGTGATTGAATTATTATTTTGAGCATAACAATCAAAAAAGGGGACTAAAAACTTACCATATCGGATGTCTATTGTAGGAAGTGTTTTAGTCGTTCTCATGTTTTTATACTACGAGTAATTATTTTTTTATCCAAATGTGTTTTTCGTATAAGATAAGTTTGGTTCGAACTCTCTCCGTGCCTCGGAGCAGATAAAAAAAGTACAAGACTACGGAAGAATAAAAAAGTTACCCTAGTGATAGAGGCTATTCATTTTTGAGTTATCTTACTGAGTATTTTAACTACATGATTAATTTTATATTCCCATTTATCTAAATTGCCCTAAGCGGTGGCCATATGATACTCTGACTTTATGCAGATTACTCTAATAGGTCAGACAGAAGGACACGCAGTACAACGACTACAAGAAGAAGCATTGAAGATGGGAGCGACTTTATCTGCTATATCTATTGATACAGTAGTTTTCAGTGTCCAGAATAATACCTTTTCTCTGTTTGATGAGGAAAACAAAAATTTAATGAAGAGTGATTGTTATATTTTTCGTGGTATTGGAGACGCTGATCAGGAGGTAATGGTAATAGCAAAGTACTTACTGCAACATGGTGCGACAGTAATTGAAGGAATGACCGCTCATGGCGCATTGTTGATGGACAAGCTTTTTCTAGGTGCAATCGGACAGTCGGTGCCTACCCTAAACTATTTCATGGTTCAGAGTGAGCAGACCCTTCGTATCGTTCAGTCGGCACTAACATATCCTGTAGTTATGAAAGCGACTATTGGTAGTATGGGAATGAAAGTCCAGCTAGTGAGGCAAGAGAGTGAACTAGCAGAGAGTTACCAGGCAATCGGTCCGCGCGTCATTTTGCAAGAATATCTGCCAGTTGACCACGATTATCGCGCTATTGTAATTGGAGGAAAATATATTGGCGCCTATCGTCGCGAGAGAACCGATGGAGAGTTTCGCATGAATGTAGAGGGTAATACAAAAGCGAAGACAGAACTTCCTCTTGCAGTCATCAGTATTTGTGAGCAAGCAGCACAACAGCAAAATATTGAGATAGCTGGAATTGACCTCTTGCATCACGATAATAAGTGGTATGTACTGGAAATTAATACATCTCCACAGTTCAAATACTTTGAATCGATTACAGGCCAAAACATTGCCCAGAAAATTATTCAATACGCTATAACTAAAATCAGACGGAAGACTAACGAATTGCGTGAGTAGTGAGATAAAGTTAAATTTCCCCCAACCTAGGGCTCTAAGTAGCAATCTCGAGTTCTAGCTTCTAGTACAACAACTAAGAGTTAATCAATAAACTAAATTCGACGTTGTGTTTCTATGTTTGGAATATAAATAGACCTGGAATCTTCATTAATTCTTGCTCAATTATCTTCCAGTCCAAAGTTCTAAACATGTTCAATAGCGGGAGCCAATTATATGATTAAATAACATAATCATGGTATCTTTCGATTATGTCTAACGAAAAATCTATGCGTCATATTGTTTTTTTTCGTCTGCATGCAAATGTAGATGAATTTAAACGTCAGAAAGCGATAAAATTGCTCCGTGAATTAGGTGAGAATAGTAATGGCGTGTTGGAGTGGCGAATAGAATTTTCATTGGATCAACGAAAAGGTGATATTCTTATTGAAAATGGTCTTTTCCGTGACGCAGCTGCTTACGAAACTTTTAAATCTTCAGAGCAGCATCAACGTGCAGGAGAATTTATGAAGACTATCTCTGACTGGTTAATCGGTGATTATCGAGAGTAACATCAGTTCTAATATTTTCTAGTAGTGGGAGCAAACTGAAGAGTATGATGATTCTGAAGACTCTGTATAAATAAAAAAGGCCGTTTCTCAAATGCGTGTTTGAGGCGTGCCTGATGTGATCCATATTTGGACCGAAGGGAATGAGGTTTAAGAATATTTTGTGTTGAGTAGATCGCTTAATTTTATTTTTGTCTGTGGCCACTCCTCAGCAAGAATGCTAAACAATATAGATGTTCTGAAATCACCATCGGCTAGCACCATGTGATTGCGTCTTTTTCCTTCCTCTATTGCTCCAATTCTAAGCATGCCTTGAATAGAAGGCACATTGCGCTCATCGATTTCAAAGCTAACACGGCTGAGGCGCAAGGTTGTGAAAATGTAGCGTAGTAAAAGGAATTTTGCTTCCGTGTTTACGCGGGTCCGATGGAAATCCTTAGCATACCAACTTGCAACTTCGCATGAGAGATGGCGTTTCTCGATATTATATAGTCGAGTTACACCAATCGCTCGACGTTCTTGAAGATGCCAAACGACGAATGGTAGCGAAATCTCCTGTGCTTGCTCCTCCAGGAGCTTATAAACATAAGCTTCCATGCCATGTTTAAGGATGATCCAACCATCAATAAACCATTTAAAGATGGAACAATCTTCTGCTGCCTGCTTGAGATCATGAGTGTCCGCGCTACTCAGTAGTCGCAATTGAATAAGTTCTCCATTTAAGGGGGATCCGGGTGGATCTGGAAAATTGAGAATGGGTTGCATCTGTTTGATTCCTTAGTGATTAGGGAGCAATGCGTTCGACGTTATCTATCTTTTAACATGTCTTCTCCTAGCTGGTATCGGGTTTGAGATCGTGCAAATTCACTCAGAGCATTATTGAGTCTGTAAGTAACCCAGCCTCCAACAACGGGTACATCCAGGCTATCATAAAAAGCACGGGCTTTTTCGTTTGAAATGGGTGCTTCCCATTGGATTCGACAACAATCAATCTGGTCAGCAACTTTGCAAACAGCGTGAAGCAATTTACGACCAACACTTTTGTGACGAAAACCGTCTGTGACATAAAGATCTTCAATATGTAATCCTTTTTTCCCTCGAAATGTGGAGGGTGTTTGAAAGTATACTACATACCCGATCTTGGCATTTTGATGGGGTAGCTCTGCAATTAAGCAGTCGCCAACTTTATTCTCACTTAAAAGAAGTTCCCGCAAATTGTTTTCAGTTGCCAGGAAATTCATTTCTAGTCCGAGAAACAAGGCAAGTTCTTCGACCATTGTTAGAAGAACTGGTAGGTCCTCGTGAGTAGCTTTTCTGATCAGGAGGTCACGCATGATTTTCTCTTTCTGAGTTTAAAATGAACAGTAACGTAGATTCGCATTTGAATCCGAACAGTTGATATATTTAGATCATGAAAAAAA
>JBBDJV010000013.1:0-24506 GCA_040879725.1 Minisyncoccota bacterium | reverse complement strand
GGTATTAATTATCAAACTCCAGAGGAAGTGTTGCGAAGGTCTTGATTATTTAACGTACACCTAGGTAATGTGCACACACATATGGCGGTTTCTCCTAGAATGGAGTAATGAGCATATGTATGGCAAAAACAATTAAAGAAGAACGTCTACGATGGGTTCTCCCCATCATCAAAAAAGAAGTACGGCTCTGCGATGTGGCACTGGTCTGTCCATACGGGAAACGGAGTCTCGAACGCTGGGTAGCAGCATACAAGAAGCAGGGTGAAGCTGGGCATCAACTGAACCAAAGATGCAACCAAACGAGACTCTGATTTCAATCAAGGAGCGAGTGGTTGCAATCAGGAGGAAAACTAAAAAGTGTGCTCTGAAGATACACTGGCAACTCGAAAAAGAAAGTATCAACGTTCACGAGAGAACTATTGGCAAGATTTTGAAAAAGGAAGGATTGGTCAGAAAATACAGAGTTAAGAAAATTAAATACAACTACATCAGGGCAGAAAGACAGCCTGGAGAGCTCGTGGAGATTGATGTGAAGTTTGTGCCGGGAAAGGTGAAAAACAAGCGATATTTTCAATATACTGCCATTGATACCGCTTCAAGATGGCGTCACTTGGAAATCTTTGACGAACAATCAAGCTTTCATTCGATTGAATTTCTAAAGATTGTCATGAGGCGATTCAAGTGTGCCATACAAGCAATCAAGACTGACAATCATTCCACGTTCACTACTGCCTACACCGGCACGAACAAACGTAGTGACCTGTCAGTGAAAACGCTGCACCCACTCGATGTTTTTTGCACACAACACAACATTGTTCATTATTTGATCGACAAAGGCAAACCTGCTCAAAATGGAACCGTTGAGAGAAGTCATCGAGAAGATGAAGAAAAGTTCTATCAAGAGAACAAGTTCAAAAGTTTAGGTGACTTGCAAAGGAAGATGAAAGTATGGAATGATTACTACAACAATCTAGAACATTGTGGATTGGAAGGGAAAACGCCAAATGAATTTTTGGCTAATTATTCAACTAACTAATCCGCCATATGTGTGTGCCTAAAACAATACTCGAAGCAAACACCTTGCCTCTGTCTACACCAACCTGTCACAAATATACATCAAAAACCATTTACAGTGCAGTCTTTGGAGGCGGTAAAAATCTCATAGAGCGAGCCATTTTTTCTTGATGGTTATCACTGGTATAGGAATATACCATAACGTATGAATGATCAACTTCAAACCTTGGAACAAATATCCTATCGATAGGGAGTCCTAATCCTCCCTCAGTAACTACTTCTGTAGCAAAAAATCCATTCTGCTGAACTTCTTTTTGAGAAAGAATTCTGAGATACTGATCTTCACTCTTTAGACTTTCGATATACTGATCAAAAGTCATATGATCTAAAATTTCTACTCTAAACGTAATTGCTGCTCCTCGAGTATTTAATTCATACAACTCACCAGTTTTGAGCATGTCGCTATACTCTTCCGCCGTAAGCGTAGCAATAAACTCTTCACTGTGAGGATAAGGTGGGTAGAGAAAGAAGACTGACTCACCATCATCCTTTGGTATTAGATGTGACGGGTGCTGTATTTCAAAATGATAGTTACTATTTGCATACGTTTTCCAATCAGAAGGAATGTGCAAATCAGTAGAATCAGAAGATGTTTCACTTTCAAAAGAAACTTCCGCATTTTCATATAATGGACCAGTGCAGAAATCTGCACCATCTACAAACAACCAAGCCTCTTCCCTCAATCTGAGTAAATCAATCACATCTTCTTTAATAGGAGCCAGATTACAAATTCCCGACTTACCAACATTATCCTTTCCCGCTTTATTGCTTGCTTCGTATATCGCTTCCATACCGGAAGATTCCGAACTTGCTATTTCAGCACCCGGCTTAATGTTGTAATCCTGTAGGGTAATCTTTAGGTCACACGAGGTACTAGAAACAAGCTCAAGTTTAAGTTTTACACTAATATCGGATCCAAATGCATCAACAGTACTTAATCGACTCATCGTTGTCGACATACACGCATCAAGCGCTTCAATAAAACACTCGGCGTCTGCATTACACTCCTTTCCCTTTGCTGTGCTTAAAGTTGTGTCACTTTCGTTTTCACCAACCATTTCTTCTTCTGTATCTTGCGCTGGCTGTGTGGCGGTTTCTTCATCTTCAGAAACAAGTGAGGCTTCTTGTGTTTCTTGTGTCTGTTCTTCATTTAACCCACTCTCTGGCTGTATGAAAAAAACGTATGCAAGTGCCGATGAACCGGCCAAAGCTAACACGGCAATGATGCTAATAACAAGACCTTTATGGGCCATTCCGACAGCAGAAGGTCCCGGTGTTTCTGTACCACCAAGTGAATTAAAACCTTCTTCAATATCGGCACTTGGCCACCCTCCTTCAGTAGCAAGGGTATTTTTTATACTTTCATCATCAATACCACCTGCTCGAGCGCTTTTAATGTATTCTACTAATTCTTCTGTAATCATGTACTTAATTTTACCATGATGTTTATCACGAATTACTGAGTTATCAACTGTAGTGTAATTGCGGTTGCTATTTTATATTGAGCCAATGATCGGGATTGGCGTCAGCTCACATCACTATTTTGTACGAGAGTACTCTACAAAATAGTGTGTGGCTCCTGCCCGGGCTCACCTGTCGCAAAGCGACATAGTTCCGCCTTTCAATCCCGAACGCAAGCAAAGTAGTTTGCTTGCTCCATTGGCTCAAAAAAAGAACCCCTTCGCAGGGGTCTTTTATTGAGCCAATGATCGGGATTGAACCGATGACCTCTCCCTTACCATGGGAGTGCTCTACCATCTGAGCTACATTGGCATAATGCTTACAAAACAAATCGCCTTAACTTTTATATACCACGGGGACCTTGTCTACCAAACCTGCACGCCGAAACAATAGTAGTATATATTACCCATCTTTTCAATCTTTACCTATTTCTTAGTTACCGGAAGAGCAACAGTAAAAATAGTGCCTTCGTTTTGTTTTGATTCAAACGCAATAGTCCCACCGTGTCGCTGTATCACTTCTTTAGTTACATACATACCTACGCCAGTTTCGTTTGGTTCTAGCTTCATTACATTCTTCCCACGGTAGAAACGATCAAAAACATACTCTTGGTCTTCCCGCGGTATACCTAGACCAGTATCTTGCACTACAATCACCACGGTTGTATCGCGCAATAGCACGGTTATGTCTACCGTTTTGCCAGGTGAATACCGTATCGCATTATCAACAACATTTATAATTGACGCACGAAGCATTTTTTCATCACCCTTTACATGCACACTGCCTACCGAGTGAAAATTTACAACTACCCGCTTTTGGTTTGCCAAAAATGTAAGCTCTTCCGTGACAGAACGCACTAACTCTCCAATATCAACATCGTCTTTGGCGAGAACAAGACCTTTAGTTCCATTTTCTGCAGTAGCTAGCATGTCATTAACAATCGCAAGGGCTTCATCTATCTTCTCTCGACTATCAGTCAAAAGTGAGCGTTCCATTTCAGGATTGTTAATCCCCCCTTTCACAAGAGAATCAAGCGCCCATTTTATCCCCGCTATCGGTGTGCGGAGCTGGTGACTTGTAACAGTGACAAAGTCTGATTTTACTTTATCAAGCTCAATGAGCTCTGCAGATTTTCGCTTCGCCTCTTCTTTTTCATATTTTTGTTGGAGTGTTTCGTTTACAATTTTATACATGTAAGATGCGATGATAGCGTACAGCATGACATGAAATACGTGTTGAACCGCGATTGAGTAATCAAAAATAAATTTCCAGTCGGCAAAAATAATCAACGCGAGACCTGTGGTGCAGATAATACCTACCCTTTTAGTAAGTTTTGGGTTAAGGTCGACAGTAGATACCAGAAGTGGGAACAGTAGCAACATCAACATGCTACTTTCCGCTCCTCCAGTCGTATAGATGACAAACAAGAAAAACAAAATAAACCCATACCGAGTTATTTCAAAAAACTTCTTATTACGAAAGATGTGAATTAAAAGAAATGCGGTTACATTAATCAAAAAGATTGAGAAGAAGCCCCACATGAGTGCGTAAGGGTATCTGATCCACGGCATGAATTCTCTAAAGTGATAGATGAGAAGCCCGACAACAATAAGTACCGCAAAGGCGGTAACCTCAATGAGGTAATAATACTGCCCGAGTCGAAACTGGTTTGAAACACTTACCCCTTTTTTGCTTTGAGTTTCCTCATTCATTGTGTAATGATACCATAAGGGTACAGTATTCTAGATTCTTTTTGATGTGGGTATTTCTTGAAGAAAAACTCATGTCGTGGTATCTTTTGCTGTACGTCGGAGTAGCTCAGTTGGTTAGAGCGTGGGACTCATAAGCCCAAGGTCGTGAGTTCGATTCTCACCTCCGACACACGACAAACGCTATACTTTTCATTGTTTTGAAATATACTGAAACTGTAGTAGTATGTGTCGCATTGCAGTCGTAGCTCAACTGGTTAGAGCACCCGCCTGTCACGCGGGAGGTTGCGGGTTCAAGTCCCGTCGACTGCGCAAACAACAAAAACAGACGCTTTCTGCGTCTGTTTTTGTTGTTATTGCCAGCAGTCGTGCGAAGTGGAAACTTCGCAAGGGACTTGAACGGCACAGTCCGCGAAGCCGGCCGGTACTCCGGCCGTGGCCGAGCCGCGTCCAGCAGTACTTTGTTTTTTGCGAATGCCTGGAGCAAAAAACTTAGTAACTGCGGGACAAGTCCCACTCTGGCTTGCGTCGGGACTTGAAAGCCGCAGGCATGTTTTTGTTTGCGTTCTTACGCAAGGCAAAAACAGCCGAGGCGGGGTCGCCTGCCTGCCCTGCCTACCGGCGGGCAGGCGATGAGGCAAGCACAGTATAAATTTTGCTATACTTACCTATATGAAAACAATTACTGTTCGAGACAAGATGCAAAAAAAATATGTTTACACCCTCTCAGAACCTAAAGGAAAAAACTTTGATCCTGAATTTACCCCAGACCTCACTCCGAAAGAAATGCTTGCTATGGGTATTTTTGGCGGTGTCTACATGCGAGATTGTGGTAATGAATTTCCCAAAAACTGGTTCTCGCAAGCCGTGTTTGCAAAAGATGCACCAGACCCAGCGCTAAACTACTTTCGCATACATGCGAGCCAGCCCCTTTCAGTATGGAAGAAAAAAGGGTGGATTTATAAAGATGATCCGCGTGGATGGTTTCAGTGGTATTGTCGATACTACTTAGGACGACGAATTCCTGAGGAAGACGAAAGACAAATTAAACGTTGGAAGGCTATGCGAAGACATATTGCGCAAATAGCAAAAAATTGTCGCGCACGAGACCTCTCCTGTCGAAGACGGCAACGCCAAGCACTTCTCCACTGGGCGTATGATAGTAGGAAGATATAGCACTCCTTTCATCTCACCCATCCCATTTCTTACTATATATCGTAAGAAATGGGATGGGTGGATACGTTCAAAGAAAATTATTTAGCAATACTATCTCACACCAAGGTTAAACCTTGTTTTGAATGGAGGTGTACCGATATATCGGTACACCTCCATTCAGATATACAAATTTCAACACGCCACCCGGGTGGCGTGTTGAAATTTGTGGACTTATTCACTACCTGTCACGGATATTTTTCTGCTGAAAAATTCTGCCTGCCTGCCCTGCCTCATCGGCAGGGCAGGCGGCAGGCATGCCCCCTCCCCGATTCCAGTCCCCGCAACAAGAAAACCGCCTTTCGGCGGAATTCTTTTTCTTGTTGCGGGGACTGGAATCGAACCAGTGTCTCAAGGTTATGAGCCTTGCGAGGTACCTCTCCTCCACCCCGCTATCTATGCAAGGCAGTATACATAAAGTATAAAAGTGGTGCAACCCCTCTAAATTAACTTAAACTCTGTAAAGACTTCTTTGAAAAGTGAAATCACTCGCTCAGCTTCACGGCGAGTTAGTACCAGCCCTCTTTCATGCGCCAACATATTTCTAACCGTATGCGCTTCCCACGCCTGGTTTAGCGTCGTAAAGTCACTTGATTCAACACGCTTAAGTTTTTCTCCTACCGTCTGACCATGGTACCCCATCTTTGTCAGCATATCGTCTAAAATAATATCCGCATTCATGATTGCAATCCTCCAGTCATTCTCATTATCAGAATTCATTAACTCTTCAATCTTACTCCACTCGGGATTAAGAGGAGCCTTTTCCGCATCAGGGCCATACGGAGCATTGTCATCCCAATACTTCACATACTGGTCTCTTGCCAACTGATTTTGACGTATCAAGATATACATAATCCCACTCATCAGCAACACAACAAGAATATAAGACAGTATTTTTATAAATAGATTAAATAAAATCCATATTCGTGTTCCTCCTGTTGGAGAAAGTGCATCCTCTGGAATCCACCCGACAGTTCCGTCGTCAAAACGAACAAGCCAGTAACGCACGCCGTCTCTGTCTACCGGACCACCTATAACTGTCGCTTTATCTCCAGCACTTTTTTCTGCAATAATTTCACCTCCCGGCGTTGCGTACACTGGAGAGTCTCTGTTTAATTCGACTCGCGCGCCCATACCTGGAGTATCACCGCTTGGCATAAGTCTGGATTCAGCTACCCAGCCTGTCTGTCCATTTTCAAACTCAACTTTCCAATAGCGCTCTCCTTCAAACTGAACCGGACCATCAACAATAACCCCGGCTGTATCTGGTGGCACAGTACCTATTTGTGTTCCGCCTGGTCTGTCGTAAAGTGGAGTGCTTTCATACGTAGCGACCTCTTGTTCCAAGACCGGATTACTTTTTGTTGAAACCAAATCACTTTCCTTCACCCATCCGGTAGTACCATCATCAAACAAAACTTCATAGTATCTCACACCATCCTTGTCCTGCGGACCGCCAATAATAACACCCACTTCTCCCTCTGAAACAAAATCAATAATTGACCCTCCCGGCCTATCGTATACCGCTGTGTCACCAACAGCAGAAACTTCTTCGCCATGAACATCTTGTTCTTTAATTGAATGTAAATCATCTTCAGCTACCCATCCTCTCTCTCCATTTTCAAATTCAACTTCCCAGTACCGCACACCATCTTTGTCTACCGGACCACCAACAATCTCACCCTCCATACCCTCTGGAATAACCGCAGAAACAGAACCTCCGGGAGCATCGAGTAAGTTCGTCTGATTATATGTTGCGACCTCTTCACCTATTGCCCCTTCGGTATCTGCGCTTCGTAGATCACCTTCAGCCACCCAGCCTGTTTGTCCATTTTCATACTGAACCTTCCACCATTTCTCCCCATCTACCCACTTTGGACCGTCAATCACTTCACCTTCCATCCCTGCAGGAACAGTACCTATCACCTCGCCTCCGGCTTCATCGTAAAGCTGTGTAGGAGAAAGATTTACTACATTCGAACCTTCTACAATTTCCGGTGGAAATGAAATAACAACAGGATCGCTTGGTGGAAAAGAAAACTCAATCCCTCGAGGAGGGAAAATAATGTCATCGTCATTTGGAGGAAATGTCACCCCAAAACCACTAAAAAAACCAGGTTCTTTATCTGCGTCAGAGCTTCCGGGAACTAGCCGTGCCAACCCTCCACTTATACCACCGATAATCTGCCCAACCAACATCAACAGCAATATGAGCATTATCAGCTCACCGAATGTTTTGCCAACCCTTTGGTTTATAACTACTTTTACATCTTTTTCTTCTGCCATTTATATTGATACAAAAGAACCCGCTTCAAACAAAAGATCCTCACGAGTATGTGGTGCAATAAACTGTGTACCGAAAGGCATGTTGTCAGAATCAAACCCTGTTGTTACTGAAATAGCAGGAACTCCTGCGAGGTTTGCAGGAACGGTAAACATATCCGCGGCATACATCGAAAGTGGATCTTCGCTTTTCTCGCCAATTTTAAAAGCAGTACTCGGAACTGTAGGAGTCATAATAACCGAAACCTCCTCAAATGCATTCTGGAAGTCTTTTTTTATAAGAGCTCGAAGCGCCTCAGCCTTCCCATAATACGCATCATAGTAGCCGGCAGAAAGCACATATGTACCCAGAATAATTCTTCTTCTCGCTTCGCTCCCAAACCCTTCTCCACGCGTAGCAACATACTCATCGAGTAGTGTCTCTCCTTCTATCTTTGTACCAAAGCGGAACCCGTCAAACCTCCCGAGGTTTGACGACACCTCTGCCGGCATGATGATGTAATAACACGCAAGTGCGTTTGCTAGCTGTTTAAGAGAAACTTCTTTTATTTCGACTCCCGCTTTCTTTAATTTCTCCTTTGTTTCCTCAAAGTGCTTTAACACATCACTGCTCACCCCTTTAAGATCTTGTATTTCTTTTGGTATTCCTACAACTATTTTTTTCTTTTCGTGCTTTTTATCGTAATAACTATCAGGAAGTGTCGTGCTATCGAATGCGTCACTCCCTCTAATCGCATTGAAAACTATTTTTGCATCATCGATTGTGCGTGTAAGCGGACCAATAACATCAAGCGAAGAACCCATGGCAATAAGTCCATTTCGAGATACAGAACCGTAGGTTGGTTTAAGTCCCACTACCCCACAGAAACTTCCCGGCTGTCTGATAGAACCGCCCGTATCGCTCCCCAGCGCAACGAGCGCGCCGTTCATCGCAACAGACGCAGCAGAACCACCACTTGAACCACCTGGAACACGCGTACTATCAAGAGGGTTTTTTGTTACTCCAAATGCAGAATTTTCTGTCGAACCACCCATGGCAAATTCGTCCATGTTTGTTCTTCCCATAAACACCACGCCTTCATTTTTGAGTTTTGTAATTACTGTTGCGTCATACGTTGCGGTATATCCTAGAAGAATCTTGGATGCTGAACTTACTTTCCTACCCTGTATTAAAATATTATCTTTTATCGCAACAGGTATACCGGTAAGCAGTGTTGCGCTACCATCAGAAAAACGCTTTTGTGCTATCTCCGCCTGTTCTAAAATATCATCGAATACCTCAAGAAAAACATTGAGCTCTTTATTTCTTTCTTTAATATTCGTAAGGTACGCCTCTGCCAGCTCGCGCACGGTATAGTCACCTTTTTTGAGGCTTTCGTGG
Organism: Minisyncoccota bacterium; assembly: GCA_040879725.1. Taxonomy (GTDB): domain Bacteria; phylum Patescibacteriota; class Minisyncoccia; order Phycocordibacterales; genus JBBDJV01. The sequence goes on along the minus strand of JBBDJV010000013.1, from coordinate 15,386 downwards.
GCTTTCGCAGTAGTAAGATTTTTTAAATCAATCATGAAAGTATTTTCTTAACAACCACAGACCTCTCCTGCCGTTCTGCAACTTCATTTAAGAGCGCTTCGGTAAACGTATCTGCTTTGTACGCATCGGTGTCTTCCCGTAAAACATTATGAGGTTGATATTCATCTACAGAAGACGCATCCGGCACCGACACGCTCGCAATAGTGCCGACATATCCTAAAATTGCATCAATATCTTGTGTTAATTTATGTTCCTCCTCGAGAGTGAGTTTAAGACGTGCCAGATCTGCAAGTGCGTGTATATCTTTTTCAGTAATCATATAGCTATCATAACACAGGAACATCAAGTGAATAACCCGCTATTCCAGTGTTATTTTTTAAGTAATTGTATAAAATCTTTTTCCTCAAGGATTGTTACTCCAAGCGCTTCCGCGACGTCGCGTTTTGAACCCGGATTATCTCCAGCAAGAACATAGTCAGTTTTTTTAGAGACAGAGCTCGACACGCTTCCCCCGCGAGTTTTGATTTCCTTTTTTGCCTCATCGCGAGAAAAAGAATCAAGTGTTCCAGTAAGAACAAACACCTTACCCTTAAAGCTGTTTGAAACTCCTTTTTGAGGCACCACTATCCTAACATGACTACAGAGTCTATCAACAAGCGCGTTATTTTCCGCGTCCCCAAACCACTCCACAATCGCCTGTGATACCACAGCGCCAATACCCTCAATAGCATCAAGACCTTCCTTACTTGCGTGCCGGAGTTCATCAAGAGTTTTAAAGTTATCCGCAAGCAACTCAGCAGTCTCCTCACCAACATGGTCAATAGACAGACTAACTATAAACTTCGAGAGTTCAATACTTTTTTTACTCGCAATTGCATCAATCAATTTCTGCGCAGATACTTCCGCGAACCGTGGAATAAGTAACAACTCGTCTTTTGTAAGGCGAAAGAGATCATCAAATTCAGAAATGAGCTTTGCATCAAGCAGTGCGTCGATAACCTTTGGTCCGCAACCCGGGATATCGAACGCGGACTTTCCTACAAAATAGTAAAACTTTCGTTTCAGTTGCGAATAGGAATTTTTAGCAACACACCGGTACGCCACTTGTCCCGGAACACGCTCAATGCTTCCATCGCCCCCACATGCGGGTATTTTTTTAGGGAAAACAAACTTCTTTTCTTTTCCTACTCGAAGCTCAGTTAGCACGGACACAATATCGGGAATAACATCACCGGCTTTTTGGAGTATTACCGTATCACCTATACGCACATCAAGCCGTTGTATTTCATCTTCATTATGTAGTGTCGCTCGAGAAACCGTGGAGCCGGCAACCGACACAGGACGAAGGTGTGCTACTGGTGTCACCACACCAGTTCTTCCTACCTGGAGCACAATATCTTCCACCACTGTAGTCACCTGTTCAGCAGGAAACTTAAATGCAATACCAAACCGTGGCGCTTTTCCGGTATACCCGAGCACATCTTGATACTTTTTCTCATTTACTTTTACCACCAACCCATCAATAAGATAATCTTCCTTCGGGGCATTTTTTTGCCACTTCTTCCAGAGCAAAATAACCTCATCAATACTCTTACACAACACGGCGTGTTTATTTACCTTTAATCCAAGCTCTCGAAGAAACGAAAGTTCTTTTTCTTGTGTATCAGGCTCTGGCTCTCCCTGAAGAAAACTTAAATCATAAATAAATGTATCAAGCTTTCTGGATGCGGTAATTTTAGGATCAAGCTGTCGTATCGAACCCGCGGTAACATTTCTTGGGTTTGCGTATAGTGGCTCACCTTTCTTTTTTTGTTCTTTGTTTAGTGCGGTAAAATTCTTTTTACTCATCCACACCTCTCCCTCCACAATACAGTTAACTGGTTTTGTAAGTACGAGCGGAACGGACTCGATTGTGCGTATATTTTGCGTAACATTTTCTCCCACCACCCCGTTTCCTCGAGTTGCCGCGACAACAAGTTTACCTTCTACATACTCATACACTATTTTGAGTCCATCAATTTTAAGCTCAACCAAGTATGTTGGATGCGCAGAGGAACCAAACTCTTTACCGAGCATCCTCTTTACCCGCGCATCAAAGTTTCTCATATCCTCCTCTGTAAATGCGTCATTAAAAGACCATTGAGGAACCTTGTGTGGTACTTTTTCAAACTTAGGAAGTGGCTCGCCCGCAACTCGCTGTGTCGGCGAATCAGGAGTAACGAGCTCAGGATACGTTGTTTCAATATCTACCAATTCTCGTTTAAGCGAATCAAGCGCCTCGGGAGATATAACCGATGTATCAAGCACGTGGTAGTTATACCGATGGTGCTCAATAGACGCTCGCAGTTTTTCTACACGTTCCTGAATTTCCTTAGGAATAGAGCTTTTTTTCATAGGTATACGCTATCACACGAAGCGGTCTAGCTCAACTTAGTATCGAGCTCGTATCGCACGCTCCACCCTGTCGCTCCTTTCAGAATCGCACGTATTATACCCACGTGAACGAATTTCAGTAATGTAACCTGAGCCGGGGGCTTTATTTACATATACCAACGCACATGGCCCAACAAGATCTGCGTCTTCACTGTAATGAAGCGTAAACACACTCTCAGAAACATTCCCTATCTGACTATTAGCAAGACCGGTAGTGCCTTCCGTTTGTGAACCAGTTGTTATTGTTACGCCTGCACAGGTAATGCTTCCAGGGGTACTAGGGTCGAACTCATTAAATCGCACGTCAAAATAAATTGCACATTCATACCCTTGATCCGCCATATAAAAAGCAACATGCGAATCCCTGACTCCGATAGATAGTTTTATCTGTTTGAGGAAAATATTTGACATCGCTACCGCCATCATTAAAAGAAGTGAGGTGATAATAACCGCCATGAGTACCGCGACTCCTTTTTGCATTACGTGTGTTTTGATCATATTTCTTGCCAATCAAGTAAGCGCCCCTCGAGGGTATAGCTGTATGTCTCACCCTTATGCGTCCATGTAACTATTGAAGTCACAATAACCTCTTTGTTGGGAACCGCAGGAGCGCTAGCATATTCCACTCTTACTCTCCGCGTATAAGGTGAAGCGACAACCCCTCCACCGGTATTGTGCGTATACCGTTTGTCTTCAGTTACAGATAGCGTGGTATTGCAACCACTTTGACAAGAAACGATTGAGTCCTCAGGATCATTTATTTCCCACACATCTACCGTACAACCCTCCTCACCACTACACTTATCATCACTAGGTACGCTACTAGTTATTCCACTCATCCAGTCGACATTGAGATTGGGATCAGAATCGAGTAATCTATTTGAATCTCGATAATTGCGAATATACTCTATACCTTCTTCCGCCAAAAAAGCTGCGGTTAGACTCTGCTGTACGAACTCCGCGTGTTGCAAGCTCTCCGATGCGAGCTTCATAGGTGCAGCGATTGCTGTTGTTAAAATCAAAATAGCAATGATTGTTTCCACCAACGTAAAACCTTTTTGTCGTATTTGTTTTTTCATAGTGTTATAGTTCATCATCATCATATTTTCTTGGAGTTGCTGATGTTTGAAGCGAGAATGTACTCTGATACTTTTCATTTCCAAAATTTGTCTCACCCTCAACTACAAATACTGCCAGTGGTTGGAGGTCATTTCTATTTTCCCTCGCATTAAAAACATACACATCAAACCTTGTTATAGTTACATTATCACTCGTTACATCTGACGGCACACCATTTTCAGCACGTTTAATAACACCGCCATCTACATAGTATGTAATAGTATTTACTGTATCTTGAGAAAGAAAACCAATGCGGTTTCCCCCATTTTCACAGTCCTCTCCATGCGTTTCCTCCACCAGAGGAAAACTGGCACTCCATACATACCCACACCAATAGTTTGTGCCGAGGCGCACTTCACGCAACATAGATTCCATAGAAAAGTTAACTTCATTGATTACTGTTTCGAGTGTGCGAGCTTTTCTATTTGCATCAACCATACTTAGAAGCGCTCCTATAGATATGGTCATAACAATACTGAATATAAATACAGCAACAATAAGTTCTATGACACTAAATCCTTTTGATAAATTTTTCATACTATTCTTCAATCGTTATCCTCCCGGTGGAATTAACTTGTATTATTTCACTGTACCTATTTTGAGACTCAATCAAGATACAGCCCTGAGTTAATGTATTATTTCCATTACTTTTCATTATCGCTTCAGGGCTCGGTCGCTTAAACATAATAGTAAGGGAGTTTACTTCTGGACCCGCACCACCACCACAAGGGTATACATCGGCAATACTCTGCCCCACAGGAAGGGTGTACTCCGCAATAATTTCATCTTGGTTAACATTGAATGATACATTCTCTATATTCTCATTGGTATCATAAAAAAGATAGTATGTTTTATTAGTATCATTATTATTACTCTGATCAGACAAGTATACACCATACACCCCATCAAAACCTGCCCCAGACCCAGACCCTTCCTGTCGCACGTTGATACCGTACGACTGAGCTTCGCGAATAACAAGCGCCAGTTCGTATGCGGTGTTTTGTAATTGTATTCTCTCCGAAAATCCTCGGTGCTGGAAAGCAACCACTGACATCATTATCCCCATAATAGCAAGCGAAACAACAAGCTCAACCAGTGTAAAACCTGCTATGTACTTACTTTTTTTCTGTAAAAGTTTTATTTTCATACTATCCACCGAAGAGAATTGAAAGATCAATGACTGAAATGTTGCAGTAAAATACTATCAAGCACCCCGCAATGAGGAATGGAGCAAACGGTATTTCACTCTTCATTGAAAGTGATTTCATCCATGCGGACGTAGCTCGTTTCTCTTGTATTTTATTATACGCGATAATACTCAAACTCACGACTGCGCCTATCCAGAACGCAAGGATTATTGCTGACACTCCAGCGCTAAACCCTAAAAACCAGCCGATTCCCCATGCGAGCTTCACATCACCAAACCCCATCCATGTTCCCTGAGAAAAAAACCACAATGCCCAAAATGGAAAAGCGAGAAGTGGACCAGCGAGTAAATCGAGAAGTAAGTTTGTTGGAGTATGGAAAAAATGAGTAACCAGTAAATACAATCCCGACAGAACGATAAAGGAATACACGTGCGCATTGGGTATTATCTTGTGTCGAAGGTCATATACAAAAATAAGTACAAGAAATGAAAGTATACTTGCACTAAGAAATAACAGTGGAGCCATTGCGAGCTCAAACTCATATACGAGGCCGAGCAATGCAAACAAACAACCGAGCCCAAGCTCAACGAGTGGATACTGGCTTGAGAGACGCGTTTCGCAGTACCGACAACGCATACGGTTTACGAGAAAAGTTCCTAACGGAAACAAATCATACCAGTAGAGAGTATGCGTGCAGGTTAAACACTGCGACCTTCCACTCCAAAATGAAAGTCCGGTATTGTAGCGAAGTATGACAACATTCAAAAAACTTCCGATAAGTACTCCGAAACAAAACAACAATATGAGAATCAAAAAATCCATTACTGTATTATAGCAAGAATAGCCAGCTATAATAGCCTAAATAATTCCACCGACCTACAAGTCCCAACCTACAAGTCCGACTTGTCGAAAAGTAAAACATTTTTACCTAAGCTTAGCTTAGGTAAAAATGAAATGTGGTATAATATTTTTCAATTTTTTAGCAAAAACTAAGTGATAGTTAAAATATCTTTCCCTTACTATATTCCAACCACTCCCCCATCTCTTTCTTGTACTCATTAATATTCCACTGAGAAAAATACTCCGGAAACTCTGAGGTATGTAATATTACTGACTGTTCACGCTTTTCTCCAACGTAATCAGGATAACTTGAATACCTATACCCAGATAGAAATGTTTGCGCCTTTTGAATATCCAAGATACCTTCCTCCTTCCACTTTGGATATAGTGTCTTAATAGGATTTAAATGTATATATGAAAATAAATACTTTAAATATTCATCCATATTTACCCATTCAGCTCGAAAGGTGCTCTCAAATAGACGACCTGTTCTTTCATATTTTTTATTAAAATACTTTGAATAGGACGTAAGTAAACTATGTAAAAACTTAGTAATACCACCCTCCTGTGTTTCTTTAATAAGCAAATGAAAATGATTTGTCATTAAAACATATGCACCAATCGCACATAGCTCACCTTGTTTCGATAAAGCAAAGACCGTATTTCCCTTCCGACCCAGCTCTCTTATCTTGAATGACTGATTGTTATTCGCCAAGTACAGTAATGACATAAACCTATCTCTATCATCTTCATCCATAAAAATATCTCGTCGATCCACTCCACGACTATAGATATGATAAAACTCTCCTGGCGCAAGTGTTTGCTTTCTCATAAAAATATTATACCACAAAATGATTTTACCTAAGCTAAGCTTAGGTAAAAATGAAATGTGGTATAGTTTTATGTAAGTATGGCTTCTGTAACTCTTCCCTAATAGCGCTTCCGTGACTTTCGGTAAATTCTTTGTGATATGTTTGATACCTTTTGAGGAATTTGGATTGTTTTAAAACAAAAAGCACTCTTTCTTGAGAACTAAACCAACAAAAAACCGCCCGAAGGCGGTTTTTTGTTGGTTTAGTTCTCTACAGAACTTAACAGGCGGTTGCTGTACTAACGCCAGTTTCAGTTACCGTACCAACGCCACAAGCACCTTGAACCGCAGTATTAATTGCGGTAAAGGTTACGGTAAAAGTACCATTACCAGTATTACCACAACTTTGGCCAGTAATACTTCCTGCAGCACGATTAGCAGTTGCTGCTATATCACCCGCAACAATAGCCTGACTATCACAAATGTTAACAAGAGTAGGAACCATAGATGTTAACTCTGCTTTAAAAGCAGCCACGCGAGCTTTAGTTCTTGCGCTGTTCAAAGAAGAAAGCACCACTGAAGAGAGAATACCAATGATCGCGATGACCACGAGAAGTTCGATCAATGTAAAACCTCGATTTTTCATATATTTAAAATATCTAATAATTAATAATTTCTAACGATTGAACGACCGGCTCCTAACGAAACCATTGTTTTCAATGTATACACTTATTATACACCACTCCGTGCGCCAGCAAATGAGGCTGTGGATAGCTAAATCGCCTCCGTAAGTGAGTACATTGGTACAATTACCGAAAGGATAAGAATAAGCACACCAATACCGAGCACGATAATCATAATCGGCTCTATCATAGACACCAGTGTATCCACAGCATTTTCCACTTCGCGTGCATAGAACTTAGCAAGTGTAGAGAGAATTTTCCCCAACTGCCCTGTCTCCTCTCCCACGGCCGTCATTTGTACTAAAATGCTCGGTATTTCCTCGTGCCGGGAAAACGCTTCGGCTACGGAACTTCCCGATTTAATTGCCTCCGCCGAGTCCACTAGAATATTTCGAAATACGGTATTGTCGATAACATTTCCGGTGATCTCTATTACCTTTACCATCGGAATACCACTTCCGAGCATTGTTGCCATGTTATCTGAAAGTCGAGAAAGATAGAGCTTACTATAGAGGTCTCCAAGATAAGGAATACTTAAGCGAAGCTTACCCAGCTCAGAGGCACCTTCGGGGGTTTTCGCGTACCGGTAGAAAAATATCCCGGCAACAACCACCGCAATAGCGAGTAAATAGCCATAGCCAATAAGGAAATCACTTATCATAATAATAACCTTGGTGTATATCGGTAATTCAACTCCGGACTGGGTCAATACTGCGGTAATATTCGGGATAATTGTTGTAAACATGAAAAGCATCACCACGATAAATACAAAAATAACAAATGCAGGATATACAAGAGCGTTTTTAGCCTTTGAAACGAGGGCGTAATTACGGTCGAGATAGTCTGCCAGATATCCGAATACTTGATCGAGCTTTCCGGACTCTTCTCCAGACTTCACCATGTTTACGTAGAACGTAGAAAAAACTTTTGGGTGTTTTGAAAGTGCGTTTGAAATAGTGGAACCTCCCTGCAGGTCATTACTCACTTCCTCGAGTGTTTTTTTCAAAAGAGGGTTCGGGCTCTCACCTCCAATCATTCGAAATATTTTAAGAGCGGAAACTTGAGCCTCAAAGAGTGTCGCCAGCTGGCGTGAGAGCATCACTACCTCTTTGTTGGATACGCGTTCAAACCACGTAATCTTCATTTCGAAGATTGAACCTTTTTCCTCTTCGCTTTTTATACTAGAGATAACAAGCCCTCGGCGTTGAAGTGCGTTAATCGCAACATCAACATTCACGGCATCAATGGTGCCGGATTTTTTGTTCCCATCTTTACCTATAGCTTCGTAGATAAAGAGCATAATGGTTTATTTAAGCATTCGAGTAAGCGTATCCGGATTGAATGAGTATGCCTGCGCGCTTTCAATGGTAATCTCCCCCGCTTCAACCAGTTCAACTAGCGAGCGGTTCATATCGATCATACCGTGCTCTGAACCTGTTTCAATAACGGTATTTATTTCGTGTGAACGCTGTTCTCGGATAAGATTCGATACTGCATTAGTGTTTATGAGTAGCTCATACGCTGGAACCAGCCCTCCTGAAACTCTCGGAATAAGACGCTGTGAGAAAATACCAGAAAGTGAACTCGCCAGCTGAAGGCGGATTTGTGACTGCTGAGCTGACGGAAATGAGTCAATAATACGGTCGATTGTCTGAGATGCATTGTTGGTGTGAAGTGTAGAAAATACCAAGTGTCCTGTTTCCGCCGCGGTTACAGCTGCGGAAATGGTCTCGAGCCCTCTCATTTCCCCGATAAGAAGCACGTCGACGTCTTGTCTGAAAACAGAACGAAGCGCCGTTGCGAAACTATCGGTATCCACTCGCACTTCTCTCTGGTCAATAACCGACTTTTTTTGCTCATAGACATATTCAACCGGGTCTTCAATAGTCACAATATGCTCAGCGCGGTTTTGGTTGATAATTTCTATCATCGAAGCAAGGGTTGTTGTTTTTCCCTGTCCTACCGGACCTACTACGAGAAAGAAACCTTGTTGCTTCATTGCAAACTCTTCCAGAATAGGAGGAAGTGCGAGATCAGCCAAAGTGCTGATGTCTTTTGGAATATGTCGCAGTGCAATAGAAATAGCCCCTTGTCGCACGAAGCCGTTTCCTCGAAAACGAACATCTCTCTTGTGTGCGTAAGAAAAGTCTATTTCTTTATCTTCCGCAAAGCGCTCCAAGTTTTCCTCTGTCATAAGAACTGACATCATTCCTTCCATGACAGCTTTTGTTATTACTTCCTTATTCACTAAAGGAACCAAGTACCCTGCCACACGAATAAGCGGTTTTCGCCCAACAGAAATATGCAAGTCTGAAGCATGCTCATGCTCAACTGTTTCTATTAGCTCATCGATTAGTTTTTGTGCTTCAGCGTGTGACATGTTACTTTTTTGATACTATTTTTATTACTTCATCGTACACTTCCGACGGAATGGTGCTCGCTTTAATAATGTAACCCTTTGCGCCAAGCTCGAGCGCGCGGTCTACCGTTGCAGGAGCACTTTGGTTTGAAAGCATAATAATATCTGCACTTGGAGCAAGCTTGTCATTCATTATTTTTTCAAGTATTTCAATACCGTCCATAGCAGGCATCACTATGTCGAGCAAAATAATATCCGGAACAAACCCTTCGGTCAGTTTTTGGATCACGTCTTCCCCACTCGGAGCCGTGTGTACTTCAAAGCCCTTTTCTTTAAACTTAATTGAGTACATGTCCAAGAGGAATGTATCGTCATCTACAAGTAAAATTTTTTTCTTTGCGTCTGTCATACAATTTTATAATTACAGTATAGCATACTAGAGTGCGTTCACTTCTTCAAAAGGTATCTCTCCGCGAAGCGCTCGTATAATCGCATCTTCCTTCATTGAAAACATTCCTTTGTTTCTCAAAATTTTCTTTATTTCCTGTTCTGAAGCGCCTTGCAAAACCGCAAGCTCGAGATCTTTATCCATTTCAAGCACCTCCATTACCGCGGCACGCCCTCGCGTACTGTTTGGACACTCAGAGGTAGGTGTTGCTTCGAAAATTTCTTTTGCTTCCGGTATTTCAGAGCGGAACTCGTCTGGAAGATCTGCAAACTGTTTCTCGAGCATCATGGAAACACTCCCTTCAACCGGTATAGCTTTCCCTGCTCCAGGACACAGCTTCTTTACCAACCGCTGAGCAATAGCAAGAATAAGTGTTGGAGCAATAAGGTACGGCTCAACACCCATGTTTATCAAACGCGGAATAACACCAACAGAGTTGTTCGTGTGGATAGTAGAAAGCACCAAGTGTCCGGTAAGAGCAGCTTGTACCGCGAGCTTCGCGGTTTCTTTATCTCGAATCTCACCCACCATGATGATATCTGGGTCCTGACGAAGTGTGGTACGCAAACCGGTAGCAAATGTATACCCGATTTCAGGACGAACCTGAGACTGACTCATTCCCTCCATGTTGTACTCCACCGGATCCTCAAGAGAGAGCACGTTGAAACGCTCACGGTCAAGCTCTGCCAACATTGAGTAGAGTGTGGTTGATTTTCCGGAACCAGTAGGACCGGAAATAAGAATCATTCCGTACGGTCGGTCGATTGCGCTACGAATGGCTTTCAAATTTCGTGGCGAAAGCCCCATATCGTCGAGCTTTTTACCTCCTTTTTCCGAGTCCAAAATACGCATCACGATCTTCTCTCCGTAGTAGGAGGGAAACGTAGATACACGGAAATCAATTTTTCTTCCCGCAATACGTGCAGAAAAACGGCCGTCCTGAGGTTTTCTTTTCTCATCGAGGCGCATAGCGGAAAGGATTTTTATACGTGCAACAACAGCATTGTGCACTTTAGACGGGAGCAAAAGGCTTATATGAAGTACTCCATCCACTCGGAAACGAACACGCACTTTGTCTGCCATCGGCTCGATATGCACGTCGGACGCATTTCCTTCCACCGCATAATGAAGAACCGTTGCTACAATTTTAGTTACTGGCGCGTCTTCGATTATTTTTGTGTCGCCTTCTTGTTTTTCAACCTCTACTTCTTTGCCTTTTTTCTTTTCCAGCTCTTTACTATCTGCGTTTATTTCACTTTCAAGCTCACTGAGTGCTTTGGTAACCTCACCGGAGAGGTTTCTGTATGACTGAACGACTTTTTCAAAATCAGTACGAGTAATTAAAAATATTTTGAATGGAAAGTTATTCTTCGATGCGATAAACGAAAGTACATCTCGCGCCTCTACGTTGTCTGGGTCCACAACTCCGACTTCAAGCACACTGTCATTTAAACCCAGTGGTACAAACTGGTAGTGGAGTGCAGATTCTTCAGGAATATAGCTAAGCACATCTCCTGAAATATCATTCTCATTCACCGATCTTGTCGGCATATTATGGTACTCACCAAGCGCTTCCAGTATGTGCGCGTTATCTATACCCCGTTTTTGGAGAATCGCCTCAATATCACCGCCAGCATCTTGTGCTTCGCTTTCAATAGCAGGAATGTCACTTTCTTTGACGATACCTTTTTTGACTAGTGCATTTAAAACGCTCATTGACGTTCAATATTTAAGCCCGGAACCGGTGCAAAAGGATCAGGTCGTCCTGTCTGCTCCAGAGGAACAAGAGCAGAGTGGTCAACAAGACTTTCAAATACTCTCGCTTCGAACACCGCTGTTGGGATTTCAATATCTTTTACTCTATCGACTAAGCGAATAAGGTCTGTGACAACGGAATCATTAATTTGCCCTTTTGCGATAACAAGCTGTTCTTCGTATACCGTTTGTTTATCCAAATATAAAAATACAAACGCGCCGAAAGCGGAGACGGTGATAAGTAGTGCAATGATGCTATTGAGTACTGATGATGATTCTTTCATATTCTTTTATTGTTTTAATACATATGAATCAAATTCGACTGTATACGTATAGACGTTTGAAGGAACCGTTTCTTCTGTTTCTGTTTCGATAGCTATGCTCCGCACATCAAAGAAGTACAAACTACTTTCCGCCAATTCCATGAAAGAAAGAAACTGCTGGTAGGTTGCAAGGAGTGTCATTGATGAACTGAGTACAGCGTACGGCTTTTCTACAACATCTTCCGCCCCACCCCGTTGGGTTCGCGGATCAACCGCATCTTCCTCCACAGAGGTAATTTCCAGTAATGTAAGGTTAACTCTTTGGGCAATTTGCTGTAACCGAAGAGAGAGCTCTACTGATGTTCGTGACTCTGGAAGGAGTGTTTGTAGTCGAGCGCGGTCTTCTACACTGATAGAAGTAAGTTGCTCTCGTAGTTCCATTTCCTTGTCGATTAAATCTTCCGCGTCTTTATTGTACTGTTCGTACACATCATGAACCACCTGTTCAAACCGCACCTCTTGGTACATTGGAGCAAGGTATAGCCACACTACTGCCAGTGAAAGTATTATTAAAAGAAGTGGTGTGAGAGCTTTCATTGTTGTTCTTGGGTTACTTCTTCAAACTGTGTTTTGTACTGTCCTACCACAGGTTCAAACGTAAGCTCAATATCAAAAACTACATTTCCGATTTCGGTTAACTCGGCGCTCACAATAGTAGTATTTATAATTGACTCATGTTCCATATATGTTTGCACTTGTCGATACAAAACCCCGAAACTCGGCGAACCTCCTGAAACGAGTACTACCGGCGCTCCAGCTGGAGTTACGGAAAAATTAAATCCGAGTAACTGAATACGCTGTACAGTGATGCTGTTTATAATTTCAAAAAGATCCGTACTTACGGTGTGAGTGGAAAGTAGCTTTTCTGCTGTTTTAATTTGCCTATCAACTTTAAGATATTCTGTAAAAGCGGCGTCATCTATCTGCTCACGACTTTTGGAAAGCGAAATACGCAACTGTTCTGTTTTTGCTTCTGCTTGAGTTTGCCAGAAATAAAGCCCACCAAAAGAAAGAGCTGTGCAAAGCATCATCACCGCGCCCAGTGCATTTAAAAGACTTATTTTTTTCTTCCGCGGAGCAAGCGAATAGCCCTTATTAACTAAAGGTTTTTTGGGAATAAAAGAAACTTGTTGTTTGATACGTGTATCCATTCAGAAAAATGGCAAACAATGCCGTATGTTTATTATACCCCTTGTTACTTTTACTCGCAGAGGTAGTGTGGATATACTTTTTCCTAATATACAAAAATAAGAGAGTTTATACTCCGTCAAATTCTTGAAGTTTTCGAAGTGCGACACCGAGCGCGACAGAAAATTCTGGACCGGCATCTTCAAGTATTTCTGAAACAAACGCAGGCGCTTCGATTTTAGAAAATGGATTTGCTAGCTTTACCTCAATAGAAAACTTCTGTTGAGCAAATGGAAGTAACCCCTTCATAACCGCCCCTCCTCCGGTAAGCAGTACGTGGTTGATAGTCTTCTTGTGCTTTCTCTGATAGCTCTGCACGATAACATTTGCTTCATTGAAAAGATGGTCGAGCGTCGTCTCAACAACTGCAGTAATATTCTTGTTTTGACCTTGGGGTTCGAGTCCGTACTCTCTCTTCATTTCCTCTGCCTCGTCCCATGTAATACTTAATGCCCGAGAAATGGCGCTTGTCACCTCTTGTGATCCTCTATTTATAATATGCGACGCTCGCACCACGCCAACATCAACCACATATATCTTTGTTGCTCCTGCGCCGATATCAACCACGACTACCGGTCCGTTACTCTGGTCGATCACCGAACGCACCGTGCTAAACACTTCAATTTCAAAAAAGGTAGATTTTATACCGGTTTTTCTGACCATGTCATTGTAGCGAGTAATCACGTCATTATGGATCGCCACCAAAAGAACTTCTGAATTTGGAGGGGTTTCTTTTGCATCTCCTTCCTTTTGCTCCTTTTGTTCTTCATCTTTAGATACGGACAATGGTTCTTCCGGAGGAATAGTCCACCAGTCAAGATACACTTCCGATACGGGGACCGGGATATACTTTCTTGCTTCGATAGGAATTACTTTCGCCATTTCTTCTTCAGAAAGTGCGGGCATTTCAATCGGAGTGATAAGACTTGAACGCAGAGGTATAGACACCGCGGCATTTCTGGTAGACACACGAGCTCCGTCGCTTCCGATAACATCAAGAAGAGCTTGGACAAGCTGGTCGTTTGTAAGTTTTGCTGATTGTCCGATTTCAGCATTCACGTACGGACCGAGCGCGAGCGAGCCATAGGTTTTTAAGTACGCCACGCCCCCCTTCTTTTCCAACTCAACCACCTTAATAGCCGACGATCCTACATCGACACCAAGTACTTTTTGTCCTTTCTCTCGAGAAAATATTTTACCTAAAAATCCCATACTAGCTTTAGTGTACAATAAGTATACCACCTCGGATAGTGGTAACCACCCCATACCTATGCACAACAAACTTTTTCGTACGATTATCAGGTTTCTCTTTCCCAAGCCTCCTCTTGTCGAAGAGCTCGAGGATCTCTCTGTTGAGAGATTTCGCGAAAGGCTTGGAGATACCCCCTATACTCCGCAACACTTTATCGCCTGCACCAGCTACAAAAACCCTTGCTCGAAAGCGGTTGTGTGGCAAGTTAAATATAAAGGAAACCGAAGTTTAACAACTCTGTGTGGACAGCTTCTGCATGAAGAATTATTTCGTATTGTCGAAGACACCATTTCATTTAACCGCGGGGAGCGCATTTTGCTCGTTCCTATTCCCGCTTCAAAAGAAAGAAAGCAGGAACGCGGATGGAACCAAGCCGAACTTTTATGCCAAACAATGCTTTCCGCCGGTGGAGAACATATCGCGGAATACCGACCAACACTGCTCAAACGAGTACGCCATACCGAACGACAAACCAAACTTCCGCGAGAAAAAAGACTCTCCAATGTTCGCAATTCAATGGAAGCTAACCCAAACGACATTCCCAACGGGAGCATTGTTGTTCTTATCGACGACGTAGCTACGACCGGAAGCACCTTTAAAGAAGCGGTTCGCGCACTTACCGAAGCTGGCGTGTGGAGAGTTCACTGTTTGGCATTTGCTCATTAAGCTAGAAAACAAAACCATTTTATGGTACATTGTTTTCACGTTTGTATTGGTATATATGGAGAGTTTGCGTAGAGGAACGGAAGAAACAAAGGTTTGCATATCGTACAAATAAAATACGGAGAGTTGGCTGAGTGGTCGAAAGCGCCTCACTGCTAACGAGGTGTCCTTTAACCGGGACCGAGGGTTCGAATCCCTCACTCTCCGCCAATTTTCACTTGCACCCGTTACGGCAGGAGCGAGCGTGTCGCCAAGCGACACGGAATGCCATTTTTGCGCTACGCGCCACGGTTTTTTCAGAGACAGGCAAAGCGCGCGGTCGCGCAGGTGTGGGTTCGAACCAATCTTTTTGAGAAAATCCCGA
>JBBDJV010000012.1:0-24885 GCA_040879725.1 Minisyncoccota bacterium | reverse complement strand
CCTCCGGGGCTACAATGACTCGTAGTGAGTTCGAACCTGGTGCAGTAGAGACCACAAAATCGCCCTTTTGGGCGTTTTTAGTTTGCCCGAGCCTTGTTCTAAATAGTTTTGATAGGGTGTATACTGTAAGGATGGAATCACATACATTTGAATCACCTGAAGATAAAGGTGAAGAAAAACAAGCAAAACCTGAAGTGTCTACCGAGGATATCGAACAAGCAAAAATGAGAATTCTTCTTATTCGCGGTGAGGTTGCAGTAATGGGAGCTAATGATAGCGAGATAACCGACCTAAACCATTTACTTGAAAAATTGGAGAATAGAGAAGTATCTCCAGAGGACGCTGTCATAGAAGCATCTCGCATCCAGTCATCAAAAATGGATTACCATTAGGAGATCCGCAAGAACATTGCGTATTGTAGCTATGAAAAAACCGCTTCGCGAATGCGAAGCGGTTTGTTGTTAAACTCAGGAACAGTACAGCTGTATAAGCCGTTTATCTTCTGCTGCGAGACCAGCTTCCTCTAAAACTCTCTCAGCCTCATGAAGAAGGAAACCTCCTTCTTCTGTTTCGCCGTTTTCTAGCTCTTCGATAACAAAGGCACAGCGTCTCAAGATGCGCGAAGTCTGTAAGGGTTCTTGGCTTTCTGCTTCTTCGGCTGCTCTCAAAGCCAAACGTACTGCACGTTCAGCTTTAAGCTTTATCGCCTCGGCTGTGGGAGAATTAATTTCCCCAGAATAACGGAGTTCAAGAAACTCAGAAAGGCGAGCTTCTGCAAGACCTACGTAAAGCAGACCTCGCGTGTGTGCCTTCTGGGGTGACTTACTTAAACCCGCCTTACAACACTCCATCCGCTCTGTGTTACTGCCTCGATGTCGAAGAATGCTCTGACGAATATCGCACTGATCGGCTGACATGCCGTCGTAGCCGACGAGTTCGACGACTTTGTTCGAAAGCGGAAGCATGCGCCAGTAGCAACACATGCCAAGTGGGAGCCATGTGATACCCCACAGCGTCACTTTCGCCGGGGTAAGCCATCCTGACTGAAATGATGCTTTAAGTTGGAAAAACGCCGTGCTGGTTATACCGTAATAGGTACCTGAAAGGGAGGTGTATCCCTCCGCTTGTATCTGCGGATTATTGGACCGAATTTTCTCTTTTTCCTGTTCCCGGGATTTTGAAAAGAGTCGTAGTTTTGCGAGGAACGAAATCTCGTCCCAGCTCAGAGATTGGATTGTATTCATTATTGTTATGGTTCAGGCTTGAATCTGCTATCACCATAGTACAGAATATGGTCTTTCGCAAGTATTTGATGAATCCGTCAAATACTTTTCGCTCGATACAAAATAGGTGAAAAATAACATTAAGCGTCAGTATAAAAAGGGCTTGTATTCACAAACTCTTTCTCTTTTGTTGCACAGAAGCCGACATTTTGATAAAAAGGTCATAGACGAGAATTCAAACTAGGAGCAAATATGTTGATACCAACCGGACCGTTTTTTGTGGAAGCTCTCGGAGTGATGGGAAGAAAGCCGCCTGAGCACTTTTCAATGCCGTGCAGTAACATTCCAAAGGAAGCAAGGTTTATCGGTCAGTTGCCCGTTAGTATCCGTTCACTTTTCGATTACTACGTTACTCTTGTGGCTAAGAGTAGTGTAGACAGTCAGCTAGTAGCAAAAAAATGCTTCTTCCATCACTTTGTAACGTGCATGATGATTGATCAGTTTCCGGCCACAAATAACCTGATGTATTACATCAGTCGTGAATGGGAGCTCTACGTGTACGACTATCGACCACTTTTGGATGAAGGTGAAAATCATGGTGATACGCTAAAAGCTTCTTTTAATTGGAGACAGAAATACTGATTATTCTTTGAAGACGCTCGCTTGCGAGCGTCTTTTTTATAAAAAAAGCGGGCCAGATACTCTGGCCCGCGGTGGGTGTTTGCCACATTATTTGTTGGCAGTGTTTGATGTGACGAATTCGACAATTTCTCGGATACTACTCGAAGGCAACACATCGGCGATCCCTATTTGCCGAAACTGTTGCTCTCGGACGCTTCTTTCGTTTGGATTTCCGTAGATACCCAGAACTTGAAGGTGTGAATGTAGCTCTTTCGCTATGAGTAGCGTCCCAATGAACGAGAGGTCGTCGTCGCCAATGATTACCATGGAAACGTTGTGTCCGTATTCTTCCAGGTAGAGCCTTGCATCCATTTGATTATCAGGAGCAACGATTGCAATGTCAGAGTCACTGCGTGTGATAATCTGCATTAAGAACTTTCGGAAACTTTCCTTAAAGCCAATAAGTAGAACTTTCATATTGTTTTCTCTGGTGTACTGTGTTTGTTTGCACCGTACTGGAAAAATACATTTCTGTCAACCTTTTTTGTTAGCACTGCATGATATACTAGATGAATGAATCTTGATAAAAAGCTCGCGCCTACTATATTTGTTATTTTTGGCATTACTGGTGACTTATCTCGAAAGAAATTAATCCCTGCATTGCTCGATTTATACGCAAAGAAAAAGTTACCGGAACAGTTTATGGTCTGGGGGTTTTCCAGAAAACCGTTTTCGGATGAAGGGTTTCGTATTTTTTTGAGAGAAGCACTCGAAAGGAAGGGTCATTCACACAGTGATGAGGTAGTTTCTTCTTTCTTGCATAGTGTTCATTACCACCAAGGCACTTTCGATGAGTCTGCTTGCTATGCTGAGCTTGAAGATGTTTTACAAAAGCAGGATAAAGCATACGGTACGTGTTCAAACAAACTATTTTATCTTGCGGTACCGCCAGCACAGTACGAAACAATATTAACCAAACTGGCTCATTCTAATCTCACTATACCGTGTGGTGGAGACGATGGGTGGACTCGAGTACTCATAGAAAAACCCTTTGGAAGGGATGTAAAAACAGCACGAAAGCTCGATCGGTTACTCGGTAAGCTTTTTAATGAAAAACAAATTTTCAGAATTGACCATTATTTGGCGAAAGAAACTCTCCAAAATATTCTTGCGTTTCGGTTTGCAAACGGCGTTTTCGAACCGGTGTGGAACAGACGTCATATAGAATCAGTTACTATTCGCATGCATGAAAACAATGATGTCGCTACCCGCGGTGCGTTTTATGATGATATTGGAGCACTTCGGGATATTGGGCAAAACCATATGCTACAGATGCTCGCGGTAATCGCAATGGATGAGTGTGAGCTGTACGAAGAAGGAGCTATTCGCTCTCGACGTGCCGAGGTGTTTAGGAAACTTGAGATTAAAAATATATCAGAGAGTGTTCGGGCGCAGTATGAAGGGTACCGCGATACGGAAGGGGTACGAGAAGGTTCTCAAACAGAAACTTTCTTTAGGTTAACGGCTTTTGTAAATACACATAGGTTTAAAGGCGTGCCGTTTTTACTTGAAGGAGGGAAAGCCCTCTCTCGTTCATTTGCGGAAATAGATATTCATTTTAAAAACAGTCCAGCTACCCATTTTCAAATTCCTGAAGGGGTGGGTAACTGTAGAAATACCCTTACTTTCAGAGTGCAACCCAATGAGTCTATCGAGCTGGTGTTTTGGGCAAAAAAAGCAGGTCTTAGCAAAGAGCTTGAACGTAAAACATTTACATTTAATTACGCAGAGCAAATGCAAGGGCAGGCAGACGCGTATGAGAAAGTACTTCTCGACGCGGTGCATGGAGATCAAACTTTGTTTGCAAGTACAGATGAGGTGTTGTATTCATGGAAATTTATCACTCCCATTTTGGAGAAATGGTCGCACCTTCCTCTTCAAGTATATAAACAGGGGAGTGACGGTTCTGAATTAAAAAGTAACTAGCATAAGTAATATGAAAATAGCATATATCGGATTAGGTAAAATGGGTTTAAACATGGCAACACGTCTTGTCGAAAAAGGGCATGATGTGCTTGCGTATAACAGGAGTGAAGCTCCGAGGGTTGAGGCGGAGAAAAATGGTATTAAAGTGTGTGACTCGCTCGCATCTCTTGTTCAGCATGACACTACTCCGAGGATTGTTTGGATAATGGTTACACACACGGCGGTTGATGCTGTTCTTTCAGAACTTATTCCACTGCTGAGCAAGGGGGATACTGTTATTGATGGAGGCAATTCTCCTTATACAGAAACTGTAGGGCGGGCAAAAGAGCTTTCAAAGCAAGGGATTAGTTTTCTCGACGCAGGTGTTTCGGGCGGACCTTCTGGAGCGCGTAATGGCGCATGTGTGATGGTGGGGGGAGATAAAAAAGTTTTTGACGGTCTTTTAGATTTATTCAAGGATATATCTGCACCAGACGCATTTGGGTACATGGGAACAAACGGAGCGGGGCACTTTGTGAAAATGGTACACAATGGTATTGAGTATGGAATGATGCAGGCTATCGCGGAAGGTTTTGCAATAATGAAAGCGTCACTATTCGGTGTAGATTTAGAAGAGGTGGCTCGGGTATACAATAATGAAAGCGTTATTGAGTCACGACTTGTTGGATGGCTTCAAAGTGGTTTTAAAGAATACGGTACAGAACTAAAAGAAATTTCAGGAACAATAGCGCATACTGGTGAAGGAGAGTGGACTGTGCAAGCGGGCAAGGAGTACGGAGTGGATGCACCTATCATACAGAGTGCGTTTGATTTTAGAGTGCAATCAAAAAATAACCCAAGTTATACTGGTAAGGTGGTGTCAGTTCTCAGAAATCAGTTTGGCGGTCACAGCATACAAGGGCAAGAAGAAAAGAAGTAAAATAAAATAATATAAAAACGGCGCGAAGAGTACTTCGCGCCGTGGTGTTTCCGAGAGTTACTCGAATGGTTCTTCTAGGTGTGGAATGAGAAAATCAATTCCGCCCGTGTTGCTGACAAAGATGGCAAGTCCCGGTTGTATTTCTGCAAAGAGTGTGTCGGTACTTAGTTCTCCGACAATGTGCTGCACTTTGTCGAGTGGAGGAAAAAGAAGAGGGCACTCAAACCCCTTGCATACTTCTTTTATACTCGGACCGAATGGTTCCGGATAATCAAAAAGTCTGTCAATCCGTGCTGTTTTTGCTTGTGGGATGTGAAGCAGGTTTCTTACTGCTTCAAAAGGGAAATAAGGTAGTTCTGACACTATGTGTGTCACTCCTTTGAGGTGAGCTTCTCTTAACCTGCCTGCCCTCCAAATCTGGGGTATAGAGTCAGCGGTAATCCTTCCAGTATGAAGGTCGATTCTCGGCTCAACAATCATGCAGTAGAGCCGTGTTTTTGTTTCAGTGGTTATTGCGCACGAGGGAGGTTCCTCTGCGCCCGTCGATAAAGAGCGATTTGACATATCTAAAAATGATTGTATCACATAAACCCAAAAAAGTATAGGTTTGCTATACTAAGTATATGATTACGCTACATACACATGACAGAGAAATTGTTGCGGAAAAAGCAGGAAAAAGACTTACGGAAATGCTTCGTGGTAGAAAAGAAACACTTCTGCTTATTTCGGGCGGGTCTGCTTTTTCTGTACTTGATTATGTAGACTCGAAAGTACTGACTCCAGAGCTTACTATCGCAATGCTTGATGAGCGGTACTCCAATGATGAGCAAGTAAATAACTACCTCCAATTTACAAGAACCGCACTATACGGAAAAGCAATAGATGCGGGTGTAAATATATTTACCACCTCTATCATTGACTCGGAAACAAAAGAAGAGATGGCTTCTCGGTACAACACTTTTCTTTCTGAGTGGATGCAAGAAAATAAAAAAGGAAATATTGCGGTTGTGTTTGGTATCGGTGCAGATGGACATACAGCAGGGATTGCCCCACATCTGCCTTCGCAGCTATTTTCAAGTCTGTTTGAATCAAACGAATTTGTTATTGCATACGAAACGGAGTATCTAGAGCCATCTGAGCGTATTACGACGACAGCAACGTTCTTTAAATACGTAACTCACGGTATTTGCTATGCAGTGGGTGAAGATAAGCGGGAGGCTATCGGTCACGTAATGGAGGGTGGGGGACTAATTTCTGAAGTTCCTGCACGAGTGCTTCATAGGGTACCTCACCTACATCTTTTCACAGACCAGAAAGTATAACGTCGTGATATAATTATCCCATGGAAGATGCAATAAAAAATTTTAGCAGTCAGTTTTCTTTTGTTCCTGAAATTAAAAACACTGATTCATTAAAGCAGTATAAAAAGTTTGTATTAGCGGGAATGGGCGGGTCACATCTCGCTGGAGGTATTCTCCGAACCGCACGTCCTGAAATCGATTTAGTGATATATCAAAACTACGGTATTCCCGCATTTGCTGAAAGTGAAGGTAATGAGACGCTATTTATCGCCAGTTCGTACTCCGGAAATACGGAAGAAGTAATTGACTTCGCAGAAAAGGTACATGAACAAGGCTTTCCGTTAGCGATTATCGCTGTCGGAGGGAAGTTGCTTGAATTTGCAAAAGAGAAAAACATCCCTTACATCGCGATGCCCGACACTGGGATACAGCCACGTTCCGCGCTTGGATATTCATTACTTTCACTTCTTAAAATTATCGGCAGGGATGATCTGGTTGCTGATATTTCCTCCTTGTCGGAAATTCTTGATGTAGAGGCTGGGCGAGAAGAGGGTGCTAGGTTAGCAGAAGCGCTCCGGGGTAAGGTTCCGGTAATATATGCATCCGCACAAAACCACTCAATCGCCTATAATTGGAAAATTAAATGTAACGAAACGGGTAAAGTTCCGGCATTCTATAATGTATTTCCGGAACTAAACCACAATGAACTTGCCGGAATGGATGTGCTCGATAGCACGCGAGGGCTATCTTCGAAGTTACATTTTATTCTTATCTGTGACAGTGCGGACCATCCTCGAGTAGCAAAACGCATGGAGATTTTAGAGGAGTTGTATCAAGCACGAGGCCTTTCAGTAACTCGTCTTTTTCTTGAAGGCTCTACACCGTTTGAAAGAATTTTCCGATCGCTTATTCTTGCGGACTGGACTGCACTACATCTCGCAAACATATATGGAGCAGAGCCAGATCAGGTACGGATTATAGAAGAATTTAAGAAAAAAATTACTGAATAATGCATATA
Source organism: Minisyncoccota bacterium (assembly GCA_040879725.1). Classification (GTDB taxonomy): domain Bacteria; phylum Patescibacteriota; class Minisyncoccia; order Phycocordibacterales; genus JBBDJV01. The sequence goes on along the minus strand of JBBDJV010000012.1, from coordinate 17,817 downwards.
CTTTTTGATATTGGTGGATCAAAGATGCGTGTCGCATATACAAGCGACTTGAAAACATTTGAAGATCCTAAAATAGTGAACACACCGGATTCATTTGAAGAAGGTATTTCGCTATTTGAATCTATCGCCAAGGAATGCGCTCAAGGTAGAAAGATAGAAGGGCTTGCCGGAGATGTCTCGGGCATTTTAATGACTGATAGAGCATCATTGTACCATTCGCCTAATAAGCTTGGGTGGGTTGGAAAGCCTATTCTAAGCGAATTAAAAAAACGTTTTGATGTGCCTGTGTGTATTGAAAATGATGCAGGGGTTGTAGGTCTCGGAGAGGCTGTCCACGGTGCCGGAAAGGGACACTCTGCCGTTATGTATATTACGGTTTCAACGGGAGTGGGTGGAGCAAAAATAGTGAATGGAGAAATAGCTCCGCACGTAATGGGTTTTGAGCCCGGTCATCAAATTATTGATATTGATAATACGCTTTGCGAAAAATTTGGATATCAAACACCAGGGACGCTTGAACATCTTGTTTCCGGATCAGCCACGACGCACCGATTTAAATGTAAACCATATGAAATCCCTCAAAGTGATGAGCTGTGGGAAATACTTGCCTCATGGCTCGGTGTCGGTATTTCAAATTCTATTTTTCACTGGACGCCCGATGTTGTGGTTTTAGGTGGTTCGATGATTGTCGGAGACCCAGTTATTCTAGTCGATCGTGTTGAACACTATGCAAAGCAACAACTAGGTATTTATCCTCAGATGCCGGTATTTAAAAAGGCAGAACTCGGAGCGGTCGGAGGGCTGTGGGGCGCGCTTGCTATGATACAGAAGGATAAAACTTGTATTATTATGTAGTTTTTCAGTGTATAGAATTGTGGTATACTCGGGACTGTTTATCATGTAATAAAATGGTATGGGACTAAAAAATTTTTTAATGAAGAAAATGCTTAAGAGCAAAATGAAAGGTGTTCCGGAGGCGGAGCAGGATAGGATAATTGGTATGGTTGAAAAAAATCCTGACCTTTTCCAGAAAATTGCTCTTGAGGTGCAGGCTGAAATGAAGACTGGGAAGGATCAAATGGCAGCAACCATGAAGGTTATGAAAAAGTATGAGGCAGAGTTGCGAGAGTTGCAAGGTAAATAAAAGATTAGCAAAAACAAAAATGAAAAACCCGAGGACGCACGTCCTCGGGTTTTTGAGTCCCTCTGTTAAATCGGGTGAAATGGATCTTCGCTTTCGAGAGCACGAAGAAGTGCTTGTGATGACCTGCGAGCGTCTTCACCATGCTCGTCAATAGTCATTGGTTTTCCAACACCAATGAAGCTGTGTTTTCGTTCTGGGTCGTAGGTGAGCACAATAGGCTTACCTGTTTTTGAATTACGGAGGTTAGTTTGTTTTGTAATCATATACTTGTCTACTTTCATACTAGCAGATAAAAAAATAAAAAACACCCAGACGTGAGAGGGTCCGGGTGTGCTGGGGAGGTGTGTAGTTACTCTGAATCCATATAGATTCCTTGGTTGAGGTTTATCTTGGCAATTATTGAACTTCAGAGGTAGTGTGGTATGCTAGTGCGATATGGGACTATCAATCGGAATTGTGGGGCTTCCAAATGTTGGAAAATCAACTCTTTTTAATGCGCTTACAAAAAAGTCAGTAGATGCAGCTAATTTCCCGTTTTGTACAATCGACCCTTCGGTGGGAGTTGTTGCCGTACCCGACTCGCGTCTGTGGACTCTTTCTGAGTTTAGTTCATCTAAGAAAACGATACCAGCGGCGATTGAATTTGTTGATATTGCAGGTTTGGTAAAGGGAGCAAGCGAAGGGGAAGGGTTGGGAAATAAGTTTCTTTCGAATATCAGGGAAACGGATGCCATAGCACAAGTGGTCCGCTTGTTTGTAGATGACGATATCACACACGTCCATAACGAAGTTAATCCACTTTCGGATATTGAGGTGATCAATCTCGAGCTAATTCTCGCTGACCAACAAACGGTTGCAAAACGTTTGAACTCAATAACACGCGATGTAAAACGGGGTGATAAAAATGCAATAAAGGAAGAATCGGCAATTAAGAAAATCGAAGAAACTTTGAATCAAGGAAAACTGGCAAACATGAGTCAGCTTACTGATGAAGAAAAAGAGGTTATACAAAGTCTACATCTCCTTACAATGAAGCCGTTTCTTTATGTATTAAACAAGAAATCGGGAGGAATTAATATCGATACAAGCGATAACTCTGAGCATAAAGAAAAGTTTGAGAAGCTTCTCGCTTTTTTCAAGGAAACTAGCTCACACTATGTCATTGTTGACGCAAACATAGAAAGTGAAATACGAGAGCTTGAGGGTGAGGAAAAAGACTTGTTCCGAAAAGAGCTTGGAGCGACAGATGATGGAATAAATAATTTAATTACTGAAGGGTATCGCATGCTTAGCCTTATGACGTATTTCACTACCGGTGAAGACGAGACGCGAGCTTGGACAATATCCGTGGGCTCAACAGCTCCGGTGGCTGGGTCAGCAATTCATACTGACTTTAAGGATAAATTCATCCGTGCTGAAATTGTTTTTTGGAAAGATTTGCTTGAGGCAGGATCATATGCGCGTGCTCGGGAAAAAGGACTCATTCGAACAGAAGGAAAAGAATACGTGGTGAAAGATGGAGATGTGATTGAGTTTAAGGTTTAAAAATACATGAGAGAAACGGGCGTAATATTTGCCTTAATTCGCGACAAAAAAGTTTTGATGCAACAACGAGATGAGAATTGCAAAAAGTTCCCATTGATGTGGTGCTTGCCCGGAGGCACTAGCGAAAAAAATGAATCTCGTGAGGCGACTCTTTTAAGGGAGGTTAAAGAAGAATACGACCTCCATCTTACTAGCACAATGTACGTATCTTATGGATTACAATGATGGGGCTGATGGGGTTTACACCTGTAAAATTGATTCTAATCAAGATCCAAAACTCCAAGAAGGTTTGGCGATGAGATGGATGTCAATTGAAGAAATTGAAAAACTTGAATTAGGTTTTCGTCAGGAAGGAATAATTCCAAGTCTAAAGATGGCGGTGTCATAGAGTTTAAGATTTAGGGACTTGACTATATGATATAATAATGTCATTATGAGAATAGAAAAATCGAAAGGAAAAAAATGAATTTTAAGCTCACTATCACTCCTATTACCCCTGACGACGTAGTCGGGGCGCAGAATGTTTTCTACTGCAGTTGGCTCGCTACTTATCCAAACGCAGAACACGGTATTAGTGTGGACGACATTGAAGATATGTTTAAAGACCGTCTGTCGGAAGAGAAGATTCGTATATGGCGGGAGAAAATAGCTCATCCGCCCGAAGGTCAGACCACTCTTGTTGCTAAGAAAGACGGTAATTTGGTCGGGGTGTGTCGGGTAGCAAAACATCCTGACCATAACCAACTCTACGCCATCTATGTTCTACCCGAACACCACGGTCAGGGTATAGGCACGGGAATGTGGAACGCAGTACAGCAATACCTTGACTCTACGAAGCATACTGTCGTGGAGGTTGCTACATACAACACCAACGCAATCAAGTTCTACAAGGGTCTTGGTTTCGTGGATACGGGCAAGCGCATGTCCAATCCAAAGTTTACGATGAAAAGTGGCTCAATCATTCCCGAAATGGAAATGCGCCGCGAAGCAGCCTTGTAGTCGTAACCGCCCATCAAGAGACCGTCAAATCAGTCTCTCGGTGGGGCGGTTTTTTGTACAATATATTTAATACAATCTCATATAATCTGATGTAGCCTATATATCAGATTTGTTGTTATGAAAAACTTTTGTTTTAGCACCAAGACGGAAATGTGGCAGAAGTGCCTAAACATTAAAATAAAAAACAAAAAAATATTTTGTCAAAGTTGGCAGATTTTGGAGATGTGAGATGATTAAATACAGAGTCGCCGTCAGTTAACCTAAACTGGGAGGAATTATGCGTGTGGCAAACATATTTGCAGGTGCGGTTTTCACAGTTCTTTCTTTTTTTTCTTTAAACTCGGACGCGGAAGGGCAGGGAGAAAAGTTTTCACTTGGTGCTACGTCGATACGGTATGGTATCAGTGAAGTGCAGGATGATACTTTTTGGCAGGAGTACCATCACCACTTCACGAACCGGATTGATATTGCATTTGAGCGTAGCTTTCGCCCGATGCGACTTCTTGAAATGAAGTTCGATAGTCACTTCAGTCCACGAGAATATGTCGATGATCTCTCTGGCGAGTTCATCTCGTCTTTTGAGGAAGGGTTGAAGTTCAGTGCCGAAGAGGTTCTCTATGATGTATCTCTTAAGTTTCAGTTTGATGATGCTTTTCAAACGATACTCGGTCGGATGATCGGGAAGACAGAAGAGCGATATCTTTCACCTGACGCCGTTACTTCCGTAAATGCAGAGAGATGGTGGAAAAAAGAGGAAACATTTGATTATGGCCTTCGTCCGTTCCGGTTTGATCCTTACATATTCTTTACCTTCGCTCCCCAAAGTGAAGAAAGGGAATTGTTCAAAGTGCACACTCGACTCAGAATGAGTGACGCCGGTTCACTGGCGTCAGAGGTGTTTTTGTACAAAACAATCTTTGATGATTGGCGGTTTGGGTCATGGTATCGACACACCACAGGTGAAAGAAGAAAAAGCTCGCTTGCTGTTGGGCTACAAAAGGAGTTTACTCCAGGACAAGAGGTGTCGTTTATGTTTAGCGACAGAAAAAATGAGACAGGCCTGTTCGCAGGGTACACGTCGTGGTGGTAGACAAAGGGTTTCGAGCGGGAATTATGCACGTGTGCATAATTCCCGCTTTTTTTGTTGCGAATTGGAGTATTGAGCGTATTATATATATATGAATAATGATACAAAAAGTTCAGTTGGACCTCGTGATTTTTTTCTCCACGTTGGAGCAACTGCTGCGCTCTATACTTGGGCAATAGCTTTTATTGCGCTTGCGTTTGATATTATTAATTACTTTTTCCCTGATGTTCTTGAGTATGCTTCTTGGCAATCTAATATGTCAGTTCCACTCGGTACGTTGATTGTAGCCGGGCCATTGTATGCTTGGTTGTTGCGAGTTATACGTAAAGACGTAACGGAGCACTCTGAGAAAGAGTCACTATGGGTACGAAAGTGGGGAATAGGGTTAACACTGTTTGTTTCCGCAATTACTTTCGCTATTTCACTTATCAGGTTGGTTATATCTTTTGTTGGTGGAGCACTAACATTGCCTGTAATTCTAAAAATAGCTTTTGTTCTTATTTTTGCCGGAGCTATCTTTTACTTCTACAAACGTGACTATAGTGCGTCTTTGTCAGAAAGAGCATATAAATGGTTTACGTGGGGTGTGATAATAGATACTGTTATTCTTATCTCAGTAACATTTGCACTATTTGGAGGACCAGCAACACAGCGTGACCTTAGGTTGGACCAAGAGCGTGTTCGTGATTTACAAAATATCCAATCACAGGTAATTTCTTACTACCAGAATAACGAAGCACTACCCGAGCACTTAAGTGAACTTGAAAATGCGATAGGAGGATTTTCAATCCCTACAGATCCTGTAACAAATGAGGAGTATAACTATCAGGTGTATCCAGAAACAGTATCGTTTGATATCTGCGCAACGTTTGCACTTGAGGAACAGTCATCAAACCGTTTACCGAGCCACTTTCCACAATATGGTATAAAGGGAGAAAGTTTCTGGACTCACGATGCTGGCTACTACTGTTTTTCTCGAACCATAGATCCAAAGCTTCTCGATTCATTTAAGAGGTAAAAGACTTCTTTTTAACAAAAAAACCGTCATACGCTACGGTGTTTTTGCGTATTTGTACAATATGTTGTATTCTAGTTTGTACCTATGCAAACTCGTGGTGAGTATGATCACAAAAAAATAGAACGTTCTTGGCAAGAAAAGTGGAAGGAGCAAGAATTGTACAAAACACACGAAAGTGATGAAAAAGAAAAGTGTTTTGTGCTTGATATGTTTCCGTACCCGTCTGGTGAAGGTCTGCATGTGGGTCATCCAAAAGGCTACATTGCTACTGACATCTACTCACGGTTTCAAAGAATGAACGGAAAGGCTGTTTTACACCCTATGGGATGGGATGCGTTTGGTTTACCCGCTGAAAACTATGCGATAAAAAACAAAGTCCATCCAAAGGTTTCTGTTGATAAAAATATTGCTCGATACAAAGAACAACTTTCAATTATCGGGCCGGACTATGACTGGAGCAGGGAAATAAATACAACCGACCCTGGTTATTATAAATGGACTCAGTGGATTTTTTTGCAGTTGTTTAAGAAAGGTTTGGCGTATGAGTCAAACGAGCCTATTAACTGGTGCCCGTCGTGTCAGACTGGTCTTGCAAATGAGGATTTGGAAGATGGCAAATGTGAACGTTGTGGTTCGGTAATTGTAAAAAAACCCATGCGACAGTGGGTACTTAAAATTACCGATTATGCAGACCGTCTCTTGAATGACTTAGAAACACTTGATTGGCCGGAGTCGATTAAAGTGTCACAGAGGAATTGGATTGGCAGAAGTGAAGGTGCGGAAATAGATTTTGAAATATCAGGAATTGGCGACCCGGTTACTGTTTTTACTACTCGCCCGGATACACTTTTTGGAGCTACATACCTTGTGCTTGCTCCTGAACATAAACTTGTCGATGGATTTAAAAAGAATATTACAAATTGGGGAGAGGTAGAAAAGTACAGAGAAGAAACAAAAAAGAAAGATGAGATAGAGCGTACCGCTGAAGGAAAAGAGAAGACGGGAGTTCTTTTGCAGGGCGTGCGTGCAATAAATCCTGCTACAAAAAAAGAAATTCCGGTTTATATTGCAGATTACGTACTCGATCACTATGGAACAGGAGCTATTATGGCAGTACCAGCACACGATAAGAGAGATTTTGATTTTGCGCTTAAATATGATTTACCTGTAATTTGTGTTGTAGAGCCATATGATTTTGATCAGAACCTTGTTCCTAGAATAGTCTCTGATATCTCTGATGAAGATTCACAAAAAATATATGAAGAAATAATTGTAGGAAAACGCTGTTTTGAAGGGAAAGGCCGTTCTATACATTCAAATATTTATGATGGTTTGTCGTCAGACGAAGCGCGGGGGAAAATAACAGATAGTTTTGGAAGAAAAAAAATAACCTATAAACTTCGTGACTGGGTATTTTCTCGACAGCGTTACTGGGGAGAGCCTATTCCGATAATACATTGCGAAAGTTGTGGTGTTGTACCAGTTCCGGAAAATGACTTACCGGTAGTTTTGCCGGAAGTTGAGTCTTATGCTCCTACCGGTACGGGTGAGTCACCTCTTGCTGATATTGATGAGTGGGTTACTACTACTTGTCCATCGTGTGGAGGGAAAGGAAAAAGAGAAACAAATACCATGCCTCAATGGGCAGGCTCTTCGTGGTACTACCTCCGGTACATGGATCCTCAAAATACTTCAGCACTTGTTTCAAGAGAGAGGGAAGCGTACTGGAATACAGTTGATATGTATGTAGGTGGCGCGGAACATGCAACACGACATCTTATCTATGCTCGTTTTTGGCATAAGTTTTTATACGATATTGGCGTGGTGAGTACGTTGGAGCCTTTTACCCGTCTTCAGCATGTTGGTCTTATCATGGGGGAGGATGGAAGAAAAATGAGTAAGCGGTACGGAAATGTTGTTAATCCGGATGAGATTGTTGTTACGTACGGTGCGGATTCGCTCCGAGTGTATGAAATGTTTATGGGTCCTTTTGACCAAAATATAAGTTGGAATACCGACAGTATTATGGGTTCACGCAGGTTTATCGAGCGAGTGTGGAAAATGGGGAAAAAGGTTTCTTCAGAAAAAGATTCTCAATCATCTCCTGAGGCACTTAGTGCACTTCATGTTGCAATCAAGAAGGTTACAGAAGATATTTCTGCGTTTAAGTTCAATACTGCCATTAGTGCGTTAATGGTGTGTAATAATACTTTTGAAAAAACAAACGTTTCTAAAAAAGATTTCTCTCTTTTTCTTCAGTTGCTTGCGCCCTTTGCGCCTCATATTACAGAAGAGTTGTGGAGTGGTATGGAAGGAGAGGGTTCTATCCATGTAGCACCTTGGCCACGAGCGGAAGAAAAGTATTTAGTTTCTGATAACGTAACTATTGTTATACAGGTTAATGGGAAAATGCGCGGTGAAATGCAGGTGACGCGCGGTGAGACAAAGGAGAATATTATCGGTTTAGCAAGAAAAGTAGAAGGGGTCGGTAAGTGGATTGACGGAAAAGTGATCGTTAAAGAGGTTTTTGTTCCCGATAAATTAGTCAATTTTGTAGTAAAAGAGCACTCAACTTGACGAATTCTGTGATTATGATAAAGTGTGTTGTACGGACAGAAAACATCTATTTTTAGCCAATATTTAATTATTATATTCCATGCCTCGAATTACATTTAAGCCAAAAGCAGTTACCAAGCGACTTCTAGCCGTGCTTCCTCAGCGTGCTCGCGAAGTGTTGGTGAGCAGATACGGTCTGGGAGATTCTGTTCAGAAGATGACGCTTGAGGCAATAGGAAAGAAATATGGAATTACACGAGAGCGTGTCCGTCAGATAGAAAACTACGGTATCGCGACCATAAAAAAGTCACCTGTGTACACGAAAGAGCAACCAGCGTTTGACGAACTGGCAAAGCAAATAGATGCATTTGGTGGAATTGTAGCCGAAGATGATTTTCTTGAAGAACTCAACACAGATGAAATGACGATGAACCACATCCACTTTCTGTTGGTTATCGGACACGCTTTTATGAGAAAAAAGGAAGATACTCACTTCAAGCACCGATGGTTTATCGATGAGGCACACGCTGATAAGGTTCATGATGCACTAAAAAATCTATATGCATCACTTTCAGATGAAGAGCTTGTACCAGAATCAAAAATTATCGAGTCATTTTTTGAACACTTGAAAGATGTTTCAGCAGAGTACCGTCAAGAAGAACTTGCACGACGATGGCTTGGAATATCTAAAAAAATAGGAAGAAATCCTATTGGCGAATGGGGTGTTGCACACTCTCCGAATATAACCGCAAAGCGAATGCGTGACTATGCTTTTCTTGTTATCCGTCGTCATGGTGAACCTATGCACTTCTCAGATGTAGCAAAAGCTATAACTGAAGTCTTTAACAAAAAAGCACATGTGGCTACTTGTCACAATGAGCTTATAAAAGATAAACGCTTTGTTTTGGTGGGACGAGGTCTTTACGCTCTGTCTGAGTGGGGACATACAAGTGGAGTGGTAAAAGATGTTATATCATCCCTTATCAAAAAACACGGACCACTGACTCGGGAAGAGATAATTGATAAGGTTCTCAAGGAGCGCTATGTAAAGGATAATACGATAATCGTAAATCTCCAGAACGCAAAATATTTCAAAAAAGACTCACAAGGCCGATACAGTGCTTCCTAAATATTTGGTACGTAGATATAAAGAAACCCGCCAGTCGTCTGGCGGGTTTCTTTATGGTGCGTTATTATATAGGATATGCTTAATGCATTTTTCCCATATCTTGAAAATGAAATAGTGCAGTCACTAATTTCAGGAATTTTAGCAATTGCTCCGTATGTGTTGCCATTCTTCTTTGCTTTTCTGTTGGTAGAACTATGGATTAAATATGTCCGTGCACGCTACGTTGCCGGAGTAAAGACGGTACTGCTTGAAATACGTCTTCCGCGAGAAATTTCAAAATCTCCACGAGCAATGGAGCTTGTATTTATTTCATTATATCAAGGTGGTAGCACCTCGCACCTCGAAACATGGCTTGAGGGTAAAGTGCGTCCTTGGTTTTCACTCGAGCTTGTGTCTGTTGATGGGCAGGTGCATTTTTATATCTGGACACATGAAAAGTATAGAAAGCTTATAGAGTCTCAAATATACGCACAGTATCCAAATGTGGAAATTGTCGAAGCGGAAGATTACACACTTAATGTATATCGTAACCCGAAAGAATTTCGAGATAGACAAGAGGCAAACCTGATTAATGGCGATGATAGTCCGCCACCTATTTGGGCGACATATTTTAGGTTAGGCAAACCGGATTCCTATCCGATTAAAACGTATGTTGATTACGGTTTGGATAAAGACCCTAAGGAGGAGTTTAAGATTGACCCAATGAGCTCTGTTATTGAGTTTCTTGGTTCGCTTAAAAAAGGTGAGCAGGTCTGGATACAGATATTGATTCAAGCTCATCGAAAAGAGGGAAGAACAGATGCGCATTGGAAAAAAGAAATTCCTGATTGGAAAAAGGCGGCACGTGAGGAAATAGATAATATAAGAAAGAAGGCAACGCAAAAAAGTACTAGCCAGTTTGGTGAATTTGAAATGGAAAGACTTACTCCGGGGCAGACTGATACCATAAAAGCGATTGAACGTTCTATAGATAAATATCCTTTTGAAGTTATGATCAGGGGTATGTATATTCCTGTCTCAGAGTTTGACCCAATAAGCATTACTGGTCTTATTGGAAGCTTTAGGCAGTACAGCTCTCCTGATTTGAATGAGTTAAAGTTGGGATGGTTTACTGATTTCGATTACCCTTGGCAGGATTTTCGAAGAATGAGACGAAGTAAAGGAGAGTGGGCAATGTTCGATGCGTATAAACGCCGTTCGTTTTTCCAGGCGCCCTATAAAAACTTTAATGCAAAAAGATATATCCTGAATACCGAGGAGTTGGCTACTATATTTCATCTTCCTGGCGACGTTGTCCAAACACCAGGTGTTAACCGTATTCCATCGAAGAAGTCTGGTCCACCTACCAATTTACCTATTTAATCATGTCTAAAAAAGAGCGTAGCGTATCTGTTGAAACAGAAACAGAAGAAGTGGTTGATTCGTGTAGTAACGACATACTTCACACTGAGTCATGTATTGATCCAGAGTGGGAACCAAAGCGTTGGTATACAGGTTTGTCCCTGAGGATTATTCTCGCAGGGTGTTCTGTATTTGCTATTCTTCTTCTTGCTCTACTTACTTCACCCAAAGAATTTCCCAAGTCTACTCTGGTAAAAATAGAAGAAGGGTGGAGTGTTACTGATGCAGTGCGGTATGCCAAAGAAAGAGGAGTAGTGCGCTCCGAATTGCTTTTGAGAATTATTATCACATTTGCTGATGAGGGAAGAGGGGTGATTGCCGGAAACTATTTTTTTGAGGAACCTATCTCAGTAATTGATGTTGCAAAGCGTTTTACACAAGGTGACTATGGGCTTGACCCGGTTCGTGTTTTTGTACAAGAGGGTTCAACCACGTTTGAGATTGCAAAGCTTTTTTCTGGAGATGAGTTTACTGAGTTTGATCCGATTCATTTTCTTGAGTTAGCGGAAGGAAAGGAAGGGTATCTGTTTCCTGATACGTATTACTTTCTTCCAAACGTAGAGGAGAGTGAAGTTATTTCCGCAATGGAGGAAAACTTCTATGGGCGCATTGCTTCCATTCAAGAGTTAATAGATGCGTTCGATAGACCTCTTCACGATATTATTATCATGGCTTCAATAATTGAAAAAGAAGCATGGAAGTCAGATGATAGGAGAATGATATCCAGTGTTCTCTGGAATAGGATTGATATCGGTATGCCGCTGCAGGTTGATGCGGTGTTTCCGTATATAATTGGGCGAAATACCTACGAGTTATCACTAAAGGATTTAGAGGTAGATTCTCCGTATAACACCTATCGGTACAACGGCTTGCCTATTGGACCTATTTCAAATCCAAGCCTTGATTCAATAGAAGCTGCCGTTACTCCTCCTGAGTCTGATTATTTGTATTACTTGGCAGATAGGGTAGGTAATACTTATTTTTCTGTTACGTTTGATGAGCATGTCGAGAAAAAGTGGCTATATGTAAACTAATGTGTTGATGAAGTCGCCATATATTCTCGTAAATTACACCACATTTTCTTTTTACCTAAGCTAAGCTTAGGTAAAAGTTTGGGTTTAACTCTTTGTACAAGGGGTCCCCTTGTATAGGTATACAATTTCAATGCGCCACCCGGGTGGCGCATTGAAATAGTATGGCAGTATTTGGAGATTAAGGGCTATTTTACTTATAATTAAAACTACTTCCAGAACGAGGTTTAACCTCGTTCAGTAATACGTTGCAAAATATAGCTAATTCCGAACGAGGTTTAACCTCGTTCAGAATATATAAAAATTGAGAGTTATTTAGCCTATTCATGAGGAAACCGCCGTGTGTGTATGCTCATTGTTCGCAGGTATTGACTTTTTACAAAAACATGTTATACTTAAATAAGTACTGGTAAATGACAATCAAATAACGAAAGGCACAGCATGAGCGTAGTAATTGTTGAATGGACGGATGAAGAGTGGCAAAAGGAATTGGAGCAACTCACTAAGAGTGAAGATGAAACTCAAAACTTTTTACAGCAGAGCTTAATAGCATACTGCATATCTGGTTATCGGCAACTCGAAAGGAAAAATCTGGTAGAGGAACTTACGCCACTTCTTGGTTTCAAGGAGGTTGAAGTAAACTTCAAAGTGCTGGAGTATACTTTTCCAAAAGGGCTGCTCGACGAACTTTCTTTACAGTTTCCTCTGAGTGAATACGGTTTTCGATCTATCCTTCCAACAGATACCGCTCGTATCTGAGGGTCAGTCATATTCAAAGCCGTCGATCATTCGACGGCTTTTTTTCTTTCTATACTTTGATAGTATAGCTAGCATGGAAGCGGAAGGTAAAAAAGTATACGTTGGAATGTCGGGTGGGGTGGACTCGTCTGTTTCTGCGCACCTTCTCAAAGAAGCAGGATATGACGTGACAGGTGTATTTATCAAAGTATGGCAACCTGATTGGATTCAGTGTTCTGCGACAGAGGATCGTCTTGATGCTATGCGTGTCGCGGCAAAACTTGAAATACCGTTTAAAACGCTCGATTTGGAATCAGTGTATAAAAAAGAAGTTGTTGACTACATGGTGAGTGAGTATGAACGTGGCAGAACACCAAACCCCGATGTGTTCTGTAATAAAGAGGTTAAGTTTGGTGCTTTTCTGGATTGGGCACTTGCGGAAGGTTCGGACTATGTTGCAACAGGGCACTATGCGCAAAGTACACAAGGTGAAAGTGGAGCATTTAGGATCGAAATGGGCAATGACCCAAATAAGGATCAGTCGTATTTTCTCTGGACAGTAACGCAGGAAAAATTACAGCATATTCTTTTTCCTGTGGGGCACTTGCCTAAGTCCGATGTTCGCAAAATTGCCGAGCGTGCAGGTTTAGTAACCGCACAAAAAAAAGACAGCCAAGGACTTTGCTTTGTGGGCAAGATAGACTTGAAAGAATTTCTGTCGCACTTTGTAACTGAAAAAGATGGAGTGGTACTCAATGTAGAAGGGGAAGAAATAGGAAAACATAGCGGAGCATTATTTTATACGCTCGGGCAACGTCATGGTTTTACCATTACCAAAAAAACCCCCACAGACGCTCCATATTTTGTGGTAGATAAGAATATTTCTACGAACACAATAGTTGTCGCGCAGAAAAATACAGAAGGTGAATTGCCGGGAGAGGTATCCTCTGTGGTACTCAGTCAGGTAAATTGGATTTCTGATATCCCAAAGGAAGGAGAAAGTGTTTTGGTGCGCTTCCGCTATCGCCAAAATCTTTCATCAGCTAAAGTATTTATTTCGGAAAGTGATGTAAGAGTTATTTTTGATACACCCATTTCCTCGGTGCCAGAAGGTCAGTCGCTCGTGGTATACCGTGACAAGGTCATGCTCGGGGGAGGTGTGATTGAGCAAACGATAGAAGACTAGTAGGGTGTTGCCGTTTTCAGAAAAAAGGTTCTTTTTGTTATACTTTACAGATGACAGAAATTTTTATTAAGAAAGCAACAGGAGAGGAAGAGGTTTTTGATCCAAATAAGCTCAAACATTCACTTTCTCGTGCCGGTGCAACACAGGATATTATCGATGAGATAGTTTCTGAAATTGAACAAACACTAGTGTCGGGCATGACGACGCACGCGATTTACTCTCGAGCATTTAAGATACTAAAGGAAAAGAATAAAGACATGGCGGCACGGTATTCTCTCCGTCGCGCACTTCTTTCTTTCGGTCCCTCAGGGTTTCCATTTGAAAGTTACCTAGCTGAGCTTTTCAAAAAGGATGGATATACGGCAACAACAGGGCAAACACTAAAAGGAAAATGCGTTTCTCATGAGATTGATGTTGTAGCGCATAAGGGGGACGAGCTTATCCTGGTTGAGGCAAAGTTCCACAACCGACACGGCTTTAAGTCTGATGTCAGAACATCGCTCTATATGAAGGCGCGCTTCGATGACCTTTCAAGTGAGTTGTTTGACAATAGAAACATGACAAAGGGTATGATTATCACGAATACCAAGTTTACACATGAAGCAATAGCCTATGCGGAATGTGTGGGAATAGCGCTTATGAGCTGGAGTTATCCGGCGGAGAATAACTTACAAGACTGGATTGAAAGAACTGGTTTGCACCCAATAACGTGCCTTACGACACTTTCACAAAAAAACAAAGAAGCACTTCTCGAAAAAAGCGTGGTTTTGTGTACTGATGTACAAAACAATGCCACTGCATTAAATGAGATTGGGATTTCGGGAGATCAGGCAACCTCTGTTATTGAGGAGGCAAACAAAGTGTGTACGCTTCCATTGCCAAAAAGTTAATAATATGGCTTATTGTATAGGTTGTTTGCAATTCCTGTTAAAGGAGCGTACTATACCAGTAATTGTTAGAAATTAATTATTACGTTCATGAACGAGACACAACAGAATAATAAAATTGTGGTAGTTACCGTGGTGAGTCTTCTTGTCGGGTTTGGATTTGGCTGGATTACGTTTGGAGGATCATCTGCTGATATTATCACTGAAAATACAAACGCTACTTCTACTAATGAAGTTGCCAATAACACTACTACTTCTGGATCAAATACAGGAACATCGGTTAATACTGAAAAGCCAGTATCTAAGGTTCCTTCGTCACAAATAGCAATAAAGGTTTCAAATCAACCTGCGGGAGAAACTACTACTGTCGACAATGTGGTTGTCAGAGAAGTTAGCTGGGTTGCAGTGCAGGAAGATAGAAATGGCCTTCCAGGAAATATCCTCGGAGTACAAAAGGTACAAGCGGGAACACACGACAATATAACGGTAAAACTTCTTCGTGGTACTGAGCCTAATAGTAAGAATTACATAACAATCTTTACTGATGATGGTGATGGTACGTTTGATCACAAGAAAGATTTGCTTTTGGTAGATACTGAAGGAGATGTAATAATGTCTTCATTTACTACAACAAACGTAGCGGTAGTCGATGAATCAGACCAAGAAAGTGACGTTATGATGGAAGAGACGACAGAAATAGAAACGAGTACAACAACAGAATCAGCAATGAGTACAGAAATGTAATACTAAAAAACACCCACAGAGATGTGGGTGTTTTTTAATTTTGCTATACTAAAGAAATGTCAGAATACTATAAACCAAACCGTAACCCAAATTGGAATTACGGAGGAGAGAGGTTTCGACTCTCTCGTTCAAAGATAGACCTTTTTCTTGATTGTCCTCGCTGTTTCTACATAGATAATAAGCTGGGAGTGGCACGTCCGCCCGGTTTTCCGTTTGCGTTAAATAGCGCCGTTGACGCGTTGTTCAAGAAGGAGTTTGATATACACCGAGTTGCGAAAACCGCGCATCCGCTTATGCAGACGTATGGCGTGGATGCTATTCCATTTCAACACAAGGATATTGATGTATGGCGAGAGAACTTTAAGGGAATACAATGTAACCACAAAGCAACCGGCTTTACTGTAAGTGGCGCCGTCGATGATGTGTGGGTAAATCCAAAAAAAGAGTTGATTGTCGTTGACTATAAATCGACAAGTAAAGATGAAGATATTTTAGAACTAAACGAAACATGGCACCGTGGGTATAAACGCCAAATGGAAATATACCAATGGTTACTTAAGCAAAACGGTTTTTCTGTTTCTGATACGGGTTATTTCGTGTACGCGAACGGGCGAAAAGAT
Source organism: Minisyncoccota bacterium (assembly GCA_040879725.1). Lineage (GTDB taxonomy): Bacteria > Patescibacteriota > Minisyncoccia > Phycocordibacterales > JBBDJV01. The sequence goes on along the minus strand of JBBDJV010000012.1, from coordinate 1,732 downwards.
AGAAAAGCATTTGACGGCAAGCTTGAGTTTTCCGTAACACTTGTTCCGTATACTGGGGACGCATCGTGGATAGATGATACTCTTCTTCGTATAAAGAAAACTTTGGATTCCGATGTTGTTCCTGATCCGGGAGAGGATTGTGACTACTTTGCTTACAGAAAGTCGGTACGAGATGTCATTCTTAAACATGAAAAAAGTAAAAGATAAAAAAAGTTTTTCAGAGAAAGTATATGCAGTTGTTTCGTCTATACCCGAAGGTTCTGTTTTAACGTACCAAGATGTTGCAAAAAGAGCAGGGTCTCCTAAAGCGTTCCGCGCTGTTGGAAATATTCTGAACAAAAATTATAATCCGAATATTCCGTGCCATCGGGTGATTCGGAGCGACAAAACTCCGGGCGGTTACAACCGTGGCGCATCGGCAAAATTGAAAAAGCTAAAAAAAGAAGGAGCTCTATGAAGTCAAAAACCGATGCAATGAAAGATGTCCGAGATAAGATACTTTCATTAAAAAGTTCACCACTGTACCTGTATCGGAAAGAAAATAATTACCATCCAGTTATTGGTGAAGGGAACCATGATGCTAAAATTATGTTTATCGGTGAAGCTCCAGGAAAAAGCGAAGCACTATCCGGGCGTCCGTTCTGTGGAGCATCTGGAAAACTGCTTGATGAAATGCTTCTCTCTATAGGTCTCCCTCGAAGCGAGGTGTATATTACAAATATTGTAAAGGATAGGCCTCCTGAAAACAGAGACCCAACTCCGGAGGAAATTGAGCTGTATGCTCCTTTTTTAGATAGGCAAATTGAGATACTCGAGCCATTAGTTATTGCCACACTTGGCAGACATGCAATGAATTACGTGATGCAGAGGTACAGTAAGGAAATTCCAGAGCCAATCAGCAAAGCGCATGGTAAAGTGTATAATACGGTAATAAATAAAAAAGATATTGTGATTATTCCGCTTTATCATCCCGCGGCGGCCTTATATAACGGTTCGCAAAGAGCGGTATTATTTGAAGATTTTAAGGTAATAAAGAAATATATATGAAAACTGAATGGGACATGAAATTATGGTATGAAAGTGACACTGATCCGGATATCAAGAAGGATGCGGAGCATGACAGGGTAGTGGTGGAAGAATTCAATACTCAATTTAAGAAAAAACAAGATTACTCAGATAAAGATTACAGAGATTTTCTAAGTGAGTATGAAAAAATATGCGGTATTTTGGATTGCGCAAAGCCACTGCGATATTTTAGTTTACGCGAAAGTCTTGAAAGTGGTAATGAGAAAGTGCTTAGAGAGGTAACGCATTTCAGTGAGCACTATGCGAGGCTTTCAAGTAGCCTTTCATGGACCGTAAAAATAATTGCGGGTATTCCCGATGAGCTGGTGACAAGGGATGAGTATAAAAAATACGCATACTTAATTTCATCTCAAAAAAAGGTAGCTTCACATGTTCTTGGGGATGAAGCAGAGCACGCAATTCAGATGCTCGCAATTCCAGGTAAAGACTTGTTTGTTCAAACACGAGAAAAGTTTTCAAATAAGCGTACGGTTACGTGGAAGGATGAAGTTATTCCGCTTGCAACAGCTGGTCAGAAAATCAGTGTAATTAGTGATTACGCTGAGCGGGGAGAGTTTTCTTCTCTGATTACGGAAGAAATGAAAAAGGATGCCGAGCTTGCTGAAGCTGAGCTTAATTCGGTGATTTTGACTAAAAAAATAACCGA
>JBBDJV010000011.1:0-4596 GCA_040879725.1 Minisyncoccota bacterium | reverse complement strand
TAAGTGATAGTGATAAGTGGGTACTAGCTCTAGCTTTCTTTTTAGCTACGGTAAAAAACGACACAACAATAAAAGTGGTGGTCATGGATGATCCAGTTTCAAGTTTTGACTCTGATCGAAAGAGAATTATTTTAACTGAGATTAAAAGAATTTTATCTGCAACTGATAAGCAACTAATTCTTCTTACACACGAAAAGGGTTTTTATCAACTTATGCATGCTGAAAGCACTGGTGACATAACCGCAACTTTTTTGAGAATCTCTCTCGATACAGTAAGTGGAAGTGATTTTACTGTCTGCAATCCTCATGAAGATGCTGAGTTTATGAGTGACTACAATTGTTGGATTACCGATATGAAAAATGCACGTTCTGTGCAAGATATAGCTGTAGTGAAAAATGCCCATAGTTGTATAAGAAAAGTTATCGAACATGTTCTTAAGGTCAAGTATCCCATTGAACTAACAAAAGAGATTAATGCTGTAGGGGACATGCTAACCAAGCTGGAAGAATCAGGGGGATCTTATGCAACGATAAGTAAAAGAACTGAAATAAATTCAGTGCTCACAAACCTGAATCATCACGATAATTCAGGCAATGGTCAATATCCAGTATCTCAGCTTGGTATAGAGGATTATAAAAAGGACATTAGAGATACTTTTGATTTAATAAAAACTTTGTAATGAGTATTATCCTTACTAAAACAGACTTCAAAGAATACTTAATTTGCCCCAAGTGGTTGTGGGTAAAGAAAAACAAACCTGAACTAGCAGTTGAGGGAGAGATGTCTTTATTTCTTCAGAAACTTATAAACGATGGGTACGAGGTAGAAGATTTCGCTCAACAGTTATTTCCAGATGGGGTTGAGGTATCTGGTAATTCAAGCGAGCTTCTACACACTACACAAGAATTGCTGGGTAAAAACCAAACAATGTTTCAGGCGACGTTCGAGACAGAAGAGGGTTTGTTTGCAAAAATCGACGTACTAGCTTTTGATCCTGAAATCCAAGGATGGAACTTGTATGAGGTAAAGGCAAGTTCATCTATAAAAACTGATCTGCAACATAACCACATTAAAGACGTAACTTTTCAAACTATTGTTGCGGAGAAAGCCGGTGTATCTATTAATGCCAGCTATATCATTCATATCAATAAAGAGTATCGACGCGATGGTGAGATAGATCCAGAAAAGTTATTTGTAATAGAGGATGTCACAAAGCAAGTGCAAGAGTGTAAGGATGTTGTAGTTAAAGAGATTGAAGAAGCATTAACCTGCCTTGCAACAGAGGACATTTCTCTAGAAGGTTGTGATTGCTTATATCGAAGTCATGGACAACGCTGTGATGCATTTAGTGTATTTAATCCGAATATTCCAGAGTATTCAGTACACCATATTGTTGGTGGTAAGAAGCTTCTTTCGCTCATTGAAGCTGATATTTTTGATGTAACTGAAATACCTGGTGACTTTGACCTGACTGATATTCAACGTGATAAAGTCACTCTACAAAAAACTCAAACTCCCATAATTGATAAAGATGCAATTGATGAAACGCTCTCTAATTTATCCTTTCCGTTATATTTCCTAGACTACGAGACTTTTGGTAAGCCGTACCCTGTACTTGATGGGTATACAACAAATCAACAAATTGTATTTCAATATTCACTTCATATCTTAGAAGAAGACGGAACACTTACTCATCACGAATACCTTGCAAATGATTTTGAAACAGCGACTTCAGGATTGCTAGAACATATGCAGACATACATTGGTCCAGTTGGAAGTGTCATTGTGTGGAATGAGGGGTTTGAGAAAGGCAGGAATGTTGAGTTAGCTGAAATACACCCCGAATACGCAGACTTCCTGCAACATATAAACAACAGGGTTTACGATTTGATGCTGGTGTTCAAAAAAGACTATCTGCACCCTAATTTTTACGGCAGTGCTTCTATCAAGAAAGTGTTGCCTGTAATGCTTCCAGATTTATCATACAAAAACCTAGAGGTTCAAGACGGGACAATGGCTATGAGTGAATGGGAGAAAATAGCCACTGGGAAAATTACTGGTGAACAGGCAGAGGAATTACGCAAACATCTTTTGAAGTATTGTGAACTGGATACTTTGGCGATGGTCGAGCTGTATCGAAAATTAAAAGAATTAATAGACTCAAAGTAACTTTATGGAAATAAATTTTAGCGACATTTTAATACAGATGCTTAAAGGTCTTTGGCAATTTAAAGAATTGTATTTGATGGCTGGAGGTATTTTGATTCTTGCGCTCATTGGTCGAATATTGATTGATCTCATGGATCGTAAAAGTAGAATCAAATGGTCTCTCGGAAAGAAGAAAATTCAAGAACTTCAAACTCTGACTCCAACGCAATTTGAGAATTATATCGAGGAGCTTTTCCGTTCGCTCGGATACAAGACAAGAACTGTCGGAGGTAGGGGCGATGGTGGTGTTGATGTGGAAGCCGAAAAAGATGGTGTTGTTCACTATATCCAATGTAAGAAATTTATTACTTCGAAAGTACCCGTCGGTGCCGTCCGTGATTTTTACGGAGCAATAGCAGATCGTGTCGATGGTGGTAAGGGGTATTTTATAACTACAAATGTGTTCACTCTCGACGCTGAGAAGTTTGCCGCTGATAAACCCATTGAGTTGGTCGATAAATTCAAACTGATGGAGTATATGAAAATGGCAAATGTAGAAGTACCAGAAGGTAAATTATTACTATGCCCAAAATGTGGAGGGCAACTTGTTGAACGGAAAGGTAAATTTGGAAAGTTTATAGGATGTAGTAACTACCCAAAGTGTGATTTTACTCGTGCCATCTAAAACTTTCCACAGAACACTATTCATTATCAGTACATTATTCTATGAAAACTTTTACAGTAAACGATTTAGATAAATTACAAAAAGAATTTTACCAGATGTACGACCCGGACTATTGGTTATATAAAGTCACGTTACTTAAGAACACGCATGATTCTTTCGATGATATTGAAAACACCTTGACGAAAGGTATTGAAGAAGTGGAGGTGGAAAAGTATAAGCGCATGATCCGTACTGAGCTTCATTTTCTTTATTTTCAGATGATCGAGACACTCTTCGAGATAATTTTTGCCCTCAAAAATAATGACAACAGAGATTTATGGGCAGCGCTTACATTTTCTAATGACAGAAATACACATTTCTATTCCGAAACCTACAATAAAATCGAGGAGCTGTCTGATGTATCAAGTGTTTTTACTGACAAAGTGCAAACTGAAATTGACGGAAAAGGGATTGAGCTACCTTTTTTACGATGGTTACTTTATTTTGTTTATCCAACAACTTTGGATAATAAGGGGTGGCAAAAAAATTTAGCGAACATTAAAAGATTGCTTTTGATGTTCGCTAATGATTTTACTGACAGAGGTGAGTACAATGCTTATAAACACTCATTACGATTCTATAATGCTCCATTCAAAATGATGATTGGCCTGGGTCGCAATAATGTCCATCATTTGGGATCGAGTGACGATTGCATAACTTTTCTTGAAGCAAGAAAAAAGAATGATGGAGAAGGCAAAATGGTACGAACAGGACAGATTGCACGAGTCCAGAAACCTTTTGATTTTGAAAGGGACTACACAATGTGTATTTTAATCTACTCAATGATCAAAAATATTGTCTTCACCAGAAAGCACTCACTCCTAACTGAATTGGATGGAATATCCTTTGATATGGTAAATTTTGTTGATATCGATTTTTCTAAGACAATACCTAGAACTACTATTACTAAGACTAGTTTTGCTGTATAGATCGTCCTCTACCGACGATATTTTCCAATTATTGATTCGACATCTCCATTAATATCAAGCTCTTTCCATAATCCCTCAACCCAGTCACGGTCAGTTCCATAGGAGGAATAGTGTCGATAACTAATGATTGGGTTATCAAATAATTTTTGAAAGTATTCGTCAAAGTATTGTGTGGCTAAATCCCCAAGAAGAACAAGAATGGATTCTTTTGTTAATCCAATGTCATTCATTTCATCCTGAAAGAAGGATACGTTTTCTTTGATAATATTGTCATTAAGCATCCCCTTTACTTTAAATGACTTTGCTTCAGGTACTCCTTTAAATAGGTCAGTAAGGTATGAACCTCGCAGGTCTGTGTCATTACATGCGTATTTGAGTTTACGATCATGTCTACCGCCACGAAAGTTTGCCCAAGAGTAATCTCGTAGCGGAGCCGAAATGTTCAAACCAATAAAGACATGTTTTGGTGAAAGTTGATCAAAACACCGATCTATAATCGAAGTATTTTTCTCATTATCTTTATCCCAAATGGCCCAACTTGCATACGGTCCATATTTTGCCTTTAGGTATTTATATTCTTCTTGAGAATACATGGTCATAAAGTATACGTGAATGTGTTGGTAACAGCTACTTCGCAACCTTCCAAATGTAAGCTAAAGTGCCAAACGATACCAATTTTGGTATTATGTACGTACACAACTGAATATTGCAGACCTAACCCTTAGAGCAACCTTTAAGGTATGGTCGAAAATCCGTCCAAAGTAAAGAACTCCTAATCAGAGCTACTTTGGACG
>JBBDJV010000010.1:126591-129236 GCA_040879725.1 Minisyncoccota bacterium | reverse complement strand
TATTGCGAGTCACAGGCATACAGGTTCAGTTTACCACGTTATCGGAAATATGAATATTGCTTTCCCAGATACATACTGTTAATATGAAAAGGTCGCTTCACAGCAAAGAATACAAGGAGTTCACGATGCGTTTGCGTACCGCTAGAATTGAATCTGGTTTGACGCAGGTACAAGTTGCTAAGAAACTTAAACGCCCACAATCTTATGTTTCCAATATTGAATCGGGACAACAGCGTGTCGATGTGGTGGAGCTCAAAAAGTTTGCAAAATTATACGATAAGGATATTAACTACTTTATCAAATAATTTATGACAGATACCCCCGAAAAAATCAAAAAATATAAGCTTTGGTATAAAGTATTTTTAATACTAGGAATGATTGCTTTCTTGGATAATATTATTTTTAGTTCTCTATCCATACCTTTCGTTGGTGTTTTAATTCTATACCCATTGCTTTCTCTTTTTCTTAGTTTTGATATGGCTTCTTCTGTGCTTGGTTTCTACCTGATATCATGGATTTTTCTTTTTATACCAGCATTCATACTAAACCAAAAAATTAAAAGTACGGAAAGAGAAAGTGGCATTGAATCAAGCAGCAGAGGATTAAGTAAAGGTTTCAAGATAACACTAATGGTTTTGTTGATTCCGTTTGGTATCGCATTGTTTATTGGGATTATCGCAAACCTTGCTGGTTAATTATTCCAAATATGAAAATCGAAAGAATACATCAAAATGGTACAGATTCTTATTGGTTCAAAATTGATGATTTGATTGTTTTAGAAATTTCTGGAACTGCTATTTCTCAACTAAAAATCGCATTGCCTCTTTCTGGCACCATGGATGATTATTACACTGTAATTGAAAAACAGTTTGATATTCAGAAAATGGTAGCCGACGTACTGAATAATAATACTGCTCAAAATATTGTTATTGATAGTGAAACCTGCAAAGTTGACGAAAAAATTGTTTTTCAAATTGAAGAATTAAAGAGATATATAAATTCTGTATAAATAATATGAATATGCAAAAAGGTTTCATTCAAATTCCCATTCTAATAATGATACTCATCGGCACAGCTGTTGTTGGCGGTGGTGGATATTACGCTGCAAAAGAAATTTCAAAAACCAATACTACTGAAACTGAACAAGAGCAAACAGAAAATGTAGCAACTAATGAATCTGCGACGTCTACAACGTCGGCTTCGTCAACAGAGACTGGGAGTGTGGAAGTTTCAGAAGATGAAAATATCGAGAAAATAATTGAAACAATCACACAAACTTCGGTTGAACCACAATCTACAAATTCACCTGTTGATGATATATCTGTGGACACAAGTCCTACTGTTGCAGTCGAACCACCTCAAGTAAATCTTCCGAAGCAATATCCGTTAGACCAAAGTACTGAAAACATTTGTGACGATGCTTTTGAAGAAGACGATTCAAATTCATATATCAAAAATATCGTTATACTTTGTGACGAGGCAGATAAGAAAAAATATGAGAATAAGGCTGACTTCGATGAAGTTATCGAAGAAATTCACGACGAGTGGGACGATTGGGAGAACGATAAGAAAATGGCGGAACTAGAAGCTGAATCAAAACAAGCTCAGGAAGAACAAGAGCGAAATACTAACAATAACGTAACACAGAGTGACGAATCTACTTCTCCTACGCCAAAAGACTTAGCAGAAAAATATGCAACGGTCATAAAGTTGTCTGATAGTAAGGGTAATGTAAATTTTCAGTCAGAACACAATGAGCAAGAGCCAACCTGGCTACAACCATGGCCTGAGCTTGAAGTTGGAGACACTGTAACTTTTAGTGTTGACGTTGCAAATCAAATCTCAAGTCCGGTATCTTATCAGTTTGTCGGAACTGGTTTCCCTAACGAGTGGCAAAACGGCAACTCTGTTACTGTTACGATTGATGAAGATGTGTTCAATACAGAAACAATCCATCTCCGTGTTTTTGTAAAAAATTCTGATTCTCAATATCGTGCTCCGAATTATGACGATATGATTCAAGTTTTCTACACTAAGGAATAAAACTAAGTATGTCTTGTAAAGTAGCAGTAGAATTAAGGAAAAAAATGAACGAAGCAGATATGGCACGTCGAGAAGAAATGCCCAATGCAACAAAACCATTGGATCAAGAGGTTGGCTCAGGATGGAATCCTCAAAGCTATAAAGAAAAGAGTGAAGCTTACGAGACTGCAAAAGCTATTTACAGAAACCACAAAAAGAGCTGTGTTGAGTGTCAAGTTTAGTTTGTTGGGAGCCAAGCCCTGCCTTTTTATAATGTCTATTAAAAACGGCAGGGCTTGTTGTGCGCGTACTGGGAGGGCGGGATAAGCACATACAGAAATGTTTGCGCGTCAGCACAAACCACCCACTTTGAATACCACGAACTCAAACGAAGCCACGAAGCGAACACACGAAAGCGCCGCAGCAGCTCGCGCGAACGGGCGTTAGCCCGTGAGCGAGCTGTGCGTAGGTGCTGGAGTGTTGTGAGCGAACCTTAGAGCTATCACTCACTCTGTATACGCGTAGCGCCTCGGGCGCCACAAGACCGTAAAAAAGCGAATGAAAAGCTCTCAAGGAGATGGAGGTTTGAATGAGCTTTTTTGTAGGTCGTAGTGGCGAAGCAA
>JBBDJV010000010.1:124782-126581 GCA_040879725.1 Minisyncoccota bacterium | reverse complement strand
CCAAAAATCCCTTTCAATTTTTTGGCGGCTTCCCCCTGCACCCCCTTCCGCTTTTTGAAAGGTAAGGGATTTTTTGGGTTTGCTGCGTGCGAGGTGACGAGCACGCCCCGAGGTGCGTTTCAGCATCACCACGAACCCAAATGCGTACGTGGAAGTATTGAATCACCACGCGCTCCGCGCGTTGCAGGTTGTTTCAAGATTGTCCTTTCTCGAAATAGGTTCGAGCAAAGGTCAGTATTCCGGCACTGCAATCGCAAAATACTATTTTGTAAAAATAACACCACTACCCCTCCGAAAGAGGGGTAGTGGTGTTCAAATTGACAATAAAATTGTAAAGGTGTAAAGTCTTTGTAGAAAATTCAACAATTCACACAGGAATTCGGATGACTAACATTGAAAAACCAATACGGGAACTTCTCGAAAACGGTGTCACCTATCTACCTCAACCAAAAGATCGATTGAATGTAGAAGGGTTGGCTACAGCATGGGAAAACTTTCGGTTACTGCCGGAGGAAACCAAGAAAAGGTTCTCGGTTGATTCCGAGACCATTGACCCAGACAATGGCTACCTTGTTCGAAATGGAGGCAAACGTCCGGAAGGAGGAGCCTTCGATCCAGACAAATGTTTCTTCCATTATCGACAAAAAGTACTGTCTCCCCCAGTATTGGAGCAGATTTACAAAAGTTTGAGTGACCAAGAGTTGCGAGTGTGCAAGAAGTTCTTGGAATACTGCAACATCTTCTACACTGAAATGGATTTACTGTTCTTCGCCCTACTGGACAGACTCAGCAGGAAAATTGGGAACAAACATCCCATTCGATACTCATCAAACACCGTATTACGAGCACTTCACTACGGTGGTGCTACAAACCCAAACGGCTACACGGCTAAGCCTCATGTGGACAGAGGTTTTCTCACATTCCATATCAGGGATTCACACCCTGGATTGGTACTGGAAGGAGAGGACGGCGTGCAAAAACCGTATGACCGAAACGACGACAATCTGCTTGTATTCCTCGGGAAAAAAGCAGAGAAGTTTGGATTGCGACCAGTGCCACATGGAGTGATGCAGAGCAAACCGAATCAATCTCGTTGGTCATTTGTGTTCTTTGGGCATATACACTGAAAAACAGTATTGAAATCAAAATAAAGAAGGCGCGCAAGCAAAGCTCGCGCGCCTTTTCCTTTTCCCTAATAGAAAGAGTAGCTTTTTACTTAGGCCACTCTTGAGGCTCCACAAACGGACTGAAAATCTGCTGAAAGTACAACTGAACACAGCACAAGTCCGAAGTAAGATCAATTTTACTCTTGCCGGTATTCCGAATAACAGCAAATATCTCCTGCCGTGTTTGGATGCCTTTCCCTTTGTAAATAGGACCCGAAGATGCCACCTCGATCCCCTCTTTGATCAAGCTTCCCACGCGACCGCAGACAAATGTTGCAATCCACTCTTGAGGAGTTTCAATTATCAATCCAAGGCCGAGGACCACTTTGTCACCAGGATAAAACGGTATTGATTTTATTTTTGAAAAATCATGCACCGTCTTCCTCAGACGAGGGTCCTGTTCATCACATCCGTCGACAACAACAGCACGTGGATACGCGTCGATACTGATAACCGCTCCTTGCTCATCCTTGTTGAAAACAGGAGGTTTTACTCCTGGGTACAAGAAATACTTCGTTTTTTGAGGCTCCATATAATACCTTTTGTTGAGGTTCAGGGTCGTAGAGGTTCCTTACTGAGCATACTTGAAACACACCACTTGTCAAAAAATGGCGGGGGGGGGGGGGGGGGGGG
>JBBDJV010000010.1:51769-124772 GCA_040879725.1 Minisyncoccota bacterium | reverse complement strand
GCGGTGCCTACGGCACCGCGCCATTTTTTACTTTTTACTAATTATTCTTCCTCCCTTTTCTTTGGAGTAATACCATTTAGTACAAGTAGTTGCTCAAATTCTTCTCGCTCAATAGTTTCCTCTTCGATAAGCTTTTTCGCTATCGCATCGAGAGCACCACGATGCTCGGTAATAATACTCTTTGCCTTTCCGAGCGCTTCTTGCATGATGCGAGATACCTCCGCATCAATTTCTGAATTTACCTTTTCTGAATGGTCGTGATCCCCTACCCCTCTTCCAAAGAGCGCCCGTCCTCCTGAACCTTCAAGCGCTATCGGTCCAAGCTTGTCAGACATTCCATATTTTGTCACCATCTCACGCGCAAGCGCGGTTGAAACCTGAAGGTCGTTTGATGGACCGGTTGTAAGGTCTCCAAAAATCTCTTGCTCAACAATGTACCCACCTAAACTCATTGCAATATCATCGAGAAATTGTTTCTTGCTTTGGAAACGTCTATCATCAAAAGGAAGTTTGAGTGTATACCCCGCAGCCCGCCCACGAGAAATAATTGATATCTTGTGAACAGGGTCAGCGTCTGGCAAAAGAGATGCAACAAGCGCGTGCCCAGCTTCGTGGTATGCGGTAATTTCTTTTTCTTTCTTTGAAAGCACGTGGCTTTTACGCTCAGGACCGAGCATCACCTTTTCGATTGAACGAATAAGGTCGTACTGGGTTATTTCCTTTCTGTTTTCACGCGCCGCGAGAATTGCTCCTTCATTCATAAGTGAGTATAAATCAGCACCAGAGAATCCAGGTGTTCGCTCTGCGAGCACCTTTAAGTCCGTATCTGGCCCAAGGGGTTTCTTTTGTCCGTGTATTTTAAGTATCTGCTCACGGTCATCTCTGTCTGGCAAATCAATAGTTACTCTTCTGTCGAAACGCCCTGGACGGAGAAGTGCCGGGTCGAGCACGTCAGGTCGGTTTGTCGCCGCCATAATAATTACCTTTTCATTAGGTTCAAAACCGTCCATTTCCACAAGTATTTGGTTCAGTGTTTGTTCACGTTCATCATTTCCTCCACCAACACCAGTTCCTCGTACACGCCCCACTGCGTCAATCTCGTCTACGAAAATAATCGCCGGCGCCGACTGCTTTGCCATTTTGAAAAGGTCACGCACACGACTAGCTCCCACTCCAACAAACATCTCAACAAACTCTGATCCCGATATTGAGTAAAACGGCACTCCCGCTTCTCCTGCTACTGCACGAGCAAGAAGGGTTTTTCCTGTTCCTGGCGCACCCATCAGAAGTACTCCCTTTGGAATACGCGCTCCGATATCGAGGAATTTCTTTGGGCTTTTAAGAAAATCGACAATCTCAACCAACTCTTCTTTTGCTTCTTTAGCACCCGCAACATCTTTGAAGGTAACCCGCATACTCTTGTTGTTCGGGTCGATTATTCTCGCCTTTGACTGCCCGAAAGAAAATGCTTGCATCCCCGCCCCTTTCACCTGTCGAGATAAATACCAAATGAAAAATACAATAAATAGAATAGGGATTAGAAACGGAAGAAGGTTAAAGAGCCAAAAAGTAAAACCGCCCGGATTATCTATCGTTACCTCTATATTTCGAAGTGCCTCTACCGGTACGCCATAGTTTGAAAGTGTCTCTGAAAGAGCGCTTTCTGCTTCTTTCTTTGAAATTTTCTCTGTTTCGTCAGTATAGGTGATTGCAAGCTTACTCCCTTCCACTTGAATAGCGGACACTTCACCCGCAGTAATATCTTCAGCAAGTTTGGAAAGCGATATGGTTTCTATTTCTGAGCGATTGCCCGCAACCAGTGAGTATAAAATACTAATTACGAGAAAAATAAGTAAAGTAGTAGCGATATTTGACCACAGTTTATTTTGTGGCGGTTTGGGTGTTTTTTGTGCTTTAGACATCTGGCTATTATACACGAAATTTCTCAAAATGCAGAAAAAAGCCCGCTCAGAAAGAGCGGGTGTGAATGGAGTGAAATTGAACTAGCCTCGGATGATATTTTCCCGAGCCTTTTTCATTTCATCGTTCTCTGTAATCTTTACGTCAGTACGCTCTGGACGTCCTGATGACCGTAAAATAAAAATAAAGAGGACAGCAGCGATTATTGCAGCTACGCCCAGTGCACCAATCAAGATAGTAGTAAGATCCATAGGAAACCTTTCGAAGAACGTTGAGTTTTTACTATTAAAACAATAATATAATATATTGTCAATATCACTCTCTTCTGGTACTATTTTGTCCATGGCACCCCTTGCTCAAAATAAGAAAATTTTCTTCAACTTTGAATTACTCGAAACACTCTCCGCGGGTATTGAGCTTTTTGGACATGAAGTAAAAGCGGTGCGTGGTGGCAAAATGACCCTCGAAGGTTCACACGTCACCATTCGTGGCAATGAAGCATTTTTAGTAAATTCATCTATCATGCCCTATCAGCCAGCAAACACACCCAAAGAGTATGAACCGGCTCGAAACAGAAAACTCCTTCTCACAAAAAAAGAATTACAAAAACTCGCGAGCATAGAGCAACAAAAGGGATTGACAATAGTACCTATTTCAGTGTATAATAAGGGTAAGAAAGTAAAGGTAGATATTGCGGTTGTTCGCGGAAAAAAGAAATTTGATAAACGCGAAACACTCAAAAAACGAGAAGACAAAAGACATATTGAAAGAACATTGAAAAATGAATATTAAGGATATCTGTGACGCCTAACTCTTTTAGGGTTGGGCGTCACAGATATTCTACGATCATTCGCTTAAAGTACGGTTGTGCAAACTGTGTTTTAAGGGGATGATCGGCCTAGACATGTGAATTGCGTGTCGTATGTGCAGTGTGAAGCTCCAATAACTTCTGAAACTGTTGGAAACGATAAGTGCAAACACACTTACACAAAAGGCAAAGTCACTAGTTTCTCCGTTTTTTGCGAAGAACGACTTTGCTCCAGCGTTCGCGTAAGCCAACCCTGCGTCACACTTCTCTACTCCTAATACGGAAGTTCGTGGTGATATAAAAATTTAGGATAGTGTTCAGTATTTCTTGGACTGAATGCGAAACTACACAAGAATCGACAGTACTGCATTTTGTTTGTGTTTAAGCACTACTGTCTAAACTGCAACATAAACTACACACTGTAGAATCATACGTTCGTCTCACATGCATGGGGGTTCAATTCCCCCCGTCTCCACTCGTAAAAACATTAGCGCCTTAACAAGGCGCTTTTTGTTTTTTGAGTGGAGACGGAGCAAGACAACTGCTTGCCTTGCGTGGGGAATTGAAAGCCGGAATATGTCGCTTTGCGACTATGAGGCGGGGTCGAGAGTACTTAGGATTTTTCTGGCTTTCGCAGAAAAATACTTAGTAACTCGTGACCGATTCTCCCATTTTTTGCGAATACCTGGAGCAAAAAACTTAGTAACTACGGGATCAATTCTTTTTTAAGAAAGTATCGAAAGGCGGAGGTATATCGCAGTCAGCAGACTGCGATACCGAGCCGGGGTCGCGAAATTTTGTGAGTGACGACGAACAAAATATTTGTGACCGATTCCCCTATCTCATCTCGACTTCGTAACAAAACCGCTTTATTGAAAGCGGTTTTGTTACGAAGTCAGCTGATACAACTTTAAAATTTATTCCGTTGGTTTCAAAGACATCTCTGTGACTTTAAAGTTCGACGAGCCACTTGTTTGGAATATTTTAGGATCAGAAGAATTGGTGGCAGGTGTATCTGTCCCAGATAATATTTGTGGCGGAGTTACACTACTAAGCATGATATTAAATACATTATTAGTTCCATAAATACGCCCAATGATACTACCTGAGCTATTTTCAATCTCTGATACAGTTACTCTCAGATTATAGTTCGTTCCTGTATCGAGCCACGGCTGACTAATCAGTGCCAGTACATCAAAACCTCCTCCCCCATCGTAATGTGCCTCACCGGGCGTGAAATTCCAATTTGCATTAGCATTCCAGACTGTTTGATCGCCTGCTGCATGAATAGCGAAATTCGGATCAAGTATCAACTCGTTTCCTTCTTTGAGAGACATAAAGTCCACATGGAATATAGCAGTATTATCATTTGGTTTAATACTAATAGTAACAGATGTGCAATCAGCAGAAGTAGTAAAAATAATCGGTATCATATCATTACCACCCCCCAACGCTGATAAAGATACTGTATTAGAATAAGTTTGAGGTGATACACCATTTCGCTCTATTACTTCAACAACCACACTTCCGTTTGCTGCAGTTACATTCATTACATTAGTAAGCAGTCTATATTCTGTACCACTTGATACCGAGACAGTTTGCTCAACCTTTGCATTAGTATCACCACTACTATAACTTGCACGATTAGCACCATGGAACGCCCATCCATTCCCTAATGTCCATCCTGTAGTGTTACCTGTAAAGGCCCAGTTTGTTGCTAATTCTATAGCTTCCGCGTCGGTTGTAAATCCGTCTGCTGACAATACTGGTGATTGATTTGTAGACGCATCTTCGTGCATGTAGTGCGTGTAGTATGTTGTTGATGAAGTCAATCCTGTAAAGCCACCGCTGATATTTTGTGTACCAGTTGAAGAGACGCTCTGCGAGCCACTGTCATCAGCAGTACTACCAGTATGATTTTGACCAGCTTTAACCTGTGCACTGCTTGGACTGGTTGCGCTTTGAGTCACAACGAAGTAAAGCGTACCATTGCCTTCGTTAGTATCAACTGAGCCTGTGCCGGCAGTTTCTCCATCAGCAGTGTCAATTGGGTTAGAGAGGGTTGGGGCTGTAATATCCGCCTCATCAGTCGTAAATGACGAAGAAGTAACAACAATGGACTGATTCGTTCCATTATCTTCGTGCATGAAGTGTGCGTAGTACATTGTTTCTGCTGTAAGTCCGGTTGATGAAGCGGTCTGGACACCACTTAGGGAGACAGTTGTCGTACCGCTGTCAGTAGCAGAAACACCGAGATGATCCAGTCCAGACTTTACCTGTGTAACAGTAGGACCAGTCGAACTCGTAGTAACCACGAAGTAAAGTGTACCATTGTCTTCATTAGTCAATACCGATAGATCTGCAATTGTAGCACCAGTTGTCGAAGCGCTCGCACCTGAAAGAGTAGGTAGTGTTACATCCCTATAGGTGTCCCACATAGCCTTCATGAAGCCGTTACCATCACCCCCATAGCCATAAACATCATGATGATATTCTGTGGTACTCGCCGCCCACATCGTCGGCTCGTCCACCCACCGGTCAAGATAATCAAAAAACGCAGGATGGCTCCATGTAGTTGTTGCGCTCATCCGATGTGCCGCTAAAGCAGCACCAATCCATGTCTGTGATGTGCAACACGCTTGATACCCTCCTCCATTGGTCATCTGTTGTGGCTCAACCAAACCATCTGGATCTCGACAGTCGTGATTAACAAACCATGGATCATAGATACCATCGGATGCGCAGTCTTGCCCCCAGAGTGGTTTGCCGTTCGGGTATTCTCCAGTTGCTTGTCCGTAGTACGTATGACCATCTTCCCCAAATTTTTCGTTATTCGCATACGGTGCATTTGTGGTAGTAGCAACGTTTTGCATAGTAGAACTATCGAGCATAAGACCTGCAAACAATATAGGCCACTTGCGTCCACTACCAAAACCTCCGATAGCCTCCCAACCGTTTTCATTATCAAGAGAAATATCGTATAAATCTATGCCGTATTGAATTAGGCGATTGCTGACTTCATTAACATCTGCCTGATCTGTAAGAACATATGCAGCGATACGTGATGCGTCGATCGAGCTGTCTCGGGGATAGGCATCCATATTCGATTGAGGACGAATTGATGTTCCTATATGACTTTTTGGACCAAAATCAATCCATGGCCGCACCATCACCCCATCAAGATCTGGCACGTCATCGTCTGGTGTTGGTAAACCTGGTAGAAGATCGTAGTCTACGTCAGCCGTATTCCATACCGGCTTATCACCAGCAACGTATGGTGGACGAAAGCTATTACTCGGTACACTTGCACTCACTACAGTCAAAACTGCCGCCGTATCAAGACACTCAGCACCTCCTCCGGAAACACACGACCCTAATCCTATGGTAGAAATAAGAGAGGAAGTAGCGTTAAGAGTTACTGGAAATGTTGTTCGATTATCATTATCAAATGTATAGTTTGCTCGTGAATCAAAACCTTGTGCTTCAAGCGGTACAGGATCAACCATTGAACCGTTGGTAGTTCCATCCCAACCAGGTGAGACACTTTCAATAGTGACAGGTCCGACTACCCAATAATCTCCGCTCTCAAATTGGCCGTACTGATACAAACCATCAAATGTCCACGTAATACCATATTGCGTGATTGAGGAAGTAGCAGTGTCATTTGCAACTGTTATTGTAACAGGAGAAGACGTGGCGTAGTTTCCCGACACGTCACGCGCAACAGCAATGAGTGTATGACTACTGTCAGCGATACTTGTTGAATCCCATGTGATCGAATATGGTGATGAAGTATCCTCTAATCCTATATTCGTATTAGTGTTCACTTTAAACTGTACTCCAACAACTCCTATGTCATCAGATGCATTAGCAGAAACAGTAATATCACCCTCTACAGTTGCACCACTAGAAGGTGCTGTGAGAGATACTGTCGGGCTTATTGCGTCTGACACACTCGAGTTTAAAATTCCACCGCCACCACCACCTGGGCTACTTGTATACGCGCCCACAACTGATGATGGACGACTCTCGCCACCAGCGTTTTTTGCGGTTACGATATATGAATAATTCGTACGAAAAGAAACTGTCGAGTCGGTAAAAGTTGTGGTGGTTGTGGTTCCAATCATAGTATAGTTATTTGCGCCGTACTCCTTACGTTTGATGATGTATGATTCTGCTCCTTCAACTGCATTCCACGAAAGATCAACATGTCCTGAGAGAGCCTTTTCTACTTTCAATGATGTGGGATTACTCAATGAAGCTGAATCTGATTCTTCGGGTGTAAAAAACTCCGCAACTTTTGCACGCGTCTGCGGTCCGAAGTATCCAACTGCTGGTACAATACCGTAGAGTGCTTGAAACTGTATAAGTGCAGATTGTGTAAGTGCAAAAAACGAAGCGGTCTCATTTCCTTGAGATCCAGGACCAGTTTCAGCTACTAAAAAACCCTGTGCATTCAAAAATTGTTGCAGTGCACGCACATCTTCACCTTTAGCCCCCCAACTTAGATCACGCGTGAATGTTGCGGGGGGGGGGTACGAAGGTTGTCTCCTCTGAACCAAGAGTACCAAGTCCATTGAGTACCGCTCTCGTCTGTGGACCTACACGTCCAAAGCCGGTACTCTCTGGAGTGCCAAAAGAAACAATATTTTGTACTGTTTGGAATGCTTGCACAGCTGATTGTGTAACCGGACCAAAGTATCCGGTGATATTGGGATAATCAAAGAACCCTAAACCTTTTAATACCGACTGCAATGCAAAAACGTCTGGACCTCTATCACCAACATCAAGAGAGTTCGAAAATTCGTACGCTTGTACTGCGAGCGGAAGTACCACAACAATTAGAGTCACGGAAATGAGATATCGGAGTTTGTGGAAAATTTTTTTCATTTGTACTACAAATTATACCCCTTTTTCCTATTTCTTTTAAGAAGCATCCGAGTAGGATGAGCGATTTATGAGATAAACAATTTAATATGTTTTACAAATTTTACTAAAATTTAGCCCCTCCCACTCAATTTTTGATAAAAACAGGCGAAAAGGACGGCTTAATAGAGCCACCTAAATGCGCACGCCGGCGTGCGCATTTAATGTAACAGGCTACTGATCCTCAATTTTTTAAAATAACTTACGTACATAGATGAACTTTTATCCCTGTGCTATAAGTAGCCATAGAATCATCCACAGAAGGAACTGAAATGAACCTAACATACATCCTCATCACGGTACTTGTCCTACTTCACGTCTTCACCGTAATAGTACAATTGAAGCTTCGTGGTCGTATTGAAACCCTCAGCGCCCGGATAGAATGGCTCGAAAGAGTCAAGAATACATTTGAAAGAGAATTCGCAATATACAACAACATCGTCCAGTACGAGCAAAAATACGAGCTCAATGATGAAGAAGTAATGGAATTACGTAACCTGGTATTCCTTTTGCGTGGACATTGGCAAGGAGGCATAGAAGAATATCTGAACAAAGTAAAAAGTAAAAAGATAAAGGATGCCTTTGAACAGTTTAAAGCTGACAAGTGTGTGCACTGAACCAAAAACACCACACAAAACCCCGGAGCGAATCGCTCCAGGGGTTTTTATTTTTTAATTTCCCTCTTCTATTTTTTGCTCTTCGTGCTCTTCCTTCTTCACTCCTCCTTCTTCTTTTGGTCTACCCCACTGCCATTTAGGAGACTCGCCTTTTGCATACGCAATCGTGATAAACACAACAGTAATAACAAGCAGTGGTAGAAAGTACACACCAATCAAATGCATGGTGGACATTCCCTCCTCAAGCCGTGTAGAGAGATAGAAAATAAACCCTATGTAGAGCAAGGTGGTTATCCAGCCCTCAATAGAGCTTGGGTACCAACCCCATCCGTACCACTTTCGTTTGAACCACAGTTTCTGATTTTCTTTTTCTTCCATATATATAGTATACACCTACCCGTTAATTTTGTTGCGGTGGCTCGTTTACCTCCGTGTTCTCTTTTTCAGACCCACCTCCATTTTCCAACTCACCTTCTTTCTCGTCTTCTTGTCTTGCTGGCTTTTGGCGTAATGCCATGAACAGTAACGCTCCGAGTGTAAGCCCTGCAATACCTATTCCCACCCACGGAACCCAGCCATGACGTTCGGTAAAACGACTCTCTTCACTATCGCAATCATCCCCCACACCATCTTTATCTGTATCGCGCTGGTTTGGGTTAGGTACCTCGGGACAGTTGTCATGCGCGTTTATAATGCCATCCTTATCAAAGTCATCACATGCATCTCCTACTCCATTTTTATTTACGTCTTCCTGTTCGGGATTAGGAATACGCGGACAGTTGTCAGATACGTCTGGAACACCATCGCCATCGGTATCACTTGGAGTAAAAAGCGTATTATGCAACGGCGGAAGAGTCACTTCCGCAACCTGCGCGTCATTTGTCGCAGTTAAATTACTTCCCTTTTGAGCAAGTGGTACCACTACATACGCATCGGGGTTAAAATATATTTCGTACTCTTGATCCGGGAGTGCTAGAAAGTGAAGTTTTTCATACGATACCAAACTATCCCTGTCCTCAACAAACTTTATTTCCGTAATACGCAGTGGTTGTGTGTAGGTTAGTGTAATGTACCACTTGTTTGAAGTGGTCTTCGGGAATGGCAGAAAGTTTCCAGTATAATTTCGCTTTGCCACGATAACCTTTGTTTCGCCATCTACCTCTGCGCGCAACTCTACCGTACGAGGTGAAATAACATTTTGCGCAAAAGAGAATGAGAGACCTGAAGAAGTAACCGGTGTTGCGTGTGTAAGTGTAATGAGAGCACTTTCTTCTCCCACTCCACTACTGTCAAAGTGAGTTGCGGTACTGTATGAACCATCTACCATACTCTGCGCACCTCCCACTTGTGGCTCGGTAGATACAGAAACAAGCCCGCTTCGAGAACGGTTCTCTACGCTGTAACGATGCTCCACGAAAAAGCCTTGTGTTTTGTTGTACACTGCAAAATAATTCTGCTCGAGCGAAACACCTCCAAGTGGCACTTCCGCAATAGTAGGAACCGCTAATTCAGGCAATGTAATCGGAAGCACATTTTTAAACGAACTTCTCACATCTTTCGTATCCGCGCTCGCCCCACTAAAAGAAATTGCAAAAAATGCTACAGACGCACAGAGGAAGAGAAATTTCTTCATACTACTGTTGTATTGTTGTGTCATGTAATTTATTTTTACGCAAAAATGCTGTGCTGATAAGTAATACCCCAATAACGCTGAAAGTAACAACTCTTCCTGTTGTGCTCATTGTCACCAAATCAACCAAGAGAAGCCGAAGGAGTGTGATAGAGATATACATAATACCAAGTAACTTGATTGTTTTTCGTCCTTCTCTGTTGCCAATAATATAGAGAGTTATACCCAGTATCGTAAATAGTGTCAGAGCTACACCAACCGCAACAGTCCCTGGCAGTGTTGCGTGAAGCGCAACCCAAAGTGACGCTGTGCCGAAAAATATTCCAACGGCAAGAGGAAAGTTGCGAACAGTGCGCGCGTCACTTCCAAACCGGCTATGCGCGTATATTCCAAGCGCAAAGGCTATCAATGTAACAATACCGGTAATAAAAGAGTCTTCTGTAAGAAGCTTTCCTCCTTGCCACCACACAAGAAGGTGGATGAACGTAAGCACGACAGGAACGATAAATGTCGCGGTTGCGAGCGAAACCGCTTTTCTGTTTTGTGTTAGTGCATACGCGCCGGCAATACACGCCAGTGACTCAAGAAGGAATGCGATGGTTAACGCAGAACCCTTGAACTCAAGCGCTGTCGCGGTACCGATGAACATAATTGCAAGAGCAAAAGGACTCACAAGTCTTCCAACTGCTTTTGTTGTTTGGAATATTGCGTATCCCGTACCCATGTACACAAATGCCCACGCTACAAAAAGTAAGCTCCACCACTCGGGACTCGCGGTAGAGAGCGTCCACATGAGAACAAAGATTGAGTTTATTACAATAACACTCGTACCGAGCCCCACTTCACTCTTTGAACCCTGAACTATTGAATACGTCGCGCTAACTAAAAATAGACTTGCGAATACATACGAGAGTATCAGACCAAATGCCTCATACTGCATACCTACACTCAGAATAGGGGTGTAGAGCAACATAGCAACAAGCGAAAGTAGTGTAACCGCTGTCCATCTTTTTATCATTACAACCAAAACACCTCCCGCTACAACTACAAGCAAGTAGAGCATCAAACCGAACATGTCTCCTCCCCCTTCCGTGAATATAGGAGCTATCAATCCTGAAAATACTGAGACTAATGCGAGTGACTGCTTGTTGTATCGGGTACCTATGAAAGCGACAATTCCTGACGCAGAGAAAATAATAAGTAGTGCAACCAGTGCAGGAAACATTTCATAGAATGCACGAGCTGAATAGGTGGTAAACACAACCATAATCAAACCTAAAACGAGCAGTATTGCCCCTTGTGAAAACACCTTCGGCAAACGCCATATACCACCGAACAAACACAGTGCACCGACAAGAAAGCCGAGCGCAATGCGTCCCTGAGGACCGATCCAGTTATTATCAAATGCAATGCTTAAGAACCAGCCGAGCGCGAGCACGACACAGAGCACGCCGAGTTTTGCGAGCCAGTCTTTCGCTAGCCAAGCGCCGAATTTTTCGAAACCTCCCGGCTCCAACTGTTGTGGTGGAGGTGGAGCGCTCGCAGATACTGCTTGAGGGTAGCTATTCCCTTCTGTCATGGTTTCGTGTATTTGTGCCTGAGCCTGTGTAGATGGAGTATTGGTTCCATCAAGGAGATTTGGTTTTGGACTAACACCGACTCTGTTTTCCAATACTTTAATTCTGTTCGATAGGCTTACTATCCAGAAAATCAGTACTATAAAAATAACTATGCTCATAGGTCTCTCTTAGTATGAATAAATAATACTTATAGTATAAACCCTTTAGGGTATCTATGCATGCAGGTTATCCCATATTAGTTATTATTGGACTGGGCGAAGTGAGCGAAGTACAATACGTACATGAATAGATTTCAAGAAATATTAAAACACCCGAGCCTCTATCTTGTAGGAGGATTACTTATTATCGGAGTACTGGTTTGGTACAACAATGCTCAGTTTGCCGAATCACAACGCTTACTCTATGCAACATTCGCAAAACAGCATGAGCAAGTAGCTTCTATTGCAAATATTCTTAGCAGTACACGCGTGCCGGACTCTTTTGCGCCTGCAATTCAAGAATGTGAAGAACAAGGAGAATTTGACGCGCTCCTTGGGCAAGATTCTAAGTATATGGATGAAGAAACACTCACCCGCGCTCTTGAGCTACACGGGAAATGCGCGTCTCTATTTAAAGAGAGAATGCTCGTTTCGGGAGCATTGCTCGATAATGCGATAAGCACACTCTCAACAACGAGTGATTTAATCGCAAACAACCGCACCAAACTACAAGCAAAAAAGATAATCTCTTCATGGGAGAAACTCAGAACTCTCGAAGGTGAAAAGCTTGTAGTCTATGCACGCAATATCGAACTACAAAAAGAATTCTGGAGTATAGAGCGAGATAAGGTGACTGGAGCAATTCCATTTGAAACACGAGAGTTGGAGTTCACAGTACGAAACAACGAAGCTCGCGCAAATAACGCTCGCTTAGGCGAACTTCGAGGTAAAATAAGCGAACAAACAAAACAAATAAAGGAAATGTGGGAAACCTTTTCTTCGCACTACCTTTCTCTTGCAGTGAAGTAAATCCCTTCAAAGTGCCAAAGATAGTTGGTGTGCCGGAAATATGCAGGGAGCGAGCACTGTTACTACGCCTCCCAGAAATAGATAAGAAATAGTGCTATAGAAAGTTAAACCGAAAACTACTCTACTTTAGCAACGACAGAGGCAAGAGTATCTCCTCCGCTCCATCTTTGGATTAAATTACCATCAGCATCAACCTGTACGAATGTGTGCTGGATAATTACATTGTACTTTTTACGAAGCTCCGTTGAGTTGTCATAGTCTACGTTCATAATCAAAAGATCATTTGGAATTGAACTCGCGTTTGCCGTGATGTCTTTATCCGCGGCTCGACATGTTGGACACCATTTTGCAGCAAAGAAAAGAACGACATCTCCGTTTTCCGCAAATGCCAGTTTTCGCTCATCAAATGAGCTATACCCACCCTCAAGAACCACTGGACTGCTCTCCACCGGTGTTTCCTCTTCTGTCGTCACATCAGACTCCTCTTCCATAACCAATCTTATTTTTGGTTCTTCCTGTGTCGCTGTTTCTCCTGTTGTATTTTCTTCTTCCATTGCCACCTCTTCAGAAGTTGAAGGACTTGATTGCATGAAGAAAACTATTCCTCCGATAATTGCCAAAATAGCGAGTACGCCGATTATTGCCGGTGTCGCGCTACCTGTGTGATGCATTTGTTTTGTCATAATTTGAAATTGCTATGTACTATTTTATTAAATCTAATTCAGTAACTTAAGTATACGATACAGGATGTGTATATAAAGTTAACTTTATATACACTGTGGATAATTAACCCGTACGTTCAAAATACTCATAGGCGACAAGCTTTGTAACGACCATCACCGCGAGTGTCGCAAGTAGCCACACTCGTTCATTACCAAGTAAGCACTCGTAGACAATACCGGCAGTTAGTACGATCAGCCCGCTTAAGTATGCAATGCGTCCGGCATTTCCCCGCAAATCCCTTTCCCTCTCATCGGCATACCTCTCTCTCCACACAAAACCCGCAAAGAGCGCTATAACAACAACAAGTACGATAAGCGCTGTTTCAAGCGCCATGTCGAGCATAAGAATATCAAACGGATTAACTAAAATAATCGCCAATACAAGCACGAGCACCGACAGTATTACTGAATAAAGAGTTCTACGATTCATATGAGATGTTAAATATATCCTCTACCTTACACTTAAAGTAACCCGCGAGCTTAAGCGCTAGTAACACTGACGGCGTATAGTTCCCCCGCTCAATGGAAATAATCGTTTGGCGGGTTATACCAATCTCTTTCGCAAGCTCTTCCTGCGTCATTTTTGCCTTTGCTCTGAGGTGTGCAAGGTTGCTTATAATGCTCACTTCCATATACTAATAGTATAGTTTGTTTTACCTATGTCAAACTAACTTTACATTACCTTTTGACAGAAAGTAAGCGCAGTATTCTCCCCTCTTTTTACAGAGGATTGACTATTGCCAGAAAAAAGAAAACATGCTATAAATACAACCCGTAGGTAACCCAAATATATCTTGAGCAAACTAAAGAACCGAATAAACAACGAAATACGTGCAAAAGAGCTACGTGTAGTGACCGCTGATGGCGAAAACCTTGGAGTTATTTCACTTCAGGAAGCCCTCAAGAGAGCCCGTGAAAGCGAGTTGGATTTGATCGAAATTTCCCCCGAAGCGAATCCACCAGTAGCCAAAATCATGGACTTTGGGAAATATCAGTACGAATTGAAAAAAAGACTGCAAGAGCAGAAAAAGAAGGCACATCAAGTTGAGGTAAAGACGCTCCAGGTAAAAATAGGGACTGGAGAGCACGATCTTGAGCTCAAAGCAAAGAAAGCTTCCGCATGGCTTTCTGAGGGACACAGAATAAAATTAGACTTATTCCTTCCCGGCAGAGCAAAATATCTTGACAGAAACTTCCTACAGGAGAGAATGGAGCGAATGTTGAAATTTATCTCAGTTGAGTATAAAGTAGCACAATCGCCACAAAAGAGCCCAAAAGGACTCACTATTATTCTCGAAAAGAAATAATACAATGAAAACAAACAAATCATACACAAAAAGACTTAAAGTGAGTAAAAATGGCAAGATTACCGCTCGAAAAGCCGGACAGAACCATTTTAATGCAAAAGAGTCTTCACAGACCAAAGGAGTAAAAAAACAATCTCAGAGCATCCAAATGAGCACTCGAGACCGTCGTCGATTTCTTCCATCAGCATAATAAATACAAAATACAATGACACGAGTAAAACGAGGAACAATTGCACTAAAACGCCGACGAAGCGTCCTTTCTAAAGCAAAAGGATATCGTTTTGGACGTTCAACAAAAGAACGCTTGGCAAAAGTTGCAGTGGTAAAAGCAGGGTCATACGCTTTTGCTCACCGAAAAGACAAGAAAGGAGACTTTCGCCGTTTGTGGACAGTTCGCATAAATGCGGCACTCACCCCCCACGGAATCTCATACAGTAAATTTATAGACACACTAAAGAAGAAGAACATCAAGCTAGATAGAAAAATTCTTTCCACATTGGCGCAAGCTAATCCAGAAAGCTTCAAACGAGTTGTAGAAAAAGTAGCATAAATAAAAAACGCCGGCACGCCGGCGTTTTTTATTTATTTGCAGATTATATATACCATTGTAAAAGACAAACTTAGTGATTCGTGACGGCATACAGTACCTTTAAATGACTCAATAGTAAATAGTACAAGGGGACCCCTTGTACTGGAGGTATAATAACATTTCCGTAACAACTCCGAACGAGGTTAAACCTCGTTCGGAAAAAGCCTTATTTAGCAACGCAATATTATAACGAGGTTTAACCTCGTTCTGGTTTTGTCTGGTTTTGTTTATAAGACCTCATTTATACCCCCCGCTTCGCCTGGAACTAATCCAAACCATTCAAAACCTCTCTGGTCGCAGGTCTGACATCACAAACACGCAGGAACAGAAAAGAAAAAGAGTGTTTATTTACTCAAGCACATACTCCTTTTCTGCTTCGGGATACACAGCATCGACACCCAGATAGTCACGCAAGCGCTGTACTAAAAACAGCGACGCCTTTGGCTCACCCATAGTTACAAATACCTTGCGTACCTGCTCCGCAACTGGCTCTACAAATGCAAGAAGTCCATCGCGGTCAGCATGCCCTGAGTACCCTGTGATTACTTCTACACGAGCTTTTACCGGTACTTTCTCATTGTTTATCATTACTTCTTTATTGCCTTCAAGTATTTTCCTACCCAGTGTTTCCGCGGCTTGAAACCCGAGAAAGAGGATCGTACTACTCGGATCGGGGAGGTACTTTTGTTCATGTCGAACTATTCTTCCACCGTTGGACATACCTGAGCCGGCGATAATTATTTTTGGGTTTGGAACAGCGTCTATTTCATGAGATTCGCGAGAGCGAAGCGTCGCGGTAAAGTTTGGGAAATCAAAAATATCATCTCCATCTTGTATTTCACCACGTACGTCTTCGTTAAAATTCTTACTTCGGTGTTTATATATATCGGTAACCTTTATCGCCAGTGGTGAGTCTAGGAACACGGGAACATGCGGAATCTTTCCTGATTCAATCAACTTGTTTATTTCATACAATACTGTCTGTGTTCTCTCGATTGAAAATGCGGGAATCATTAATGCCCCACCCCGCTGTATGCTTTCTGCTATTATTTCCTCCAGCTGTTTGCTTCTCGTATCACGCGCTTCATGCACACGGTCGCCGTATACACTTTCCATAACAATGTAATCTGCTTCAGTAATTGACTCTGTTTCTCGAAGAAGCGGTGCGGGAGAGTTTCCTAAATCGCCCGAAAATACTATCTTTTTACCATTTGGTGCTGTTATGGTAACAATAGCCGAACCGAGAATATGCCCGGCATCTTTAAATATAAAAGAAAATCCATCACCCATGTCTGTATTGGTGTGGTACGGTGTTGTTTCCCAAAGCGAGAGTGCTTTTACAACATCTTCTTTAGTATAGAGTGGTTCTTCTCCCTTTTCTTCAGCCTGACGCGCGAGCACGCCCATGCTGTCTATCAGCATTATTTCCGCAAGCTCTTTGGTAGATGGAGTGGAAATAATTTTCCCGGAAAAACCCTCCTGGACCAGCTTTGGAATACGTCCAATATGGTCCATGTGCGCGTGGGTAACTATCAGCGTATCTGTTTTCGCCGGATTATACGCGAAGGGTTTTTTATTTTCTTCCTTTGCGAACTCTCCGCCCTGAACCAACCCACAATCAACAAGTATGTGTCGCTCACCCCATGCGAGTAAAAAATTTGCGCCCGTTACCGACCCAACACCTCCATAGCATGTTAGTGAAAGTTTATTCATGATGTTGTATAAATTTATTTTTAAAGAAAACGTACATAAGTAATGCTCCGAGTACATCCATAAGAATATCCACACTTGTATCTATGGCATAGTAGCGTCCCGCATAGGCAATATCAAACACGTATTCAAAAATCTCCCACGAAACTCCAATGAATAATACAAATGCGAGTGTTGTCCAAACAGAGTGGCTTTTCCCCGCGCGCCCTACAAACCAGAGCCACAGAAGCCCGAGTATACTCCCACCAAGTAAGTGCATAATTGCGCTGAACCAGTAGTACTCAAAATAGAGCGCATGTGCGGACGCGTACATGTGAGATACATAGAGCACTCCGCTCAATATCAATATTACTATAAGTGCTCTGTATCGTATTATCATGGTTACTCTATTATACACGCACAAAAAAATCCGCCACAGGCGGATCTTTTTGTAAGGGCTATGGGATATTAGCCTTGAGTTTTTATTTCAAGTGGGTGTCCGCACTGTACTACCACGGCAGTACATGATGTAAGACTCCCTGGCTATTTAACATCTAGTTAATATGCCTCATAACCCTATCTACAGTATACTATCCTTTTATACACAAAACAAAATCCCCGCTTAAGCGGGGATTTTGTTACTCTTTTATGCCGTCCAAGTTTATATCGTAAAGAATTTCTTCTCCAATATGGCGGTAGTTAATTAAATCTGAAGAATCAAACCAAAGCTTAATTTCAGTTTCCGCATTCTGCACCTCGTCGGAACAGTGGATAAGGTTTCGTACCGCACGGTCATCAACCGCAGAAATTGCGTATGAATCAAGTGTTAGGTCTCCTCTAATCGTCCCTACATCCGATGTTGCAGGCTCTGTTTCTCCCACAAGCTTCTTTACCACCGCTACCGCCTGGTTTCCTTCAAGAACCATCATAACCACCGGTCCTGCGGTCATAAAGCTTACGAGCGCGCGAATAATATCTTTTCCGTACTCTATTGCCTCTTTCTCAACTGGAAGTCCAGCTTCTGTTCTATCTTTTACGATATTTGTACCCTTTTTCTCAAACCACGCATCATCTTTGTTGTAGTGCTTCCACAACTTTTTCTCATCAAGCATGGTAAATTTCATTCCCACGATCTTGAGTCCGGTTCTCTCAAAGCGTTTTAGTATTTCACCAATAAGTGAACGCTGTATTCCGTCCGGTTTAATAATAACGAATGTCCTTTCTTTCTTTGGATGCGCCATAGCAATAAATTACGTAATAATGTCTTGAAACAGAGAGAGGAAAGCTCCCCTACTGCCAATAATGCCCTTGAGTGTAGCAAAAAACCTGTCTTAATACAACGGGTTTTACTGCCCTCCTACGCTTGTCTTTCGATACCGAGATAGTATTTCCTGCTCTACAATAGAACGTTCTTTTCCATACTTTAGGTATGAGAGTTCTTTAACCTGATCCACAATATCGCCTCTTCCTTTTTGCGGAGGTAGTGTTTCTATATTGAATGGTGCTATCGGGCGTCCAGAGGCGAGCATGCGCACATACGCATTGTAATTATCAAGTTCCATTATATCTTTTGCGGAGAATGTAGGAGCAAACTGCTTTTCCAAAAATTCAGCATCTTCACTTCCGACACGAAACGCAGCCAGTGAGCCGACGTTTCCAAAAACCGCGTCTCGAATATCGTCTTCTAGCTGATTTATAAATTGATGCGCAATGGTAAGTGAAAGTTTGTATTTTCTAGCCTCAGAGAGAATTGTTGAAATTGAGTCTGTTGTTACATTTTGGAACTCGTCAATGTAAAGATAGAACGGAGCGATATCAGAAGAAAGTGAATCCACTCGAGAAAGTGCGGACATGAGTATCTTACCAACAAGAATGAGTCCAATGAGGTTTGCATTACTTTCACCGAGTCGTCCTTTTGAAAGATTAACCAAAAGTATTTTTCGAGAATCCATAATTTCCCTGAAATTCAAACTCGATTTCTGTTGTGCGATAATCGGACGCATAATATCGTTGCTGAGGAAGTTATCAAACTTCGAGGTAATATACGGAACCATGTTTTGTAGTGAAGCTTCTCCACCTGCCTTCTCCGCCACCTCTCTCCAGAACTGAATAACTATCGGGTTACGACACCGTGAAAGCTTCAGCTCTCTGAACTTTTTATCCGCCAACACACGCGAAAGCTCAAGCAGTGTTGAGCCTGTTGTTGGATCATCGAGTATCAAAAGCGCGGCATTTCTAAAGTACTGCTCAAACATAGGACCTCCCGCGGCTTTCATGTCAAAAAGCTTATTGAAAATGGAGAGCATCTCATTTACCACAAACGTTTTCTGCTCCGGATACCGCTCGTCATACTCAAGCATGTTAAGTGACATAGGCCGAGCAGTATAACTAGGATCAAAATAGATAACATCTTCAAAACGCTCACGTGGTATTTGTGCCAAAATATCTTGTACGTCGCTTCCGTGTGGATCAATAAAACACACTCCATCACCATTTTGAATATCCTGAACTATCATGTTTTTCAAGAGTGAGGTTTTTCCGGTACCGGTCTGCCCGATAACATAGAGGTGTCGCAAGCGGTCTTCCGGTGTCATGTATATCGGCGTTTCGTTGTTACGTACTTTGTTAATGCCAAGCACAACACCTTCACGCGGTATACCAACAGGAGCAGAGGAAACTCCCGACTTAGATGACCTTAGCTGTGAAGAAACTTTGGCGCCGGTATTAGGGAAATGCATGATAGAAGAGAGCTCACGCAGACTTAGAGGAAGCGCGCGTTTGCCATAGAAAAATCTGAAAGAAAAATCTCGGAGTAAAGA
Organism: Minisyncoccota bacterium; assembly: GCA_040879725.1. Lineage (GTDB taxonomy): Bacteria > Patescibacteriota > Minisyncoccia > Phycocordibacterales > JBBDJV01. The sequence continues at coordinate 105,158 of JBBDJV010000010.1, read as the reverse complement.
ACGTAAGTTACTTCCGTGTAAATGCGTAAATACAAGCTTGTTTCCTCGCGTATGCTCAAACTGGTTAAACGATGACTCAATATCAGACAAAACAGCCTCTGCTTCTGCCTTTGTTCTGCTGGATGCAATCACACGAATATTCACCTCAACAATAGGCGAGCTCACCTTTTGTTTGAAAAGCTCAAGCGCATCAGTATCAATAATCTTTTCAGCTGGTTCCTCTTCTTCTTCTTTTTTTGCAGTACTCGATGGAGCGAATAAATCCTTAACTCCCGCAAATATATGCTCCGTGAGTGTGTCGGGACGAGCGAGAGCCTCCTTTACCGGAGTTCCTTTCGCAACGTCTTCGATAACATGCGTGTACTTAGAAACATACCTATCATTTACCGGATGAAAAACAATCTGAATTGCCGCCCCTTCCCCTTCATGGTCCACCTTCTCAAAAGAACTAATGAGTGACGCAAGTGGGTCGTGGTCAAAAGCTTCTATTGTTTTAAGCGGATACACTGCTGGTTTTGCAAACGTAGCGTATGCACCTACCGACTCTCCTTCTACATTAAAAATATTATAGTCATTCTTCTCCTGACGTATTCTCGCTTGCGGAAATACCGACTGCATATGATTCTCAAAAATATTCGAGCGGTCTTTGGGTACAGAAACGTAAAAAATAAACTCTTCTTTATGATTTTCTACTGCCAACTCAATAGTGCAGTGCGCAGGTCCGACACCTTCCTTTTGAATAGAAAGCATTCCGGAATAAAACTGCTCCATGGCTGACACAAGTTCTTTTAACGAACGATTCTGTTCTCCGAGTGTGGTTGTCGGTAGCGATACTTCGTATAACACCATGTGGAGCGCTTTCCATTCGGGACTATTTTTCGAAAGGGTTTTGTCACCCTCGTGTATAGCAAGATATTGAACCAGAAAACGCAGAAAATCGTCCTCAAGGTGCGGATTGCGTAACCGAGCCATAACCGCGATGGCATTTTTTATCCCTCGTTCTTCAAGTATATGAATAAGCTCAGCAATTTGTGCGTCATGTGGTTCGGGATCCAGCCGTACACCAGTACGTTCAATTTCATCATGACCGAAGGCGTACTCTTTGCTATGTGTTTCGGATAGAGGCTCTTGTCCGTATTCTGAAATAATTTCTTTTGCTACCTGTTCACGCCACTCACCATTTTCCAGAACGCCCGAACGAGCAAGACGTTCTCCGACTCGCTCTTGAACATGTCCTCGCTCCTGCTCCGGTGAATTAAATTTCTCACCTAGCATATCGCTCTATCTGCTAGCGTATAGTGTTCACATTTCATACTGTAATGATAGCATACCGACAGTGTGAAATGCTCTGTAAAAAAACCCGAGGCCTTTGCCTCGGGTTTTTTATTCTGTGAGTATCTCTGGATCAGAATCGGTTATCACGATAGTGTGCTCAATGTGTGTCGAGCGAGAACCATCTTTGGTTCGATAGGTATACCCATCATTATCCTGAATTATTTCTCCGGTTGTTTCTCCGAGCATAAGCTCAAGCGCGAGCACCATACCAGGTTTTAGGAGCTCCCCTCGCCCTCGCTGGCCTACATTTGCCACAAATGGCTCTTCGTGTACCGAGTAGCCAACTCCGTGACCGCCAAGCTCTTTAAATATAAAAAATCCGCTTGGTTTAACCGCCTCTTTTATCGCATAGCCGATATCACCGACATTTTTAAATCCTTTTGCCGCTTCAATCCCCGCCATAAGACCCTCGTAAGTTGCAGTAACCATTTTCTTTGCAGTTATGTCACCTTCGCCAGCGATAACCGTACGTGCAGAGTCAGTGATTAAACCCTCGTACGTAAGTCCAAGATCAATCTTTACCATGTCACCCTTTGCTATTGTAACTGGGTTCTCATTTGAGATTCCATGGACAATAGCGTCATTTACCGAAACACACAAGCTCGCCGGATACGGCCGGGGTGCGCCCATTGGCTGATATCCAAGAAACGATGCCTCTCCACCCGCCTCACGTATAAGTTGCTCCGCAAAGCTATTTAATTCTTCTGTAGTAACTCCAGGAACAACTTTTTTTGATAGCACTTCTAAAATGTGTGCAAGTTTTTTTCCTCCTTCACGTAGTACGCTAATTTCTTTTTCACTCTTTATTGTTATCACTGCTCTATACGCTTAATGAGTTCTTCGTGAACTTTTTCTGAACCACCTGAACCATCTATTTCAATGAAAGTTATTCCTTCTGCATTTTTGAAAAAGTCTATCGCGGGACGAGTATTTTCCTCAAACCATGCCAATCGGCTCGCGATGTACTCTTCGGTATCGTCCGGACGCTTCCTCTCGAGTAATCTCTGTTTTACTATTTCAGGAGCTACATCTATATGTACTACATATGCCTTCTTAGCATGGTAAAAGTTAATCGCGCCCAACAGCACTCCCGCCTCAGGAAGTCTTCGTGATACACCGTCGAGAATAAGATGCTCTTCTCCAGAGTATTCTTTTACGAATGTATCCGACCACATGTATATAGGAAGAAACTCAGGCATTAACCCGCCCTTACTTAGCACTTCATGAGTAAGATGTCCTGAATAGGTTCCGTCTTCAGCGTGTGCACGAAGCTTCTTCCCTGTTTCAACATGGATTATTTCTCGTCCCGGATCCTTTTTCTTTAGATACTCACGAAGTAATTCTACCTGTGTACCTTTACCGCTCCCAGAGCGACCAAAAAAAACAAATATGTGTGGATCCATTTGAAAAATAATACTTTGTTATGTTTGTAATTAATATTCCCGCATTGATACTTGCGCATCAATTTTCTTGAGTAAGTCGAGTACTACAGAAACCACAATCAACAGTCCGGTACCACCAATCGCAAGTGCGGCTTGGTTTGTCACTGCTTGCATAATAAGCGGTAATACAGCAATAAAGCCGAGGAAGAGTGCTCCGACAAGAGTAATTCTTACCAACACTTTACTGATATAATCTGATGTTGATTTACCTGGTCGTACACCCGGAATAAAGGCACCGCTCTTCTGGAGGTTTGTTGCTATTGAGTCAGGTTCGAATGTTACCGCGGTATAGAAGTATGTGAATAGGAATACCAAGATAAAGTAGAATGACGCATAGATCCACGGTGTGCCGAGAATTGTCTCAGTGATAAAGGTTGAAATGCTCTGTAGAAGTGCATTGTCTATTGTTCCGAGCAAGTTAATTATCATCTGTGGGAACAGAAGAATAGAAAGTGCGAAGATGATTGGAATAACTCCAGCTTGGTTAACTCGAAGCGGAAGGTATGTTGAAACTCCTCCGTATACTTTATTTCCACGTACACGTTTTGCGTACGTTATAGGAATTGGCCTTTCCGCTTCAGTAATAATAACCACCGCAGAAATTACTACGAGAGCCAGCACACCGAATCCGAGGAATAGCGGGATTTGCTCCGGTGTGAATCCAAAGAGTAACTGCTGTGTAATCTGAGGCAAGCTCGCTACGATACCGGCAAAGATAATAAGTGATACTCCGTTTCCGATACCAAACTCTGTAATAAGCTCTCCTATCCACATCAAGAGTATTGAACCTCCGAGAACCAGAACGATGTTTGTAAAGAAATCAAAAGCGGTTAGGTTTGAAAGTACCCCCTGCTGTTGCAAGAGCATCATGAATCCAAAACCTTGGATGATAGCAAGCGGTACAGTAAGCAACCGTGAGTACTGGGTAAATTTCTTTTTACCCATCTCACCCTCTTCGTGATACATCGCTTTAAGGCGAGGAATCATCAGTGTCATCAACTGCATAACAATCGACGCAGTAATGTACGGACCAACTCCAAGCATTACAATCGATAGGTTTGAAAGACCACCTCCTGAGAACAGGTTAAGCAACCCTAGAAACTGGTTATTTTCAAACAATGATACAAGCTGAGCCTGGTTTACGCCCGGAATAGGGATTGTCGCCAAAAGACGGAAAACCACCAATGCCCCAAGTACAAAAAGAACCTTTTTGCGCAATGAGCTATCCTGGACTATTAGTTTTATTTTTTCAATCAAAGTATGCATACGTATCCAATCTTACCTTACAAACACAAAAAGGAAAAGGTGACGCTAGTTCACCTTTCCTCCTGCCTTCTCTATTTTTGCTTTCGCACTTTCAGATACAGAAAGACCTGAAATGGTAAGCTTTTTGGCGATATCGCCCTTACCGAGGATTTTTGCTCCTACTGAGCCTCCTGCTATGAGTTTTTGCTCTTTAAGAGTCGCAAGAGTAACCTCAGACCCTGAGAATTTCTCCTCAAGAAGACTTAGGTTTACCGGTGAAAGTCGTGGTGCAAATGATTTGTTGCTATTAACTCCACGTCCACGAAGCTTAGGAAGTCTTTTGATGGTATCGCGAATTTCTGGTCGAATTCTGTGTCCAGCTCGTGCTTTTTGTCCCTTAGTACCGCGTCCAGCTGTTTTACCACGAACACCACCTCGCCCTACTTTTCGGCTCTTTTTATTTGCTGTATTCCGTTTTAATTCGTGTAGTTGCATATTATCGGTTTACTTTTTTAGTAAAGGGCTCAAGAGCAGTAATGGTTGCACGTGCAATATTAAGCTGGTTTTTGCTTCGTGTAAGAATCTTTGAAGTAACATCAGTTACACCCGCAAATTCAAGTACCGTTCGAACAGAACTTCCAGCAATCAAACCTCGGTCTGGAGCAGGAGCAATGGTAATCGTTGAACTTGCGTATTTTGCCTGAACATCGTAAGGAATTGAGCGGTTTTTCGTAAGAGGTATGGTTATCATTCGCTTTTTTGCATCACGAAACGCTTTTTCAATCGCAAGCGCAGTGTCTCCCGCTTTACCAAGACCTACACCTACAGAACCCTTTTTGTTACCCGCAACAAGCGTTACGCTGAAAGCGAATCGTCGTCCTCCAGCAACCACACGAGCAACGCGTCTGATTGAAATTATTTTATGATCAAACTCAGGCTTTACTCTCTCCTTTCGGCGAGTATCTCTTCGTCCACGACGCATCTTCTTGTCGTCACCTCCTCGAGCTCCACCTTCAAAACGTCGGCGTGTTGTTTCAGGCTTTTTCTCAACGTTAGTTTGTTCTGTTGTTTTTTGTTCTTCAGTCATAGTATGTATTAAAATTTCAAACCTCCTTTACGAGCCGAATTTGCAAGTGACTCGATTAGTCCTACGTACGCATATCCACCACGATCAAATACCGCTTCGGTAACTTTCTTTGTCTTCGCTTCTTTTGCTATTGCCTCTCCTACCAACACAGCTGATTCTGACATTGTTTTCTCTGGCGCAATAGTCTTTGATGTTACATAAGCGATAGTTTCGCCTTTCACATCATCAATAAGCTGGCACCAGATGTATCGGTTAGACTTTGCAACAGAAAGTCGCGGTCGACTTGCGGTTCCACTTATGCGAGATCGTACTCGAGCATGACGTCGTATTCTTTTTTCTTTCTTTTCATTCATACGTTTTATACAGATTTCTTACCTTGTTTTCTTAGAATAACCTCACCGAGATAGTGAATACCCTTACCCTTGTATGGTTCTGGCTTCTTGGTTGATCGGATATTTGCAGCAAACTGTCCCACTTGTTCTTTATCAATTCCGTTAACTTTCATCACGTTCTTTTCAATAGTAACCGTTAGTCCTTCTGGAACTTTTACAATAACCGGGTGTGAGAAACCGAGAAGCATTTTAATATCCTTTCCTTGCATTTCCCATCGCATACCCACTCCTTCAACTTCCAAAGTCTTTTCAAAAGGAGTGTTTACACCAGTAATCATATTATCGATGTGTGATGAATACGTTCCCCAGAGCGCAAGTGTTTGAGGATTTTCAACAACCGGCTTTGTAGTAATAATATTTCCATTGATCATAATGGCAATATCCTTTTTGAACGTACGAGTAAGAGTACCCTTTGGTCCGTTCACGGTAAACAACCCGGTAGACTCATCGAGTGTTACTGTTGTTTTTTCCGGAATATGTATTTCTTGTTTACCAATACGACTCATATATTTTTACCAAATTGTGAACAAAGGCTCTCCTCCGACATGTGCCTTTCGAGCTTCCTTGTCAGTAAGTATTCCCTTTGGGGTTGAAATTACTAGCACACCTTTACCTGACTTTACTGGATGAATACCGCTTACGTTCAAATACATTCTTTTTGAAGACTTTGAAATTCTCTTTACTCCGTTTATAGCAGGAGTATCTCCACTGTACTTTAGTGTTACTGAAATACTTTCCACTCCCTTACCTTTTTTAGAAACGTCTGTAACATACCCCTCTCGCTTCAAAAGCTCTAGTATTGAAAAAACCATTTTTGAGCCATACATTGAAACACTTTCTTTCTTTGAAAGTCCCGCGGTATAGAGTCTATTTATTGTATCTGCAATCTTATCATTCATATATTTTTACCAAGATGACTTCTTAACTCCCGGAAGCATTCCATCATTAGCCAATTCTCGGAAACAAATTCTGCATAGTCCAAAATCTCGCATAAATGCACGCTTACGTCCACAGCGAAAACATCGATTCACTGTTCGAGTGCTGAATTTCGGTTTTTTCTCTGATCGTGCAATTACTGATTTTTTGGCCATAAAATAAAATATCGCTTGAAAAAGCTTGGGCTACATGCTAACAAGAACAACTGCTCATGTCAATTCCGCTCTACTTTTTGAACGGAAAACCTAAATGAGTGAGAAGTGCTCTCGCCTCCTCAATCGACTTTGCAGTTGTTACGACTGTTACTGCAAAACCAAACACATTTCGAAGCTCTTCATCTGATGTTTCTGGGAAGATTGTATGTTCCTTGATACCAAGGGTGTAATTCCCCATTTCATCGAATGAATCACTTGGAATACCTCGGAAGTCTCGTGTTCGTGGAATAGCGATAGTAAGGAGTTTGTTCAAGAACTCATGCATACGAGTTCCTCGAAGGGTAACTTGGAAACCAGTCAAGTCTCCTTCTCGAACTTTAAATGAAGCAATAGACTTCTTTGCTCCTCTTTTTGCCGGTGCTTGTCCGGTAATTTTCGCAAGACGATCCTGTATGAGTTCAATTTTTTGTTTGTCTTTTACTGAGCCAACTCCAGCAGAGATAACAATCTTTGAAAGATGTGGCGCTTCAAACACGTTAGTGTACCCGTAGGTACCCTTCAGGGCGTCAAATACTTGTTGTTGTTTTTCTTTGTTTGTTTTCATACTATAATTCTGTTCCGCTTGTACTCAAACGAACCTTTTTACCTTTAACTGTTGCAAATCGTACTCGAGTTCCCTTTTTGGTCTTTGGATCAATCGGCATAACATTTGAAATATGAACAGGAAATGCTCGCTCAACCACTTGCCCCTTTTCGTTACTCTTTCGTGCACGAATATGCTTCTTTTGCATGTTAATGCCTTCAAGAATAACTTTGTCCTCACCAGGAATAACGCGAATAACGGTAGAGGTCTTCCCTTTATCTTTTCCTGAAATCACTATGCAGTTGTCTCCTTTTTTTATACGCATAATAGTTTTATACAACCTCTGGGGCCAATGATGCAATTTTCTGATAACCAAGATCTGCAATCTCTCTCGGGATAGGACCGAATACACGACCTGCTTTTGGTTCCTGCTTTCCTTTTTCCAAAATAACCACAGCGTTATCGTCAAACCGAATATGTGAACCATCCTTTCTTCGGAAGGTGTTTCGTGTTCTAACAACTACCGCGTGGTGAACATCCTTTTTCTTTACACCCTTACGTGGCTCTGCAGTCTGCACTGAAAGTACCACAACATCTCCAATGTATGCATATCGGCGCTTAGAGCTTCCAAGCACTTTGAACACTCGGCCTACCTTACCGCCTGAGTTGTCTGTTATTTTAACTATACTTTGTGGTTGAATCATATTATGAAATTACTTCAAACGACTTAGTCTTTGAAATTGGTCGTGTCTCCTTAATCTGAACTGTCTCTCCGATACGGACGGTATTTCCAGGATTATGAGCATGGTACTTCTTTGAACGCTTAATATACTTCTTGTATTTCGGGTGCTTAACAAAACGCTCTACCAAAACCACAACCGTATCCTTCATCTTGTCTGATACGACTACGCCCTTGAATATTTTTTTGTGAACTAATTCGTTATTTGTCATATTATTTTTGTCGGGCGCTAAGCTCTGTTGCTACACGTGCTATCTGCTTTCGAATATTTCTCCCCTCTCGGACATTTCGTGAACCACTTCCAGCTTTACCAAACCGAAGCACACGAACCTTCTCTCGCAAATCTGCTAGGTTTTTCAGTAAATCTTTTTCTGATGTTTTTTGTAAATCTGACATGTGGTTGGTTTATAGTAGTTATTTTTGAGAGTAAGTCAACAATTACCTTCTGATTACTACCTTGGTTGCTATCGGAAGTTTTGCTCCTGCTTTCCTAAAAGCCTCTCGCGCCACTTCTTCTGTTACTCCATCTACTTCAAAAAGTACGCGTCCGCTTTCTACTTCAAATACGTATCCTTGTAGATCTCCTTTTCCTTTACCCATCGGTACTTCCGCTCCTTTTTGAGTATATGGTCGGTCTGGGAAAATTCGAATCCACATCTTGCCGGTTTTACCGATAGCTCGAGAAATAACTTTTCGTGCTGATTCTATTTGATTAGACTTAACTCGAGCACTTCCTGTTGCTTTCACACCAAAAGATCCGAAAGAAACTGATGTTCCTCTGGTTGCTACAAGCGGACGACTTTTGTTTCGTCGACCTGTTTGCCATTTTCGGTGTTTTACTTTTTTTGGAAATAACATGGTAGTAATTATGCGTTATGTGTTGCTGTCTTATCTTTATCGAAAATCATTCCTCGGTAAATCCAAACTTGAATTCCGATATCTCCGTACGGAAGATGTGCTTTCTCTCGAGCAAAATCAATATCAGCACGGAATGTTTGAAGTGGAATCTGTCCTTTCTTTAGCTCTTCTCGTCGTGCCATATCTGCTCCACCAAGGCGTCCTGACATAACAATTCGTACCCCTTTTACATCTCGGTTTGCTACAACCTTTTCAACAGTCTGCTTGAGCACACGTCGAAATGGCATACGCTTTTCAAGTCCTTCAGCAACCATGTACGCGACAATAGATGCATCAGCTTCAGGAACACGAACTTCTTCAATATCAAGCTTCAGCTCTTGCGTAAGATTCAACCCTTTTCGTTTTACGAGCTTTGCCACATCTTCTCGAAGCTTAGTACTTCCCTCACCGCTTCTTCCGATAACCATTCCCGGACGAGATGTCTTTATAATCACACGGAGAGTTTTTTCACTTCGCTCCATTTCTATAGAGCTAATGTATGAACCTCGAAGTCTTTTTACCAAGAATTCTCGAATAAGCACATCCTGTTTCAGGTACTGCGCGTATTTATCCTTTGGACCAAACCATCGAGATTTCCAGTCTCTGATAATTCCAAGGCGATGTGAAAATGGATGAACTTTGTGTGTCATAACTATTTTGTAGATTTAGATTTAGCTGTACTTGCTTTCTTAGTAGTCGTTTTTTTCGCTACAGTCTTTTTCTCCTCGCTCAATTCTTCTTTTTGAGGACGTGGCTTCTTTTCTGCTACCACGTGCTTCGCTTCAGATACTTTCTTATTCTTCTTGCCGATCTCATCCCGACTTACAAGTGTCACGGTAACATGGCTACACTTCTTTCGAAGTGGAGTAGCTCGTCCGCGAGCCTTTGGAAGCCATCGGTGAAGAACAACCCCCTTGTCGATAGTTATATTCTTCACAATAAGACCTTCAAGCTCGCTCTCTCCTTGACCTTTTGCATTTGCAAGCGCAGAGAGGATAAGTTTACGTATAGGAAGACTAGCTCTCTTCGGAAGCAAATCAAGAGAAATAAGCGCATTTGAAACAGTCTTGCCTTTTACAAGTTCTCCGACAACACGAACCTTTCGTGGTGACTGTCTGTAGTTAGTTAATGTAGCAGTTGATTTCATGAAAATAATTATGCTCCTTTAGCTGCCTTAGCTGCTGAAATTTCAGCTTCCTTTTTCTTTTGCTCAAGTTCTTTCTGCATCTTTCCTCCGTGTCTAACGAACTTACGTGTAGGAGAAAATTCACCTAATCGATGTCCTACCATTTCTTCGGTTACCAAAACTTCAATATGGTCTTTTCCGTTATGAACCGCAAAAGTAAAACCAACCATTTCCGGTGAGATTTGACTGCTGCGCGCCCAGGTCTTAATAGGCCCGGTGCTTCCAGGACGGTGACCTTGAATTTTCTTCAAGAGTCTTTCGTCTACGTATGGTCCTTTTTTTAGTGATCGTGTCATTTGTAAAATAAATAGCCCGTTGTATGGACTAGCAGATAGTAGCGTACCAAAATACACAGTAAAGTCAACTATCCGTTGAAACCAAGAGTGATTCTCCGAGCTTCAACGGAAAGTCAACTCCTAGGAGCGCTTCTTTCCAACTTTCCTTCTTCGTACAATGTGCGCATTGGAGTATTTCTTTGGTGCTCGAGTCTTCTGACCCTTTCCAATAGGCTTACCCCACATGTTCTTAGCACGTCTCAAACCACGTCCTTGAACACCCTCTCCTCCACCGTGTGGGTGGTCTACTGGGTTCATGGCTGTACCACGTACTTTCGGTCGAATTCCAAGCCATCTGCTTCGTCCAGCCTTTCCAATATTTACCAGACGATTTTCTGGGTTTGAAACTTCTCCAATACTTGCCCACGCTGTCTCAAGTACCTTTCGAACTTCAGATGATGGCATCTTTAGGTCTACGTACCCAGCATCACGAGCAATTACTTCTGCGTAGTTACCCGCAGATCGAGCTAATTTAGCCCCTCCGTGCGGTTTAAGCTCAACATTGTATACAAAGGTACCAATAGGAATGTTTTTAAGTGGAGTGCGGTTACCTGGAGCTATAGGAGCTTGCTCACTTGAAAGAATTTCGTCACCAACAGCAAGCTTCTGTGGAGCAAGAATGTAAACCTTTTTTCCATTCTTATACACCGACAATGCAATAAAGCCAGTTCGGTGTGGATCGTACTCAATAGTTTTTATTACCGCAGGAACATCAAGACATCCATTAGTAAAGTCAACGTCTCGGAAAAGGCGCTTGTGTCCACCTCCCTTGTGTCGAACAGTCATTCTTCCCGCATTGTTACGAGCAGCACTTCTCTTTCCTCCCTTTACCAAAGACTTTTCTGGTTTTGACGCAGTAAGAAGCTTTCGGTAATCAATACCGGTCATGTGTCGTCGTGATGCTGTTGTCGGTTTATACTTTTTCATGGTTATACAATTTCAATTTTGTCTCCCTTTTTTAGGTAAATATACGCTTTCTTTGCTGATGCGGTAAATCCTTTCTTTCCTTTCATAAAAATACTCTTGCGAGGAATTTTTGTAATACGAATCTTTGTTGGAGTTACGTTATATACTTCTTTTACTGACTGTGCAATCTGTTGCTTTGTTGAAGATGGAGCAACATTGAACACAAAGATGTTTTTCTCAGCTGTATCTGTAGCTTTTTCAGTGATACGAGGATCAAGTAATACACCACTAGCACGAGTGTCGTGGAGTGATACTGCCGGTGTCTTTAGAGCCACTGAAGTTGTTTCTTCAGATGTCTTTTTCTCTTCTTTCTTTGTTTTATTAAAAATTCCCATATTACTTTGCTTGTTTCTTATTCTTACTGCTCAAAAATGCAATAGCGTCTTTCGGGTTCAACACAATAAGATACTTTGACTTAAGCAGTGCTACAGGATTTATATTTCGAACTTCGTCTACGGTAATATTTCCCATGTTAGAAAAACTCTTCGCCACATTCTTATCTGCTTCGGTTAGTGCAATATAAGCACTGTTTGTCTTCTTTTCAACAAGACCGTTTCCGGTTACCTTTGCCAGATCCTGTAGAACACCCTTTGCGTCTTTTGTCTTTGGTTCAGCAAAAGAAAGAGAATCTACGAAAATAATCTCATTATCTGCAAACTTCTTTGAAAGAACTGAATAAAGTGCTTTCACCTTCATTGCGTGCGGGATTGAACCACCGTATTTTTTATCATTACGTGGACCAAAGGTTACTCCTCCTCCTCTCCAGATTGGAGATCGGCGAGAACCGTGTCGAGCGTTTCCTGTTCCCTTTTGCTTCCATGGCTTTTTACCACCTCCGCGCTGTTCACTTCTGTCATGTGTGTGCGCTACTGGTGTTCGGGCATTTGCCTGCATGGTAGTAACCACCTGGTGCACCATGTCTGAGTTCCACGCAACACCAAAAACTGACTCTGGCAATGTGATGCTTCCGGTAGACTTTCCTGACTGATTGTATATTTTTGCTTCCATATAATTATTCTGACGCTATGCTAAGAACTGTACCTCGTCTTCCGGGTAGCGCTCCACCAACAATTAATTTATGCTCTTCTGGAATTACCGCAAGGATAGTAAGACCCTTAACAGTAATAGTGTCATTACCCATTCGTCCTGGCATTCGCATACCCTTTACCACGCGCCCTCCAGCACGTCCTCCTCCACCAATAGACCCCGCTTCACGCTCTGAGTGCTTTTGACCGTGACTACGTCGTCCTCCGTGGAAACCATGTCGCTTAACAACACCTTGGAACCCTTTTCCTTTACTTGTTCCGCTAACAACAACACTGTCGCCACTTGCGAATATTTCTGTTGAAATAACATCTCCAACTTTATACGCTGAAGCCTTATCAGCTGGCATTCTTATTTCTGTGTACTTTTTAAAACCATTCCCTTTGCAATGACCTTTCTGTGCTTTCAGTGTTTTCTTTTCAGATTGTGCCATAAAGCCAACCTGAACAGCATCGTATCCATCAATACTTTTTGTCTTGATTTGAGTAACAGTAATAGGACCAGCTGAAACAACTGTCGCGCTTCGCGCTACTCCCTCTTCGTCAAAGACGAGTGTCATGTATTCCTTTGTTCCAAGAATGTATTTCATAAAAATTAGGCTCTAGGATACTAGGCCCGCCCTTGAAAGTCAAGGATATGCTGGCCTAGCGACCTAAATCCCAAATTAGATCATTTTAACTTCGATACTTACTCCAGAAGGTAGCACAAGATTTGTAAGTGATTCAACAATTTTTGCTGAAGGATTCACTATGTCTATCAATCTCTTGTGTACACGCATTTCAAACTGCTCTCGTGCATCCTTGAATATAAACGATGAACGATTTACTGTGTACTTTTTATACTCAGTAGGAAGTGGAACTGGACCCTCAATCACCGCATCAAATCTAACAGCTGTGTCGATTATTTGCTTGATTGAAGCGTCAAGAACCTTGTGTTCATACGCTCTAACTCGAATTCTCAGTTTAGACTGCGCATCAGATGCCGCCTTCTTTTTTCGTGTTTCTTTTTTAGTTGTGGCTGTAGTCGCCATAGATATGGTTATGCAATTACTTTCGTTACCACACCAGCTCCAACAGTTCGTCCTCCTTCTCGGATAGCGAATCGCTGTTGCTCTTCAAGCGCAACTGGTGCTACGAGCTTTACCTTGAACTTAACAGTATCTCCTGGCATAACCATTTCAGATCCTTCTGGAAGGGTTACTTCTCCAGTTACGTCTGTTGTTCGGATGTAAAACTGTGGCTTGTATCCATTTACGAATGGTGTGTGTCGTCCTCCTTCATCCTTTGTAAGAATGTATACTTCTGATTCAAACTCTGTATGAGGTGTAACAGAACCTGGCTTTGCAAGAACTTGTCCACGGTGTACATCTTCTTTCTTTGTACCTCGGAGCAAGATTCCAGCATTGTCTCCTGCCATTCCTTGCTTTAGCTGTTTGTTAAACATCTCAATACCAGTAACTGAAGTCTTTGCAGTATCTTTAATACCAACAATTTCAACTTCATCGTTCAAATTAAGCTCTCCTCGCTCAATTCTTCCTGTTACTACTGTTCCACGTCCTTCAATAGTGAAGATGTCTTCGATTGGCATCAAGAAAGGCTTTTCAGTTTCTCGAACCGGTACTGGAATATAAGTATCAAGAGCATTTGTAAGCTCAAGAACCTTCTTTACCCATTCATCATCCTTTCCAGCTGATTCAAGTGCCTTAAGCGCAGAACCCTTGATAACTGGGGCATTTGCACCATCAAATCCATGCTTTGTAAGTAATTCTCGAACTTCTTCTTCTACGAGTTCAATAAGATCAGCGTCATCTACCATGTCACACTTGTTCAAAAATACAATGATCTTTGGAACACCTACCTGCTTTGCAAGCAAAATGTGTTCACGTGTTTGTGGCATAACACCGTCTGTCGCTGCAACTACAAGAACAGCACCGTCCATCTGTGCGGCACCAGTGATCATGTTCTTAATATAGTCAGCGTGACCAGGCGCATCAATGTGCGCATAGTGTCGAGCTTCTGTCTCGTACTCGTTGTGAGACAATGAAATAGTAATACCACGAGCCTTTTCTTCAGGCGCGCTGTCAATTTCATCTACTTTCTTCATTCGCACAGTGCTTCCTGCCAAGTTTAGACTGTGGAGGATAGCTGCTGTAAGCGTAGTCTTACCATGGTCTACGTGACCGATGGTTCCTACGTTTACGTGTGGTTTTGAACGATCAAAATCCGTCATACTATAATTATGTTATATATTTAGCTAGCAATAGAGCATTTAGTGCACGAGAAATGACTAAAGGCTCCCTACTAGCATCTCTCCCAAACAAATGAGAGCGCTAATAAATACTTTGTTCGCGCCTTCTTTCTCCACTGTAACAACAAAGTAAAAAAAGAAGCGCGCAAAACGCGGTACAGACCATAGTAACAAAAGAAAAATAATAGTCAACCCTGAAGCACAGCGTAAAAGGGGTAACTGTGTATTACTAGTGGACAACTGAGGCAGAAAACTTTCTATCGAAGAAAGAGAGAAATCACACTTGAGAGAAAACTGTCTTTTTGTGTAACAGAACCAAAGACTGAACCAAGAATAGAGTTAAAGAGGCCTTTTTCAGCAATTCCCGGACTTAATCCAAGCGAAAGTGTTCGTATTTCTTCATCAGTAAGCTCTCTATTGTAGATTCTTACATCATCTATGTTTCCCTTAAAATAATCGGTAAACCCTGATTTTCCAAGCGTTATAGGGTAGAGATTTGTATTTAAATCGAGTGATACGTCTGATTCACTTGTTAGTTCGCCATTTACGTATAGCTGTGAGCCCTCAGGGTTAAATTGAACCAAGATGTGGTACCACGTACCAGTAGCGATAGCATCGTCTACAAAACCGCTGAGTATTGTTCTTGAAACCCCGCGCTCTTTCTTTTCCAAGACAAACGAATTACTTCGCACTGACAAAGAAAAGCACGCTTCTACGCACCCATCCCCTTTTGCGAAAATGCCAGAGGTTTTACTATCCTTAGGAAGCACATACAGCGCAATTGCACCCGAATTGGTTCGGAGTGAATTACTATGCGGAATCTCTACATATTCACGTTCTCCGTAAAGAGAAAGCGCCTTTCCATGCTTTCCGTTAACACGAAGGGTTGTTGTGGCTTCTTTTAGTAAACCGTTATTAATACCAACAATATCTGTGATTACTTGTCCATCAGTATTGAAATCCCAGTGAGATATAAGAGCGTGGCGTGTTTGGTCTACTGTTACTGTACTACTTTCTTCAGGGACAATACCAATGGCCATGGTTGAGCCTGAACGAAGACCAAATGCAGTAACCCTACTTCCCTCGACAACTCCCCACGTATACATTCCTGAATTGTTGACTCCAGTATTACATTTTAACGTAATAACAATATCCGTACTGGTACTAACAACAATAGGTGGGCTCATGGTGAATGTGTAGAGCTTGTTTGATTCACGTGGATTAACCCGAGAGCGTTCCTCCATCAGTGGGGCTCCAACACTGTCATGAAGCATACAACCAGTAATTCCGAATAAATCACCCGCTATTGCGTTGAAACGCAAAGAAAGCGACTCTACGCGTACCGGTTCGCTAGATTTCTTTGCAGAAAGCGTGTATTCACCAAATACCACTCCATTTGTTCCATCTGCTACTGTGGTGGTTGCTTTTATCTCTTTTGGAGTCAGCGTAAGTCCCGCTGAAACGACAGTCATGCTATTTCCACTTACTGATTGGGTTTTTGGAGAAATAACTCGCCCGGTAACCGCACCGGTAATTTTAGAAAGAGAAATATCTGCTATCAGCTCAATTGCTTCTCCGTTTTCAAATGAATTGTTAAGCGTACCTCTCACAACGAGCGTATGGCTCCCGGTGCGAAACTGAAGTGGACCCGCAAAAGTAACTGTATTGCCAGAAACAGCCCCAGGACCAGCTATCCTGTCGCCGTGAGTGTTGTATAGGTACACAGACGTAATACCGCTTGCTTGCGGTTTTATCGTAAATACCAAATTTGAAACAACAATTGACTCTCCTTGTACCAAAAGATCATACCCGCCCAATACCTGTCGAGGAAGAGCGCGGTCAATTCGTTGTGCTGGAACAGTGACAGAAGGTGTAATTTGCACCTCAACTATTCCTGAAGCAACCGTTTTTTGATTAAGTTTTTCCTGAAGTACTGCAACCTGCTTTAGTAGATTCTGTATTTGCAGTTCAAGACTTGACTGCTGTGCTGAAACCGCAACCGGTGTAAACAGAATACATACTAAAAATATAACTATATAGTTTCTCATGCTATAAGTATACCTTGTTATTCATATTTTCATGTGGAAAAAACCCGACCTTCCGGTCGGGTTTTTTCTTACTTATTTCTTGCTTCTGCAATTTCTTTTGCAACGTTTGGAGGAACAATGTCGTATCTATCGAATTCCATTGTTGAACTCGCACGACCTTCTGTCATAGACCGAAGTGTCGTAACGTACCCAAACATTTCTGACAACGGCACTTTTGCTCGTATTACCTTGTTTATATCCCGATCATCCATTCCTTCAATCTGACCTCTCTTACTTGAAAGGTGTCCGGTAACATCACCCATGAATTTCTCTGGAGTAACCACCTCAACTTTCATAATCGGCTCTAGAATAACCGGTCGTGCTTTCTTCGCTGCTTCCTGGAATGCCATAGAAGCGGCAATTTTATACGCAATTTCTGAAGAGTCTACATCATGGTAAGAACCGAAAGTTAGTTCACAAGAAATATCAGTCATTTTGTATCCAGCAACAATTCCTCTTTCCATGGCTTCTTTCACTCCCTTTTCTACCGCTGGAATAAACTCCTGTGGGATAACTCCTCCCTTAATTGAATCAATAAACTCGAATCCTTCTATTCGCTTTACATTCTTTGCAGGTGTTTCTCCTTCAGCAAGTTGCTCAAGTGGTTTAATCGTAAGTTTAACGTGACCGTACTGTCCTTTACCTCCTGTCTGCTTGATGTACTTGTGTTCTGCCTCAGCATTACCAGTAATAGTTTCTTTGTATGCTACTTGTGGTTTACCGACATTCGCCTCAACGCTAAACTCTCGCTTCATGCGGTCTACGAGAATTTCCAAGTGCAATTCACCCATTCCCTTAATAACCGTTTCCAGAGTATCAGGATCAGATTCCACACGGAATGTTGGGTCTTCATCTGAAAGTCGCTTTAGTGCAATACCAAGCTTCTCCTGGTCTGCTTTTGTTTTTGGTTCAATACGAAGAGAGATAACCGGTTCAGGAAATACAATTTCATCAAGAATAATCGGCTTGTCTTCATCACAGAATGTGTGCGATGTTTTCGCGTCCTTCAAACCAACCGCAGCAGCAATTTCTCCCGCGTAAATCTTTTTCACTTCTTCTCGTTGGTTCGCCTGAAGACGCACAATACGTCCGAGTCTCTCTTTCTTACCAGTTGTCGCATTATAGAGATATGAACCTGCCTCCACTGTTCCAGAATACACACGGAAGAATGTAAGTTGACCTACGTACGGATCAGACTGCAGTTTGAATGCAAGAGCTGAAAACGGCTCTTTGTCATCCGCCTTTCGTTCAATTTCTTCACCTGTTTCTGGATCCTTTCCTTTAACCGGTGGAATATCAAGCGGAGATGGAAGGTAGTCAACCACACCATCAAGAACGAGCTGAACTCCTTTGTTTTTCAACGCAGAACCGGTAAATACAGGGAAAAGCTTGTTATCAATTGTTGCTTGTCGAGCAATACGCTTCAAATCTTCAAGTTGAATTTCTTTTCCTTCAAGATACGCATTCATTGCGGTTTCGTCATTTTCAACAACCTTTTCTACCAACTCCGCTCGAAATTTTACCGCATCAGCTTTTAGATTTTCAGGAATTTCTTTTTCAACCACATCAATGCCCATAACTCCCTCGAAATAGTAAGCCTTCATTTTCATGAGATCTATCACCCCATCATGCTCTCCTTCTTCACCAATAGGAATCTGAAAACGAACTGCATTTTTGTTAAGACGAGTGATGATTGATTTATATGAACGCTCAAAGCTTGCTCCAGTTCTATCGAGCTTATTGATAAAACAGATACGAGGAACTTTGTACTTGTCTGCTTGTCGCCATACGGTTTCACTCTGAGGCTCTACTCCCGCAACGCCGTCAAACACAACCACTCCACCGTCAAGCACTTTCAAACTTCGCTCCACTTCTACGGTAAAGTCTACGTGTCCTGGAGTATCAATAATATTAAAACGGTGTTTAAGAGTAGTATCCGCTCCCATGTATGAAGGGTTCCAGAAACAAGTAATTGCCGCAGCGGTAATAGTAATACCTCGCTCTCGTTCCTGCTCCATCCAGTCGGTTACCGCTTCTCCATCGTGCACCTCACCAATTTTGTGCGACATACCGGTATAGAAAAGCACACGCTCTGATGTCGTCGTCTTTCCCGCATCAATGTGCGCAATGATTCCAAAATTTCGTACTTTTTCCAGTGGATAATCTCGTTCCATATATAATAGCTATTTTACTAATTAATTATTTTCTCTCACCCCTCATGAGCTCCAAGGCACTAACAAAAGCACCTCGACTACGTGGGCATTAGCATACAACAACTGAATATAAATTGCAAAAGTGATGTTAATAACAAAATAAGTAAATGACCTCCTTTTTATCAAGGTTAAACCTTGATAAAAGACCTTGTTTCAAATATGCGCACAAGTTACACCTGGTGTGTTTATAGATTAAAACAAAACAGCCCGCGTTCGCGGGCTGTTTTTTATACTTAAATGAATACTACCAAGCGAAGTGAGCAAATGCTTTGTTTGCTTCTGCCATCTTGTGGACGTTTTCTCGTTTCTTTACCGCTTCACCTTCATTGTTGCTTGCCGCAATAAGTTCATCTGCAAGTCTGCGTGACATTTTTGATCCTGACTTGCTTCGTGCCGCCTCAAGAATCCAGCTCATAGAAAGCGCGAGCTTTCGCTCTGGTCGTACTTCTCGAGGAACTTGATAGTTTGCACCACCAACTCGTCGTGAACGCACTTCCATTACCGGTCCAGTGTTCTTTAGTGCTCGTTCGAAAACCTCAATAGGGTCTTCAACCTTTTGCTCCTCTTTGATGATATCAAACGCTTCATACACTACTGTTCGAGCGGTATTCTTCTTACCATCCCACATACAGTAATTTATAAACTTTGATACCTTGTCTGAGTTGTATACAAGGTCCGGTGTTACGATATTTCGGTTTTTTACTTTTCGTCGCATAGTTTCGTTATTTGTATTACGCCTTAGGTCGCTTTACTCCAAATCGGCTTCGTCCGTTCTTTCGGTTCTCTACTGGTGTAGCATCAAGAACACCACGAACAACAGTATATCTAACACCGATGTCCTTTACTCGTCCACCGCGCAACACTACCACTGAGTGCTCTTGGAGTGTATGTTTGATACCTGGAATATACGCAGTTACTTCCATACCGTTAGTGAGACGCACACGAGCAATCTTTCTGATAGCTGAGTTAGGCTTACGAGGTGTGGTTGTTGTTACTTTTGTACAAACTCCACGCTTAAATGGTGATGGGTAATATGTAGGTCGGTTTTCAAGAGTGTTGAAACCACGAGAAAGAGCAACCGCCTTCATTTTGCGAGTCATCTTCTTTCGCTTCTTTCGTACTAATTGATTTATTGTTGACATTGTTATAAAAAAGTCGCTACAAAACGTAGTGGATACCAGAGTACTATAGTACGTATAAAAATGCAAGTACTACAGAAGTCCCCTGATAAGGAAATCAGATATTTTGAAAACAACCGGTCCCAAAAACTGAACTACGAAGAAAATAACAAAAATAAGGACCAGGATACTTTGCTGTTCAAGAACAAGCCGATATTTTTGCAGATGCTGGGGTAAAAAGGCAAATAATACCTTTGATCCGTCAAATGGAGGTACCGGCATCATGTTAAAAACGGCTAAAAATATGTTTATAAACACCACTAATTGAGAAATACCCACAAAATCACTCCCAAGGGGAATTACTCCTGTAATTGCCAACCTTGCCAAAAGGGCAAATATTACAGCAATTACAATATTGGTAAGCGGTCCCGCTCCAGCGACAATCGCTTCTCCCCATCGGCGATTTCGTAAATTATACGGATTGTACGGTACTGGCTTTGCCCATCCAAACACAGGGCCGTTTAGAAGCGTAAGGAGTATTGGGAGAATTATTGAACCAAACATATCCAAATGCACAATAGGATTGAGCGTGAGGCGCCCCCGAAGACGCGCGGTAGGGTCGCCTAGATACTCAGCTGCATAGCCATGCGCAACCTCGTGCGCAACAACTGACATTATAAGAATTGCTATTGAAAATATAATTGTAATCGGATCCATATATCGGGCTCTTGTCAAAAATCAATAGTATGATACCATAAGCGGACATTAAAAAACACGTATGGCTAAAACATGTCCA
This sequence comes from Minisyncoccota bacterium, assembly GCA_040879725.1. Taxonomy (GTDB): domain Bacteria; phylum Patescibacteriota; class Minisyncoccia; order Phycocordibacterales; genus JBBDJV01. The sequence goes on along the minus strand of JBBDJV010000010.1, from coordinate 84,355 downwards.
GTAACAAATAAAAGCGGTTTGGTAGGAGGCGGGTACAGCAACCGTACTCGTGCTACTCAGTTTAACCCTACCGGCTTGCGACGACGAAAGGCAAACCTTCAAAAGAAGCGTATCTATATTCCTGAATTAAAAAAGACGCTTAACCTAACCCTTTCGACAAAAGCAATCAAGACTATCCAGAAAAAAGGCGCATTTCGAACACTAAAAGACGCAGGGGTAATTTAAAAAAACGGGCACTGCCCGTTTTTTTATTTTATCCAAAACTCTTTTCCGTCGCCGACAAACGTAACCGTTCCCGATTCTGCTGTTGAAAGTACTGTTTTCACGTGTCGAGACAGTACATCCATAACTTCGGGATGCGGATGACCGTATGAATTATTTTCACTCGCGGAAATAACAGCAAACTGTGGAGCGATGGTAGCAACAAACAGTTCATCACTTGAAGTTTTTGATCCATGATGTCCCGCTTTTAAAATAGTGCTTTCAAGCGCTACTCCATCAAGTGAGAGTATGTGTCTTTCGATTTTCTTTGATGCATCTCCTGTTAACATCACCGCTGTCTCACCATATGTCAGCATCGCTATGATTGAGCCATCATTTGCATCACCTTGGGACACATCTCTGTCTGGAAAAAGAATTACAAGTTCCGCACCTCCCCCTAAATGAAATACATCTCCACGTCGAACAGATAGGTACACCGAACCTTCTTTGTCTCGCCTCTCTTTATATCCCCTAAACGCACTGGTATCAGACTCTGCTCCGGAGTCAACACTGTACGCAACTTCATACGCGTCATAGACATACGGCAGTCCACCTATATGATCCAAGTCTGGGTGGGTTCCTATAACAACATCAATACTTTTGTCATAAAACGGCATAATACTCGATATTTTTTGCAGTACAATTTCCCCTCTTCCTCCATCAATAAGAACCTGATTTCCTGTTGGTGACTGGATTAGAATCGCATCACCCTGCCCGACATCCAAAAAAGAAACTTGCAAGTAAGAAGTGTTTGCCTTAGCACTTGCGCCCCACACCACAACATTTACTACCAGGAGAGACCCGACGCAGAGAGCTAGGATTTTTACTCGCTTCATACAAACAGTATACCCCGTATGTTATACTGAGAATAATTATCAGTAATCTCTTAACTATATGAAAGAATTTGAAACAAAAACATTCACTATACCGAAGCTTATCGGTATCAGCGAAACAACAATAGAAGAACATCTCAAGCTTTACGCGGGTTATGTAAAACACGCAAACTTAATACTCTCACATATTGCTGAACTTTCAAAAGATGGCGAGAAATATACATTTGAAATAGCCGAACTTCAGCGGAGGTTCGGGTTTGAATGGGGTGGAATGCGAAACCACGAATACTATTTCTCCTCTCTTGAAAAAGGCTCTAGCCAGCGTAATGAAAACAGCCCCCTCTCTCAAGCTATCAAAGAAGAGTTTGGTTCTTTTGAGATGTGGCTTGCTCGCTTTAAAGCAATCGCGGTGACACGCGGAGTTGGGTGGGTATTCCTTTCGTATGATAAAAAGACCAAGCGCCTTATAAACGCATGGGTTGATGAGCAACACTTGGGACATTTGGTGGACACAAGTCCGGTTTTAGCTCTTGATATGTGGGAACATTCATATGTTGCCGACTATCTACCTTCCGGAAAGAAAAAGTATGTTGATGACTTCTTTGAAAACCTAAACTGGAGTGTCATTGAGAAAAACTTCGCAGACGCACAATAAAAAAATCCCGCTTATGCGGGTTTTTTTATTTTGTAGTAGAGAGCCAAAAGTGCTATATAAGAAACAAGTATTAGTACATTATTTGGTATTCCTATTGGAATAACTGAAAAAGGAAGTGTACCAAACGCGTACACAACCCGTAATACATACTCAAGCAGTACGTACGTTACAAATGAAAATGGCATTGCAAGAATTCCACTTACCATTCCTAGTATTCCAGCACTGAAAGAGAAAAACATAGCGTACGGTATCACAAGAAGCGTAAGCACATTTACCGGCACTGAAACAAGTGACAGCTCTCCTGAAAAAGAAAGAATGATAGGTAGTACCGCTATTTGAGTTGCAATAGTGGCGCCAATTATTTCTCTCACAACACTCGCGCGCACCCATGTAAAATAGCGAACAACAAGTGGCGCGCCGTATATTAAACCAAACGATGCAATGAAACTTAACTGAAACGACGGATCTGCGATAAGTAAGTAGGGGTTAGCCAAAATCATACAAAGTCCTGCAAGTACCAGTGCGCGGCCTATCATGTATGTATTTCCGGTTGCGCGCGCGAAAAGTGCCAAGAGCGCCATTACACTCGCGCGTACGACAGTTGCCGTGAGTCCGGTCAAAACCGCAAACGCTACAATAGCGCACGAACCCGCGATAATAGAAGCACGGAATGGAAGAACTTTCCCAACAATTCTCATAATCCATTCCGCTACAATGGTAACGTTGTATCCGGAGAGCACGATAATATGTATCAGCCCGGTTATCCGAAACAATTCAAGAAGGCGGTCACCGAGTGACGACTCAACCCCAAGTAGTATTCCCGCAGAGAGCGATGCATGTGGTTCGGGTAGCACCTCACGCAAAACACTGAGAAAAGAATACTTGAATACGAGCAATGTCCTCCTAAAACTTTTTTTATACTCACCGGTAGCTGTGATATCACTTGGTTCGAGAATGTACTGAACCTTTTTTGCTTTCAGGTAAGCGGGATAGTCAAAAAAAGAACCGTCTTCGGTTTCAAATGCCTCCGGAAGAGAAAACTCTCCTTTGATAGTAACAATGTCACCGTAAAAATATTCAGGAAAGCGAGAAATACTCATGCGCGCACGGATAACCACTTCATCCTCCTCATTTAATACACCCACAATATATCGCGAACGCTCCTCCGTTATGTCCGCCTCGGAAACAATACGTGCTGAAACTGTTACTTCTTCATTCGTGATAATACTATCCGCAGAAATCGCATTTTCCGCAATAGACATACGAACAGCACCACACACAAAAGCAGAAAGTAGCACTCCTAAAATCAAGACTACTCGTACTACTTCCTTCGTTTTTAATACAAACGGAATAAAAACTGTTGCGGTGAGAACAAGTAGAGCAAGGAACAAAAGCACAGAGAAAGACGGACTGCTGTAAAAAGAAACAATGCTACCTAAACAAAAAAATACCGCCCAAACAGTCAGCTGTGTGAGCGATACTCGCATATTAGTTACTTTTCCACTTTTTCAAAACCTCCGTTGCCTCCGTTTGTGAATATACTTTTTTATATTTTGGTTTACTCTTTCCCTCGACTCGAGCTTTGCACTCTGCCCAAGTTTTATGCACTTCTCCTTTTCCGTCAACATAACTTACATATCCGTATACCGTACCACTTTTTTTCTTTTCTCCACCTCCTTTTGGTATTTCAGGTGTAATACCATACTCATTTCTTTTTCCGTTATACAACACTACCTCTTCTCCTTCAGCAAATGAACTGGCAATAGTATCTACGCGCTCATTTGCCGGAGTTCCTTGATGTCCGGCAACATATTCAAAACGAACCGTTCTTTTTCTGGTAACACTCACTAATTCTTCCCACAAATCTTTATTCAGTACTTCCTTTTTTTCTTTTGTTATCCATCCATTTTTCTCCCACCCGTACACCCACGAAGTAATTCCGTTAATAACGTACCTGGAATCTGAATACACAACAACATCACTTCCTTCCGGAATTGACTTCAACGCAAACAACACCGCGCTTAGCTCCATTCTATTATTGGTTGTTTGTGTTTCTCTTCCTCCGATTTCAAACACTGAGTCAGAAGAAAAAACTATTGCTCCGTATCCGCCTGGTCCAGGGTTTCCCTTAGACGCACCGTCAGTAAATACACTATAGCTGTTATTCATATAACTACGAGTATACCAAAAAAATAGAGCCGGGGCGCGAAGAGACGCCCCGACTCAGTTGGACTCACCCAAGCACCCAAGAGAGGGCAGAGTACCAGCTTTTTTATTATGCTCTTTTTTTATACTACGTCAACTATACGCAGACGTATCTCCGGATACCTTCCGAATGTATTCTTCTCAACTTCTGCCAAGAGCGTACACGTACTACCTGCTTGAACCGAGAAATTGTTTTTAAAAAAAGCTATTGCTTTAAGAGGTCTTTCCTTGCGTGTTATGTGTAATTCTGTATGTTCGCCACTCTTCCCAAAATACTTCACTGCATCAATACGTACATTTTCAAACATAAATAACGGCTTTGGATTTCCTTGCCCAAAAGGTGACAGTTTTGAAATTTGGTTATACAGCTCAGCTGTTACCATGTCCGGATCAAGGTATGCATCTGCAAAATAGGAAGTGGTTTCCTCTGGTTCTTCATACGCTTCACACAGTGCCTCTTCAAAAGAATGAACCCCTTCATCAGTAAGCACAAACCCTCCAGACTGAGCGTGCCCTCCGAAGCCAGAGAATATTCCGGGACGAACTCGAGACATCAACTCGAAAATATTGGAACCATTTCCCGTACGACACGACCCTTTTATTTTTTCTCCTCCTCGACCCCATACAAATGCCGGCCTGCCATACTCTGTCGCAAGTTTATTAGCAAGTAACCCAGCTAGTGAAGGTTTCCAGTGAGGGTTACCAATAACAATAACACTGCCAACTTCTCGCGCACTTAAATGCTTATGCGCTTCGCGAACCATGAGTGCAACGGTCTTTTTTCGCTCTCTATTTATTCGCTCAAGGTGCAATACGGAAGTTTCCGCATCAGCAGAGTTTTTCGCGGAGAGCATGTTAAACGCATCCATGGGGTGTCCCATTCGTGACGCAGCATTAATTCTTGGTGAAATAGTAAAACCAACATCTTCTTCTGTTAGTGTGTACTGATTTATTCTATTTTTTTGCAGTAAACACTTTAGTCCCAACCGACGAGTTTTCCTCAGTACCAGTAACCCATAGTAGGCAAGCACTCTGTTTTCCCCTCGAAGAGGAACCATGTCTGAAAGAGTCGCAATACCCACCATATCGAGCAACCACTTATCCCACCCTTCCGGAATATCCCACTTCTTTGTCGCGACAAGTGCTTGTACGAGTTTGAAAATAACCCCTGAACCACAAAGCAAATCGTCCGGATACCTACACGATGCATGTTTTGGATTTACTATCGCAGTAGCATCGGGAAGTTCTTCTCCTGGAAGATGGTGATCGGTGATTATCACCTCCATGCCAAGCTCTTTTGCGTAAGCTACTTCGACAACATCCGCTATTCCACAATCAATAGTAATAACAAGCGAAACGGACTTGCTTGAAAGCTCTGCCAAAGCTTCCTTATTCAAACCAAACCCCTCATCATTTCGATGTGGAATATACAGCACTATGTTTTTATATCCGATTTTCTCAAAGAAGTCTGACAAGATAACACTCCCCGGCACCCCATCTGCATCATAGTCGCTATAAATAGCAATAACCTCCTCTTTCTCAATCGCTTTTTCTATTCTTTCTACAGCTTCTTTAACACCAAAAAGAAGCGAAAAGGAATGTGTTTGTTTTTCATAATCAGGATTAAGAAACGCTTCCGCTTCTTTCTTTGTTGTAATTCCTCGATAGTACAGCAATTTTCTAACAATATCTGAGTATTCTTCGAACTCTTTTTCAATATCACTCGGTACGGCTTCCCTTACTCGATATTTCATATACACACCATTTTAGCATATACTAAAAGGTATGACTGAAACCATATTTTCAAAAATTATCAGCAAAGAGCTACCCGCTGAAATTGTCTTTGAGGACGAAAGTGTTATGGCTTTTCTCGATAAAAGCCCTATAAATCTCGGGCACACGCTTGTTATTCCAAAGACATTCTATAGAAATATCTTTGATATGCCCGCTAAAGAATTTGGGCTACTTATGACCCGTGTTCATACTATTGCTCTCGCCGTTAAAGAGGCCTCTGGCGCGGACGGAATAAATATAAGTATGAATAATGAAAGCGCGGCTGGGCAAGTTATATTCCACGCACACGTACACATCATTCCCCGATTCGAAAATGATGGATACACTCACTGGAAAGCAAAACAAAGTTTTTCAGAAGAAGAAACTCTTTCTATCAAAACAAAAATTAGCGAAATACTTAATTAAGAAAGTGCTTCAATGCCCGGAAGGGATTCGTTTGCGAGATATTCCAACATTGCACCTCCTCCAGTAGAAACAAAGGTTAATGAATCGAAAAGATTTAGTTCTTTAATCGCAGCTACCGTATCTCCTCCACCAACAATGGAAATTGCGTTACTTTGTCCCACAAGCTTTGCGAGTTTAAGTGTCGCCTCTTTGTATCCAGACTCATAGCTTCCGAGCGGTCCGTTCCACAACACCATCTCCGCCTGCATAATTTTTTCTTTAAGTACTGAAAGTGTTTCTGGACCAGCAGAATCAACCACCTTATCGCTTGGCAAAATATCTTTTGGGTGTGCGAACAAAAGCTCTTCTCCTCTCTTGATCTGTAAATCAAGTGGTCTGATTACATTTTGTGCAGAAAGTACACGAGAGAAATCAAATGTTCCTTCCGAATATGCTGATTCATCACCCACCCTCATTCCTTCAGCAAGACATAAATCATTTGCCATTACTCCTCCCGCAAAAATAGTATCCGCCGTTGGCATAAACTTTTCTATCAGAGGAAGCTTTGTTTCGGTTTTTGCACCACCCAACAGAAACACAAACGGTTTTTTGGGCTTGAAAACTTTTGAAAGATTTTCAATCTCTTTTGCCAACTGAAATCCCATATAAGAAGGAAGAAACTCCGTAATCGCAACAACAGAAGCATGCGCGCGATGAGAAACAGCAAACGCGTCGTTTACATACATATCCGCATATTCTGCCCACTGTTTTGCAAATGCCTCGTTCCCTTCTTTTTCCCTTTCATCACTCCTAATATTTTCAAACAACACAACTTCGCCTTCTTGTATGTTGTCTACCAAACTCTGCGCTTGCTCTCCGAAATGTTCCGGGCAAAAAGTAATCGAGAACTTTTTTTCTAAATATGTCGCAACAGGCAAAAGCGTCTCACTTCCTTTTCTTCCCAGATGACTGATAATAAGTACCCGCGCGCCTTTAGAAACCAAATATTCAATAGTTTCGAGTGTGCTCTCAATACGGTAGTCATCTCTTATTTCTCCATTATTGATAGGAACATTGAAATCCGCACGGAGTAGTACTCGTTTTCCGCGAATATCCTCGACGTCTTTTATGTGTGTAGGCATTATGATGTAGTAACTTTTGATGCTGCTAATAGAATGTCTCCGAAACTTTTTACTGACAGACTTTTTCCTCCTACGAGCAAGCCTGACACCTCTCCTTCACGCATAAGAGCTTCCGCATTTTCTGCGTCAACCGAACCGCCGTAAAGTACTGGGGTAGAAAGTACTGAATTCTTTTTATACATATCTTTTAAAACTTTTCTAATGTACAAAACCATTTGATGAACTCCGTGAGCATCAAGTGCTGAGCCGGAACCCTTTCCTATCGCCCATACCGGTTCGTACGCGAGCAATACCTGTGACAAGCCAGTATATGTTACTTTTGAAAGCGCTGTTTTAATTTGCTGCTCCACAACACCCAAGTAAGAACCTTGTTCATCACGCTCCCACTCTCCAATACATAAAATAACCGTAAATCCGGCATTAACCGCGCGTGATACCTTTTTTGCTACATCTTCATCAGTTTCTCCCATGCCTCTTCGCTCAGAATGACCGATTATTACATGATTTACTGACACACTCTTTAGCATCGGTATGCTAATTTCTCCCGTAAACGCACCGGTATCTTCCGCATACATATTTTGAGCCCCAATAAAAAAAGTTGTACTCTTTCGGTACAATTCACGCAAAGGTGAGATAAAAAGTGATGGAGGACACACAATTGCGGTAACTCCCTTTGCTTTTTTAGCCACTTCTTTTGTTCCGGACAAAAGTGTTTTTGCATCAGAAAGAGATGCCGGATTTAATTTCCAGTTTGCTACGATATACATACGTTTTTGTTCTGTCATGCATGCATTGTACCACGCCGAGGATACTTGGAAAATTAGGCTATTTCACCTCTTCCCACGATATGGTGACATACTGGTCACTGGTTAAAGGAAAGCTTGGTGGTGGCCCATAGAGGAGATTCGCGTCGTAATTTAAGTACCTATCAGCGTATCCAGTATCATCAGTATACGCAAAGCCGTATCGAAGGCTTGTTGCAATCATTCCATATAGGGTTACTTCATCTCTTTGGTGATAGGGATTACATTTATTTGAATAGTGGTGTCTTCCTACTCGTCCGTTCTGCGCGATAATCGCGGCATCTATGCGTAAGCTATTTTGACTTACCATACCAATATTGAAGTTATTCTGCGAAATAAGTCCTATGACGTCACTGCCGTCATAGTTAGTGTAGAGTAAATCATTATTCACGGTAATATTTGTCCTCGTTGAAGGATTGTCCGGGAAGCGCCCTGAAGCAATGGTAATGCGCGCACCATCAATCTGACCTTCAACCCATACATGATCCTCCACGAAAATAAGACCGTTCGCGGGAAGTGGATTATTCGAAAGAAATGTTTGTGAATTTACACTCCATGTACCCCACCCGGTCTGAGAACTACTACATCCTCCAGGAGAATTCACCACATTATTCACCCGATAAATATCAAATGTGTCGTCGGTACGCAAAACAATTCTATATCCGAGTGCTCCGGAATTAGCGTAGTAATACCCGTCAGACTGCGCATTTGATTTTATACTTGCTAGGTCGGTAGATATACCAACAAAGTCAACCGCCGGTATCGGAAACTGTCTTCCAGCCTCAAATACATCAGGTCGAAGAGGGACAGTGGCAGGAGGAAGTGGGTCAGTAGGTGAAACGTGTGTATGTACTCCAAATTCATTTCCTCCTGAATGATCCGGATCATTGTAATCTTCTACCGCGCTCGATACGACGTTGTGTGCTAGTCCATCAAAGCGAATTCCTCCATTTGAGTGTATTGGTCCAAACACAACCGTACCTTCTCCGAAACGCATATCACTGTTTGCGGCAACCGCGAATCGAGCTAGAGATGGAATAGCAAGGTGAGTCCGTATTGCTCGAGATATATTTGAATCAGCAACCACCGTACCCGTTGCAGTTATCGTAACTATAGTTGAGCCGATTGGTGGAGGTTCTATAGTAAGCGCAAATTCCCCAATTTTATTATTTTGTCTATCGAAGTACTCATGCACGTATGGTCCCGGACTTCCTGTGCCATCAGTGTAATCAGTCGGGGCGTGAGCCAAGTGCCACCGATAGTATTCAATGCCTGCCTCGGCAATCTGGAAAGCCTGTTCTTGATTTGCGACATTTCTCGCAACATTAATGGTTGAAACAGCGGTAACAACCAGTGCAGTAATAAGCATAACCGCAATTGATCCGAATACGATGATGTTTAGCAAAATAAGCCCTTGTTGTGTCGGTTGTTTTCTCATAAATTATCTTTCAAATTACGAGCCATCACGTGAGTGGTAAGTGTAATTTCGGGTTGTGCGTCAGATGTATCAGCATCGAGAAATAGTGTCACCTTTACCAAACGCACATCAGATGCCGTCACGGGTTGCGCGAGAGGGGTACCACCTATGCCGGTATATGCTTGGTCGTAGTAAGTAAATATCGGAGTTGGAGTTGATGTTGCGTTTTTTACATGAGAAATTACTTCAGTGACCGTTTCCGTGCCAGTATACGAAAGTGGACTCCCTGTAGGTACGAGTTTTGCGCGATACAACACTTCGTCTTCAAGGTAGTATCGTATTCTTTCCGAAACTCCGTCATGGTCTTCATCAACGTAGAATAAAAGGGTGCTAGTTCCTACCGTTCCAAATGCATACGTTCCCGTTTCGGAAGGAACAACAGAACGAATTTCAGAGGTAAACTTTTTTAAGAAAAATAAGCCGTCTCTTTGTAAATCTAAATTATTGGAGAAAAGACGCTGAAATGAAAATATATCTGTTTGGAAAGCACTCACAACACCTGCGAGCAAACCAATAATGGCAACTACAACGAGCATTTCAACGAGCGTCACTCCTTTCTGGTATATATAGTTTCGCATACTAGTTTGGCATAAGGTTAATAGTGTAGTTCATCCATGAGCTGTCTATTGTTATTTCCTCGTCCCACGTTTGATATCCCGGACGAGACGCGGTAATCGTATACACTCCATCTAAAAGTCCTCCAAAGCTCACCTGTCCTGGAGGCGTACATGCAGAAGTAAAGGTAAAGAATACATCTGAAACGTTTGGAGTGAGTGTCGTACTTGCGGTACTTAAATATGCTTTGTATCTAAAATACTGGTCACTATCGTGGAGTGAGTGAATATTTGCATCACTTACCGTATAAAAAGTTGTGCTCGCGCCATCAGGACCAAGGAAATTCCACGTTGCATTGTCATTATTTGATGCAACCTGAAATTTTACCGAGTCAGCTCCAGTACCTGGTGGCTGGGACAATGGTGTCCATAGCAAATTATAGAAATTAGTCGGCCCTCCCGTATCAAAGGTAGAAGATACAAGAAATCCACTTGTCTCATATGCGCCAAGAAATTGATCGAGCTTCATTTCTCCAACTGGCGCATCAGTATCCACTCTGCCATCTGTAGTTGCGTACATTGTCGGATCTACAAAATCACTCTGTCCCGGGCCCCCAGACCAATCAGTTTGTCGTATAAAGCCTTGTCCTGTGGTAAATGACTCAGTATAAGAGGCTCCATCCGTAAGTTCTACCTCAACATCTGTAAGAGGTAGTCCTGTCGCTCCATCTTTTACCGTTACCAAGAGTCTTTGTGGATCGCTTGGCTCAAGAATAAGTTGAACATTTTGCGTTGATCCAGGATTAAGCTCAACCGGCAACACAGGACTTGATCCAACTAAATCATACCCCGCATCAGTAATCTCAAAGCTATACGTATCCCAGTCCAAACCATCATACATTTTCTGTCCGGAACTATCTGTCGATGAAGTGGTTGAGAATTTAAATACATCTGGATTACCTACAAGTTTCGTTCCCTCCATGCTAAAGTCAACATACGAAATTGGGGAACATACATTATTAACTGTTGAAAGTTCAACAATACTCTCTTCATCGATAACAAAGCTTACTTGCGTAACACTTTGCACCACAACCGTAGCATGAGGTTTAATCGGATCGGGATTTTCAGGCGAATCAGGTTCGTACGTTCTATCAGAGGTATACCCTCCTTTTGAAACACTAATTTCCCAAACCTCTGAACCAGGAGGAGCATCAACTAGCTGGTACGCGCCATTTGAATCAGTGACGTCGTCAACAACTATTGGGCTGCCGGCATTATTTTCTATGTGAACATTTGCTCCTTGTATTGGAACACCGCTTCCGTCAAACACTCTCACGAAAAGAGCTCCATTACTTGAATTTGTTTCAAGCCCTTTTGGTGCCGCCCGTGAAGTAAGGAAAATGGGTGTAAATCCTTTACATTGTGGGCAACCAATTTCAATTTCAATCAGTTTATAGTCTGCAGGTGACAAATCATCCGGTGTTCCGCCGATTACCCCATCAAACGGATCATCAACATTTCGTATGGTTGTTGTTGCGTGATACATTGTTCCATTTCTCTCAAGAACCTGCTTATGCGGAACCACACCATCAGGGATACCGAGCGGCACACCGACATCTGAATACGGCAAATTTCGAATACTTTCAATTTGCTCATTTACTAGTGCAAGTGCGACTGTTCGCTGTCGGGTAAGTGTAACTACCTCAAGAATATTTACGTACGAAGCGTAAACTGTGATAGATACTATAGAAAAAACAGCAATCGTGATCACCATTTCTACCAATGTAAATCCTCTCTTTTTTTGTTTATTGTTATATTGCATCGGTAAGTGAGTAAATAGGAGAAATCATTGCAAGCGCAAAGAAGCCGACAGCCGCTCCGATAAAGACCATAAGAAAAGGCTCAATGATTGTGGACATATCTTTTGTTTTTCTATCCACCTCTTCCTCGTAGAATGACGCAAGGTTGGTTAACATTTCAGAAAGTTTTCCGGTCTCTTCTCCCACACTCATCATCTCCCCCACTAAAACAGGGAAAAGTTCTTCGTGTTCTATAAACACTGATGACATCGTCACACCTTTTGGAATAGCTTCTTCAGCTTGTCCTAAAACATCTTTAAAATAACTATTTTGCACCACATCTTTTGTGATTGACATTGCTTGCACCACATCTACTCCCGAAGAAAGGAGCGAAGAAAGCGTTCGTGCGGTTCGTGCCGCATTTGTTTCTCTCACAAGCGTTCCGATAAGTGGGAAGTGGAGAAATACAAACTCAAAGCCACGACGTGTTTTAGGTTTTTTATACAGCCCAATCATCCCTCCTACAAAAGCAAGCATACCCACTACCATGAGTATGAGATGGTCTTTGAAAAGGTCACTTATAAAGATAACCAACTGTGTTGTCGCAGGTAGCTCAACATCAACCTCACGAAATGTTTCGGTAAGTGTCGGCACTATGAAAATTAACATTAAAATAGCAATGACAACCATGACACAGACAATAATCGCAGGGTAGGTCATGGCTCCGCGTATCTTCTTTTTCAATGTGTGCGCACGGTGCATCTGAATAGCCACAACACCAAGCGCGTCTGAAAGTCCTCCACTTTCTTCTCCCGCGCGTACCATGGCAATAAAAAGTGGTGAGAAAACTTTTGGATACTGAATAAGAGCCTCGTTAAAAGCTTTTCCTTCGTTCACGCTATCTTGTACATCTCGAAGTACTTTCTTAAACCGAGGGTTGTGCGCCTGTCGTTCAAGAACAGAAAGTGCTCGCCCGAGAGAAAGTCCGGCAGTAAGCATTGCGCTTAGGTTTCGCGCAAAGTTTATTTTTTCATCCATGCTTACCGTACCTATTTTTTCTGCCCACTCCTTAAATGAGTTTTTAGACATTTTCTTTTTCCCCGAGGACGCGGAAACAAGCATTTCACCTTGAGAGCGAAGCTGTCGAGCAAGAGCAAATTTATCTTCGGCATCGAGCGTACCTTCGTACGGCTCGCCATTTTTTTTTATAGCTTTATAATGAAATTGCATACTATTCTGAGATTACTCGAAGCACCTCTTCGACCGTTGTCTCACCTTGTACCGCTTTGAAAATACCATCTTCAATCATGGTCATCATGCCTTCCTTTTTCGCCTGATCTTCAATCTTGTCAGCCGTTGCTCCCGCCATAACCAACTCGCGAATTGTCGGAGTTATCTTCAGTACTTCATAAATTCCCACTCGTCCCTTGTATCCATCGGGACAGTCTGCGCTGGCTTTAGGTCTGAAAAATGGTATTTCTTCCCACGACGCGCCCTTTGCTACTATTTTTTCTTCTTTCAAGTGTCTGAGTACATTGTCCAAATCAACACTTTTACCGAGCACCTCCACCTCATCTTTAGTCATAGTATATTTTTCTTTCGCTTCACACAGCTTTCGTATAAGTCTCTGTCCGATAATTACCTTTAGTGTTGAAACAAGAAGAAACGGTTCTACTTTCATATCTATCAAACGAGGAATTGCCCCCGCAGCTGAGTTTGTGTGAAGTGTTGAGAGCACCAAGTGACCGGTAAGTGCGGCATTTACCGCAAGCGCGGAAGTTTCGCCGTCTCTAATTTCACCAACCATAATTATGTCCGGGTCCTGACGGAGAAGAGAACGCAATCCTTGTGAAAAGGTAAATCCTATTTCAGGTTTTACTTGCGTTTGGTTTACTCGCTTCATTTGATACTCAACAGGGTCTTCAACTGTGGAAATGTTTACATCAGGAGTATTCAAAATATCGAGCGCGGTGTAAAGCGTTGTTGTTTTTCCGGAACCGGTAGGGCCGGTAGTGAGAACTAAACCGGTTTTTTGATTTGTAGCGGAATGGATATGCTCAAGGGAGGTACCGTGAAAACCAAGCGCTTCGAGCGAATACCCTTCCGCATTGTCACGAAGCAAACGCATAACCACCTTTTCTCCAAAATAGATAGGTAAAATAGAAACACGGAATGATACACGCTCACGGTTCATCTCCATTTTGAATCGCCCGTCTTGCGGAAGACGCTTTTCATCAAGTTTGAGGTTTGAAAGCACCTTAATACGCGCGGTAATACCAGGTGCCGCTGCTTTAGGAAGCGTCATAGCATCATGCAGAATACCGTCAATTCGGTATCGCACTATCATTTGTTCTTCCATTGGCTCAATATGAATATCGGATGCGTTTTGGATAATTGCGTGTTTCAAAAGAGTGTCGACAATTCGCATAACTGGCAAATCCTCTGCCATTTTCTTCAAATCACTTTCACTCATTCCCTCTCCATCCACGCTATCCTGAACCGCTTTCAGTTGAGCAGATTCTTTTTGGATAATATCTCCGAACTCAACCTTGAGGCTCTTTTGGTATTGCAGAAGCACGTGCTTCATCGACTCCCGGTCGGTAAGGCGGGGAGCTATTTTTAGCTTTACCTTCTTTTTTACGAAATCTATAGCAGAAAGGTCATCGGTATCGAGCATAGCAACTTCAAGTACATCATTTTTCTGCGAAAATGCGACAATATTGTGGTTACGCGCGATAGGCTCGGGAATAAGAGAGAGAATCTCAAAGTCAATTTTTTGGTTTACGAGGTTTACAAACGGAATACCGAGAAGATACGCCTGTACCCGCCCGAGATCATCCTCGGAAATCATGTTCTGCTTCAGGAGTATTTTAGAAACAGGAACTTTTTGCTCTTTTGCTTCTTTCTGAGCGCTGTCAAAAGCCTCGCTTGTTACTAAGCTCGCATCAACAAGAAATTTTTTTAGTTGCGCATCTTCTACTATCATATTCTCACCACGATGGTTGACTTAATTATAACAGAGTGATGTATTAAAAACGCGCGCACATGTGTACATGCGCGCGCAATCAAAATGTAAACCTGGCACAAAAGCGAAGTTTCATTCTATTGTTTTTTTATAGTTATTGTTATATCCTAAAATCAGGTTCTAAATCAAAGTTCTCTCAACAATTACAACAAAGGATGCAGGTTATGAAAAAAACACTGGTAGATACCGTAGGAATTATATTGACTCCCTTGCAAAAGCGTCGTCTTCATATAATTGACAACCATGACTTCAGTATTTTCTTGAAGCATGCAGAAAAAGAGATTAGAAAGGCTGGTGGCGAGCCAACTCTGAATCCTAGCGAGGCAGAGTATGCTCTCAAACAATACTATGCCCTTGCTACGTTAAACCCGAACAACATGCATGCAGTTTCAGTAGCTGTTGATCCTTACTGGCACAGTCATATTCTTCATACGAAGAGCTATGCTCAGTTTTGCCAAGATGGAATTGGCTACTATATGCACCATGACCCACTTGATGAAACTGACATCGAGAAAGGAAAGTTGGTAGAAGGGATATATGAGTACACTCTCAAAATTCTTGATACTATCTTTCCAAATAGCGTCAACCTGGAATCCTGGCCCAAAGACGCTCTGAATAACCGAATATGTTGGCATTTCGGGAGCTCAACTCCACAAGAGAGTGTTTTCCCTACAAACGAACTAACTCGCGTAGGAATGATGAGGTTTGCCTGATGAGGAAACCTCTAGTGTCATCACACATCTCCCTTCTGAGTACAAAAGGGAGATTTTTATTTATATGGAATACAAAGTAAGAAAATTTAAAAATACTGATTTGCGATCAGTTAAAAATGTCCTCAAGAGGTCAGTAATTTCAGCATACCTAGGAGGAAAGATAACCCACCAAGATATACTTGATTCTTTCAACTTAAAATTAATGAAAAAGTATGAAAGTAATTCTAAAAGCAATTTGCCCGAAATGCATAATTCAAAGTATTTTCGTTATGTACTCTCCTACAATAATCGCATAATAGGGATATGCACAATTCAAGTTGGTATAAACAAAAACTCAACAACGCGTTTTTCAATATTACGCCAACTATATCTCCTTCCCTCTTTTCAAGGAAAGGGTCTGGGAGAGCTTTTAATGAAAAAATCCTTCACCTTTTCTAAAACATCACGAATGCTAACATTTCTTGAGGTTGGCCGTTTAAATAAGAAAGCTATTAATTTCTATGAGCGGAATGGTTTTAAAGATGCAAAAAAGAGAGGATTGCATGCAGTTGGATGTAAAAAAATTGAAACCATACTTATGGTAAAGGACCAACAGACTTAAACAGTTCTCTCTTGTAAGTCATCAATTTATAAACTTTCTCTCAAAAGAAATATGATTTTATATTACTCAAATTGGTACTTGCTTTCATTGAAGACAAAGAAAAGCTTATAGACCACTTAAGAGGTTTACTCAAAGAAAAAGGCGGGCTCGTTATCATTTCTCCCGTCTTATTTCCTCACCACAATAAACAACAAGCCTCTATCTCGGTTAAAGAAGCGGAACTAAAACATGAAGATGAGACTCAGGTACATCGAAACTATTCTTGTGATAATTTAGTTATTGATTATTATTCTTTTATAAACCAACGAATCAATTACCCACCCAAGTGGAACCCTTGGATAGGAATACCAAATATTGTGAAAATTAACTGAATTTCTATTTTTTTCACCCACGTGTGTTATTTGTATCCACATTGCTTGATATGTTACACGAAAGTATTTGTAAATTATTAGAATCTAATAATAAAGCCAAAGGTGGACAAATTAGAATAATTAGTGCACTCTAATACACAGGTTATGCACAGGTACTATAGACAAGTCTGTTGATACTTAGTGTAATGTAGTTAGAAACACTGCTGTTATTTGACAGTAAACACTCAACCCCTCAAAATATGATGAAAACCGCAACGCTTACTTTTGTTCTTTTTGTTGCTCTGTGCGGTTACATCCCCGCGCAGGGTTCTGAAGAACTTCTCCCCAAGGAAGAGACTCTTTTGTCTCAAGTGGAACAGCTCCCCATCGGCAGTCAAGAAAACATGTTGGCGTACAAAACCAACTACGTTGGATATCTTTGGTTTTTTGTTAGATACAGCCCACCCGATGCTCGAACGGACAGTAGCAACAACTACTACCATGAAGGTAAGTGGTGGCCTCACGAAAACAAGATTACTGGTGGCATTTATGCTCTCAATCTGAACGGAAGGACTCCGGGAGATATTGTGACTGAAGTTTATGAAAAACTTGTACCCATAACAGATAGGTTTATCGAAGCCGCCGAAGATCCGAAGGAAACAGCGTTTTTTGTTTCGATCTCTTTTTTTGACAAGGAACTACAAGGGCTTCTGTTTAATCACCAAAAAGTTTTTTACCTTGAACAACAGGGTAATTCGTGGGTGATACCAGAAGAAGCATTCCATGCCGATTTCGAAAAATCAAACACATATTCGGTTTCGATTAAAATACCTGGAATTAAGCACGCCACCATGCAGTGGCGAACCACCGAGACAGGTCATCCTTTTCTCGTTGAAGAAAGCGCTCATGCGTACGTAGGTGGAGGATTCGAAGTACGAGCCTTTGCCGACAAAATCCTTGTTCCCGCGGAAATTTTCGGAAAAGCTGTGCGGGAAAACCTATACGGTGAGTTCATTGTCTACTACTCAGTAGACAGAAAGCTCTTTGAGCAATTCGACCTTCGCACCGGGGAGAAAATAACCCCTTCGGACGTACACCTCTCTATTGAGGTAATTGACGGCACCGCGCGGCTAGTAGCGCGAGGACAGTGTGCTCCTGGCACACTTACCATCGAGTGCAGTACCGACCTTGAAACATGGGAGGAAGTTGCTACTTATTCAGGCTATACAGGTTTGCTTGCAATGCCTTTGCCAAATGATGCACAGAACTGCATCTTTCGGGCACGCACCAATGTCGAGGAGGAACGAGTGCACTGACAATAACAAAAGACCCCAGAGTTTAGGCTCTGGGGTTTTCTTTTGCTTTTTTAATAAATACTAGAACTCGTTTACGTCAGGCCGTGGAGGGAGAACAATAAGGTTAAGATTGTTTCCGCACTGCGCAACATCTCCTCCACTTGATACTGTCACTTTTGCAGTCTTAACTCCAGTTGTTTTATATTCTACTTCTTCCACTAAAGCTGTATCCGCAGTATTAAGTGGGGGTGTACTTCCATCCCAACTATATTCGTATGAACCATCATCTGCGGGACTCGGAACTACTTGCCACTGTACTTTTTCTCCAAGACGGACTTGTAGCTCCGCAGGATCGGAAGATTCAGGAGGTTCGGTCACCCAAGAGCTAGAATTCCCTTGTCGCACTTGGCATGTAAGGCTATCAATACAATTTTCACAGTCGCCGAGTTGTACATACGCATCAGCAGTAACTGGATATTGGTTACTCCCTGTTGGTGGATCACACTGAATCCGGAATCTTTTTTCTCCTTGTGTCCATGGGCCGCTCGTAGTGTATGTTCCTTTTGTTACATCAGCAGTATCCCAATCTTCATATCCTGAACCGGTTACTTCTACGCACTCAATCGCTGCGTCTGCATCCCACCTAAGTGTTACTTGGTTGTCATCATTATTTCCTCCATTTGCCGCATTGTATGCCATACTCAACGCTCTTGGTGAATCCGGTGCATAGACATACTCAGTATCATCGCCAAGTTTTGGCTTTACCTCAAACGACACTGTTGGTGGTACTGAATTTATAGTAACTGGGCATGATGCAGATTCCACTGATGTCTGTCCATCAGTACTTTGTACACTCAAATATGCATTTTCAACTCCAGCAGTGCTAAATGTTCTTCCGTAGTTTGGACTTGATATGTATGAAGTCGTCATATCAGAGAATCGATAACTATATGTGTATGGTTCTTGGCCACCGGAAACCGTCCCATTACTACCTTCAAAGTTAACAATATTCCCTGCATTTTCAATAGATGGATTAGCAACACATGAAGGAGTCCCTGTGAGACACTCATACGTACTTGTAATTGGAGAAGAAAGGTAAGCTACATTTGAATACGTTTTATTTCCACTACCGTCTTCAGTATACGCCTGCAAGAAATAGTAGTACGGTGTTCCCGCATTAGGTGTTGTGTCGGTATATTTTCCTTCCTGATATAACGCTGCTGACCCCGACCCCCAAGATAGCTCTGGGCGATCTTCTAAGTACTCAAACTCAGCAACAAGAACAGCCTCTGAAAAATTATTCTCCGTATTCCTCATAAGACGATACCCATTGTACTCAGTTTCAGAACCAGTTTGGTTACTAAACTGAACTCTAGTCTCTGCACCACACGAAGCTCCTGTTGTTGGTCCTAAATAGGGTGTATTTGGGGGCGGAGTACCTGTTACCACTACATCAAAATTATCATACGGGTAAATACCACTTTCTGTTTGGACATTGCTAGATACTTGGAATCGGTATGTACCAGCCGGTGTTGGCTCGGGGAATCCTCCACCACTACCATCGGTACCTGTTTGAAGGGTTATATTCGTACTACACGTCGGCCCGCACGTTTTATAGGAATCAAAGGAAATAGTAAAGCCATAGTTTGCGCGGTTATAAGGAGAATCAGCAAATGGATCAGAATTTGGATCAGAACTTGGGTCAGGATTAGGTTCATCTAAATCAACAGAAGTAAGAGTAACTGAAATATCTACTGGAACACTATCACCTGAAATAAGATTTTTTTCTACTTTCACGAAAGCATCATCATTTTCGAGTGAACCATGAGTATCAGAAAATATAGTTATCTCATCAGGAACAGCGACAACATTATATTCCAAACCTCCCGCAATAGTTGCTGAACAGTTTGCAGACACTGTCTCAGAACCAGAAGTGATAAGTACCGAACCAGACTTAACACCGGTTGATGTATAGACTTCTGTTTCAGAAATATCTCCACCGCTTACATCACCTGACCACTCGTATGTATAGGTACCTGTCCCCCCTTTCGGAACAGCAACCCAGTCCACAGATACATCACTCATTCCACTTTCAAGATTTGTTGAGTTTGGATTTGCATAACAGCTCGCCTCCAGAGTTGGGTCAACATTTACCATTCCTCCACATGAAGTAGTTCTACCCGAGCTGTCAGTCACTTGTACTACTGCGTTTTGTGACTCTGCATTATAGTATGTTTTATCGACAGTAGCGCCAGAGCCAGTTAAATTCGAACTTCCTTCCCAGCTATACGAAGCAGGAGTGCCGTTAAACACAGTCGCTGTCCATCTGACTTCTTCTCCTGTATTAACTCTTGATTCAGAAGGACTTACTGTACAAGAAAGTGGGTTTGGATCTACTACAGGATCTTCGGTACAAGATTCAACCACACGTCCATACGCCTTGGATGCGAAGTTAAACATTTCATTGTATACGTCATATTCACTTTCCGGTTCCGTATAGAAAGAACTAGGACTACCATGCTCGACTACAGAGTAGGTAACTACTTCATACAAACTTGAGTTACTGTAAGTATTTTTTGCGGTATTAAATGCATCTATATTACTTGTTGTTGGAGCAGGTGCGACGGTTTCCCAGTTTGAATTACAAACGCTCACAATACCATCTAATTCACTTGGCACTGAATCAAGACAAAGGTTCCTGCCGGAAATTGCTGGCGTATCACCATTCCATGAGTCTGTATCAGATGTATTTACGTATTCTGTTTCGTATGGTGTTTGTTCTACAAGGCTATAAGATGTAACAATAGCAGTAGCCCTGACTCCAGTATTTGTTGCTTCTTTATAATATTCAACAACACCACAGCCGTTATTCGGATGTGGACCTGAAACCCGCTCGCCAGTATTTTTATTCCTTATTATAGAAATAGGACGCAGGGCAATTTGTTCAGTATTATCCGAACCGCCACTCGGTACATCTGAATCAGTAATTGCATTGCCATCGGCATCTCTTACCCAAGCTATGGCTGAAGGGTTTGGACCAAAAGCTTCCGCAGATAAAGCATTACCTGTACTAATACCGTAAGAAGAAAGCCCATATCTATCAGCGAGATATCCACTACCACCGCCAAACGCATACTTTCCCTGTCCTGCAATAGAACCATTTGTCCATGCAACAGAACCGATAGTAGCAACCCTTCCCCCCGCTTCAATTACCGCACTATACAGCCAGGAATTACCGTTACAGTATCCGAAGTACTCTTCCGGATACGCTTCACTCACCCTTATTTTGCGCAAATAAGCACTAAGGGCGTACGAGGTATCGAATGTAGATGCCGCTTCGAAAACCCTATCGTATCGCACCCAGCCATCAGATTCTGCATATCCTGAGTCAACGTCATCATATGACTTTGTAACCTGTGCTGAAATTGGCTTAGTTACATCAACTCGTGAACTTCCGCTATGTCCTGAACTTCCTACTATTGGACTTTGGTCTTCGTACATATCGTCAGGATGACAGTTTGCGTAACTATAACCACTATAGCTATCACTTAGGGAAACTGTTGCATACACCGAACTTCCACCGATAAAAAGTGAAAAGATAGCCACACTCAGGATTGTAGAAAAAAGAGATAGTCTTTTCATACTAATCGGTAGTGAGTGCATTAAAAATAATCATTTGCTCATCTTGAGTAAAGTTATACTTTAGTATCCTTTCACCCTCGATAAAACTGAAAAGTCTTTGCTTTTCATACCTACTTAGGGGAGTTGGACTGCTTGCCATTATCAAAATATCTTCTTTTTCTTTTCCAAGCTGAAGCGGGCTAACTTCGTTTTTTGTTGATGTTTGGGTTACCTGCTCGGAAGCGTTATCTTTGGCTTGCATACTTACAAACCCCAAGACAACCCCTAAAATAACAAGTAGCACGACAAAGATAGCTACTGGGTGACCTTTTTGAGGACTTGAGTTTCCCAGTTCGGGACCTGTTTGGTTTATTGGTTCTTGTTCCATATATATTGTTTAGTATTACTATTGACTTTCATTATAAAAAGAAGCGCGCTAAGGCACAATAGATACGTGTGTATAAAAGGTTCAGATAACCCTTACAGTAAAAAAGGGGCTTCGCATTCGCGAAGCCCCTTTTTTTATTTAACCAGTACGTACAGAGCAATAAAAAAGATACAAAGAAGTATGGTTAGAATTATTCTCCCTTGGTGTCCTTTGGGGTGATATTCGGCTGACTTACCAGTTTGTATATGAAATGGATTAGGATCATGAATATTCATAGTATATATAGTACACGATATTCACCACTTATTCCTATAATTTGGGTAAAAGCTTCCGCGGTTTACTAGTTCTCCCAAATACAAGGGGTCCCCTTGTATTGGTATTGGTATGAATACCGTGTTCCTAATGCCATACATAGATCAGTAGCACACGGTAACGTAGAAGAGAAAGGTTAAGTGTACCGATATATCGGTACACCTTTGTAAAAATAAATGCGCACGCCGGCGTGCGCATTTAATGGCTTTGTTGAGCCATGTATTTACCCTGTAGTATTCAATTTCCTAACGTAAATGCACTATTTGCTCATTTTGAGAATAGGGATGATGTATGTTTCTTTCATACTTATAGAGTACTGTAATATGAATGGGTTCTGAACGAGGTTTGAACGAGGTTTAACCTCGTTCAGATTTAGCTATATATAGCAACGTATTTTTATCCCGAGGTTTAACCTCAGGAGATTTCAACACGCCACCCGGGTGGCGTGTTGAAATGGCTTAAAAAAGGCTAAAATAGAGCAATCGGGACGCTTTTTTGCTCGAAAACCACCGTAAAACCTACTCCAAGGGGAACCCTTGGAATGAACTTGGATTGGATAATCGCCTAAAAACCACTAAAAAGCTTGGTATTGACAAAAATTTACTTTATTTGGTATAGTGGAGGTACATTACGAAAGCAATGGATGAATGGTTCGCCTGAAGGCGGGCTTATTTTTTTATCAAATAATAGAAAAATCAATGTTTGACTTAAAAGTTATTAACTCTGTTCTAGAACAGCTCGAAGAAGAGCGAGGTATCCCCCGCGCACGTATTATTGACGCTATCGAAGTTGCACTTTCTACCGCATACAAAAAGGAATACGGAAAAAAAGGGCAAATTATCCGCGCTCAGTTTGATATCGGAACAGGAGGAGTAGAATTCGTTCAGGTGAAAATCGTTGTAGATGATTCACGTGTTCGGGTTGTTCCTGAAGGAGAAGAAGAGGAGGAGGAAGTCGATCCAAATGACGAACGTGTTCGATACAATCCGGAACACCATATCATGCTCGAAGATGCAAAGAAAATTAAAAAGGATGCAAAACTAGATGACGAACTGGTATTTCCACTCGAAAACAAAGCAGACTACGGAAGAATTGCAGCACAAACAGCTAAACAGGTAATTATTCAGAAAATTCGTGAGGCGGAAAAGGTATCTGTTATGGGTGAATACGGTCAAAAAGAAGGAGAAATAGTATCAGGAACCGTACAAAGAATCGACCGAGGAAACATCTTTGTGGACCTTACTCGCGCAACCGGTGTTATCTCACACGATGAGCAAATCCCTGGAGAGCGATACAAGCAAGGAGAACGTATCCGTGCGTACCTTTACCGTGTAGAAGAAACACAAAGAGGATTATTCCTAAAACTCTCCCGCTCTCACCCACAGTTTCTTAAAAAGCTTTTTGAAATCGAAGCACCAGAAATAGCAAGCGGTACCGTAGAGATAAAAAATGTTGCTCGCGAACCAGGGTCACGATCTAAAGTAGCAGTAACAACAAACGATGACCACATTGATCCTATCGGAGCACTCGTGGGACAACGTGGAGTCAGAGTTTCTACTGTTATGAGTGAGCTCAATGGTGAAAAAATTGATATTATTGAATGGTCTGAAAATACCGAAGCGTTTATCGAAGACGCTCTTTCACCCGCAAAAGTACAAAGCGTTACCCTTAAAGAAGCAGAGCATGTAGCAACCGTTGAGGTGCTTGCCGACCAACAGTCACTTGCAATCGGAAAAGGTGGACAGAATGTCCGTCTCGCTGCAAAGCTAACTGGATGGAAAATCGACATTCACTCTGTTGATGCAGATGGAAACCCAGTGGTTACCGAAAAAAGAGAAAAGGCTCCAGTAGCAGAAACAACTCCTGAAGAAGTAACAGAAGAACCTAAGGAAGAAGTGGTAGCAGAAGAAACAGCAACCGAAGAAGTGCCTCCTGTTGCCAACGCGGAAGAGCCTACTCCAGAAACACAAACAGAAGAAGAGAAGAAATAGTATTACTAAGTAACATCATATATCATGAATTTATGGCACGAGGTCTCGCTCGGCGAGAACACACCAGAGGAATTTAATACAATTATTGAAATTCCAAAAGGTTCAAACAATAAATACGAAATAGACAAAACTACTGGCCTTATTGCGCTCGACCGCGCAAACTACTCGAGTCACCCGTACCCATTTGACTACGGTTTCGCGCCGCAAACACTTTGGGATGACAATGATGCACTCGATGTTATCGTGCTAAGCACCTTCCCACTTCATCCAGGAATACTTGTACGAGTTCGTCCGGTTGGTGTTATAGAAATGATTGACTCTGGTGAATCAGACTACAAAGTAATCGCTGTTCCTGTTGAGGATAAACGATGGACAGACGTGCAGGATATCACTGATGTTAATAAGCACACACTCAAAGAGTTTCAGCACTTCTTTGAAACCTACAAAGAACTTAAAGGAAAGGGTGATGTGGTTCAAATCAAAAAGTTTAAGAACAAGAAAAGCGCAATGGACGCTATCGTACGCTCCGTAAAGCTCTACAACAAAAAGTTTAGTAAATAGAACAAAGAACGAAAAATACCGCGAAAGCGGTATTTTTCGTTCCTCTAGCAAAACAACTCTCCACCAAACAAAACTAAACCTCGTTTAGTAGAGAGTGAAAAGCGCTAGTGTTCATCACTAAAAAATGGGGTATAATTTGGGGAGGAGATATTAACTATTCCTAATGTAATATTATTTTTATGAAGCACACATATTTATCATCAGTTCACCTTTCTCTTATTTTGGGAATTCTGTTTGGTTTTCTCATTCTTTTGGGAGGAGTCTACAGCGTATCTGCTGAAGAAGAAGTCACATCTGCAGACCAAGAAAGTTCAGAAGTACAGCGCACTTCTGCATCAGAAAACAAAGAAAGAATGGAGCAAAGTCGCCAAGAGCAAAAAGAAAATAAGGATGCTCGACAAGCAGAACTACGCGCACAGCAAGCAGAAAAAAAGGCTGAGCTCACTGAAAGAAAAGAAGCTGTTACCACTGAAATGCGAGAAAAACAGGAGGAACGAAAGCAGAGACTATCAGAAGAAAGAAAAGAAAGAGTTGAAAAATATATTCGAAGAATTATTCAGAGATTTGAAAGCGCGATAGAACGCATTGAAGGTTTCGCAATGAGAATCGAATCTCGTAAGGTTAAACTTGAAGAACGCGGATTCTCTTTCCCGAAAACTGAAGAGGCACTCTTAAACATTGAGGAAGCTCTTGTCACCGCTCGAAGATCGGTGGCGACCGCTCTTGATCTTGGATCAACCATGCTTATAGACGAAAATCCTCGAACTGTTTTTGAAGAAATGAAACAAGTACTTCGAGACGCACACACAGATATTAAAGAAGCGCACAGAGCTACCGTTCTTGCTATTCAAACCCTAAAAGATGAACTCGTAGCACAACTTCCGGAAGAAAACACTACAGATGACAGTGATGAAGAAGAATCAGGAGATGCAGAGGAAACATCAACAACAGAATCAAATTAATAATTAACGTATAGCGTATGAACGAAGAACAAAACACGAAGCAAGAGGAGCAGGTTACACAAAACCCAGAAGAAGCTTCTCCAAATGAACCGCTACAGCCGGCTGATGCTCCCAAAGAAGGAACCATGGGTCCGATTATCGGTTCGGTAATTGTAATTGTTGTCATCATACTTGGTGGTATCTTTTTCTGGAGCGAACGAGTGGACAAAGCAGATATGGAAACAAATGAGAGTGCTTCGGACATAGACACAACTGCACCAATACCAAACGAAGACGAACAAACACAAGCACTTGAGACGCAAAGTAATTCAGATGAAATCGCCTCTATAGAATCAGATATAAACCAAACAGATTTAGACGAACTTGATGCGGAAATGGCAAATATTGAAGCTGAGCTTGAAGCAGAATACGGCCAATAAACCATCTACCTAAAAACCCCACGGATGTGGGGTTTTTACTTGCGAAATTTCAAAAATACGTTACACTGCAATGACTATGTCACAAAACACATTTGATACATGCACCATAAAAAACCTGCCCGGTTCACAAGTTGAAATAACCGCAAGTGTTTCAGCCGAGCAATTTAGCAGTTACAAAAAGAAGGCGCTTTCAAAACTTGGAGAGTCCATCTCAATAGACGGGTTCAGAAAAGGGAAAGTGCCCGAGGATATGCTCATTTCAAAAGTGGGAAATGAAGCTGTTTTATACGAAATGGCTGATTTTGCAATCAGAGATGCATACCCTGCGATTGTTGCAGATAAAAAAATTGACGCTCTTGGATCACCGCAAGTTACTATTACTAAGATAGCCGAAGGGAGTCCGCTTGAATTCAAAGCAACCACACTTATCATGCCTGAAGTTACCTTGCCTGACTACAAGAAAATCGCACAAGATGTTATTGCTCAAAAGGGAGACACAGAGGTTACTGAGGATGAGTACAAGCAAACAATAAAACGAATACAGGAAATACATGCTCCAAAGCCTGCTGAAGGAGAAAAGAAAGACACTGAAGCTAAACTACCGGAAATTACTGATGAATTTGTAAAAACACTAGGTGACTTCACTGATGTTTCAGATTTCGAAGACAAAGTACGTGGAGGACTGAAAAAAGAAAAGGAAATACAAGCGCGAGAAAAAAAGCGACTTGCTATGGTAGAAAAAATTGTTGAGGAAACAAAAGTAGATATGCCGGAAGTATTTGTTGATTCTGAACTGCAAAAGCTATACGCAACTTTTGTCGACAATGTCACTCGCTCAGGAATGACTGTGGAAGCCTATCTTGAGAATGCAAAAAAGACCGAGGAGGAAATAAAAACTTCAATGAAGCCTGACGCGGAAAAAAGAGCAAAGCTCCACCTTGCACTCGGTGCAATATCTAAAAAGGAGTCTATCAGCGCAGACCCTAAGCGTGTCGAAGAAGAAACACAGCACTTGCTTGAGCACCATAAAAATGCAGACCCTGAACGAGCT
Source organism: Minisyncoccota bacterium (assembly GCA_040879725.1). Lineage (GTDB taxonomy): Bacteria > Patescibacteriota > Minisyncoccia > Phycocordibacterales > JBBDJV01. Next base: position 57,159 of record JBBDJV010000010.1, on the reverse strand, counting down.
CGACTCTATGTATTAAACGCTCTCACTAATGAAGCGGTATTTCGTTTCCTCGAAGAGATAAAATAATAAAAAACCGCACAGTATACTGTGCGGTTTTTTTATAGTGAAAGCGTGCGCGCAAGCGCTACGAGTATAGCTGTTTCAGCGCGCAGGGTAGCGCTATTTAAAGAAACTATCCGAGCTTGTTGTTTTTCAAAATACTCACGCTCATCACTACTCCATCCACCCTCAGGACCAATCACAATATTCTTTACTTCGCCAAACCCGTGAGAATTTTTTTCTCCTGATTGATCAAATACAACCGTACCACTTCCTAATGGAATATCTTTACTATCTATCGGCTCTGAAATACTTGGCACACTTCCCCATCCAGACTGTTCGCACGCTTCGACTATTGTCTTTCTTGCGCGCTCCATATTTATTTCTCTTTTTTCACTGTGGGTTGTTACTAATGGAACAATATGAGAAACTCCCATTTCAACTGCTTTCTCCAAAACAAAATCAGACATACTTCCTTTGAGAAGAGAAAAATATAAGGTAACCTCTTTCTCTCGTTTGCCTGCAGGACTTTCTGTTATGCTGTTTACAGAAAGTGTGGCGCTCTGTTTCTCAAGTGACTCGATAACACACTCCACATCTTTATCTGTTCCATCAAAGAGAAGTACCCTGTCGCCCGATTTATAGCGAAACACACGCGACCACTGATGAATCTGATTTTCATTTGTGTAGGAAAAAACTCCCGCAACAGGGAGAGATTGTTCTGAGTAGAATCGATGTAAACGCATACTGAGAGTATACAAAATGTACTTCCGCACGCAAGAAAACCCCGAACGCTAATGCGTCGGGGTTTTGTGTAAAGGGGCGCCTACTTGTAGCCACTTCTCTTCCAGATGTGGTGGAGCACAAGTGCTGCGAGTGCAACCAAAAGAATGTTGAAGAGGAGAAATGGAATTCCTCCCCCGAAAGTAAGGATCTTGTTGAGACCTTGGATGTACAAGAATTCCAAGCCATGGATTACCGCCAGCACAAGCGGTAAAAAAGCTGCCCAAAGAACGATAATGCTTTGCACTACCCTTCCTTTACTGAGTGGAAGGTAGACCGGTTGGTAGTATCTCTGTTTGTGTTTCATAATAATCTCCCCACACAATAGAACACCTCTCAAAACTTGTCAATATATACTCTTTGTGGTATGCTTTTTGCATGCAAAATATACAAAATTACACACTAATCCCTACGGTTGTAGAAAAAACACCTTACGGAGAACGTGCATACGATATTTACTCACGGTTACTTAAGGATCATATTATTTTCCTTGGCGGGCCGATTGACGACCATACTGCAAATATCATCATTGCTCAGTTGCTCTTTTTGCAATCTGAAGACCCTAAAAAGGATGTTTCTCTGTATATTAACTCACCAGGAGGTTCAGTAACCGCAGCTCTCGCTATTCTCGACACTATGAACCTCATTAAAAATGATGTATCTACTTTCTGTGTCGGTATCGCTGCTTCCGCGGGTGCCGTACTGCTTTCTGCAGGTAAAAAAGGAAAGCGTTTCGCCCTTCCAAATGCTGAAGTTATGATTCACCAGCCATGGGGTGGAGTCCAAGGACAGGCGACAGAAATCGAAATCACTGCTCGACAAATACTCAAAACGCGTGAAAAGTTGAACAAAATACTGGCAAAATCATCCGGACAAGACCTCAAAAAGGTTGAAGCGGACGTAGAGCGCGACTTCTACATGAGTGCTGATGAAGCTAAAAAATATGGAATTATAGACAAAGTACTGTAATTAGTTATTTAAACAAAAAACCCGACATACCTGTCGGGTTTTTTGTTTAAATAGACAATACGCCATATTTACGATATTATTTATCCGTTAATTGTAATTTAAAGAATTGCTTGCTTTTAGAGGAAAGAGGTACGAAATTTATGGTTATTCAATCAGAGACAACAGACATGATCGCCAGCACACCCGTTTTATTTATATTTAGTCTTATTTTGAATACTTCCGCAAACCTGTATCGCTAAACGCGAGCGTTTGAAACGCGTATGTCATTAAACATTATACTGCTTTTAGGAGTAGTGGCCCTTATGGGGCTTGCAGCTGGGTATTTCCTTCGACTCATCATATCGATGGGAAAGAGGGGCTCAATGGAGCTTGAGATCAAGCAAATGATGCTTGAAGCTCGAGAAGAAGCGAAGAAAATAGTAACTGAAGCGGAGAAAAAAGGTGAACAAGAACTTATCGCCGCTCGACAAGAAATAAAAGAAAAAGAGGAAAAGTACAAGAAAACAGAAGAGCGTCTTATTAAGAAAGAAGAATTACTCGATAAGCGACAAAGTGATATCGACACAGAGGTTGAACACATAAAAGTAAAAGTTGCGGAGATAAAAGCAATTCGTGAAAAAACCGAGAAGCTTGAGCAAGAGAAAGTTATTGAACTTGAGAAAATAGCAAACCTCTCACAAGAAGAAGCAAAAGAAAAACTCTTGGAAGTGGTAGAGATACAAGCCGAAGAGGATATTTTGGTTCGAACACAAAAACTCGAATTGCAAGCAGAAGAGCGCCTCGAAAGGCGGGCACAGGAAATTCTTACCACTTCAGTGCAAAGACTTTCAAACTCTGTTGCGCCGGACATTATGTCTACCAACATCACTATTCCGTCAGATGAACTTAAGGGTAAAATTATCGGTAAAGAGGGGCGAAACATCAAAGCATTTGAGCGCGCAAGCGGTGTGGAAGTGATAGTTGATGATACGCCAGGTATTATTACCATCTCTTCTTTCGATCCTATCAGACGACAGGTAGCACGACTCGCACTTGAAAACCTTATCCTCGATGGACGTATCCAACCAGCCCGAATTGAGGAGTCTGTAGAGAAAGCGAAACAAGAAATAAGCAAAATAACAAAAGAAAAAGGAGAGCAAGCAGTGTACGAGTGTGGGGTGTACAACCTTGATCCGCGCATTGTTTCTATCCTAGGACGGCTGTACTTCAGAACGAGTTACGGACAAAACGTGCTTCAGCACTCGATTGAAATGTCACACATTGCCGGCATGATTGCGGAAGAACTCGGTGCGGATGTTGCGGTTGCGAAAACAGGAGCGCTTGTGCACGACATCGGTAAGGCACTTGACCATGAAGTACAAGGCACGCATGTTGAAATAGGACGAAGAATTCTTCAGAAATTTGGAGCAAGTGAAAAGATTGTCCTAGCGATGGAAGCTCACCACGAGGAGTATCCTTACGTAACACTCGAATCTAGAATTGTTCAAGCAGCAGACGCTATTTCAGGATCTCGACCAGGAGCACGAAGAGATTCGGTAGAGAACTATCTTAAGCGTTTGAGCGACTTGGAAGGTATTGCAAACTCATTTGAGGGCGTTGATAAATCATACGCTCTGCAAGCAGGAAGAGAGATCAGAATATTTATTCATCCAGAGAAAGTAACCGACTTGCAAGCAAAAGAAATGGCTCGAAATATTGCACTTAGAATTGAACAGGAATTAAAGTATCCAGGAGAGATAAAAGTAAACATTATTAGAGAAACTCGGTGCATCGAATTCGCACGTTAAGCAAAAAAACACACTCGATTTTTAAAAAAATCGAGTGTGTTTTTTTTATTTCGAAACAAATATGATAACCAGTCAAGGCATTGCGCCGAAAAATCCCTTTTATATAATACATACTGAGTTTACCCTACACGGATAAACACTGCGGTCGAGAATCGGTCGATTGCTAATTACAAGTAAGTTTCATAAATGCATATGAACAAACAAGCACTTGTTGATGTCGTACACGGTATCGTCAACGGAACCAAAGTTCAATCAGAACAGGTGGTAGACGGTATTATTGATGCGATCGTAAACACGCTGAAGAAAGGAGACGAGGTTTCAATCTCAGGTCTTGGTATCTTCTCTGTAAAGGCTCGAGCTGCTCGCCAGGCACGCAATCCGCGAACCGGCGAAACAATCGAAGTCCCAGCAATGAAAGTTCCGAAGTTCCGCCCTGCAAAGGCACTAAAAGACGCGGTGAAATAATCCGTACGAAAAAAGCCCGCACATGCGGGCTTTTTTCTTTGGAAGACTAATTACTTGGTCCTTGTTCCTCAACTGCCTCAAGAACAGCTTCCTCAAGGCTTGAATTTGAGCCTAGAGCCTCTTCAACCTCAAGGAGGGTAATATCATCGCGATACTCAAAAGTATCTACAAATGCTTCAAATTCTGCCATATGTTGCTCTGTGTCTTCGGTAAACTCAACATCTGACCAAAATACTAAATTAAAAGAAATCTCAGCACCTTCAAACAAGTAGCTCACAGAGTACAAACTAGGTGGCGCCTCTTCACTGTTATTAGTAAAAGTTGTTTCTACCCGAAAAACAGAATATCCATTTTCTGTTACCACTTCTTTAGTTTCTATACTCAATGAAACCTGTCCTTCTAATTCGGGGTTTGCGGCAACATTTGCTTTATACTGAGCCTCGCTTAACTCAAGAGATGTTTTGTATTGCTCAAGCGTAACCGGACCTGAGTCAACAACAAAGTAAGCTTCGCCTAACTTGATTTGATTTTCAGTTCCTTCAACAAACACATCTTCCGTTGTTCCAAATGCAATAGCCGTAGGTGTTGTTGGTCGTGGATATTCTACCCATTCACTTGGATGCATTGCTGAATATTCCAAAAAAGGATGACTATACACAACCCACCCCTCTGTTGAAACCTTTGGTCCGTTTGGCAGGGCTATAAAAAGTATTGCGAGAACCAGTATCGCAAAAACGCCAAGCATGAGGGGTAATTTCGTTTTCTGTGACTTCATCGACGTACTTGTCGTTTCAATCGTATCGTTTATTTTTTCTTCCATACACTTAATCTGAGTTTATAATTAAATCAATTCACAAGGGGCTCTGTGCTCCTTTGCATTCAATAGTACCATATCAGCAACAAGAAATTTAGATTGTTCCAGAGGGATAGTAGTGTCTTTAATCAAGTTCCGAACAAGATTTAAATCATCAAACGAAGTTTTACACTTTTGTTTGATTTCTAACGTAATTTACCAACCTAATATTCAATCTAATCCAAACAAGCTTATTTGATGCAGTCATATCAAGGTTTAACCTTGATAAGTAGTACTCTCGACCCTGCCTGCCGGCAGGCAGGCCCGACTCGGCAACGACATGAGTACATGTCGGCTTCGCGCCTCCGTCTTTCGATTCTCCCTACCCTCTTCAAAAATATAATTGCCCACTCTTTCAGAGTGGGCTCATTATTTTTGTGCGGGTAGGGAGAATCGAACTCCCGTATACTGCTTGGAAGGCAGTCATTCTACCACTAAACTATACCCGCGATACGAGCTACTATACCAAATAATATAAAAAAACAAAATCCCCG
>JBBDJV010000010.1:0-51759 GCA_040879725.1 Minisyncoccota bacterium | reverse complement strand
CGACCGCTTTCGCGGTCGGGGATTCGGTAGTTACGCTGTTGTTTCTTCAGTTCCTTCTTCTGCTGGAGTCTCTTCTGTTGCTCCTTCGTCTTCGTTTCGGAAAACTGTTTTTGTGTATGAAATCATACTATTTTTTTTATATAACTGGGGTCCGTATAAAGATATACATTCCCTAATTACTAATAAATCCTGAATGATGACTAACCACCAGGAACAATATGAGTATACAGAATTAGACTTAAAAAGTCAATGGTTTTGGAGGTCTTTGTGGGGAAATAGACATTCCCTAAAATAGCTTTACTTAGCCCTTAAATGGGCTCTCTGTAGGGGTCTGTACCCGCACTACTTGGTTCTTCCTCAACTAGCTTTTTCTCGACTGAAGGTAGTGACACGGCTCCTGCCATTTTCTGCTCGTGAATATTCCCCAAAGAAGCACTTGGAGCCTCTCCTTGTGCCTCTGGTTCTTTAGCAATAGGCTGGTTTTGAGAGTACTCCTGTGCTGAAGGCTGTGCGTTCGTAGGTTGCTTTGAATTAACAGCAATTGGTTCATCAAATACGCTCTTTTCTTTGGCTGGGCTGATACTTGCTCCGACATTTCCCTGATTCTGGCTATGAGCAGAGTAGTTTGGGACCGACACGGTTTTTCTTGCCGGTTCAGCTGAGTAAGAAGGAGTTGCGGGTGTAACACGCTTAGTTTCTTCTTGCGCTGGAGCAACATGTGCGTCTCCGTGGTGCTGTCGCATTTTTTCTCGTAGGGCGGAAAATATTTGATCGTTTATTTCTTGCGCAATTTCTCTCAGAGTATCACTATCAAGTTTTAGTCCATTTCTTAAGTGAGTGAAAAACTCTCGAGCCGGCGTTAAACCAAGAATCACATAACCAGTTTCATCTGCAAGTCGCTTTATCTGCTCTTCATCCAAGTCATGTCTTTCCGCAATATCGTAGAGAAGGTCGTTTGCCGGAACTTCAATCACAGCGTTTCGTAAATCCTCCGGAAGAGAATTGTACTTGTCTCGCAATATTTCAAGAGAAAATCGTGTCATAGTTTTATATTACCTTTTATTTAATCTATTTTGAAGAGGAGGAATCATCATCTTTATCGAGTTTCTCTTTGATACCCTTCAACTCATCACCCAGGTTTAAATCTTCCTTACTTTTCCTTTCCTGTATTTTTTCTCCCATTTCACGTATTTTGTCTCGATATCGCTTTGCCTTCTTACGAAGCTCAAGTTTCTCTTTTATAGCCTGTCTCTTTTTATCATTGTATACAGACATTTCAGCAGCAATCTCGTCACTACTTCTTCGCATACTTGGAGTAACTAGCATTTCCTTTTCCAGTTCTGCAATTTTCTTCTCAGTTACCTCTATATCGGCATCAAGCTTTTGCTTTTCAGGATAATCAGAACGTACTTCTTGGCGATAGCGTGAAAGGGTTTTGCCGAACTTCTGTTCTTGCTGTTCAACAGCATTTTGTTTCTTTTGTTTTTTCTCTTCAACTTCTCGCTGTGCATTAAGTGCGTCTCTGTATGATGGAGTATCAAACCGCCCTGGACGCAGTTCTTTAGCTTTACGATTTTCTGCCGCTTGTTTATCCCTACCCTTTCCTAGATACTCAAGACGAGAAGCAACTCCTTTTTGTTTTTCTTTTACAACACCAGCATAGCCTCCTTTCTTTCCGCCATAGCTTGCTGTTGAAGCTTTATCGAGAGTGCTACTGATAGCAGTGCCCACAAGTGGCACCTGTGAAGCTCTCCGTAAGTTTCTTGCCAAAAAGCCGTCTCCTTCTTTAAGTCGGTGCGCAGTAGCTCCAGCGGTATTCCGTCCAATAAAACCAGTCGTTTTCTTTGCGAAACTCATTGAATGCTTTGACCCCATCGCTCCTACCTTGAGAGAAATAATGAGCGAGCCGAGTACAAAACCTATCATCAGTGCATAGTTAAGCGTAAAGCCACCAAGAGCAGCGACATCTCCAGATGTAAGTGCTGAAGATAAGTTGGCGCCAGTATTAAACTGTGCAACCACATCATCCATAATTGTAATCGAAACATACATTAGACCGAAAAAGAGAGGTGGGAAGATAAGTTGTTTGGTTAGTTCACTCCACCACATTCCAGCATATTTCTGTGTCCACGGGAGTATCCACGCAAGAAACATTAATGGAGATAACACCATTAGCATGACGAGCATTAGAAAACGAGCTACCAAAGCAAAACTCATGACCAGAAATGCAAACGCGATGATGAGCAAGAACCCGGCTCCACCGAGAGTTGCGAGCAAAAACTTATACAAATTACCTAAGTTTTCTCCAGCGACCTGCGGTGTGACTCCTTGTGAAAGGTCGGAAGCGGTTATGTTATACGCTGTTCCGACACGAGAGAGAGACATAATGTTTGCCGCAAATCCTTTTGATTCTTCTGACTCATTCCCTTCTCCCGCAACAGTTGTCATACTGTCGTAAAACTGAATTGACACCACGTTTGAGAAATCAATAAGTGCTTTCGTGAAGAGCAGACTAAAATTCATGAGAATCGCCGCGAGAACTACGCGTGCGAGCAACTTACGCGCTTCGTATCTGTCGATCTGAAGTATCGTAGCAATAGCAATGAAAAGAATAGTGAAGATGAAGAAGAGGTTTGCTATATCACGGAACTTTGTCCATCCTTGATCAATAGCAGTAGAATTTTCTACAAAACTGCTCATACCAACAATGGTTGTTTCAATCGAAATTTCAAGAAACACACCCGCGATATAAGTAATACCGGCAAAAAGATAGAGAATACTTGAACCGATTTTTTTAAGCAAACTCTCCTGGAACTCTGCCAGGGCTCCTGAAAAACTATCTGTAAGGACACCCCATCCTTTTCCACCTGCTGAACTTATTAATTGCCCAGTCGATAGAGCGGTACCCACTGAACCTATCGCCGCATACACACTATTTTGTTCTAGCGAAACAAACGCGTTATCAGTCGCAAACCGCGGTGTTAGTGGCGCAAAAATAACCCCAAGGAGTATCGATATGAATAGTATTTTTTTATAAAAATTCATATATTAAAATCGTGGAGCTAACTTACCAATAACCTCAAGCTCACCAAGACCAATCGGTGTTTGTCCTTCTCTCTGTAGACGTACATGCCCTGTTTCAAAGTAGTCTTCCAAGTCAAACTGCACAATATACGGTGCCCCACCTTGAAGCACTAAATCAGGTATTTGCACCACTCGATAATTTGCGCTGTCATTTCGCATAGACGAGAGTGTAAGCGATGTGTTTATTGCTGAATCTTGGTCACGCGCAAGCACAATATACAAATCACTATCTGTTTCGGGATTAAAGATAGTTCCAGTTGGAGGATGTATACGCACCTCCGCAATATTCGACATTTCATTCATACGTACTGAAAAGAAAGGCTGGTTAGCAGTACCGGCAGGTCCAGCGTAAGCAGGCCACGGCTCTCTTGTTTTCTCATCAGTTTCAGGAGCGGTATTGTTACTGCTTCCGTCTACAATATTGCTTGCGGGATACTCTATTACTTCTCCGGTAGTAGGATGTACATAGGGGTATGGGGCTGAATAATATGCTTGGCCATTTGCATTTTTAAGGGCTAAGTTAACATTTGAAACGGTGTAGTCAATCTGTGGCAAGCCAGACACCTGTACTTCAGCAAGATGAAGTTGACCTGTGGTTGAATTTGGTTGCCCTTCAGGTGGTATTCTATTTATTCTAATAAATCTTACCGCTTGTCCATCAGGCAAAGACGTAACTCTCAATGGAACCGAATTCGCAATTTGGGTTGAACGAAAACTATGCTGGTGTACAAGAGATCGGTTTGTATCAAAGAAATCTACTCGAACTCCACCTCTACTTACCGCATCAGTTAACCATATATCTGATCGTAAATATATTTTAACCTCTTCTACAAAATGAAGTTCTTCCAAATCTAACTCCCACCATGGGTTTTCTACACTCGATGTTATTGCGATAGTAGGACGATCTGTATTCAATCGTGTATATGGAATATTTCCAGTATCAATATTATTGTCAATCGCTCTTCCCGCCAACCAACTTACTCCCCCAGTCTGAAGTGTTGTAATTTGTCTTGCTGTTTTATCAAAGGCCACATTAAAAGGTTCTCGTCTTCCTGGAGCAACACCGGCGCTACCGCCGCCGCCTGGGTTATCAATCACCGGTGTATCGTAGTCCCCAATACATCTTCCCGTGCTGTCTGTCTCACCACTTGGGCACGTCTCAGTTATAGAACCTTCAGTGTTGTTTATAAAATCAGGAGCAGTGAATGTGTATGAACCGGATGAACCCACACTTGCTAGACCATTGAATGCAGAGTCAAGAAGCATGTTCATAAGAGCTCCAATAATTTCGCTAATTTCATCGGCGATTTGAAGTCTTTGCTGTCCTGAACCGATAGCGTCATTGAGTTGTGTTTCCACAAATGCTCCTGGTGTTTCAATGTATCCATCGATATTGAAATCGGAGAGAAAGCCATTTCCCCAACTCACAACATCTCCAAGAATTTTATTGTTCTGAGAAACATTTACCACCAGTGCGCTCTCTGCATCTAAGTAAGAAATGTATGGGTTGTTATTTGGTTTAAGTGCAACATCATAAAACGCACTCATGCTGGCAATCTCACCTGACGCAACATTTTCATAAATATCATTCAATGTACAAGCTCCAGCTGAGGTAAGTCCTCTGTTTCCAAAACCGAAGTTCGCGCTGAGAGCAAACTGAATTTCCAAACTAAACGAATCACAGAGAAAGCCCAATCCAAGCTCATCGATAAAGTCTGCTGCAACATTGTTTGCAGCACTCGCAAACAGTCCTGCAGGGTCTGTTACGAATCCAGGATTTCCGTCAAATCCGCTATTTATCCAGCTCACCATCTGCTGGCCTATTTGGTCAATTATTGCATTGATAAGCGCGAACACTACACCATCGAGTGCCAACTCTTTGGTTTGCATAGTAACCGCAGACTGCGCGATGATAGTAAGCTCCGCGATAGCAACACCATCAAACACAGGAACACTTATCGCTTCAGCTTGTTTAGGTGGTACCGCAAAAAAAGTACTTACCAGTAATAATAAGAAAAATAAACTGCTTAATACTTTTTTTTGTGTAATCATACCCACCACATCTATCGTATTGAAATTATATCGCATGAATGAAGAGGTAACCACTCGTACCCTGTTCAAAACTTATTCCTTTCTCACTGTAATAGAAAGAAATTTTGTTTAAACTTGCAGTTACGTTATCTAATACCTTCACATATACACTTGTTGCATTCACCGCACGCAGTGGATCTTTCAATGCAAAACTCAAGTCAAAGATAACCTGCTCCATCGCCGTAAGATTTGTAACCAGTGCAATATGCGTATCGACTAAATCACTCGGTACAGAGACTTCCCTTGCACCATCAGCAATCGCTCCGTAGAGTCTGCTAATCTCTATTATTCCATCTATTTCTCTTTGCCCTCCTCCGTTAAGCGCTCGTTGCAGTAATTCTATTTCACTTCCTCCTGTCTTGGGGCTGTTCACAGAAAGAAGCGTACCCATTGTTTCCGCGTATACCCTGAGTGTTTGGGTATTTGTGGAAATGCTTTGCACATCATTTTGTGTATACGGCTCACCGGTAGGTGCTGATGAATTTTTTATATGGGTAGCGATTTGGGACACAATTTCCTCATCAGTGACGGCAGTGCCGCTATTTTTCAATGCCAGATACTCTGTAAATACATCTTGTGCGAGCTTATCTGTTTCTGAAATGTTTGCATCCGCTTGAATCTGCTGTTGTTTTCTATTTTCCGCTTCAAGGTCAATTCTGTCATTTGGTGCAGGTTTTCGGGGGTCTCTACCAAGAAGCACCTCTTCGCCGTCCAATGTGCCATCGCCATCGGTATCGGGATTTTGCGCATCTGTTCCCCACACAACCTCTTCCCAATCAGCAAGACCGTCACTGTCTGAATCTTGAGAAACGAGTGTATCAGTAAATGTGCTTGTAAGCTGGTCATTTTGAACAACTTCACCCTTATTCGGTACAAGAAAAAGCAAGGACACGGCAATTACCGAGCTCGCAACAATAAGCGCTACCGCAATTTTATTTGATGGGCGCATCACCATATCCCATATATTGTACCCCAAAAAATTAAATTACCCCGTGGAAAATTAATTTCCTCTTTGCTTTAACGCAAGTGCATATTGGGTAAAGAAGTACGCAGGCTCATTTGAATTAAACGTAACTTGCTCGGCTTCGAAATATAGTGCAAGACTGGCAAGTGCTTCCTGCATCGCAAAAGCTGATTCTGAGTACGAAGTGTATGTTTCAATTGGTATATCACCCTCTTTTTTTACTGAAACTATATTATTCACCTCTGCGACATACTTTTGCATCGATGAAATAAGCGCATTGTGTTCTGTAGTTGCTGATTCGGGACGCGGAAGATCCATTAATGTAGCTATAAGGTTATTGTAATCAACTCCTATCGCAGAAACACGGCTATACACGGACTCATTTGGGTTATTTAAAAACTCAGTAAATGCAGAATTATATTCCTCTGTGTTTCTTGAGAGGGACGAAATGTGCCCCGCCAGCCGGTTGCCATACGTTCGCTCAAAGCGGACTTCAGTGCTTGTTTCTGGTTCCGTTTCGTTTAGAGAAGCTTCATTTTCTTCATTATTTGTACCTATCGGTTCATTTTCCTCGGAAGTTTCTGCATATTCCGGGTTTTTTATAAAAAGTGGGTTGTCCATTGCGTCATTTGGGCCGGGCTTTAGTGGATTTCTTCCTGTAAACACCTCATCTCCGTCGGAAGTGCCGTCTCCGTCTGTATCAGGGTTTTTGGGATCAGTATTCCAAAGTTTTTCTTCCCAGTCCGCTAATCCGTCCATGTCTGTGTCAGTAACACCCCTAGAGTTACTTACCGTGGAACCCTCTGTATCTGTAGCAATACTTCCTCCGGGAGTGAGTACCTTTTCTCCTTTTGTGGGTAGTAGCACTAATAGAACGGCAAAAATAACAATAAGTGCAACTATTCCCGCAAATAAGAAAAATCGCTTCGCTGGAAAGCTTTTATTTTGAGTATTCCCCTCTTCTTGCTGTTCTACGTCTTCCATAAGTTTAATTCTATACTATACTTACAGTATATCGTATGAATACACTTCGCTACAGTATTAACTCGGGATTACTTATTCTTTTTGCCGTGCTGTTTTCTCTTGTGCCACTTTCAATTACTTCTGCTCAAGTTCCTTTTGGCGGCTTTGTGACAACTATTAATCCCATCTGTCAGTTTCCGCCGGGGATGCTTGTATACCAAACTCCTGCCGCAGGGCCTCCTGTCTTATTCTATACCTACGGAACACCGTTTGCAGTCCCAACACCACCACTTCCAATGCTTGGTATGGCACTCGCTACACCCATGCCGTGCTTATTCTACTGCGGTATCTCTATTTGCACAGCCGGAGCAGGTAATCTTATTTCCTTTGTCCAAATTGGAGTGTAGCTTCCTTTGCGAGAGTAATCCACGCGGATAGCGGCATATCTTCTGCTCGAATAGTGCTAGAAAAGCCTTGTTTTTCAAGAAAACTGAGGAAAAAGTCTTTTGGTATTCCCACACTCACCACGGTATTTATAAGCTGTTTTCTTTTACTTCCAAAACCAGCCTTTACGAGCGCAAAGTACATTGCTTCTTCTTTTTCAGTAAGCACCCCTCTTCCAATATCAGTAATGGCAAGAATTGCCGAGTCTACTTTCGGTGGTGGAGAAAAGCTCCCCGCCTTCACCGTTTCAATATAAGCAGGTACTCCAAATACTTTAACCGAAAGCGAAAGAATACTTTCTTTCTTATCCCGAGCCACAATACGCTCCGCAACTTCCTTTTGAACAAGTAGTACCGCACACTTTGGTTGAACACTACCGGCTAAGTATTTTCGTAGAATTGCTCCAGTAATATAGTACGGAATATTTGCAACTAAAAGGTACCCTTGCTCACACACTTCATCTACCGCGAGTGTGAGTGCATCTCCATGTATGAGAGTGAGTTTTTTTTCGGCAATTTCCTTTTCAAATTTTTTCTCGAGAAACGGAATGAGTGAATCATCTTTTTCTACCGCAACAACACGCGCACCTGTCTTGAGCAACTCATCCGTCAAGACTCCTTCACCGGGTCCGATTTCAAGTACGGTGTCATTAGCCGAAGCGCTCGACACTTCAATAATTTTTTTGAGTGCACGCTCTGAGCGTAGAAAATGTTGTCCCAAAGATTTTTTTGCCATGCTATTCGAGATAAATAACCCGGTCACTATTTTCCTCTTCAAGTGGTTTGTGTTCATACAAACAAAGTGACGCATCGATGTCGTTAAAATATTCTGAAGGAACACTCACTGTTGTTGAACCGAAAACAGTGCGCATCTGCGCATACGAAAGGTACACTCTTTTTTTCGCTCGCGTAAGTGCGACATAAAACAAACGTCTCTCTTCTTCCAAATCATCACGGCGAGTTTCTCCGTCTGAGCGATACGGAAAAAGTCCGTCTTCGAGTCCGGTGATACACACGTGTTCAAACTCAAGACCCTTTGATGCATGCACGGTCATAAGTTTTACTCCACCCTGTTTGCTATCCAAACTATCTTGGTCACTCGCCAGAATCGCGCTTTCCAAGAATTCATCACACGCTCTATCCAGAGGAAGCTCATCGAAGCGCGTTGCGACAACTCCAAGCTCAGTGATGTTCATCAGTCGCTCGTTATCATCTTCGTCACCATCTTGTAAATGTTTTGTGATACCGGTTTGATCAGAAACAAACTTAATAAGTTCGGAAGGTTTTTTTGTTTCGCTCGCCACTTTTATTCGCCCGAGTAAACTGCGAAAGTCCGCGAGTCTATTTTTCATTGCTGAAGTAAGTTCACTTTCGCGTCCGGCAACAATTTTCAGTAATGTCGTTTTTCCAATTCCTCGTGGAGGAACATTTATCACTCGCTCAAGGTCAGAGACTCCATCCGGATTGCGAGCAAGTCGGATGAACGAAATAATATCTTTCACTTCTGCTCGGTCGAAGAATTTAGTACCGAGTACTTGGTATGGAACTCCGCTTCGCAAGAAAGCTTCTTCGAGCGCTCGTGATTGAAAGTTTGCTCGATACAAAACTGCAATCTCATGTGGTTTGACTCCATCTCGAATTAAGCTTTTTGCTCGTCCGGAAACTATCATACCTTCGTGCTGAGCATCACCACATGCTGAAATAAGTATCTCCTCTCCCGCTCCGTTTCTGGTAAAAAGTTTTTTGTCCTTCCTGTGAATATTTTTTTCAATCACCTCATTTGCAGCAGTGAGAATGGTTTGCGTTGATCGATAATTTTCTTCAAGAATTATCGTGCTCGCTCCAGGGAAATCAATTTCAAAATTTAAAATATTTTTTACATTTGCTCCCCGCCATCCGTAGATAGTTTGATCCGCATCACCTACTACGCAAATATTTTGATGTACCTCTCCGAGCAAACGTACAAGCTCATACTGCACCTGGTTGGTGTCCTGATACTCATCGACATGAATATACTCCCACGCTGACTGAAAGTATTTTTTTACCTCTTCGTCTCTTTTTAGAAGCACCACTGTTTCTAGAAGTAAATCATCGAAATCAAACGCATTCTCTTTTTTAAGTATCGCTTCATAACGCTCCCAGAGTGTTGAAACAAGTTGCTCCCGAAAACTTGAAAGTCCTCTTGCTCTGTACTCGGCAAGTGTAACCGCGTCACCTTTTTCACGAGAAATGATGTTAAGAAAAAGTTTTGGATCGTACTCTTTCGGATCCATATCTTCCGCCTTAACTGCTCGTTTCATCGCGCGGATAGAATCGTCACGGTCAAAAATACTAAACTGTTTTGTCCGTCCAACTTTTTTTGCAGAGTGCCTAAGTATGTGAATACACAAACGGTGGAACGTCGAAACAAACGGTCTCGATGTATCGTGTACGGGAAAATTCTGTGCGGGTGTAACCGCCATCAGTTGATCTACTCGTTCGCGCATTTCTTTTGCAGCCTTGTTGGTAAAAGTAATGGCAAGGACACGTCCGGGCTCAACTCCTTTTGAAATTATTTGAAGAATTCTATGAGTAAGTGTTTTTGTTTTACCTGCACCGGCGCCTGCAATGATAAGTAATGGACCACTTGTTGTTTCTACTGCCTTCCTCTGAGCATCATTAAGTATTTCTTGTTTCATGCAGGGTTACTATAGCACATCAATGTCGGGTGATATACTAGGATTACATGATTGAAATATTTTCAAAAATAATCAGCGGAATTGCGTCTCTTATTGTTTCAACTCTGATTGTAGTTGGAGTTGTCCCCACTCCTGAAGTACTTGTAAAGGACATGCCGCACGAGGAAACTAAAGAGACTGAAATTACCCACCCCGAGGACTCGCCACTTGAGACGGAAACAGCTTTAGAAAATGAGAGTGAAAATAGCCTCGGAGCAAAACACTCCGAAACAGAAAACGCGCTACCCCCTCCCCCGAAGGAAGAGGAGGTGATAGACGATAAAAGTATCGTGGAAAAACCTACTCCGGCAGAAATTATTCCGGAAAAAGTTATCGAGGAGAAAAATGAAAACGAGGAAGTGCTAACAGAGTCTGAAACACCTGTTTTATCGGACACCCTTCCCACGTTTGAAACACTCGACCCGCAAGACGTGAACACAAAGGTACGTGGCGCACTGGTAAATATTTTTTGCAGAAGTAGCGGTGAAAGTCTCACGAACTCGATTGTCGGAAGTGGAATACTTATAGACTCTCGAGGAGTGATCTTAACCAATGCACACGTTGCACAATTTTTTCTTCTAAAGGACACGCCGAGTGTAAATGCCCTTGATTGCATGGTTCGGATGGGTGACCCTGCGACTCCTCTGTACCGAGCGGAGCTTCTCTACATCTCCCCTTCATGGGTTACAGAAAATGCTTCTCTTATTACGAGCGACCGGCCGACAGGTACCGGACAATTTGATTTTGCTTTTCTGTATATCACAGGAAGAACTGACCCTAGTCTTCCCCTTCCTGATGCATTTCCTTTTATCAAACCAAACACACACCGAGAACTTTCAATCGGAGAGCAAGTACTTGTCGCAGGTTACCCTGCCGGATTTTTAGGTAGCATTGAAATTGAGAAAAGTCTCTACAGCGCATCTTCATTTGTAACCGTGGAAGAACTTTATACTTACGCAACAACAAGCATCGACCTTGTCGCACTGTCGGGTAGCGTGGTCTCTCAGAGAGGATCATCTGGAGGTGCAGTGGTGTCTATCGCGCGACAAGAAGTTGAGGGTGTTGTAACCACTGTTGTTAGTGCAGAGCAAACAAAAGACCGCACACTCCGAGCTATCACTCTTTCTCATATCGATGATACTCTTTTTAAAGAATCTTCTCTCAGCATCAACTCACTTTTGGGAAGCAACCTACCACAGACTGCTGAAGCTTTCGAGGAGCAAATCGCAAGCGAACTACGCTCGCTGCTTTTAGAACAATTCTCCCTTACAGAATAACTTAGTTCAGTAAAAAAAATAACCGGCTCGTTAAACGAGCCGGTTATTTTTTTATTTTATTTTTGTGTAACGATATGAATTGTTTGTGTTGGGAATGCCATCGAAACACCTATCTTCTCGACAGCCTCTTTCAGTCCGAAATTAAATTCTTGCTGATGGTCCATGTACTCATTGTAGTCAGGCGAACTGACATAATATACAACTTCAAAAACCAATGCCGAGTCTCCGAATGATTTAAAGTGAGACCGATCAAAACGAATGTTATCAATTTTATCTACAATAATTTTTACCGCTTCATTTATTTTCTTTAGCTTATCACTTGTCGTGCCGTACTCCACACCAAAGTTTGTAACCACTCGACGCTCTTGAAGCTTTTTGAAATTCTGAACTCGAGAACTCATGAGCTCTTGGTTTGAAATGACAATCTCCTCTCCTTGGAGCGCGCGGATCCGAGTGGTCTTAATTCCGATTTTTTCAACCACACCCAAGTGCTCGCCAATAACAATAAAATCTCCTTCCACAAACGGCTTGTCGAAACGTATCGCAAACGATGCAAACAAATCACTTAAGATTCCTTGCAGCGCGATTGCAATAGCTAAGCCTCCAACTCCAAGACCAGCAATGAGTGATGTTATTTCAACTCCTAAATTCGAGAGGACCATCAGTATACCTAGTAACCAAAGCAGTCCGGTTCCAATTTTCCCTAAATTATTAAGCGCAACCTTTGATCCTAAATCATCCTGCTTTTTTGCTAGCAAGCCAAGTCCATACTTGAGCAACATATCAAGCGCCCTCACTCCGTAGTACACAATCCAAATTGTTAAGATGAAAGACAGTGCACCACTCACCTTCGCTGAAAGATCAAACAAACCTGAAACCAGATATATTGAAAGAAAAACATAGAATGGCGGACGAAACGCTTGAACTATTTTTATCAGTGTATCGTCTAGCTCCGTTTTTGTTCTTATAGTGAGAGCCTTAAGTCGTGATATAACCACAACTTGAAACAGTTTAAACACCACAATTAGTAAAATCGCGACAACAGTGGCAATTGCGTATAGCTTGAGAGTGTTACCGAGAATTTCTACATCCCACACAGGCAAGTTCATAAATGGTATTTGCTCTACATACCCCTTCAGTATTTCTATGTAATCCATGTGTACTAAGTGTATTAAATAATTAAATGCTTATAGTTATGTATCTACAGTAAAACAATATAATGCTTCTCTTTCAAGTTTTTGCGTTTACTACAGCCTTTAAAGTGTGCGTATTACTACTATTAGTTTACTGGGATAAGTGCATATTGTTACATGTGTAACTCCTCACTTCCCTACTTTGTTTCATTTGAAACAGCTTTTATCACCTGAAAGTAAAAATAGATGAACCTACCGAAAATATCACGATATATTACTTTGGTGCTTATTTAGAGCAAGTAATGCAAAATTGATTTACATATACACACCAAACTCTCGAACCTTACATTGTCGGGGCGCCGGGATTCTCTCCTTACAGGAGCAGTACCCCAATTGGATAAATTATTTCGCTTTGCTCATAATTTATCTCAATCGGGCTTCAAGTCCGCACGACGCTTTTTAAGAAAAAAGCTGTGCCTCGCGCACAGTTTTTCGCTTTGCTCAAATCTTTGTGCGCGAGAGAGGACTTGAACCTTACAGGAGCAGTACCCCAATTGGATAGATTATTTCGCTTTGCTCATAATCTATCTCAATCGGCCTGCCTGCCCTGCCTACCGGCAGGCAGGCGGTAGGCAGAACAGAACAACTACAACATTGTCGGGGCGCCGGGATTCGAACCCGGAGTCACTTGATCCCAAATCAAGCATGTTAGCCGTTACACTACGCCCCGATACTATTTGGATTACGCTAGTCTAGCATATTAAATACAAATTGCTAGAGTCTTTTATAAAAGACAAATGTCCTTTAAGCTACTCCGCTAGTATATTTTTAATATGAGACACCCTAGCCTTCTTACTTTCTGTATCTAGTCTAACAATAACCGCATCCAACCTCCATTCAGTTTCATCAGAAACGTTTTTTTCTTTCAAATAGCTATAAATAGCTCTTGTAAGCCTTTTGAGTTTATCTTTATGAATATTTTCCTCTATCCTATAGCCTTTGTTTTCATGTGTAACACTTACCTTCTCCGTTTTTACTTCAACAAAAACCAGTATTTTGTTTTCATGTGTAACCAAATCTATTTCGCCCCACTTCTTTCTAAAATTTCTATCATCTAATGTGTAGCCTTTCTTTACGAGAAAAATCTCAGCAATATCTTCTCCAATTCTTCCAACCCTCGCTTTGTCAGTTTCTTTTGTATTTTTTGAGTTACCTTTATCCTCATTCATTACCTTATTCTACCTAGATGTGTTACACATGTAACCTACGTTTCATGTGAAACATATATATTTGCCTTTTTGTCAAATGTGTGGCTCTAAATAAGGACATTTTGTCAAAGTCGTGGTATAAAAAGACAAGTCTATTATTGTCTTTTATACACATATCCCCTAAGTTATCCACAGTTTTGAACATTTTTCTGGGTATATTTGTAGGAAAACACTGTGTATTTAAACAAAAAAGTTGTTTCTCACGTAACATGAGAGTAACAGACATAGCAGGCAGTATCCTCTTTATTTTAATTTACGATAGGGTATAATGCTTTCACTGCGGGTATGGTTTAGTGGTAGAACACATCCTTGCCAAGGATGAGTCGGGAGTTCGATTCTCCCTACCCGCACCGCCAAAATTACCGTATTCTGATTAAGAATACGGTAATTTTGTTTGCGGTGCGGAGTAGAGCAAGCAAACTGCTTTGCTTGCGTGGAGAATCGAAAAGCGCAGGGATACTTTTGTTTGCGTTCTTACGCAAGGCAAAAGTCCCGAGCTGGGCCTGCCTGCCGGCAGGCAGGGTCGAGAGTACTTAGTAGAATTCGAGCGTAGCGAAGAATTATACTTAGTAACTCGTGACCGATTCTCCCGCCACTATACCTCTGGCACCGCCAGAGTTCCTACTAAATAAGGTAGGTTAGACAGGGCAGACAAGTGTGAGGTAGGGTAGGTAGATGTTCTTGGCGGGTAATACAAGAATCAGTAACTACGATTGTGATATTTCATATCAAGGTTAAACCTTGATATGAAATTACGTTGCTATATATAGCTTTTTCAGAACGAGGTTTAACCTCGTTCTGAAAACAGGTTAGAAAAATATTCCTATGTAGCTAATCAATCCAATACAAGGGGCCCCTTGTATTAAATTGATTTCTTACTATATATCGTAAGAAATGAAAATATGTAGCTATTTCTCTATATTTTAGAAATTTTGTGCCCCCGCCAGGATTCTCTCCTTACAGGAGCAGTACCCCAATTGGATTTTTTCTTCGCCTTTCAGGCTCGATAAAATGCTCAATCGGGCTTCGAATCCTGGACAGAAGCGTCCCCACGCTTCCTCGGTAACAAAAAAATGACTTTACGATTGTGCCCCCGCCAGGATTCGAACCCAGAATAACGGTTCCGAAGACCGTTGTGATATCCATTTCACCACAGGGGCAAGTGAGAACATCATACGACATATTGGTCATTTTGCCAAAGGTATACTACAATTACTCCGTGAATAACACTAGTATCAGAATAGAGTTTACCATTCCGGAAACAGTGGTGGTGATTACAAAAACCCTAAAAGACGCAGGTTTTGAGGCATATTTAGTAGGTGGCTGTGTCAGAGATTTGTTTTTAAATAAGAAACCAAAAGATTGGGACATCACCACAAATGCACGTCCTGAAACAGTAGTAAATCTTTTTCCGCATACATTTTACGAAAACGAATTTGGTACAGTAGGAGTTGTTACTGAAGGAGTAGACGATGTTACACTTGAAACAGTTGAGGTCACTACCTACCGCTCTGAAGCGGAATATAGCAACAATAGACACCCAGACAGCGTAACCTTCAGTGAGACGCTACAAGATGATCTAAAACGAAGAGATTTCACCTTTAACGCACTCGCCTACGATGTAGAGAATAAGTTTGTTTTTGATTACTACAATGGCATCGCTGATTTACGAGAAGGTCTGGTTCGTACCGTAGGAGAGCCACATGAGCGATTCACAGAGGACGCACTCCGTATAATGCGCGCTATTCGCCTTGCGGTTGAACATAACTTCACCATTGAATCCGAGACTGAACGCGAAATACAAAATGTGGCTCAAAACCTAGATTCAATAGCGGTTGAGCGTATCCGAGATGAGTTTTCTCGGATACTTCTTTCACAAAACCCCATGTATGGAATTGAACTTTTGGCAAAAGTTTCGGTCCTTGAGCGTTTCCTGCCGGAGCTTTTGGAAGCAAAAGGGGTAGAGCAGGGAGGTATCCATACCTACGACGTGTGGGAGCACTTACTACGCTCACTTCAGCACTCTGCAGATAAAGGGTGGGAGCTGCACATTAGACTTTCCGCTCTATTTCACGACATTGCAAAGCCTGAAACACGTAGAAAGGGAGCAGGGGATAAGAAATGGACCTTTTTCGGACATGAAGTAGTAGGAGCACGTAAAGCAAAAAAAATCTTAGAGCGCCTGAAGTATCCTAAACATATTATTCAAAAAGTAACCACTCTCGTTCGTTGGCACATGTTTTTCTCTGATACTGACCAAATTACTCTTTCTGCGGTCCGTAGAATGATTGCGAATGTTGGAAAAGAAAACATTTGGGATCTTATGAATGTTCGTATTTGTGACCGTATAGGCACCGGAAGACCAAAGGAAGACCCGTATAGGCTTAGAAAATACCACGCAATGATAGAAGAAGCACTTCGGGACCCACTTACCGTAGGGATGCTTGCTATTGATGGAAATCGACTAATAGAGCTAACACAGTCCAAACCGGGCTCCCATATTGGTTTAATACTGCACGCACTCTTAGAAGAAGTGCTTGATGATCCAAAAAGAAATACTAGTGATTATTTAGAAAATAGAGCTATCGAGCTTTACAGCCTCCCAGAAAAGGAGTTAAAGGAACTAGGCACAAAAGGAAAGGAGCGTCAGAAAATTGAAGATTCTGCTGAAACTAAAAAAATTCTTCAGAAATATAGTGTTAAAAAATAGCAAAATATAGAATACTATTTCGGTTTTCCATAAAAAAACCGCCATATGCTTGTTGTTTGGGAGAAAGGAGATTTTGTTTAACATGCGCGTGCCTTCGCTTGTTAAAAGTTTTTTGCATTGTGGCGGTTTTGAACCGCATAAGTATATACGTTTTTGTTTTTAGCGCGTAGATCTATTTTTTATGCCACATTGGTGGCTGTATCTCGCTTTGACTTAATTATGTACTTGTGCGGTTGTTAGAGTGGGTGAGACTCTATTTAAAATGTGAAGAACTGAAATTGGGTCTGAGATAATAATACTTCCACGTAAAGGACATGTAAAGGACATATCTGTGGATAACAAAGTTGCATGTCTTTTATATAGGAGTACAGTGTAGATAGGAGGTATATTATGAAAACTGTTAGAAATCGCAGAGAGCGTATATGCAGAGCATTCAGAGAACTTGCTCTCATATCGGCAACCAGGAAAAGGATTTCAAAGCGACAATGTCGCGAATTTATCGCAATCTTCAGTGCTCAGGTTCTTTGAGTACACACAGGCCCACAAACCCGCCGTTGAGGCGGGTTTTTTTATGAAAGCACAATACTCACCGGACAATGGTCTGAACCATTGACTTCAGTGTGAATATCAGCTGACACAACACTTTCTTTAAGTGTTGGACTAACAAAAAAATAATCTATACGCCATCCAACATTTCTTTCCCGCGCACGAGTTTTCATATCCCAATAGGAATACATATTTTTTATATCACTGTGTTTCAGGCGAAACGTATCAATAAAACCAGCCCCTACAACAGCATCCAGCCACGCTCGTTCAACTGGCAAAAAGCCAGTATTGTCGACATTTTCTTTCGGGCGAGCTAAGTCAATTTCTGTATGTGCGGTATTGATATCTCCACAAAAGACAACATCGTACCCATCTTTTACCAACTTGTTAACATACGTTAGAAATGCATCATAGTACGCAAGTTTATACGCAAGTCTTTCTGGACCGCCACCACCGTTAGGGAAGTACGTGTTTATGACTGCAAATGTGCCAAAAAAGAGCGTAATTTGACGACCTTCTTGGTCTAATTCAGAAACCCCTAGTCCGTACTCGACTCGATCCGGCTCTTCTTTAGTACAAAAAGCCGTACCGCTGTATCCTTTTCTGGTTTTTGATGAGTTGAAATAAGTAAAATATCCTTCAGGATGGGTAAGTTCCTCAGGCAACTGCTCAATTTCCGCTTTAGTTTCCTGTAATGCAAAAATGTCCGGTTGTTCATTTAAAAACCAATCAAAACAGCCCTTTTTGTACCAAGCTCTGATACCGTTTACATTCCATGAATACAATTTCATTCCCAAATCCTACCATATAAGCGCATCAATAAAAAAACCGGCCCTCCAAAGGAGAGCCGGGTGAGTTCAAAGAAGTTCCAACTGTGGTTCTATCGGTTTTTCAACCGGTAAATCAAATGGCGAATAGTCCGAAAACTGCTCGCACTCAACTCCTTGGGAATCACAAATACCGAGCACTTGCCCAGCTGATTCAGTGGGACAGTGAACCACAACCCCGTCGTGGGACACGCCAACTTTGGCAACCACATCGTGGTTTTTAAACATACCGTTTAAGGTCTGCGCAAATTGCTCAGAGGTCTCAAACGAGAGACCTGGAGCGACCAGCAGATAGCTGGTCCATCTCATATCTCTCGCCATAATTAATCCTTGTTCAAGTTAAAACTATTCCACCTACTTTTTAGCACAAATAAACTATACTGTCAAAAAAATCTTTCGTTTACTATTTGCGTTTATTGTGAAAATTCTTATGTATATCCCGCAAGTGCTTATCGGTAACGTGAGTATATATCTGCGTTGTTCCAATATGCGCATGACCAAGCAATGCCTGCACACTACGCAAATCAGCACCATTTGAAAGTAAGTCAGTAGCAAAAGAGTGTCGAATGATATGCGGCGTTACCTTTTTTGAAATACCCGCTTTAATTGCATATTGTTTCACTATCCTTTCTACCGAACGTGGAGTTATGCGTTCAGGAATACCAGCGCGAATTTTCGATAGTCCAACAAACAGTGCGTCGCTCATGTCCTCTCGTTTTTTCAAATACGCCTTTAGTGCATTCTTTGCTCCTTCAGAAATAAAAACCACTCGAATCTTGTCACCTTTCCCGCGAACAGAAAGTTCGTCTCGATTCAAATCCAAATCCCGGTTCAAGGAACATAGTTCTGAAACTCGCAACCCTGTTGAAAACAGAAGTTCAAGAAGTGCTTTGTCTCGCAACGACTTTATATCGCTTTCATTAGGCGCTATTAGTAAGCGGTCGAGCTCATCGGTAGTTATTAGATCAAGAGAACGTTCTGAAACTTTCGCAAGCTCGATTCTTTCAGGAGGAAGGGAAGTAACCCCACGTTTAAGCATGTATTTAAGGAATGAACGAAGTGCAATAAGGTAGTAATTCTGAGTTTTCTTCTTCAGCATTCCTCCGCCACCATTACTACTTGGTGCTGGCTGTCGGTTTAACCAAAGCCTAAACTCACGAATAACCTCATCAGTTATGTCTTTGGGGTGAGTTAGCTTTGTGTGTTCAATAAAACGCATTAAATAGCGATCATAGTTTGCGACAGTCTTCAGACTTCTGCCTTTTTCTATCTCTACGTATTCTAAAAATTCTTGCTTGTAGCGTTTTAATTCATTCATATATGTCGCACAATATATTGTATCAAATAATCACAAAACTCACGCACTATCACTAGTTAAGGGCAAAATATACTGCAAAATAATGCTTTTTTACTGAATTAAAGCCACCACGGGCTAGGTACTTGCATTTTTAAGTATTTATGCTATGATGGATAAATGCTGACAAAACGAAAAAAGGCAAAAGCAATTGAAGTGGGTGCGGCTCACGAGAAAGATACAGGCTCATCTGCAGTTCAAATTTCAATACTTTCAAAGAAAATTGACGAGCTATCTAGCCATTTAAAGAAACATCGCAAGGATAACCATTCACGACGCGGACTTCTCCAAATGGTTGCAGACCGTAGAAAGCATCTTTCATATCTTAAAAAGAATGACGAGAAGCGCTACAACACAATTGCTAAAAAATTAGACCTCAAATAATTCGCCTATAGGCGAATTATTTGTTTTTTGAACAGACTTTTCATTTTTAAGCACTTTTATTAATAATTCTCTTGAGAATTAATTTACATACACATACTATGACAGTAGTAAAACATAAAGAACAGCGCGTTGGTATTTTTATCGATGCTCAAAACCTCTACCACAGCGCGAAGCATCTCTATAGCTCAAAAGTCAATTTTGGCGCTATTGTAAAAGATGTACTTGGCGACCGAGCACTCGTACGTGCGCTCGCTTACGCTATTACAACCGAAAGCGGTGAAGAAAAAGCATTCCTTGATGCCCTTATAAAAGCAGGTATTGAAACCAGAACAAAAGACCTCCAGGTATTTTCAGGAGGGGCTAAAAAGGCCGATTGGGACGTAGGGCTTGCGGTTGATGCTATTAAAATGGCTCCAAAGCTAGACACTATTATTCTCATGTCAGGTGACGGTGATTTCATACCACTTGTTCACTACCTTCAAACAAACGAAGGATGCCAGGTGGAAGCAGTGTCATTTGGAAAATCATCTTCGAGCAAACTTAAAGAAGCAGTTGATGACTTCTTTGATCTTGATACCGATCCGGCAAAATATCTTATAAATCCTCGGCTTCGAAGGAAAAAGAAATAATAAAAGACCGCGAAAGCGGTCTTTTATATTTGTTAGTCTGCGCAACTTATGCTACATTCACATCATATTAGTAGTTAATTTCTCGTCTTCAGATACACAGATTTATAACAAATCTGCAATCTGGAGAGGAGTGTATATTTATGGAAAAGAAATCATACACACTGGAAATCGGCGGTCGAACAATGACAGCTGAATTCCTTGATCTTACTGACCAAGCACACGGAAGTGTACTGCTTCGTTACGGCAATTCAACCGTACTCGCTACTGCGGTTATGGCGAAAGAGGCGCGAGAAGGGCAAGGGTTTTTTCCTCTCACGGTAGAATTTGAAGAGAAATTTTACGCGGCAGGGAAAATCGGAGGCAACCGTTACCAAAGAAGAGAAGGACGTCCGAGCGATGAAGCGGTTCTTTCTGCTCGTATCGTAGACAGAACAATCCGGCCACTCTTTGCGGGGCATATACGAAATGACATACAGGTTGTTATTACCGTACTTTCAATCGATCAAGACGATCCGGATGTTATGGGCGTGATTGCGGCTTCATTGGCACTTGGCACATCACACATTCCGTGGAATGGTCCGGTTTCAGCTGTTCGTATCGGTAAGCAAAAGGGAAATACCGCACTCGAAGTAAATCCAACCTACCTTTACCGTGATGACACCTCAGCAGAATTCGAACTTATCGCTTGCGGGAAAGACGGGAAAATAAACATGATTGAGTTTGGAGGAAACCAAACACTTGAAGCAGAAACATTAGAGTCATTTACGTTTGCATCAAAAGAAATTGAAAAGTTGCAAGCTTGGCAAGAAAAAATTATTACTGAAATCGGAAAAGAGAAAGTCGCTATTCCGGAACCGGAAACTCCACAAGAAGTGCAAACACTTTTTGAAAAAGAAATTACACCTAAGCTCGACAGTGCTGTTTTTTCAGGACCGGGGAAAGAGGGAATTGGAGCACTCCATGGAGCTTGGAAAAAACTTTTCAAAGAAAATTTTCCTGAGCTTGATTCATATATTAGAGAAGAAATTTTTGATTCCGCGGTAAACGATATTCTTCATACTGAAGCACTTAAAAATGACCGCCGAGCGGATGGACGAAGTATGACAGAAGTACGACCACTCTTCGCACAAGCGGGCGGAATATCACCTATTATTCATGGCTCAGGAACATTCTATCGAGGAGGAACACATATTCTTTCTATCGCTACTCTTGGAGGACCACAGGACCGTATGACACTTGAAAGTATTGAACATCAAGACGAGCGAGCGAAGCGTTACATCCACCACTACAACTTTCCTCCATTCTCTGTTGGCGAAACAGGACGTGTAGGAGGGTTTAATCGACGTATGATAGGCCACGGAGCGCTCGCTGAAAAAGCGCTCGTTCCTGTTCTTCCTCCGGTTGAAGAGTTTCCCTACACTATCCGTGTAGTAAGTGAAGCAATGGCATCAAATGGCTCAACCTCAATGGGTTCTGTCTGCGGTTCCACTCTTGCCCTTATGGACGCCGGCGTTCCTATCACTGAACCAGTTGCTGGTATTGCGAGCGGACTTATGATGTCAGATGATAAAACATACAAAGTTCTCACTGACATTCAAGGACCAGAAGACCACCACGGCGACATGGACTTTAAAGTTGCCGGTACAAAAAACGGCATCACCGCAATTCAGATGGACGTAAAAGTGGGCGGAGTTACTCTCGAGATGCTTTCTGAAGCTCTCGAACACGCACGTAATGCGCGTCTACATATACTCAAAACACTTATTGCGGCAATCCCTGAATCAAGAAAAGACATTTCACCAAATGCACCAAAAATTATTTCACTCACTATTAAGCCTGACCAAATCGGCCTTGTTATCGGTAGTGGAGGAAAAACAGTAAATGAAATAAGGGAGAAAACAAATACTGAAATCGATATCGAAGACTCAGGACTCGTGTATATCACTGGAAAGGGTGAGGGTCCACTAAAAGCAAAATCTATTATTGAAGCACTGACACGAGTATTTTCTCCAGGTGAAAAAGTAGAAGGTGAAGTGGTGCGTATTGTTGACTTCGGAGCATTCGTAAAAATTAGCCCGACTACCGAAGCACTTCTTCACGTATCGGAAATTGCACCTTTCAGGATTGAAAAAACCTCTGACGTACTCAAACTAGGAGAGGTTGTACCGCTCACCATAAAAGAAGTTGATGAAAGAGGAAGACTGAAGGTTTCTCTTAAAGACGCGGACCCTGAGTTTCTTAAGAAAAAAGGAATTACTCCCAAAGCACACACACAAAACAAAACCCCGGGTCCTGGAAACGGCTCAACCCGATAGTTATTAACGAGCTCTTATTGCGCCGGCTTTACACTCACGGTATCCTATATTTATGGATACTTCTGGAACAAACGACCGGATAGGTGTTAGCGGTGACGATATTGTCACTCGAGTAGAAAAGAAAGAGGTAGAAAAAAATAAAAATACTGCACCCGCTATACAAAAAACTGAACCTAAAAAAACCGGGGTTGTTCGACGTTTACGAACGTACGATGACGACATTGCGCGTATCATGCGAAAAGATAAAACAAGTGTTACAAGCATCGCTCTCAAAGAACAAGAAAAGAAACGAGTAACAGAACCTACTCCCGCTCCCAAACCAGCTGGTAAACAGCCCGAAATTGAAACACCAAACCGCGCACAGCCGGCTACTGTTGTTCGGTTTAACAAGCCTGTTCCGCAAGCTCCTAAACCTACTCCTCCACCACAACTTGCTCCCAAACTGACTCCTGCACCTAAGCCGGCTCCACAGCCTGTTTTAAAACCAATTCCAAAATTAGAGTTACACAAACAAGCTCCAAAGCCTACCCTTCCGCCACAACCCACAAAACCACCAGTTACCCTTCCGCCAGTGGAACAACCTAAACAGGAAGTACATAAAAAACTTATGCAAGAGGAAATGCGTGTTACTCGTGAGGTTAAAAAAGACCACGCGCACATGACGCTTATTATTTCAGCAACACTCCTTCTTGTTCTTGTCGGTGGTGGAATACTATACGCCGGATACACTCTTTTCACTAAACAAAACTCACAAGTTGCTGTCATTGAAAAGAAACCCGCTTTACTACAGTATGATTCTGAAATCCCGCTTGAGCTCACTACCCGAGAGGGGACACAACCAATATCTTTACTGCGTGGAACCCTCACTGAAACAAATCCTTCCAAAGGAAAAATTTCCTATATATACCTCACCGAGCAAACTACAACAGAAACAGGTTCTCAAAAAACACACATCTTAACATCTCCAGAGCTCTTTACACTTTTCAACCACAACGCCCCACCATCACTTGTTAGAACATTTGTTGGTGAGTACATGACTGGTGTATATGGAAGCGAAGTCCCTGAACCATTTTTGCTTATTAAAGTTGATTTCTACTCACAAGCACTTGCTGGAACACTGGCGTGGGAAACACGAATGGCAAATGACATAAATATGCTTTTTGGAGGAATAAGTACCACAAACACCTACGCATTTACAAACGAAGTAATCAGCAACATTGATACACGGGTACTTGTGGATCAAAACAACAACACGCACCTCGTATACGGCTTCCCACAACCCGAACTCCTCCTTATTACAACCTCAAAAGAAGCTTTTCGTGAGCTCTCTGAGCGTGTATACGCGAGTAATTTCAAGAAGTAGCTAGTAGGTGTGTGAGTTATTTGCTAAAATAACGGTATGGATACAGAAAAGTACAAAAAGCTTTTAACCGAAGAAAAAGAAACACTTGTTGCCGAACTACAAACAGTTGGTCGTGTTAATCCTGACAATCCACTTGACTGGGAACCGGTTCCGCCAAAAAATGACGGGGAGTTTGCTGATGCAAATGACAGGGGTGACAACATGGAAGGGTTTGAAGAAAACAGTGCGATACTAAAACAGCTCGAGATAAGATTAAATAATGTACAAGACGCACTAAAGCGAATCGAAGATGGAACCTACGGAATTTGTGAAATATCAAAGGAAGAAATTGAAGAAGACCGCCTTAGTGCAAACCCCGCAGCTCGTACTTGTAAAAAACATATTAACGAAGAACCTCCTCTTTCATAAACACATTCTCTGAATGTGTTTATTTTTTGGTGTATAGTAGAAGTATGTCATTCGCACGAGTAACCAGTGCACAAACTTTTCTACTGAAACCTCACATTGTTGATGTTGAAGTTGATATTACAAAAGGGCTCTATGCATTTTCTATTGTCGGACTTCCCGATAAAGCAGTAGAAGAAGCACGCGACAGAATTTCTTCTGCACTCAAAAATTCCGATTTTCCTTCACCTAAATCTAAAAATCAAAAGGTTGTTATTTCCCTGGCTCCCGCGCACATAAAAAAGGAGGGGACTCATTTTGATCTCGCCATGGCTATTGCGTACCTGCAAGCGAGCGAAATACTGCCGAAGGAAAAAGACAAAAACCTTTTTATAGGAGAGCTTTCTCTCGATGGGAAAATCAGAGGAGTAACAGGAGTCCTCCCATTACTCATTGAAGCGCAACAGAAAAACTTCTCAACCGTCTTCATACCCAAAGAGAATGAGCACGAAGCTCACATACTTCCGCACCTGCACTGTATACCTGTTTCTTCTCTCAAGGAAATAGTAGCGCACCTGAAAGAAGAAGTGGTGCTTACTCCAAATAAACAAAACGAAAGAGCGTCCCTTGAATATCCTGAGACTATTATTGACATGAAAGATATAAAAGGGAATGCGCGAGCGAAACGAGCTTTAGAAATAGCAGCTGCCGGAGAGCATAACATTGCACTTTTCGGACCTCCAGGAACTGGAAAGACAATGCTCGCGCGTGCTTTTTCGCACATTCTTCCTCCGTTTACCGATGAAGAGTTACTTGAGACAGCCTCCATTCATTCTATTGCCGGTTTATTTAATTCTCAAGAGTATGCACTCCGACCGTTTCGTTCACCACACCACACTGCTTCTTATGTTGCGATTGTTGGAGGAGGAAGTAATCCAAAACCAGGAGAGGTAACTCTCGCTCACAGAGGAGTGTTATTTCTGGATGAATTTCCAGAATTTGACCGTCGAGTGATTGATGCACTTCGTGAACCACTCGAAGATAAAGTAGTTTCTATTTCACGCGCACGTGGCTCTGCTCGTTTTCCGGCAGACTTTATTCTTGTCGCCGCTCTCAACCCACCCTCCATGCTTAATCGAGACGGAACGGCGGTTATGGATGAACTAACACACAATCGCTTTAAAAGAAAAATATCAGGACCTATTATCGATAGAATAGATATGTGGGTTGAAGTACCTCATATAGAATACTCGGTACTAGGAACAAAGTCAGAACAAGAAACAAGTAAAGCTATCCGCACACGTGTTACTAATGCTCGAAATAAACAACACGCGCGTTATAAAAAACAAATATCTAATGGTCGTATCGGGGCAAAAGAAGTGGAATTATTTATTCCACTTGATACAGAAACAAAAAACCTCCTCATGGAAGCTGGAAAGAAACTAAAACTCTCAGCTCGCTCATACCACCGTGTGCAAAAACTCGCTCGAACAATCGCAGACCTTGAAAACAGTCCCACGGTATCATCTGAACATATTTTGGAAGCCTTGCAGTATCGACCGACGTTTTTGGATATATAAAAAACTCCCTTAGAGAGGGGAGTTTTTTATATATTGCATTAGTAACCGCAACGAGACATAAGTGCGCAAGAAGAGAAAGGATTCTTTGCTCCTCGAACTTCAAAGTGAAGGTGAGGGCCGGTTGATCTTCCAGTTGAACCAACAGAACCAATACGCTCTCCTTTCACCACCCAGTCTCCTGAGTTAACCAAAACAGAGCTTTGGTGCGCATACAGTGTTTGTGCGCCATTAGGGTGTTTAATCACCACGTAGCTTCCAAAACCGCCGTTCCAGCCACCACTTCGCGCAACCACAACTTCTCCTGACGCTGATGCGTATATCGGTGTTCCCTGTGGAGCACCAAAGTCAACCGCATTATATCCGTGCAATCCTTGTGTTTTTAGAGCTGTTGGAACCGGGTGAGTAAAGTAACCCACATATTCAGCGGTGCTTTTCTCTTTCACTGCCACAGAAGGAGTATACGCACTAATAGAAACTTCTCCTTCAGGAATAATAAGTACTTCACCAATTGCCAATACTGTATCACTACTAATAGCATTGAAACCTCTTATTTCATCTATATCTGCCTTATACTTTTTGGAAATACTCTCTAATGTATCTCCTTTTGCTATCATGTGTCGCACACCAGTAACCGGTAGGATAATAAGCTGTTGTCCTGGTTTTATTACAGAAGTCCTACTAAGGTCATTTGCCCACAAAATTGTGTTTTGACTCACATTAAACATTGTTGCTATTTCAGAGAGTGAATCGCCTTCACGGACAACATATGTTGAAATTGAACCTTGTTCCGGCTGAAAATCACCAATATTTGCAATAGTTCCACTTGGACCGGTTTCGGCAAGAAGGGCACTTCCGGAAATAACCGCAACATCGCTTCCTCCTTGCGCCAATGCCGGATTTGCATTCGTCGCAGCCTTTAGTAGAGCCACATTCTGGGAATTATATTGAAAACCACTATCTACCTCGCTTGTTTTCTGTTCAAACAGTGAACTCATGTAGGAAAAAAACCCCGCATTGAGAGTAAATGGGAGGCCTATGATAGATACGAAAAAAAGTGTTTTTGTGAGAAAACGCATTTTTTGTTCTCGATATGTCGCCTGGTTTTTTGAGGCCTCTTGTATGTTACCAGGTTCTTTGTTCGAACGTTTTATATGTTTTTGTTTAGGTGACAGACGGAAGTTATTTCAAAATATGGCTTTGTTAAGCCAAAATATTTCATCAACTCATTCGGTATTCCTTTACTATACCTAACCTGTAGGCAAAGTCAAACCGTTATACACAGCTACTTCTACCTCCTTAGTTTCCGTATACACAGTACATTTATGCCAGTGTAAGGTATACTTTTTACATGAGGTTTCAAGTGCCCCAGTTTATTGAGGTGGAAGATAAGATTTTCGGGCCATTAACCCTGAAGCAGTTCATTTATTTGGCAGGAGGAGCGGGTTTGGCATTTACCATCTTTTCGCTTATTAGTCCAAAAATTCTTGCATTTGTACTTCTGACTCCAGTAGTTGTCCTTTCCATTGCACTGGCATTTTATAAAGATCAGTCAAAGCGACCCTTTATAAACATGCTTGAATCTGCATTTTATTTCTACACTCGCGCACGACTTTATATTTGGAAAAAAATACCCAAAAAAGTAAATCATACGGAGAAAAAAGATATTTCTGACACAGGAGCGGAAACGTATGTACCAAGACTCTCAGACAGTAAACTAAAAGATTTGGCATGGAGCTTAGATATCCACGAATCAAAAAATCATTATGGCCAACAACAAAAGTAAACCAACTCAAGACTTCGTACCTATAAAGGAAGTTCGTGATGGAGTGGTTGTGCTTGAGGACAACTCAATGCGAGCACTTGTACTTGTATCGTCTCTTAACTTTGCGCTTAAGTCAGAAGATGAGCAACAGGGAATTATCCTTCAGTTCCAAAACTTCCTTAACTCGCTTGATTTTTCAATTCAGATTTTCGTACAGTCCAGAGAGCTTGATATCAGACCATACATAGCGCTTCTCGAAGCTCGCCAAAAAGAACAAGTGGAAGAGCTTATCAAAACCCAAACTCGCGAGTATATAAACTTCATCAAAAACTTTACCGAAAACACCAGTATTATGACAAAGAGCTTTATTATTGTCATTCCGTATTCTCCGGGATCTATTGGAGGTTCTAGCTCGCTTTTCAAGAAAAAGAACGCACAAGCACAAGCGGAATCTAAAATAGAAAAATTCGAAGAGAACAGAAGCCAGCTTGAACAGAGAGTATCGATTGTAGAACAAGGTCTTATTCGTACAGGTATTCGCGTTGCGCGATTGGGAACTGAAGAAATTGTTGAAGTATTTTATAAGCTGTTTAATCCAGGCGAATCGGAAAAGCCTATTCAGGTAGAATAATTTTATGGGACTATTTGATTTTCTAAAAACTAAACAAAACACACCGGAAATTGCACCTATTCTTCCGCAGGAAATTTATGAAGCGGGTATTTTGGAATTGCGAGATATTATTGCGCCCTCCGCGCTTCGTATAACCCCAAAAGATTTTAATTTGGGTGACAAAGTAGGTAGAACACTTTTTGTTATTTCATACCCCCGCTTCTTAACTGAAAACTGGTTTTCTCCTATCATCAACCTCGATAAAGTATTTGATATTTCTATTTTTGTTCATCCTGTTGAAACAGCAAAAGTACTTCGTACATTCCAAAAGAAAGTAGCCGAGGTACAAAGCCAGATCCACGCGCGAGAGGATAAAGGTTTGGTTCGTGACCCGATGCTTGATACCGCCTATCAGGACTTGGAACAACTCCGTGATGACCTTATGCAAGCACAAGAAAAGCTTTTTGATGTGGGTCTGTATATTACCGTCTACGCTGAAAACGAGCACGAGCTTGATAAAGCAGAATCAGAAATACGTTCAATACTGGAAGCGAAGTTAGTGTACCTCAAGCCCGCTCTATTCCAACAAGAACAAGGACTCAAGAGTGTTATACCCATCGGAGATGACCAGCTAATGGTGCACTCAAAACTAAACTCTTCTCCACTCTCGAGTATTTTTCCTTTTGTATCGTTTGACCTCACTAGTGACAGAGGAATTCTCTACGGTGTAAACCGCCATAATTCCAGTTTGGTTATTTTTGACCGCTTCTCTCTTGAAAACTACAACTCAGTTACGTTTGCTAAATCAGGTTCAGGAAAATCCTATGCCACAAAACTTGAAATACTTCGTACACTTATGTTTGATGCTGAAGTTATCGTCATCGACCCTGAGAGGGAATACGAATACATGGCAGACACTATCGGCGGTCGCTACTTCAACATATCACTTACCTCAGAACACCATATTAACCCGTTTGATCTTCCTATTCCCGCGCCAGATGAATCTCCTCAAGACGTTCTCCGTTCAAATATAGTTCATTTGGTGGGACTTTTCCGTATCATGCTTGGAGGTCTTTCTCCTGAAGAAGACGCTATCATGGACCGAGCAATTACCGAAACCTATGCGCTCAAAGACATCACACCGGAATCAGACTTCACTAACATCGAGGCTCCGCTCATGTCAGACTTCGAGCTGGTACTCGCCGGCATGGAAGGAGGGGAAAGTCTTGCGCAAAAGCTAACCAAGTACACCAAAGGTACGTGGTCTGGTTTTATAAACAAACCTTCAAACGTAGACATAAATAAAAAGTTTGTCGTATTTTCTGTGCGTGACATGGAAGACGAGCTAAAGCCGGCGGCAATGTATATCATTACGCACTTTATTTGGAATACAATCAGAAAGAATATCAAAAAGCGACTTCTTGTTATCGATGAGGCATGGTGGATGATGAAAAGTGATGACACAGCATCGTTCCTCTTTGGCTTGGCAAAACGAGGAAGAAAATACTACCTTGGTATTGCTACCATAACCCAAGACGTAGGGGACTTTATGAAGTCACCTTATGGTATTCCTATTATCACGAACTCTTCCATTCAAATACTTTTGAAACAGTCCCCAACGGCAGTAGATAGAGTAAAAGAGACATTTAACCTCACTGACGAAGAAAAGTTCTTACTTTTGGAATCTGATGTGGGAGAAGGTATCTTCTTTGCCGGTATGAAGCACGTTGCGATTAAAATAATCGCCTCGTACACGGAGGATCAGATCATTACTTCAGACCCGTCACAAGTACTTGCTATAAAACGCGCAAAACAAGAGCTTGCTCAAAAAGAAGAAAATGGAGAATGAGGGAACTAAAACTCGCATAGGAAACATTACCGCCGTTTTACTGATAGGTGTGGCACTTATATTTGATGTGGTGGAAGTAGTACTTACTGCAACAGTACTCCTTGCACCCCTTCAGTCATTTGTTTCACTTTTCGCGGTATGCGTTTTCTCCTTTTGGCTCTTTATGCTCGGGGTTGGATTACTGAGTCCGAAGAAATTTCTTGTTTCCTCTGGAGCGGCACTTTTAGAAGTTTTTCCACTTACCGGCTGGCTTCCGATGTGGACTATTGGGATAATTCTAATCATATCCATGGTAAGATTAGAGGATAAGACAGGAGTATCAATAAAACCACACCTTGCAGGAAATAAGTAATATGCAAAAAAAGATCGTGCACATTTTTGGATTAGGTATAATACTTTTTTTGCTTTTTATTTCTGGGCCTGTTGCGGAAGCGCAGTTCGGAATAAATAATAACGCATTTAAAATAGACGTTATTCCTAAAATACCTGGAGCAAACGAGCAGGTTACCATTACTATTCAAAGCTTCGGCACAGACCTAAACCGCGCAAATATTTCTTGGTACATAAACGGCGAGCTAACGCAAAGTGGTATTGGGTTACGGTCATTTGAATTCACCACAGGAAATGTCGGCTCACGAAATGATGTTGAAATGGTTGCTCAAACAGTAGAAGGAAACTTTCTTACTCAAGACTTTTCCTTTATTCCTTCAAATGTCGACTTGGTATGGGAGGCGCTTACCTACACTCCACCTTTCTACAAAGGACGAGCGGTATACACATATGGAGCGCCGGTGAAAGTGGTGGCGCTCCCAGACCTTCGGGTTAGCGGAAGACCACTTAACCCTGAAGAGCTTTTCTATGAATGGAAAATAGGCAACAAAAATATTCCTTCGGCTACTGGATATGGGAAGCAGGTATACTTTGTTAGAGAAGAAGACACTCTTAATGGACCTATGACTATTGGTGTCACGGTTTCAGATAGAAATAAAGACCTTGTTGCTGAAAAGAAAATAGTCCTTGCCCCCGCTTCACCTGAATTATATTTCTATCGTTTCGATCCACTTCTCAAAACACAGTATGAAAGAGCCTACTCATCTGGAGCGACATTCAATACACCGGAGTTTACCCTTGTGGCGAGCCCGTACTTCTTCCCAACACAAGATAAAAAAGACAGCAGCTTAACTTATCGCTGGTCAGTGAATGGAGAAGGTGTCGCGCCACAAACGAGCGATCCATCCTTAATCACCTTGCGTCCAGAAAGAGGAGTATCAGGAAGAGCTACACTTGTACTGGATGTATCACACCCGGCAAACATCTTTTCACGCGTACGAAGAAACATGACACTTACTTTTGACGGCAACACTCAAACTGAGCAATCATTTTTCCCACAATAATCAATGAAATACTTATTCGCACTGACATTCATACTTATCTTTCTTGGAACAGTCACCACTGACGTATTTGCCGTAAGTGAGTACGTTCCTCTCGCTCCACTCACCACTTCAGAAAATGACATAAATAAAACAGGAATAGGACTCGAAGAGTATCTTGGAAACCTCTACACATTTGGCATTGGTATAGCAATAGCGTTGGCGGTTATTATGATCGTCTATGGAGGAATTCAGTACATGAGTACTGACGCGGTCTCTAAAAAGTCGAGTGGAAAACAAACCGTTAATAAGGCAATTTTTGGACTTCTTCTTGCCCTCGGTTCATTCTTGATCGTTAATACCATCAGCCCTCAAATACTCCAGACAAATTTCCTTCTTGAAAATGTAGGGACATCGAATACACCCGCTGAGGTAGCGGTCGTTACTTACGCCGAACCAGAAAATCTCTCACTCGCAGTCAGTCCGACCATTGCTTACCACTTTATACGAAAAAATGAAGGTACCGAGCCTTCTTGGCCAGGGAACATAACGGCACAATACGCTGGAACTAACTATACGTATCTTTTTGATAAGGATGATGCGGGGTCACAAGCGTGCGCTACTCCTGTTCAAACATTACCGAATGATCAAAAAATAGATATTACAGAGTATCACTGCGCTCGATATCGAGTATTTGAAACAGATATAGTAAAAGGAGCAATTACGGGAATTGTTTTTTATTACGAAGAAAAACCAGACTACCACAATACCTACACCCCGCCATTAACTATTACCTATGAAGAAAATGACTACAAGCTAGATGCAATTTCTTCTCCAGGATCATGCAATACCGCCAAACCAAACTATGCAAAAGACTTTAACTGCTCACGCTATAAGAACGATACATTACTAAACTCAGCACAATGAACAATAAATTTTTTATCTTTATACTCGTCCTTTCACTCCTGGCAATACTCGGTGGTGGAGCTTACTGGTTCTTTATTTTAAAAGAACCATCAACAGAAACAATTACCGAGACACCCGCTGATCTTTTTCCTTTTGATAATGAAACAGGAGAACAAAATAATCCAGGCAACAACTCAGGAACAGGTGGACTAAACCCAATTAGAAACACTCCGCAACCGGTACTACGGCAAATAACTCCTGAACCTGTCGCTGGTGCAACAGCTTTCGCTGAAGCGAGTAGTACTGTTATTCGTTATAATGAGCGCCGTTTGGGAGATATTTTCCAAACAACCACAAATGACAGCACGCTCACTCGCCTTGATAGAGAGGTAAGCGAGGGAATATATGATTCATATTGGGTTGAAAATGGAACAGCTGTTGTGTTTCGTTATGTAGACCAGAACACAGAGAGAATACGCTCAATTTACGGAAAGCTTATACTTGAAACACCTGAAATAGTAGAAGATGATGTGCCTCTCGAGCTACCGTCATGGTCATTCACTGCCAAACCTCTTGTAACAGAAATACGTGAGTTGGCAGTGTCGCCATCCAGTGAACAAATGTTCACTATTACTCCAACAGCAGGTGGAGTAGATGGAATTGTAATGAACCCTGACGGAAGCAGCCAAACAAAGATATTTGATTCTCCATTTAGTGAGTGGACCGCCAGCTGGCCGTCTGAGGACACAATCCTTATCGCAAATAAACCTCAAAATACTATGGATGGGTACGCATACACACTTGATACAGACACAGCACGTCTTACTCGCGTACTCGGACCACTTCCAGGACTTACTGTACTTATGAGCCCTGATGAGGAAGTTATTCTTTATTCGGTAACAAATAGCACTCGTATATCAACATACCTCTATGATGTTCGAAGTGGCGCAACCCGCGCAGTGCCACTTGCAGTACTGCCAGAGAAATGTGTTTGGAAAGGTGACTCCACAGTTGTTTATTGTGGAGCAAACACTTCTATGCCGGTAAACAGCTATCCTGACGCATGGTATAAGGGACTTATGTCATTTAATGACTCGCTATGGTCAATCGACAGAGAATCACTTACACGCGAAGAGTTAGTAAACCCTTTTGATTTCGCTCGAGTTGAAATAGATGTTATTCGCCCATTCCTCTCAGAAAATGAAAATTACCTTTACTTTATCAACAAAAAAGACTCCTCTTTATGGAGCCTGCAACTAGCGGAAGAAGAACGGGTGATTGTTGAAGATAGAGAATCTACAGAGTAAAAGATTCTTCGTTCTCTTTTTCTTTTGAGAACTTCACCACCACGTGTCGAAACTGTCCCTCTCCAGCTGACTCAGTTTTAATGTTTGGAAGGTCTTGTAGTGTATTGTGAACAATGAGTCGGTCATATGCATTCATGGGCTCCATCTCGACGTTATACTCGAAAGAACGGGCACGATCTGAAGCAAGACGTGCCTTTCTCTGTAACTCGTCTATGTGTTTAATTTGATAGTCATTTACATCAACCACATACTCACGCATCATCTCTTCTGTTATTTCACCATTCATCAGAGCTATGCGCTTTAGAAGGTGATTGAGAGCTGCAATAGTTTCGCCTTTTGTACCGATTAGCATACCTGAATCCGGAGTTTTAATAGAAAGTCTAACAGCACGAATACCAGGCATTTCCTCAACAACCACATCGGTATAGCTGATGCATAGTTTGTCGAGTAGTCCTTTTAGTGTTTGTATTACAATATCTGTTTTCATACTAGTTTGTTTTTTCTACTGCAACAGGAGTCATATTCCGTTCTTTTCTCAAGAACATTTCCTGAATGATAGTAAAGATATTACTCGTAACCCAGTAAAGTGCAACCGCTGCTGAAATATGGTACGCAATAAGGGTAATAATGACCGGCATAACGTAGCGCATCTGTAGTTGCATGCTATGCATAAGATCATCTTTAAATGTTGCGTCTTTTTCTCGCTTTCCGAGCTTAGGAAGTGTTAATTTTATTTGAATATACTGTGTAATTCCCGCCAAAAGAGCTAAAATAATACTCTTTCCTGTTATATCAAGAATACTGAGGAACATAATATCGATTGTTTCCGGCGCGGAAACAAAAGAGTAAAGAATTTCCGTATCAACTTCCGGAAAACCTCCTCCACTGAACACAAAGTAAAGTCCTAAAATTATAGGAATCTGAAGAAAAATAAGAAAAATACCCGCAAATGGATTGAAATTATGCTTTCTATACAAAGCCATCATTTCCATAGCGAGCACCTCTCTTTTATCTTTATATTTCGCCTGTAAAGCTTTGAGTTCTGGCTCTATTTCGCGCATTTTCATCTGCGCCTTGATAGATTTCTTTGTGAGAGGGAAGAGTATGAATTTAACAATGATTGTTAACAGCACTACCGAAATACCAAGATCGTGGAAAGGAAGAACGTCGAGTAAAAAAATAAGGCCGTTATACAACGGCGTATATACAAACGTGTTAAATAAAGAAGAGATCATAACTATCCCATTCTACAGAAAGAATGCATAGATATCAACCGCTTATGGTTTGTAAGATATTTTTTATTTCAGCTTTTATTGCACTACTATCCAGTAATAAAGCTTTTTTTGTTGGATATATAAGTACCACACCGTGCGCAGGAAGTAATGGTAATAATTCCTGCAACACCCCAAAAACTTTACGTTTTAAGCCATTTCTGCCTACTGCTGTGTTGTATATCTTTTTTGATGTAATCACTGCAAAGCGAGAAGGGGATACGCCTTCTTGCGGATAGTATGAAAAAGAAAAAGAGGTAGACGACAGTCGCCTCCCTCCATTCTTCTTATTCTTAAAAAACGCTGTAGTAACCCTCCGATTACGTGGAAACATATTAGACGCTTAGTTTTGTTCGGCCCTTACTTCGGCGTCGTTGCAATACATTGCGCCCGCTCTTTGATTTAGATCGAACAAGAAAGCCGTGTGTTTTATTACGTTTTCGGTTTTTTGGTTGATATGTTGTTGACATAATGGTGAGTATATATTAAAGCGCTTTTTTTGGCAACTCTTGCTCTAATAGAGGAATACTGCTCTTGCGCAACACGCAAAACTCTTTACATATCAAAATATTATTTCTATTAACTCGCTATCAACAGGTTATAAACAAAAGGTGTCTGAAGTGAAGACTGTCTATTTTCATTCACATGTATATAATAATGGTTACAACTAATTATATTTATGTCTGATTTAAAACAACTCTGGGATAATACCCTGGGACAAATAGAGCTTGAGGTCTCTAAAGCCAACTTCAACACATGGTTTAAGAATACTGACATTATTAAATTTGAAGATGGAATAATATACGCAAGCGTCCCAAACCAGTTTGTAAAAGATTGGCTCTCCAACAAATATCATAAGTTTATCCTTCGTATTCTACGGAGTTTGTCGGACCAAGTGCGCGCATTGGAGTTTTTGGTAGTCAGAGATGAGCAGAAGAAGAAAGAGTTGCTCAACCAACGCTTTGTGATGCACACCAACGAACTTCCGCTAAACGAGCTTTATATAAATAAAGAAGACAACTTAAATCCTCGTTACACCTTTGAAACATTTGTTGTTGGGCCATTTAATGAACTCGCCTATGCTGCCGCGCAAGCAGTGTTAAAAGAACCGGGAATAGCATATAACCCTTTATTTATTTGTGGAAATACTGGTTTAGGAAAGACTCACCTTATGCAAGCGGTAGGAAATCATATAAAAAATTCTGATAAAGAGAAAAAAGTTTATTATGTTACTTCTGAGCGTTTCGCACTTGATTATTTAAACGCACTTCAGAACAATAAAGCCACGATGTTTAAAGAAAAATATCGCAAGTACGATATTTTAATTATGGATGATATACAGTTTCTTTCTAAAAAAGAGAAAACTCAAGAAGAGTTGTTCCATTTATTTAACAGTCTTTACGACAACAATAAACAAATTATCTTTTCATCAGATAAACACCCTAACTATCTTCCGAACATGGAAGACCGTCTAAAATCACGCTTTAGCGCGGGTATGATAGTTGACATACCTGAACCAGATCATGAGTCTCGTGTTGCTATTTTACGTGAAAAAATAAAGGTAAATAGCGTTTTTCTTGAAGATGATATTGTTGATTACCTAGCACAAAGTGTAGAAGGGAATATTAGAGAACTTGAAGGTGTTTTGAATTCAATTGTTTGCCAAACACGTTTAAAAGGTAGAGATTTATCTTTGAATGAAATAAAAAACCTTATTAAAGATACTGTTAAACCACGTAAAATAGTGTCCGTTAAAGATGTAATTAAAACCATAAGCGACTTCTATAGTATCGATGAGGAAATTGTGTATAAAAAAACAAGAAAGAAAGAAGCTGTTCGACCTCGCCAAATTATTATGTACATTCTCCGGGAAGACTTCCACGCATCATATCCTTCCATCGGTCAGAAAATAGGAGGGAGGGATCACACGACTGTTATTCACTCATGTGAAAAAGTAAAAGCTGATATCAAACACGATTCTATTCTTGCGCAAGAAATTCACCAGATAAGAACTATGCTCCGGTAGTGGGGAAAACATGTTAAGTAGTTGGGAACAATACTGTTCATAACTCAAAATAAAACATTAGTTTATACACAGAAATTTTATAAAAGATATATGAACACCACACATCACATTGTTATACCGTTAGTTCTCCACAGATTATTTTCCATTTGGTGTTCGTATACAACAGTATTGGTACGTAATCCACATATCCCCACAGATAGTTTCGTATTGTTTGTGATTAGAAATAATTAATTAAATACATGAAAGTTTCTTGTTCAAGAGAAAGGTTGCTAGATATTTTATATAAAACAGAGAGAGCGACTGGTAAAAATTTATCACTCACTGTTCTTTCTTGTATTTATATTGAGGCTAAGAAAAATTCTCTATCATTCCGAGCGACAAATTTAGATTTAGGTGTTGAGATCACTATTCCTGCAAAAGTTGAACAAGAAGGAAATGTTGCAGTGGTTGGAAGTTTACTCTCTCAAGTTGTTTCTTCTTCTGCTCATACGGACTCAATAACTCTTGAGGTTAAAGAGAATAATATTGAAATAAAAACAAATACGAGTGTTACGACACTTACTACACAAAATCATGATGATTTCCCTACAATTCCATATTTATCAGAAGGGTTTTCTTCATTTGTAATTCCAGCAAGTAATGTTCTCGAAGGGATTAAAGCGGTTAATTTTTGTTCATCAAACACAACAATTAAACCAGAATTAAGCTCCGTCTATATATATTCTGATTCGAATGAACTAGTTTTTGTGGCAACAGACTCATTTAGACTTGCAGAAAAGAAGTTAAAAACAAAAATAAAAGAAGATATTAAAATACTTATTCCTAATAAAAATGCGATTGAATTAACACGATTTTTAACAGGAGTAAATGAAGATGTTGAGGTTAGATACACTGAGAATCAAATTTCTTTTTTGTATAAAAACTATTACTTTACTTCGCGAATTATAAACGGAACGTTTCCAGATTATAAACAAATTATTCCAAAAGAGTTTGTTACAACTGTTCGTATGTTGCGACAAGATTTTCTTGATGCACTAAAAAAGGCAAGTATTTTTTCAGGGAAATTTAATCAAATTAAAATTTCTATTGCATCAGAAACAAATACTCTTACTATTGCTAC
Source organism: Minisyncoccota bacterium (assembly GCA_040879725.1). Taxonomy (GTDB): domain Bacteria; phylum Patescibacteriota; class Minisyncoccia; order Phycocordibacterales; genus JBBDJV01. The sequence continues at coordinate 13,506 of JBBDJV010000010.1, read as the reverse complement.
AAACCAAACAGAGCTTGGCGCTCACACTGATTCACTCAAAGCAGAAGTGACCGGAGAAGATTTTGAAATACATTTTAATGAAAAATATATCGCAGATGCCCTACAATATATTACAACAGACAGTATTGAACTGCATTTTGCTGGAAAGGGTAAACCTCTTATTGTTAAACCATCACCTCCAGGTTCATTCCTCTATCTTGTGATGCCGATGAATAAGTAGTATATATGGCTCTACAAGGAATAACTCTTTTTCTTGATAGGTTTAAACACATACAACCGCCGGAAAAATATATAAAAGAAGCAATCATACAGGTGTGTAAAGAAGAGTTTAATCAAACTATTCCAAACGAAGCTATTGTTGTTAAGAAAAACTCAGTGTACTTAAAAATACACCCACTACTTCGTACTGAGTTACATATAAAAAAACAAGAGTTTGAGGAAAAAATTCAAACTCTTGTTTCTAAAAAATATTCAATATACTAACTATTACCCCGCAGGAGAGGTGGTAAGCGGTAGGGTAATTTCCGCTCGGTTATAAACAGAGTCATACCCAACTATGCGAATAGAGTTACTTTGCCGAATTGAAGGAATGTTTCCTGGAATAAAAGTGTAATTAAATGGTGGGCGTTGAATTGAGTCAATAAATTCATTATTAATGAAAATATCAAGACGGGTAAGAGGGTATATATTTTCATTATTTACCATCAGTGTAATTGGATTGTTTTCCGCGTACGAAATGTTTGAGTCTATTCCAGAGACAGTAAGTTTTGGAACCGTTTCAGGAGTATGAACGGTATCAAACTCTGTTGGAATGGTTGACGTGCTTGTTTCATTAATATTGTTTCGTTCAACCCAACGTCTAACAGGGTACTCCCAGTGTATGTACTGAGATGATGCTTCCGCGGGATTGCTTGGTGGAGGTCCAAGAGGGTCACTTCTATCAACCCAATGGAGTATTGAGTGAACGTCGTTAATTACTCGAACTTCTTTTGTTTCGTTTGGAGTATATTCTGTAGCAAGTTTTTGTGAAATGGTATCAATAGTGTACGTTATACTACCTTTCCACTCACCGCGAATGACCGGCTTCAATTCATTTTTGTTTACAATCGGTCGAGGTGATCGAAACTCTTGCTTCGGAGTGTTTTGTAGTAATTCAATCATGAATGCATTCCACAGTGGAGCGATAATAAGTCCGGCAACCTGCTTATTCATCGGTCTGTTGTCGTTATTTCCTGCCCATGCGCCCACTACAATCTCTGGGGTATATCCTATCACCCACGCATCTTTATAATCGTTTGTAGTACCTGTTTTAGCCGCTACATCGTATCCAGAAAAATGGAGAGGTGAGTTTGAACCATACGAAGGGGCTCGTGCGACATTGTCAGATAAAATATCAGTCACCGTAAGTGCGACATCTTCTGTGAGTACTCTGTATGGTCGAGACCCAGGACTTTCAAAAACAACACCATTTTTATTTTCAATACGTAGAATGCTTCTATATGGAACTCGCATTCCTTCATTTGCAAATACTCCGTATGCACTCGTCATTTCAAGAGGGGTTACCTCACCACCTCCCAACACTAAAGTAAGTCCGTAGTCACTAACTGTCCCTAAGGTGGAAAGACCCATATCTTTTGCCACACGAAGAGACTCATCTAGTCCAGCCAAGTAAAGCGCTTTAATAGCTGGGATGTTGATTGATTGTGCCAAGGCTTCTCGAAGTGTCATTGGTCCACGAAACTTTCCATCATAGTTTTCTGGCATATAGCAGTTTGAATTACTATATCTCGGCTTTCCATCTGGGTAACACTGAGTAGAGAATTCAGTTTCTAGATCAAACACAACCGTATCGGGCAAGTACCCTTTTTTGAAAGCCGCAGCGTAGACAAATGGTTTAAAGGTTGAACCTGGTTGTCGCTCGGCAAGTGTGATGTTGAAGTTTCCATCAATTTCTTCATCAAAGTAGTCTCTTGAGCCAACCATGGTTAGAATGTCTCCTGTTTTGGCGTTTAAAGAAACAAGTGCCGCATTCTCTGCATCAAATCGCTCTGCATTTGAAAGTGCGAAGCGTTTTACTATCTCTTCCGCTTTAAGTTGCAAGTCGTAATCAAGAGTAGTAATAACTTTTAATCCCTCTTCCTGAATAGCTTTTTGACCGTACTGTTCTTCAAGTTGCTCAATGATATAAAAAACAAAATGGGGTGCTTGGATACCGATTTCTGACCGTGGTCTAAAAGTAACTTCCTCAGCGAGCGCTCCATCATACTCTTCTTGAGTGATGAAGTTATTGTTGAGCATGCGTTCTAGTACAAGATTTTTTCGTACCTCAAGTCTGTCGGTGTTGTTTCCGTATGGAGAAAAAAAGGTTGGAGCTTGTGGAATTGCTGCTAAATACGCCGCTTCAGCTAACGTTACTTCACGTGCTCGTTTTCCGAAGAATGCCAAACTTGCTTCCTCGGCTCCATACATATTCCCTCCATACGGTATTTCATTTAAATATATATTAAGTATCTGGTCCTTTGACATGACTTGCTCAAGTTTGAGAGCAAGCACCCACTCTTTTACTTTTCGAGCAATTTTTTTCTCAGACGTAAGCACTGAGTTTTTTATAACCTGCTGGGTTATTGTTGAACCTCCTTGTGTGTAGCGGTCACTACCAAGTACGGTAAGGAAGTTAGACCAAACAGCTCGTAAAATAGCTTTTGGTTTAATACCTTTGTGTGAGTAAAATTCCTCGTCTTCAATAGCAACACTAGCGTTTTTGATGTTTCGGGAAATATCTTCAAAAGGAACTACAGTTCTTCTGATGTTCTCATGCACATCATAGAGTAGGTGTTCACCAGTCCGGTCATATATTTTTGTTGATTCGGTAATGAGTCTGTCGTCAAAAGTGGTAAGGCTTGGGATTTGGAGTGTGGCAACCCAGAGCAGTCCTCCACCCAACACAACAAACCCTCCGATTAGGCTGAGGAGGAAGAGTTTAATACCAATATGTTTTGCAACATACCTCTGGTGCTTCTTTTTCATATTTTCGACTATAGCACAAAAAAGGGGACTCAAACAGAACAGAAGAGGACAAAGAGAATGACTTATGCTACCCTAGAAATATGGAAAAAAAGACTGAAACACAAGTTATATCGGATATTCTCGAAAGAGGAACCACTAGTTTTATAGATCCACAAGGAGAGTTTAAAAAGAAACTGGAAGGAAAAATTGCGGGAACGTATACCAAAGATATTCATATAAAATTCGGAGTGGACCCAACTCGTCCCGATATACATATAGGGCATGCGGTTATTCTTCGAAAATTACGCAAACTGCAAGACATGGGGTGCAAGGTAATATTCCTCGTGGGCGATTTTACCGCGCATATCGGAGACCCGACAGGTAAGAGTAAGGTACGTCCTGAAATTGAACAGTCTGAAATTGAAGCAAATATGAAAACCTACTTGGAACAGGTAGGAAAAATCTTAGATACCAGAAAAGAGGTGTTCACTTGGATTCGAAACTCAGATTGGTTTGTAAACGTAACAGACCTTGCTCCTCATGCGAAACTGTCTATTAAATATCGAATGGCGCAAATCAATCCGAATTCTTTCATTGGAAAATCTATTCTGTATTCTGAAACACGAATGCAAAAAACCCACTTAAATAAAAATGAAATTACCGCAGTTACACTTAAAGGTTTGCTTTGGACGCTAAAGCACATAACTCACGCTCAGCTTATCGAACGAGATATGTTTCAAGAGCGCTTGAAGTCAGGAAGTGAGCTTTATATGCATGAAATGCTTTACCCTGTTTTACAAGGGGTTGATTCATACGTGCTTTACAAAATATACGGCGGTTGTGATCTAGAAATAGGAGGAAGCGATCAAACATTTAACATGCTTATGGGGCGTAGCATTATGAAGGCAAATGGTTTGCCTGAGCAGTCGGTTTTGAGTTGTGAACTTATTGTTGGAACGGATGGAAATCAAAAAATGAGTAAGAGTTTAGATAACTATATCAGCATAATCGATGCTCCAAGTGATATGTTTGGAAAAGTTATGTCTATTCCGGATGAAATAATCACACAGTATGCAATGCTCGCAACATACATATCCGAAGATGAGATAGAGGTAATGCGTAAAGAGCTTTCCGAAGGAAAGGTGAACCCGCGCGACAGTAAAGCGCGTATTGCTCGAGCGGTTGTGTCTATATACCACGGAGAGGCGAAAGCCGAGCATGCTGAAGAACAGTTCACAAATACCTTTAGTAAAAAAGGAGTGCCAGATGAAATACCAGAAGTTGCGTTACTTGAGAATGAATCACTTCTCGATGTACTGGTTCGAGCAAAGTGTGTAGATTCAAAAAGCGAGGGGCGGAGGTTGTTTAAAAGTAAATCAATTAAAAAGCTTCCAGAAAATACAATTCTCGAAGATGATGCGCCAGCAGAGCAAGGTGAGTATAAAATAGGAAAACATCGCTTTTTGAGAATTAAGTAAAGGCTTTTTAAGCTAAATCTCAAAAGAGATTACACACCACACACCCTCAACTGTATTTCCAATAAAAAACCACCCTAGTAGTATAGGGTGGTTTTTTATTATATTTCTTCTACTTCGTCTTCATCGTCATCTCCTAAATCATCAAAATCGTCAGCGAACGCACCAATCTCATCATCCACCTCCTCGTCATCTATATCAGCTTCAATCACACCTTCTTCATCCATTGAGAATGAATGAAACACCTGTTGAATGTCTAACTCCATAGAGTAATTATTTTAATAAACTTTTTAATGAGCTCTCGCTCTCGCTATAGTTTTATCAAATCTATTTTTGGAATGCAAATACCCCTAAGGTGTGGACAATGAAAAAAGAGGTTAGCGCTCACTAACTGCGCAGGTGAGGGCGATTCCAATTGCGTCAAATTCATCATCAAGACGCTTTTTTTCTTCCAAAATAAGCATTTTCTCGAGCATGTCTCTCATTGCGGTTTTGTCTCCACGGCCGTTACCTGTAACCGCAACTTTTATTTGGTTTGGTGTGTATTCAAACAAGGGTACTCCCTTGTTTTGTGCAATATATTTAAGAGCCCCTCGAACTTCAGCAACTTTAGTCGCTGTTTTTTGGTTATTTTGAAAGAAAACATCCTCAAGTGCTATTGCGGAGATGGTGTGGAGAGAAAACAGTTTCTCTACCTCACTGCAAACCGCGTAGAGACGCTTTTCGAAAGTGTCTTTCTTTTGGGAGCTGATGCAACCCGAATAGATGACCTCTCCACTACTATCTCCATTGTAAAAAAGTACGCATACACCAAGACGGTCGTATCCGGGATCAATACCTAGAATAATTTTTCCAGTATTATTCTGCATTTGTGTAAACATTTTGAACCTCGTCATTTTCTTCAAGGTCATCAATAAGGCGGGAGAGTTTTTCTCCATCTTCTTCTGAAATTGGGGTGGTTTGTGTAGGAATCCATTCCACACCTTCTTTTTTAAACGCCCACGCAACAGAGCCAATAGCTCCAAGTGAGCTGTTGTGGCTTGAGAGTATAAACTTAACTTCTTGAGCCGCTTTGTTTTTGTTATCGGTAAGCGCTTCTATGATAAGCCCAGCACCTCCTGGTCCGTACGCTTCATAGGTTATTGCTTCCATTGCTCCAGTATCAGGAGACATTCCTTTCTTTACCGCACGTTCAATATTGTCGTTCGGAACATTTTCTTTTCGCGCTCGTTCTATCGCGGAGCGAAGGTTCGGTGAGTTGGTATTTCCGTTTGCGAGTTTTGCTTCGGTAGTTATCGAGCGAAGTAGTTTTGAGAATATTTTACTTCTCCGAGCGTCAGTTACCGCTTTCTTGTGTTTAATTTTTGACCATTTATTATGTCCTGACATACGTTACAATAATTTATCTTGTAAATTTTCTGGAACAGAGAAACCTAAGTGCTCGTAAGCGAGCCGGGTTGCAACACGTCCTTTCGAAGTTCGTTCAAGCAAACCATTTTGGATTAAGTACGGCTCGTATACCTCCTCAATAGTCGCTATTTCTTCACTGGTGGCTGCCGCTATCGTGCTTACCCCAACCGGTCCACCGTTAAACTTTGAAATGATTACTTCAAGAATAGTTCTATCAGACGCATTAAGTCCTCGTTCATCTATTTCAAGTAGCGCCAGCGCATCACGCACCGTTTTCTTATTTAACGGAGTTTTAGCTACTTGTGCAAAGTCTCGACAACGTTTAAGCAGGTAGTTTGCCAAACGCGGGGTATACCTGCTTCGTGAGGCGATTTCATGGATTGCGTCCGGCTCTATTTCTATTGAGAGGATATCGGCAGAGCGGGCGATAATACTTCCTATTTCTTCTGTGGTGTAAAATTCGAGTCGAAATACACCTCCTGAAAAACGAGACCGAAGAGGGGATGATAGAAGTGCGATGCGGGTCGTTGCCGCGATGAGTGTAAAAGGCGGGAGCTCTAACTGCACTGTGCGAGCTGAAGGACCTTTCCCGATAATTATATCAAGCAGTCCAGACTCCATTGCAGGGTAGAGTACTTCTTCAATCGCTTTGTTCAAACGGTGGATTTCATCGATGAATAGAATATCACCCGGTTTTAAATTAGTAAGTATAGAAGCAAGGTCGCCAACTTTTTCAATAACCGGGCCGGAAGTTATTTTAATATTTTTATTAAGCTCATGCGCGATAAGGTGTGCGAGTGTTGTTTTACCAAGTCCCGGCGGACCGTAGAAAAGGATGTGTTCCGGCGGATGATTACGTTCTTGTGCCGCAGAAAGAAGAATGCGAAGGTTTTCTTTGATAGTTTTTTGTCCAATATACTCATCCCACACGTGTGGTCGGAGTGTTTGGTCAAGAAAACGCTCTTCTTTTACAGGGTCTTGCATGTTTTTTTTCATAGTGTATAGTGCCATTCTACCATTTTTATGAAATGGTGGGGTATGAACAAGCAATAAGGGCGCTACTCGCTAGCACTTGACAAACTTATCAATACATGATAAGATACTGCTCAGTTACATACAAGTACGTTTACAAGAGATAACCGCCCCGTAAAGACGGTTTTTATTTTGGAATGATATCCAGAGTACAAATCTCTAAGCAATTGATCCCTTGGGATTATTAGGGTATATCCGCGAGGACGTCCTGGTTACAGTTTATCTGTTTACTGGAGCTATCCTTTGAGACTTACCTCACTTTTAGTCGTCCGTATTAAAAGTATTGCTTAGAGATTTGTGCGCTGGATTTTTTCTTTTGTACTTCCTACCTACATGCATTCTAGCATGTAGAAAAAAAAGAAAAAGTCTTGACTTCTCTAAACAACACCAGTACTCGCTACTGCATCGATGTCAATAACACGACGAACTTCTTTTAATGTTGTTACTCCTTGTAACACTTTAACAATTGCATCTTGTTCCATGGTGAGTATTCCTTGCTTGAGTGATGCTAGGCGAATTTCGCGTTCGCTTGGGTTTTCTCGAACAATCTTCTCGATTTCTTCATTCATTAGAATTGCTTCATACACTCCAACACGTCCTTTGTACGCAAGGTGTGGTGATTCAAGATCGCTTTTTTCTTGCCACATTGTTTCTGTCTGTATGTTTTCAAGATCAGGGCGATTTACGATTGTTTTTAGTATTGCGAGAATGGTATCTTTATCCTTTCCGGTGATAGGTACTTCTTCAGCATTTTCTTTATATACCTTACGAACAAGGCGTTGTGCCATGGCGGTACTGAGAGCAGAGCCGATAACTTTCGGATTAATTCCCATATCAATCAAACGCGGAAAAGCGCCCGCTGCGGTATTGGTGTGAAGTGTGGAAAATACCAAGTGACCGGTAAGTGCGGCGTTGATTGCCATTTCTGCCGTTTCTTTATCTCGGATTTCTCCCACCATGATAATATCCGGGTCTTGGCGGAGCGCTGCGCGTAGTCCGGTGGCAAAAGTATATTTATCTTTTTCTGTTTGTGTTTGTACGATACCCGGAAGGTGATACTCAATAGGATCTTCAACAGTGAGAATTTTAATATCAGGCGTATGAACTTTTCGAAGGAAAGAATAGAGTGTCGTTGTTTTTCCCGATCCAGTAGGTCCTGTTGTGAGTATAAGGCCGTTTGGTCGTTCAATTTCTTTCATGAGGATATCAAAGAGGTGTGGCTCAATACCAAGAGACTCAATAGATACTTGGATTGATTTAGGGTCCAGAATACGCATTACCACAGACTCATTGTATGCGCCGGGAAGGGTAGAGGTACGAATTTGAATTTCAGATTCATTTACTTTAATACTGAATCGTCCATCTTGAGCTGAGTTTTTTACGTTGAGCATTAACCCTGAGAGGAGTTTGATACGAGAAAGTACCAAACGGTATGTATTGTTGTCTATTTGCACTATTTCAGTAAGTACGCCGTCTAAGCGGTAACGCAAACGAACAAAATCTTCTTCTGGCTCAAGGTGAATATCAGACGCTTTAAGTGCGAGTGCGCCGGCAATAATCATTTCAAATACTTTAGATATTTTATACCCGTGCTTTTCTTTGATTACTTTATCTACACGCTCTACGATATCGGTGATGGTCTGTACTTCGTTTATCATCGCTCCGATTTCGTCGTTTGCAATATCAAGCACACCTTCTTTACTTTCTACTGTATGAGAAATATCCCCGTATCTGTCCCATGCTCTCATAACACTTATAGGAGATGCGATAAACAGTGACACGTCAAAACCCTTTCGGTCTAAGTCTGCCACGATCTCTTTTAGCTTATCGCCTGGTGGTTGGGTTGTTGCTATACCGAGTTTTTTACCCAGAAGGCTAAATGCCGAAAAGTTGTGTTCGCGGGCAATTTTCTCAGGAACGAGGCGAAGTGCGTCACCGTTTATAGACATTTTAGAGAGGTCAACGTAGGGAATGTCATACCTTTCTGAAAGCATGTGTGCTAAATCTTCTTGCTCTCTGGCTCGTAGTTCAGAGAGGCGTTTGTTCTGCTTTTCATCATCGAACTCAATCATGGAACAATTATACCCCGCCAGGAGAGAAAGGTGAAAAAAGCCTGTGGTTTAAGGACAGAATCACTTTTGTAGGTATTGACAAAACATGAGCAATCTGCTATAATAAGTGTATAAGTTGGTCTTTGAAAATTAATAAGGTTTTAAGTAGGTGTGCCTAAGAACACCAGTACAGAAAGGCAGTTATGAAAAAATTCATCTTTGCAGTTGTTGTTTCTTTTTCTTTGTTGGTTTCTGCAACAGCAGAAACCAACAAAGTTTCCGCTGTTGATGTGGAACTTAAAGAAGTACAAACTCAGATTGAGCTTGTAAAAGCTCGCGCCGAGCTCGAAAAAGTCCGGCTGAAAGCAGAAATTGAGCTTGCCAAGGCTCAAAAGGAGCTTGAAAAACTCCGTGGCACCGAAACCAACACCAAGGTTTCCGCCGTAGAAGCGGAAGTAGTAAGCATCAAAGAGCAGGTTGCTCTTGAAAAGGCCCGCGCCGAGCTCGCTAAAGCTCAAGCACAGAACCGGCCGGCGGTCTCACAGACTTCTCGGTACCCAGGACTCGAGGAGTCTCGAGAATACTACGGGACTGCTGCCTCAGAGGCGAAAGCTCGCGCCGAATATTGGCGCAACGAAGAAAAGGCTCAGAAGTACCAGGGTAAAGCGATCAAAGAATCTATTGAAGGATTCTTTGCCGACGGAAAGAGGTATGTCCTCCCGGCGGTGAAAAATACCCCGCTTCGGGGTCAGTTCAAGTCTGCACGAGTGCAGACTGTCACTCGAGGCTCAGGTCTCGAGGTGAGGAATACTCGAAATGGGATTCAAGTGAGGATTGACTAACGTCTTTCCACACAACCCGCGCAATACGTTGCGCGGGTTTTTTTATGGGCAAAAAACTCCGGTATGCTAAAATGCCAACATGAGAAAAGTTGAAAGTGTTACAGATATGTATGAATTTGCAAAAGACGTAGGTTCGAAACTTACACCCGCAGAACACCACGCCCAACTACTGACACTCAGTGGCGACTTGGGCGCAGGCAAAACAACATTCGTACAAGGACTCGCAAACTATTTTGGTATTACTCTGCCTATTACCAGTCCTACTTTTGTTATACAGAAAACATATCCGCTCACTGACAAGCCGTTTAAGGTATTGGTGCATATTGATGCATACCGTCTGGAAAGTGCTAATGAGCTTGAGCGACTTGGGTGGCAAGAAACACTAAGTAACCCAACAGCGCTTATTGTGCTTGAGTGGCCGGAAAAGGTTGCATCAAGTATTCCGGATTGGGCGAAAAAACTGCGCTTTGAGCATGATTCAGAAAATACGCGTATAGTATATGTATGAGTAAAAAAGCGGATACAAAGAAAATAGTTTTGCTGGATGTGCACGCAATACTCCACCGCGCGTATCATGCACTTCCGGATTTTTCTACCGCGAGTGGTATTCCCACGGGCGGGCTTTACGGTGTGTCGCTCATGATACTTAAACTCATAGAAGATTTTTCTCCAGACTATATTATCGCGTGCTATGACTTACCAAAACCAACATACCGACATGAAGTGTACAAAGAGTACAAGGCTGGGAGAGCGAAAGCCGATGATGAGCTTGTGGCGCAGATAATAAACTCACATAAAATTTTTGACGCACTGCATATTCCTATGTATTCAAAAGAAGGGTTTGAAGCAGACGACATGCTGGGAACGATTGTTGAGCAAACAAAGAAGCGAAAAGATTTGGATATTGTTATCGCATCAGGAGACATGGACACGCTACAGCTGGTAGATGATAAAAAGGTGCAGGTTTACACTCTCAAGAAAGGGATTAAAGATACCGTACTTTATGATGAAGAGGGGGTTGTGGCACGCTTCGGGTTTGGTCCTGAGTTACTCCCAGACTACAAAGGTCTTCGAGGAGACCCGTCAGACAATATTGTCGGAGTGCGGGGTATAGGGGACAAAACAGCGACTGAGCTTATCACTCGGTTTGGCACGCTTGAGAATATGTACAAAAAACTCAAAAAGAATAAAGAGGAGTTTATTTCTGCAGGAATAAAACCTCGAATTATAGATTTGCTTCTTCTGCATGAAGAGGAAGCGCTTTTCAGTAAAATGCTCGCAACAATTAGGCGTGATGCGCCAATAACTTTTTCACTTCCTGAAAAAGGATTTAAAGATGGGTTGGATTTGGAAAAAGCCGATGCTTTTTTCAGGGAGTTTGAGTTTAGAACACTCGGGGCGCGCCTTCGCTCTGTACTGAAACTGGAAGCTGTTGTCGCGGAAGAAAAAAGTAAACTTCCGGAGGTAGACCAAAAAGATTTAGACAGAGTAGCGCTTAAGTTGTGGGTGTTTGATTCAAATCACACTAATGCGACACTTGAGGATATTTTTGCTTTCACAAAGAAAAAGACGCTCAAGGAAGCTGAAGCGGTAATTGATGCAAAGCTAAAGGAATCGAAGTCGGATGGTGTCTATAAAAACATCGAAGAGCCACTTGTGGAAATACTTGAGAAGATGAAAGAGTATGGAATTAAAATTAACACAGCTCGCTTTTCTGAATTGAGTAAAACGTATCACGGCACACTCTCAAAACTCGAAAAGAACATTCATGAGCAGGCGGGAGTGGAGTTTAATATTGCGTCACCAAAACAGCTCGGCGAAGTGTTGTTTGAAAAATTGGGATTAAAAACAAAAAATCAAAAGAAAACAGCGGGTGGGGCATTTTCAACAAAAGAATCTGAATTGGAGAAACTTCGAGAGGTTCATCCGATTATTTCAAACATTCTTGAATACCGAGAGTTAGCAAAGCTACTGGGCACTTATGTAGACGTACTTCCTACACTCGCGGATAAAAATGGACGCATTCACAGTACATTTGACCAGAGTGGTACCGCGACGGGACGCATGGCATCACATGATCCGAATTTACAAAATATTCCAAACAAAACAGATTTAGGGCGCGCTATCCGTTCGGGTTTTATTCCTGAGAAAGGGTACAAGCTAGTTGCGATTGACTACTCTCAAATTGAACTTCGTATCGCCGCATTTCTCTCAAAGGATGAAAAGCTCATTGCTATTTTTAACAGCAATGAGGACGTACACACTGCGGTTGCTTCGCAGGTATTTAATGTTTCTCCCGAAAAAGTCGACAAAGAGATGCGTCGCAAAGCGAAGGTGATAAACTTCGGTATTATTTATGGAATGGGAGTGAATGCGCTTAAACAAAACTTGGGAACAGACCGAGCGGAAGCACAGAATTTTTATAATGAATATTTTGCAAAGTTTAGCGGATTGGCGAGCTATTTGGAAAAGACAAAAGAGAGCGCGCATCGTCTTGGGTACACAACAACCTTTTTTGGAAGGAGAAGGTATTTCGAAGGTATTCGGTCACGCATTCCTTTTATTCGCGCGAGTGCGGAGCGAATGGCTATCAATGCTCCGGTACAAGGAACCGGCGCTGATATAATCAAACTCGCAATGATTGCGGTTACTGACTATATTTCAAAGCATTCAAAGCCTGACAGTATACACCTACTACTCCAAGTTCACGACGAACTCGTGTTTGAGGTGGAGGAAAGTATTGTTTCTGAAGTTATTCCTGCACTACAAAGTGCAATGGAGTCTGTGATAGATCCTCGAGAAACTGAAGGCGTGGTGTGTCGTACAGAGGCTTCTGTGGGTGATAACTGGGGTGAGATGAAAAGAATATAGCTATGTTGCATGTTTACTGGGGAACAGATAGAGAAAGCGCCCGAGAAAAATCCGAAAAGGCTTTTTCGACACTGCAATCAAAAAGGAGTGAAGCTGAAGTGATTGTGTTTGACTCTGACTCATGGGATGTAGAAAAAATTAAGGAACTTATCCGCGCGCAGGGGTTGTTTGAGAAAAAATATATAATACGAATTACGTACGCTCTTGATAAGAAAGAGCGTATAGAGGAGTTCGACTCTCTTATTGAAGATCTGGGTAAATCTGAGAATGCATTTGTTGTGCTTGAGGAGTCCTTTTTAGCTCCACAAAAAAAGAAAATAGAGAAACACGCTTTTTCTTACGATGAGTTTGCGCAGAAGAAAAAGAAGTTCGAAGAAAATATTTTCGCGCTTGCGGACGCGTACGGTGCTAAAGATAAAAAAAATTTGTGGTTGCTCTATACTCAGTTTATGCGTAAGGGAATTCCACCGGAAGAACTGCACGGTATTTTGCTATGGCAGGTGAAAAGTATTACGGCGACATATAAAGCGAAGACATCTGACGAAGCAGGAATGAAAGAGTATCCTTTTAGTAAAGCTAAGCGGTTTGCTCGAAACTTCACCGAAGAAGAAAATAGTGCTCATTACGATGAACTAATTGCGCTTTACAGAAACGCGCACCAGGGAAAGTATGACCTTGGGGTGGCATTAGAGCGGTTTATGTTGAGGGTGTAGGCAAGAGCTAGGTTGATGAGGCAAGGGCTTTGATTCCTAACGCAGTGTGCGCAGGCACACTGCTCTGGACGGACAAATAAGAACCCACATGCGTGGGTTCTTATTT
>JBBDJV010000009.1:0-4736 GCA_040879725.1 Minisyncoccota bacterium | reverse complement strand
CGCGGTACTCCTCCGATAAGGACGATTTTCATAGCAGCAGTATACCAGTTCGGGCCCCTCGCTTGGGTGCCCAGAAAATCTTTATAAAATCTGCTTCAAAATGTTGGGCCACTGTCCAAACCTTATACCGAACACTCTCTCGGATCAGGAGTATATGAGCGGGGTTAGAGATAAGTTGACCTTAATAGGGAAGTTTTGTTGATTTAGGTAGCGATCTACTGTCGATGTTAAAATGAGCCTAACGGCGCTCTTATGAGTGGTGTCGAGCCGGTAATAAGCATAATCAAAAGGAAATCATGTACACGTACACAACAGAAGATATTATCCGCGTATGGCAGATGGCAACCATAGTGCCAGCGTATGATGCTAGTGTGATCCGCCAAGACCGATGCGGGGCTTGGATAAAGTTGAAAGACTACGGTAATCGCAATAGTGACTGGGGTTGGGAGATTGATCACATCATTCCCACTTCGCGAGGCGGCTCACACACGCTGCAGAACGTACAACCTCTTCACTGGCGCAATAATGTAGCCAAAGGAGATGGAGTGCTCACCTGCGCTATTTCATCAGCTAGGTAGGATAGTAAAGAGACTGGCTTATACTGGCTCTGAGGACTAGGAGAAACGATTTGGTTACGGATACAGACCAACGAGTATAGAAAGGTCTCACCTCTTAAACGCCCCGTGAGGGGCGTTTGCTGTTAACTTGTTTTAGAGCTTCCGCTCACATTTCGGGCAATCATAGTCAAGTTCTTCTAATGGAGCGCCATCATAGTCCACATTCACTATGCTGTTTGTAAGGTTTATTGCACCAATGTTGAGACAGTGTTCGCACTCGTATTCAAGTCGAGTAGAGGTGTTAAGTGGGGTGATGTTCACAGGTTTAATCATGTTACTTGTGACTTTTCTCACAAAAGTAAGTTGTAATGAGGCGACGTCGTGGAAGATGTTCGAACTGTGTTTGAGCAAAGAAACGACCCAACTGTCTATATTCCAACTTTTTTAATAAATAAAGGGCTCTGAAGATATAACTATCTTCGATAGTATTCTTCCTCTCGATGGTCAGAGTAGTCCTCCTGGTTGTCATCGATCCATGAGTCTATTGCGTCTTCGATCAACCCCGAATCAATGTTGAATTCCCAGTAGTTTCCTTCACTATCGTACCCCTCAGCATATCCGTCACTATCAATTTCCGCATCGGGATAGATGTAACCTCCATTAGGGAAGTAGAGGGTTTCAATATAGCCAGATGAAATATCTGCATCAAGTGAGTAGCAACCGGAGTCAGAACAAGCTTCGACTGTCTCTGTTCCGTCGATGTACTCACGAACTGAATCCCAGTTATCGTACGCAAGATCGTACATTGTGTCGTAGTCATCGTAGACACCATACCGGTCATATGTTCTTGCCGGAGCACTGTACGAGCTCGAAGATGAGTCATTTGAGTCTGATGAGAAAAACCAATATCCAAAACCTCCAATCACTAGTATCCATAGGAGAATTTTTAGGTAGTCTGTCCAAGAGTCTTTCATTTTAAGTATTCTACCAGTATCAAATAAAAAGCTTAAATTGAAGGTTTTAATAAAATAGCCAACAATAGCTAGATCTATGCTATGATTTTTCGCATGACCTTGTATGAGAAACTCCAAGTTGCGAGTAGTGAGGAGGATGTTAAAGATTTGTATATTAAAGCACTCGGACTCAAAGCCTATCAAAAGGGTTTGATTGATATTCAGACAAAAGAAATATGGTTTGAAGCAAAGGCGGGAAGTTCAAATACTAGCTTTTTCATGTTCACCCAGCTTCTGCACTATGCAAAAGAATGGTTAGATCATGGAGAAGAGCTACCCCCATTTCTTGCTGTAATTGATACTCACAAAGCAGCAATCATGAAGACTATTGATGCGTTACCGCTTTTGGAGCGCAAGAATATTAAATGGGGTAAATCAGCTAGTGATGTGACACCAGAAGCTCTAGAGGCAGTGTCGGCATATATTGGCACCTACATGGTGTCGTTTAATATCAAAACTCACGAAACAGAGTTTATTGATGCTGTTAAAAATGCGATTCTTGAAGGAGAGATTGTTCGGACACAGATAACTCCAAGTAATCTAAAGCAAGTATTTGATCGTTGGGTGGAAATGGTTGGTCGTGAACTCGCTGGGGTTCAAGAAGAAGACTACGCTCTTTTATTTTTTGCTGACATTATGCATGATGGTACTGTTTCGTCAGTGAAGGACATGCCTGCAGAACTTTTGCATAAGGATGGTCTACCAGTTTTCTCATTAGGAGGAAAATTGTATGAACTAAGTAATAAGGAAGGATATCGGCGCTTTTGGGCGATTTACCACAAGCCTCCTAAGGAGCAATATCGAAACTATCTCTTAGAGAGACGCGACAGCCTTATTCCGCTAGATGAGCGCAGCTTCAAAGGAGCATACTATACGCCACTTCATGTGGTGGATACGGCCTATGACAAACTTACTGAAGTGTTGGGTGAGGGTTGGCAGGATGAATACATCGTATGGGATATGTGCTGTGGGGTAGGGAACCTTGAAGTGAAGCACAGCAACCACCGTAACATCTACATGAGTACGCTAGATCAAGCTGATATTGATGTAATGAGGGCTACAAAGACCTGCGTGGCAGCTGAACGATTTCAGTACGACTATCTGAATGACGATATATCAGATACAGGGGAAATTGATTACTCAATCACAGACAAAGTGCCGGTCTCACTACGAAAAGTAATTAAAAGCGGAAAAAAGATTTTGGTGCTCATCAATCCACCTTACGCAGAAGCAATGAATGCTGACAACATATCAAGTAGTGAGCGAGCTGAAGCTAAGAAAAACGTAGCCAAGACAAAGGTGGCGCGGCTTATGGATGATCAAGGTTATGCGGCTCGCGAGTTGTTTGTGCAGTTTATGGTTCGGTTTGCTAATGAGCTACCAAATGCGACGCTGGCAATGTTCAGTACATTAAAATACGTTAACGCACCCAATTTCGAAGGGTTTAGAAAACATTGGGACTCAGACTATCTTGGTGGATTCATTGTGCCTAGTAAATCTTTTGATGGCATTAAGGGTGATTTTCCTATTGGTTTTTTGATTTGGCAGACTAGCCATGGAGATGGACATTTGAGTCAAATTGATGAAATTAACGTTGAAGTTTTGGACAGAGATGCTCGACCAATCGGAAAGAAACTTTTTTATAATGCACCAAAAGAAATGTTGCTTGGGAACTGGATAAAGCGACCCAAAGCAAATGATACTGAAGTGGTGCCGCTCAAAAACGCAGTGGTGCCTGCAACAGTGACAAAAGATCTCCGTGGCACCAAATGGGCGAATAACGCAATAGCTTGTTTAGTATTTCAAGGAAGTGATGTGCAGCATTCGAAGACAACCTCATTGTTTTCTTCTGGATTTGGAAGTGCTGGTACTATCTTTGTTACTCCTGATGATCTATGGAAAGCCTCCATAATGTTTACTGTGCGAAGGATCATAAAACCGACGTGGCAAAATGACCGTGACCAATTCTTGCAGCCAGTTAAAGAACTTACAGAAGAATTCAAGAACGACTGCCTCATTTGGATGCTATTTAATGGTAGTAACCTAACAGCAAGTGCGAATGATCTGGAGTGGAACGGTAAAAAGTGGAGTATCGTAAATCATTTTATTCCATTTACTGAGAGCGAAGTGGGCTCAGCTGAACGTTTTGAGAGTGACTTCATGGTGCAGTATCTTAAAGGTAAAAATTTGTCAGGGGAAGCTGCAGCTGTGCTAGAAAAAGGGCGAGAGCTGTGGTCAGCTTATTTTGAGCACACCGACCCTTACACAGTTCGTGAAGATTTAAAACTGAATCAACCTGATGTTGGTTGGTATCAGGTCCGAAATGCTTTGAAAAAACGAAGTGAGATTGGGGGATTACCAGAGGTTTCATTTGAGAGCTTCGAAGAAGCATACAGAAATTTAACTAATAAAATTCGCCCTCAAGTTTTTGAGTTTGGTTTTTTGAGATAAAAGGAACCTTTAGTTATCAATAGAAGACATGGGTGTATGTTGATGTTCTTGGCTAGTTCTGACCCCCCCCATTAGGGTGTCCAGAAAAACCTTATAAAATTTACTTTAAAATGCCGGGCGACGTCGTAGAGGAAGTTCGAACTGCGTTCGAACAAAGAAACGACCCAACTGTCTATATTCCAGTATTTCTCACCCAATTAACTAATACGCTGTAGCAGGTCTTCAACCTTTTGATAAATCGTATCAAATGCTAGTTTGTACTCTTCAGGAGTTTTTGGGTCATCTACCAACCACTCCTCAAATTTATCTTTAGGGAACATATCTGGAATAAGACATCCAAACGAAACAATCCTGTCGGCTTGTGTCAGAAGTTCATCAGTTAACTTTCGGGGTGTCTCCAGTTGTGTTTTTATATCTTTTTCATTAAGGAGTCCAGCAACAACTGTATCTACTTCCTGTGCTGGTATCGTGCCAGCACTAATTGCGTGAGCGTCGATATTCTTCTCCTGCGCTAAGTGATTGAAAACAGCCTCCGCAATTTTACTGCGCTTCTTATTTTCGGTGCAGGCAAAAAGGATTGTTTTCATTTTCAAAGTATACCAGTTCGAGCTTCCAGGTAGGGTATCTAGAAAACCCATATATAACTTGCCTCAAAATGCTGGGCATCTTTATGATTCCGCTCGAACCTATTTCCAAGCGAAGCTTGGATGAAACA
>JBBDJV010000008.1:114024-129726 GCA_040879725.1 Minisyncoccota bacterium | reverse complement strand
TGGATTTTAGAGTGTACTCACGAATAAAATCCTTAGTAACTTGTGACACAGAAAAAAGCCAAAAAGTATACAGAATCTGTAAGATTCGAGAGTACTTAGTAGAATTCGAGCGTAGCGAAGAATTATACTTAGTAACTCGTGACCGATTCCCCGTAGCTACAGCTATAACTTCAACACGCCACCCGGGTGGCGTGTTGAAGTTTTATACCAGTACAAGGGGACCCCTTGTACAAAACTCGCTATCTTCATTCAAAAATTTCTATTCAAGAATTCTTTTTTTGAATAGAAACAGGTGTACCGATATATCGGTACACTTAGATACTCCGAACGAGGTTAAACCTCGGTATGAGAATGCGTTGCAAAATATAGTTAATTCCGAACGAGGTTTAACCTCGTTCGGAAAGGAAATTTTTCATTTCGTGTGTATATTATTTTTGTATTTTATTTAGTACATACAAACTATTGAAAAATTTTAAAACTTGAAAAAATATTGAAAATATGTTGTAATTACCCGCATGGCATTTACTGACCAAGTAACAATTCAACTTAAAGCAGGTCGTGGAGGAAACGGCGTTGTTCGATGGCGACATGAAAAAGGAAAAGAGTTTATGGGACCTGCAGGTGGAGACGGAGGAAACGGTGGGAATGTTTTTGTTACAACAGTTCAAGATATCATGCGTCTTACTCCATACCGAAGCATAATAGTTCTCGAAGCTGAAAAAGGAAGTGACGGGCAAAACTCAAGCAAGCATGGAAAATCCGGAAACGACCTTGTTGTGGAAGTTCCCGTAGGTACGCTCGTAACAAATAAAAAAACAGGCGAGTCTTGGGATCTAACTACCATTGGTCAAAGGGTAGAAGTACTTAAGGGCGGTGCTGGCGGTATGGGCAATGAACATTTCAAAAGCTCAACAAACACAACTCCACTCAGCGCGACTGACGGAAAGGAAGGCGAAGAAGGGGAGTTTACCTTTGAGCTCAAGCTAATAGCCGATATCGGATTTGTTGGTTTTCCTAATGCGGGAAAATCAAGTCTTTTAAATACACTTACAAAAGCAAATGCGAAAATCGGCTCGTATGCATTCACGACACTCGAGCCAAATCTCGGAGTTATGAATGGATATATCCTTGCAGACATACCAGGTCTGATAGAAGGTGCCTCTTCCGGAAAAGGACTCGGACATAAGTTTTTGCGACACATTTCTCGTACGAGAATACTACTTCATTGCATATCTCTTGAATCCGAGAACCCTTACAAAGACTACCTATCTATCCGAGATGAGCTAGAAAAGTACGATGCTCTGCTACTTGAAAAGCCCGAGCTTATACTCCTTACTAAAACGGATGTTACTGATGACAAAAGTGTCGAAAAAGTAGTAAAACAGTTTTCAGAAAAAGGGCACGAAGTAGAAACAGTTACGATACTTGATGACGAAAAAGTCAAAAAACTTAAAGAAAAACTATCAACGATAATCAGTAGCCAAATGCAGTAATCTGGTCTATGCTAGAAAGCATGACAAAAGAGTACACACCAACAATAGGGCTTGAGATTCATGCTGAGCTCGCGACTAAAACAAAAATGTTTTGTCGATGTTTAAATAACCCTGACGCAAAAATGGCCAATGCGCATGTTTGTCCTGTTTGTATGGGGCATCCAGGTACGCTACCTACAATAAACAAAGAAGCCGTAAAAAGTGTTTTAAAAATAGGTCTTGCGGTAGGAGGAGCTCTGGCAGATAAAACAAACTTTGATAGAAAGAATTATTTCTATCCGGACATACCGAAGGCGTACCAGATAAGCCAGTACAAACGACCTCTTGTTTCAAACGGGAGTTTGGCAGGTGTGGCGTTGACAAGAATACACCTAGAAGAAGATACTGCTCGCTCGTCACATGACACAGGAAAGGTGAGTTTGGTAGATTTCAATAGATCAGGTCTTCCGCTCATGGAGCTTGTCACTGAACCTGTCATAAAGAGTGGAGAGGAGGCGATGATGTTTGCTACTGAGCTTCAGCTTCTTCTCCGTACTCTCGGAGTGGCGCACGCAAACATGGAGAAGGGAGAAATGAGAGTAGAGGCTAACATCTCGGTTAGTAACTCGGATAAACTCGGAGTGAAAGTTGAGGTTAAAAACCTCAATTCATTTAAGTCTGTCGGGCGAGCTATCGACTATGAAATCAAAAGACATCGTGCTTTGCTTTCAGAAGGAAAAGAGATTATTCAGGAGACGCGTGGGTGGGATGAAGTTGGACAAAAAACTTTTTCTCAGAGAAGTAAAGAGAACGCTCACGACTATAGGTACTTCCCAGACCCTGATCTACCACCGCTTGAACTCTCGAAGGTTCCTGATCTTTCCCACGATGTTCTCCGAAAAGAATTACCCGAACTTCCATGGGTAACTCGAGAAAGATACATAAACGCATTTGGCATGAGTGTAAACAATGCAAACCTCTTACTTTCAAACAGAGCACTTGCTTCATTTACCGAGGAGGTCTCGAAGCAACTCAAAAGTGACAAACAGAAAAAACTTGCACTCAATTATGTTACGAGCGACCTCGTCGGTCTTATAAAAAAGGAGGATACAAGCGAATCTCGGGAGTACGAGATACCAGAAACCATCACTGTTGATTCATTTGTAGAGCTCATAGAAATGATTGATTCAGGAGACCTTTCTTCTCGTGGGGCAAAGGACACGCTATCTCTCATGTACGGAAAGGGAGGAAGTGCGAAGTCTATCGCGGAGAGTAATGGTTTTATTCAGAAAAATGATATTGAGGAACTGACAAAAGTAGTAAAAACAGCTATTTCTGAAAACAAGCAAGTAGTAGAGGAGTATCTATCAGGAAAGGAATCAGCTTTGCAGTTTCTTGTGGGGCAATGCATGAAGGCGACTAAAGGTACAGCAAGTCCGCCACTCCTAATCAAGCTCCTAAAGGAAAATATAAAATAACATTGCAAAATAATAACTTCTCGGAAGCCCGAGAAGTTTTTTGTTATCCACATAAAAGCGATATAAACAAAATTATATACAAAAATTCGCTATAATAAGAAGGAAATGAAGAGTGGTGAGATACAGCTTAACGGCAAGCTTTTTGTGTCATCAAAGCGAGCCGCAGAAATTGCAGGATATGCAACTGATTACATCGGGCAACTTTGTCGTAGTGGAAAGCTAGAAACAACTCGTCTCGGTCGATCTTGGTATGTCTCGGTTGATTCTCTTGAGAGTTACCAGCGAAGCCTTGAGGAGCCAAGTACCGAGAACACGCCGGACCAAGAAGCTGATACAGCAAATCCAGAGATTGCTGGTAGTGCCACAACTAACACCACTCTCAAAACACTTCCTAACTCTCCTACTAAAGGTTTTGTTTACAGCGAGGACACCCGCTCGCTTCTTCCAAGTCTTTCAAAAAGAATTTCAGAAAGTGCTGTTCCACAAATAGTCACGTCAGTACAAAACCCACTCGATCAAAACCTCGCGAAAAGCTTCTTAGCTTTCGATGAACTACCTGAATCACTTAAAGCAAAAATAAACTTGGCGAGAAGCAAAAGCCAGGATGCATCTCGTGCCCCTCTTCCTTTGTTTGTAAAACAGCCAAAGAAAAAAACCGGATTGCTTTTTTCAGGGTTTGCGTTCGTGGGAGTCGGACTCGTGCTTATTGGTGCGATTTTCAGCTCTGGAGCTTTCAGTCTCAATGAAAGTGTTGTTGCACAGGTTAGAGAAGCATTTGCTCAAGATGAAGGCACCGGAATAGTAGTAGAAGAAGTTGATCAAAAAAACCCAAGGGCACAAATTGAAAAAATAAAAACAGCTTTTTCAGATGAGGTACAGGTAGTAGAAGATCCTTCAGGGACGACAGGGGTAATCACTCCGGTATTCAAAGGGGGAAGAACCGGGAATGATTTCGTCTTCGTGCTAGTGCCGGTGAAAGAGAAGTGATGTTCGCACCGAGTAATGTAAAAAAATTTTACATTACTCGGTGCGCGGATCGCGTGCCATTAAAGGTCGAATATTATTAACACAATAACAATTCATGAGAACAATTCTACAATCTTACAAAGGTCTCACAGCATCACTCTTGGTTTTTACCATGAGTTTTGTACTTGGCTACTCAGCGGTAGAGCCAAAGTTACTACAGGCAGTCGGTGACCAGTTCATCATCACTCAGTCAGTAACTGCTGAGATTTCATTTATCACAACAGCAAACGACGTAGCGATGAACGGTTCTATTGCCGGATTGACCGGAGGAACTTCAAACGGAAGCACTCAAGTTGCTGTTTTGACCAACAACGCAGCAGGATACACTATGGTGCTTCAAGCAAGCTCAAGTCCTGCTATGCAGGGTGACACTCAGGGTGGATACATTAATGACTACACCCCAGGAACACCGCTCGTTCCGGACTACACTTTCTCTGTCGGTTCAAACACCGGAGAGTTTGCGTACACTGTTTCTGCAAGTACCACTTCAGATCTTGACAGTAAATTCTTGGACAATGGAAGTGCTTGTGACGCAGGAGGATCGAGTGATACCTCAGGTAGTGACTCTTGCTGGTTGAACGCTTCAACCACTGACGTGACTATCATCGACAGAGGTTCAGCTACGGGTGCTACCGGAGCAACAACCACTATCTACTTCCGAGTGCAAATCACAGCAAACCCATCACCTGCAATTCCGCAGGATACATACACAGCAACAACAACATTGACGGCTACTACTAAATAACGTAGATTAGCCTTAATAGTGTGCCTATATAGAGTATGAAATCCAGAATCACATTACTTACATTCATAGCAGTTATAGCCGTCTGGTTGTTGCCAGTAGGAGCTTTTGCGCAGTACACTGTTGAAACAGTGTCTACTGAAGGAGTTCCTAAAGACTTTGTCTTAGGTCCGGGAAAGACAGAGCTAACGCTAAATCCCGGAGAATCCAAAGTAGTACAACTACTTGTTACCAACAGAACCGGCAGTGATCAACAGTTTGAACTAGGAGTTGAAGACTTCACCGGCTCTCAAAATACAAGACAGACAGTTGTCTTACTTGGAAACGAGAGAGGTCCATACTCACTCAAAGATTACCTCTCTTTTGAAGCACGTACCTTTACACTCAATCATGGTGAACGCGCTATTGTACCGGTTACCGTCTCTATCCCTTCAGACGCAGAACCAGGTGGACTATATGGAAGTGTGCTTGTATCTCTTATTCCCAAAAAACAAGATTTCTCAGGACAAGAGGTCACAGGTTCAAACGCAATCGTAACTCGGTTGGGTTCACTCTTCTTTGTAACAGTCCCTGGCTTAACTGAACGTGATGGAGCACTGGAAGCATTCGATACAATTGGCCGAAAGCGTTTTTTCACCGAAGGACCTATTCCATTCCAAATCCTTTATAGAAATGAAGGAACCATTCACGTTAACCCATACGGCATTGTTAGTATCCGAAATATTCTCGGAGATGTGGTTGGCGAGGTTCAAATAGAACCATGGTTTGCACTTCCAAACTCACTTCGAAATAGAGAAGTAGAGTGGGGTAATTCATTTCTCATGGGACGCTACACTGCAACACTTGAGTTGAACCGTGGATACAATGACATTGTCGATACACAGACCATTACCTTTTATGTCATTCCATGGACAGTCATACTTACTGTTGTAGGTATCACACTAATCATTCTTCTATTCCTTAAATGGATATTCAGCAAATTCGAGTTTCGAAAAAAAGAGAAAAAGCAGGAAGGGCAGGAAAACTGATTCTTTCAGTCTCAACACTTCTGCTTATACTTTTAGTGTGCATTCACACGCTCGACGCTCAGGTTATGTCGAGTGGTAGTTACTCGATTCAAAGTGACAGTATCAATTTTGGAGGATCACGCGCAACCTCGAGTAGCTATGTTGTAGAAGATACATTGGGTGAAGTAGCAACAGGAATTTCAACAAGTACCAGTTTTACTCTTCGTGCCGGTTATCAACAAATGCAAGAATCTACCATTTCAATGACCGCGGTTGGCGATGTGTCGATGAGCGGATCGATTGGTGGAGTCACCGGAGGAGTAGCAAACGGAAGTACTTCGTTTACGGTTATTACCGATAACCAAGCAGGTTATGAGGCTACCATCCAAGCAACCTCAAGTCCTGCATTGGTATTAGCGGGACTCGATGATTTTCCGGATTACTCACCAAGTGGTCTAAACCCGGACTTCGCTTTCTCTGTTCCATCAAATGAATCAGCATTTGCGTACACACCGGAAGGTGATGACATCGCAGACAGGTTTAAAGATGACGGAGTTGATACCTGTGCTACAGGATCAAGCGACACAGCAGACGCGTGTTGGGACGGACTCTCAACATCTGCAACTACGTTCGTAGAGCGCACATCATCAAACCACCCAGCGGGAACCGAAACAACCTTGAAGTTCAGAGCGGAATCAGGTTCAAACCATATCCAGATTGCGGGTACGTACTACGCAACCACCACCGTCACAGCGCTTTCGCTTTGACCAGTGATATGTATAAGTATTTTGCACTTATTGCAATACTCATAGGTATCACTACTACCGGTATACAGATTACGGAAGCAGTTTCCAGTACCTTCGAAATAAATCTCAGTGTCATATCAACCGATATTGATCCACCGTCAGTTCCTGCAAATGTAGTAGCTACAGGTGTATCAACATCACAGATAGACGTAACGTGGGATGCATCAACAGACAATGTGGGAGTGACAGGGTATCACCTGTATCGTGACGATACGCTTATCGCCACTACGACAGCGACACTCTATAACGACATTGGTCTTGCGACATCCACGAGCTATGCCTACAGCGTGTCAGCTTTTGACGCAGTAGGAAATGAATCCGCAACTTCGAGCATCGCGGTTGGAGTAACACTTTCTCTGCCCGCACCACCTACTGTTGCCACAACCACAGGACAGACTGGCGCAAACGGACCAATCCTCGAAGATCACACTCCGGAGTTCCAGGAGTTCACTATCACTCCAGGACAAAGTGATGCGGAGATAACATGGAACACCTCACTCGTTACGCAGACACAAATAAAATGGGGAAAGACAACCGACTATGAAATAGGAAGTCTGTCTAATCCAATATTCCAAACAAACCACGATGCATTTCTTGGAAGTTTGGAACCCAACACTCGCTACTATATAGAAGTCTACATATTAGATGGAGTGTTCGGACGAACAAATGTAGTACAAACAAGCTTTACTACAGCAGGGCTCCCAGATACAACAGCTCCTGCAAACGTTTCTTCATTTACAGTTACATACGAAGAAAACGCAAATAAAGTACAGCTACGTTGGCAAAACCCGACAGACAAAGACTTCGAAGCGGTACGGGTATTGCGTTCAACACTGTTCTACCCAGGCGACTTGTACGATGGAGAAGTAGTGTACGAAGGTTCCGGCAGTACCTTTACAGACACACGTATCGAAAAAGGGAAAACCTACTACTATACGGTTTTTGCCAGAGATACGAATAAAAATTACTCATCGGGAGCTATCGGTTCAGTATATATTCCTCGAGACGCTACCGACCGTGGGGACACACCCCGCGCAAGCACCACGCCATCTCACCCGATACACACATTTCCGGAAGTGACTCTGCCCGACCCAGCGTTCGAGTTTCTTGGACTTAAAGATTTTATCTTTATCCAAGAGGGTAAACAGCGAACAGTTGTCGGCAGTACTGTTTCGGTCAACGCAGACCAACAGCTCACTATCGAGCTTCCCTATGAAAAAGTTCCTGAGGTACTTAAAACAATAGCGGTTACATTCGTTCATCCTGTTGACAGAAGAAATACGTTTACATTCCTCCTAAGAGCGGACAAAGACAAAAGTGTGTACACCGCAACCATAGACGCACTACACACACAGGGAGATTACGGTTTGTACATCTCCATGCTCAACTTCGAAAACAAACGACTCACAACTCTCGAAGGCACCGTCAGTGCAGAAGGAAGTAGGATAGAAAACATCGGCTTTGGAGAGCTACTTATACGGATAAGTATTCTACTCATACTACTTATACTCATCCTCTTCATTCTCAGACATATTTTCAAAGAAAAAGAAGAACATACTAATGGATTATCGTAGACATAACAATCTCAATATAACAACATTTAGCGCAGTTGCATTCGCAAGTGCTTTTGTGCTTTTCGTGTTTCTATTTTTTGGGAATGTTGCGTCTGCAGCGTTCAATCCACAAATCAACTACCAAGGTAAGCTAACCGACTCCGCAAACCAAACTGTTGCAAATGGCGAGTACCACATGACGTTCCGTCTCTACACTTCGCCAACAGGTGCAACTACAACAAATATCTGGGAAGAAGAGCGCACCGCAACCGGTGACCTAATAACCGTAACGAGCGGACTCTTCAGCGTACTACTTGGAAGTACGACACCACTAACAAACGTAGACTTTAACCAAGACCTCTACCTCGGAGTAGAGATTGGTGGAAGTGCTGGAAGTCCGGCATGGGATGGGGAAATGACTCCGCGTAAGCGCTTGGGCGCTGTGCCGGCTGCATTTGTCGCGGAAGTCGCAGACTCTGCTCTGACTCTCGACGGTATTGCATCAAGCTCATTTACTCGTTTGGGATACAACAACTCCACGAGTACTGTGGGAAGCGCGTTTACCATTACGCAAACAGGGGCGGGAAGTATCTTCGACCTTATCTCCGGATCAACCAATGTCTTTAGTGTCTTGGCAAATGGAAGGGTGGGAATTGGAACAGCTAACCCATTCAACACACTTCATGTGTATGGGAATTCATCATACTCCGGCAATGCTCAATATCTCAGCGACGCTAGTATGGGTACCTCCCTCTATGCATTTGCCAGCAAGGGTTATGTAGATTATCAAGACAACGCAAAAATACTGAATGGAAACCTCACCCACATTGATTTTGACGATCAGGGAGATAATGCCATAGGTGTTTGGGGAGACGGGAAGTTCATTTACCTGGCTAATTTTGGTGGAGGCTTGCACACCTACTCCGTCGACTCCTCTGGAACCCTCACGCACATTGATTCCGACGATCAAGGAGGTAGTGCCGAAGGTGTCTGGGGAGACGGGAAGTTCATTTACCTGGCTAATTCTGGGGGAGGCTTACATACCTACTCCGTTGATTCCTCTGGAACCCTCACGCACATTGATTCCGACGATCAGGGAGATTTTGCCTCTGGCGTCTGGGGAGACGGGAAGTTTATTTATCTAGCTAATAACACTGGAGGTTTACACACCTACTCTGTCGACTCCTCTGGAAACCTCACTCACATTGATTCCGACGATCAGGGAGATGTTGCCTATGGCGTCTGGGGAGACGGGAAGTTCATTTACCTGGCTAATTATGCTGGAGGTTTACACACTTACTCCGTCGACTCCTCCGGAACCCTCACGCACATTGATTCCGACATCCAAGGAGATTTTGCCGAGAGTGTCTGGGGGGATGGGAAGTTCATTTACCTAGCTAATGGTGCCGGAGGCTTACGCACCTACTCTGTGGATTCCTCCGGAACCCTCACTCATATTGATTTTGACGATCAGGGAGGTGCAGCCCGTGGCGTCTGGGGA
Source organism: Minisyncoccota bacterium (assembly GCA_040879725.1). Classification (GTDB taxonomy): domain Bacteria; phylum Patescibacteriota; class Minisyncoccia; order Phycocordibacterales; genus JBBDJV01. Next base: position 120,141 of record JBBDJV010000008.1, on the reverse strand, counting down.
GACGGGAAGTTCATTTACCTAGCTAATGGTACGGGAGGCTTACATACCTACTCCGTTGATTCCTCTGGAAACCTCACTCACATTGATTCCGACGATCAAGGAGATGATGCCTTTGGCGTCTGGGGAGACGGGAAGTTCATTTATCTGGCTAATTTTGGCGGAGGTTTGCATACCTACTCTGTTGATTCAGCGTATGAATTTGACAAAGCCAACCAAGAACATTATTTCTCCGGCAACGTCGGTATCGGTACCACGTCACCGTACGCGAAACTCTCTGTTAATGGTGACGTAGTAGCTGCGTACTTTGTCGCAACTAGCTCAACCTCAACCTTCGCGGGAGTTACCACTACCGGGCTTGCTGTCACTGGCGCAGGCACCTCAACATTTGCAAACGGTATCAACGCAACAGCAGGATGTTTCGCAGTGAATGGCACCTGTGTTGCTGGAAGTGGTATCAGTACTGCATCAGGAAGTGACGGCTACATCCAGTTCAAAGAAGGTTCTTCCTTTGCAAGTGATGCAAGTTTCTTCTGGGACAACACCAACAAACGTCTTGGTATCGGTACTACGTCACCATTTGCAAAACTTTCTATCCAATCAACTGGAGGAACCGCACCACTCTTTGCTATTGCAAGTTCGACAAACGGAGCTGGAACAACAACATCATTTATTGTGAGTGCGAATGGAAGGGTGGGAGTTGGTACGAATAACCCGAGCATGCTTTTCGAAGTTGGAACAGGTGGTACTCCAGGATACACAAGCGGAAATGATGCATTCTTTAATGAGGATGTTGAAGTAGAAGGTGTACTCTATGCAACACGTATCCAAGCTTCATCAAATGATTCAAATGCTCTCGTGATTAAAAATGCAAGTGGAGACGATAGACTTACCGTAACAGGATCAACTGGACAACTTACATTCACCACCGGTGGAGGAATAAATATGGGACAAGGACGCATAACCGGTTTACACGCCGGCAGTGACTCTAGTCCGAGCATCCAGCAACACGCAGACGGAAACACCGGTATTTATTTCCCTGCAAGTGACATGCTTGGATTTGTTACTTCAGGAGCGGAAGCTCTCCGTGTAACCACTACCGGGTTGATTGGTATCGGTGATACAACTCCGGACGGAATGCTTGAGGTAAGTGCAAGTGGTGGAGCAAGCGACCTGCTACTACTTTCTTCAAATGATGGAAATGACGGAGATTTGCTTGTTGTGAAAAATGGTGGAAATGTCGGAATCGGCACCACCTCACCATACGCAAAACTTTCCGTTAATGGTCAGGTAGTGGGTGCATACTTTGTTGCAACCAGCTCAACCTCAACCTTCGCTGGAGTTACTACCACCGGACTTGCCGTCACTGGCGCCGGCACCTCAACATTCGCAAACGGTATCGACCTCGCTACCGGCTGTTTCGCAGTAAACGGAACGTGTATTTCAGGAGGTGGTGGTGGAGGAAGTCCAGGAGGATCTGAGGGATACATACAGTTTAACGAAAGCAGTGCATTTGCCGGAGATGCAAGCTTCTTCTGGGACAACACTAACAAACGCCTTGGTATCGGCACCACCTCTCCATATGCAAAACTTTCCATTCAATCAACAGGAGGGACTGATCCACTCTTTGCTATCGCAAGTTCGACAAACGGAGCTGGAACAACAACATCATTTATTGTGAGTGCGAATGGAAGGGTGGGAGTTGGTACGAATAACCCGAGCATGCTTTTCGAAGTTGGAACAGGTGGTACTCCAGGATACACAAGCGGAAATGATGCATTCTTTAATGAGGATGTTGAAGTAGAAGGTGTACTCTATGCAACACGTATCCAAGCTTCATCAAATGATTCAAATGCTCTCGTGATTAAAAATGCAAGTGGAGACGATAGACTTACCGTAACAGGATCAACTGGACAACTTACATTCACCACCGGTGGAGGAATAAATATGGGACAAGGACGCATAACCGGTTTACACGCCGGCAGTGACTCTAGTCCGAGCATCCAGCAACACGCAGACGGAAACACCGGTATTTATTTCCCTGCAAGTGACATGCTTGGATTTGTTACTTCAGGAGCGGAAGCTCTCCGTGTAACCACTACCGGGTTGATTGGTATCGGTGATACAACTCCGGACGGAATGCTTGAGGTAAGTGCAAGTGGTGGAGCAAGCGACCTGCTACTACTTTCTTCAAATGATGGAAATGACGGAGATTTGCTTGTTGTGAAAAATGGTGGAAATGTCGGAATCGGCACCACCTCACCATACGCAAAACTTTCCGTTAATGGTCAGGTAGTGGGTGCATACTTTGTTGCAACCAGCTCAACCTCAACCTTCGCTGGAGTTACTACCACCGGACTTGCCGTCACTGGCGCCGGCACCTCAACATTCGCAAACGGTATCGACCTCGCTACCGGCTGTTTCGCAGTAAACGGAACGTGTATTTCAGGAGGTGGTGGAGGAGGAAGTCCAGGAGGGTCAGACGGAGAGGTGCAGTTTAAGAGCGGTTCTTCTTTTGCAGGAGATGCAAACTTCTTCTGGGATAACAGCACAAAGCGTCTCGGTTTGGGAGGAACATCTACTCCAGCAAAAACACTTTCTGTTGTAGGTGAAATATATGCTACCGCTACTAGTACCGCTTCAACAACAAATGTGCTTTCAATAAATGATGGATACAAAGTTGCTGGAGTTCGAGTGTTGTGGGGAAGTAATGATGGAGCCTCTTGGTATGTAGGTGGTGCGGGTAGTTTTGCTTCAAATTCAGCAAGTGAAAACACAGGTCTTGGAACTGGGGCGTTGCTTGGAAACGATGGATCTTCAAATACTGGTATCGGATATTACGCGCTCGGAGACCTTGCTTTGAGTGGTACATATAACACAGCGCTTGGAGTAAATGCTCTGTATGTAAATACAACTGGAGGATCAAACGTTGCAATCGGCCCACTATCTCTCTTGAGTAATGCAACAGGTAATGCAAATGTTGCGGTAGGACTCCAAGCACTTGCGGATAATGTATCAGCAGCTTCTTCAACTGCTCTCGGTTCCTTTGCTGGAAATCAGGCGCTTGATGGACAAAACATTTTCCTTGGATACCGAGCGGGAGAAAACCTACAGTTCGGAACTCAAAATATTTTCCTTGGATACGATATAGACTCATTTACCACTGACGCAACCAGCACACTTAATATCGGAAACCTTATATTCGGAACAGGTGTTGATGGTACAGGAACAACCTACTCAACAGGAAATATTGGTATCGGTACTTCAACACCATTTGCAAAGCTTTCCGTAGAAGGACAGCTCGGAGCGTCATACGGAACATTTACCGCAACCAACTCTACGACTACCATCGCGGGCGGTTTGAATGTAGGAAACGGCTCACTTGTCTACGACTTCTCTCGAGGAGTTACTTCGTTCTCAAGTGTTGAGCTTGGAAACTTAAACTTCGACACTGATGCAGGAGTGGTGTCTTGGGTAGATTTGCCGGTGTCGAGTAATGCCGGAACATCATCTCAGAGCTATTCAGCTCAGATAGACGGACACTCAATCCTTACTGTATACGCGCAAGCAAGCACCTCAGGATCAATCCAAAATACTGGCGTGATGATAGGAACATCAACAGCGTCAATTCTTAACTCAGCAAATATCCCATGGGGGTCTCTCCTCGTGGGCAACGGTATTCTCTGTGTTGACGATGGCAGTGAAGACTGTGACAACACAGCGCGAACTCCGGGAAATATCTATGCTCAAGGAGCTTCTGTTACTGGTATCGATGTCGCAGAAAACTACCCAACACGTGACACTGACCTGCTTCCGGGAATGCTTGTTATGCTTGACCCACACACAGATGTCTATGTAACTAAGTTTGATTTTGCAACAACGAGCACTTCAACAAAGACACTTCTCGGAATAGTTTCTACTAAACCGGGTATTACCCTCGGAGGGTTTGCAACAGACGAGACTGATGCAGAGGTGCCGATAGCACTTACCGGACGTGTACCTGTGCTCGTAACTGACGAGGGTGGAGAGATAGCTGCGGGTGATAGGATTACATTTTCTACCACGACAGCAGGGTATGGTACGAAAGCACTTACTTCTGGATACACTGTCGGGTTTGCGCTAGAGAGCTGGAGCGCGACAACAAGCACTTCTTCACTCTTGGTATTCATAGAGAGAGAAAAGAGTTTCCTCGATTCTGAGTTTGTATTTGAAAATGGAAACTTTGGAATAGGTACTACTTCTCCTCAGTACCGTCTGACGGTAGGTGGAGATGTGGGAGCGACCGCCTTTGTGAATATTTCTACTCGAGATGCAAAGAAGGATATTGCGTACATAAACGAGCAGAGGAAAGAATCAATGCTTACAAAACTTAAGGGACTACAGGTTGCTGAATACAAGTATACATTTGAAGAAAATAATGACCCTCTCCGCCTTGGTTTGATTGCAGAAGAAGTGCCTGCAGAAATACTTTCTGCTAATGGTAAAGGGGTTGATATATACAAGTTCTCTACCTTTATCCTCTCTGGTGTTCAGGTGTTGACTGGAAAGGTAGATGATCTTGAGGAGCGCATTGCGACACTCGAGGCTGAGTTCCGACTCGCGCAAGCAAAGGGTGGCTTTGTAGAAAATATTACTAATGGTATCGCAAACATCGCAAGTGCTGTTATCGGAAGACTTACCGTGGGTACTCCGGAGGCTCCAACAGGAATCACACTTTACGATGAGGTTACTGGAGAGCCATACTGTTTCAAGGTATCAAACGGTTCACCAACCACCACTCCAGGAGAGTGTAGTGGAGCGCCAAGTGCTAATGCTGGAAACACGAGCGGTAGTGAGAGCGGTGCTGATCTTGAGCCTCCAACATTTACCATTAACGGAAACAACCCAGCATACGTGGAAAAGGGAAGCACCTACAATGACCTTGGTGTACTAGTGGATGACAATACAAGTAATAACTTGGGCTACCAGACTTTAGGAGATGATATTGATACTTCGCTACTAGGAACCTCAACGGTGTACTATGTAGCAACTGACAGTGCAGGAAATACTGCTACCACGACACGAACGGTTGTCGTCTTTGATCCAAATGAAGAGGTGACAGAAGAGGAAGCAAATGATGAGGGAAGCGAGGGAGCAAGCGGGGAAGAAAGTGGGGAAGAAAATACTGAAGAGGGTACTGAAGGAAACACCGAGGAGGAAAATAGCGAAGCGGAAGAAGAAGGTGCTGTAGAAGAAGGAGGTAATGAAAGTGAGAATACTCTGGACGACCAAAGTAGTACTTCAGGAGAAGGTGATACGCAAGAAGGAGATAGTGAACAAGGAGTCACTGAAGAAGATGAAAGTAACCAAGGTAATGAGGGAGAACAAGGGGTAGTGGAAGAGGAAATAACTGAACCAGAAGAATAGTATGAATGAAAAAACACGATTGATAATAAGTTTGGTGTTCTTGGTAATCTTTGGAGCGGGTGCACTGTATATGCTTGGTTTCTTTTCAGATGATTCGATACTGTCTGTTGACTCGATACAGGTTGCTTTTACAGAAGGTGAGTATGATGGGGAGTTTAGTGACACGGTGACATTTCAGCCTCCGGCGATAGAAAGCCTCTCTCCTTTTACTAACAAGTATGTAAGTGAACAGTATTCATTTTCGTTTAATTATCCGGAGGACTACACATCGAGCAACTTTAAAGAGCCGATAGGTGAGAATCAAATGAGAGAAACAATACTTGTTCAAAACGTACAAAAGAAAGAAGGGTTTCAGGTATTGATAACTCCGTTTAATGAATCCGGAGCCACTCTGACATCCGAGCGAATACGGCGAGATATACCTGACTTGGAAATTCGCCAGGAGCAGGAGGTGTTGCTCGGCTCTGTAGGTAAAGGAATTGCGTTTCTAAGTGACAATGAAGCGTTTGGTGGTGCGTCTCGAGAGGTGTGGTTTATCATTGGAGGAAATTTGTATCAGATAAGTACGTACGCGTCGCAGGAAAAGCTTCTTCAGGAAATGCTCGCAACGTGGAAGTTTGAGTAGTAAATGTTATGAAAAATAGTAAAACAATATTTTTGAATAGAGGGAAAGGAGGCGCGGGTTGCGGGGGGGGGGGGGCGGGGGGCGGGGGG
>JBBDJV010000008.1:113390-114014 GCA_040879725.1 Minisyncoccota bacterium | reverse complement strand
CCCCCCCCGCTACTTTCCAGAACACCACTTTCCTGTTTTTCCCAAACAGTATGACTGTCTATAATTTAGAAAGGTAATATGCTAAAACGATTTAGGGAATGGCTTGAATTAAAAAGCAAACTACATGCGCACTCACAGAAACCGCCACTGGTAAAGGAACGAGATATGTGGTGGGTGAGTTTTGGTGAAAATATCGGTTCGGAAATAAACGGAAAAAGTACACTTTTTTCACGTCCATGCATTATTATAAAAAAACTAGCTCATGGTTTCTATATGGTTGCACCAAGCACCTCAAAAAAACATGATGGTTCGTGGTATGTTAGAATTACATTAGGTAAGAAAGAGAATTATATTTGCCTTAACCAGATACGAACGATAGACCATAGACGCTTATCCAGCAGACTTGGGAGAGTGGATGAAACTGATTTTCAAAGTGTAAAACGCGGATTTTGGGAATTGTATAAATAAATATTCCCCGCTTTTGAGGGCGGGGCCGCGGCAAATCGCCGAATGTATGTACAGTATATAGTTTCCTAGTTTTTAGTCAAGTTATGATAATGAATACCATAAGAAAAATAGAGAAGAATAGTAAGAAACGAGTGGAGGGTGGGGGGGGGGGGGGGG
>JBBDJV010000008.1:108340-113380 GCA_040879725.1 Minisyncoccota bacterium | reverse complement strand
CCCCCCCCCGCTACTTTCCAGAACACCTTCCTGCTTCTTCTTCCTGTTTTATTTTTAGGTATTCTATTCTCCTTCGGACACTTTTTCATAACTGCTGAAGCGAGCACTATCGGTACTATTACTAAACCAACAAATAACCTCGGTTTGGTTGGATACTGGACATTCGACGGCCCGGATATTGACTGGGATGCAAACACTGTAGCTGACAGAAGCGGAACCGGAAATACTGGTTCATTGATAAATATGTCAACGACCACTTCACCAGCAGAGGGGAAAATAGGACAAGCGCTCGGCTTTGATGGAAATGATGACTATGTATCAATAAGCGATGACGCCTCTCAGCGTCCTCAAAATACTATTTCGCTTTCAACCTGGGTAAGGTTCGAGAGTCTAACAAGTACCGTAGTCGGTATTGCTCCGGAAGGACTACAATACATTATTTTTAAACGTAATAACAACAGCTCGTGTTTCGAGGGGTACGTACTTTCAAAATCAACAGGGAATAATTTACTTTTTGAAATAACAAAAGAAGGAACTGGGTGTACAGGAGCGATATCGAGTGACGCTGTTTCTTCTACAGCAGTAACTACCGGCCGGTGGTACCATGTGGTGGGAACATTTGATGGACAAACAATGAAAATATATATAGATGGAGTATTGGAAGATACGCAGGAACACGCGTACGATTTAACTCTTTCAACACAGGCTCTTCGTTTCGGTTCAACACAGCAGTCATATGATGGTTTTTTGAGTGGAGACCTTGATGAAACCCGCATCTACAACCGTGCGCTTTCAGCAAGTGAGATTTCTGCATTGTATACAAGCGGGCAAGCTACGCTTGCCCGCACCCCCGTCCTCGTAGCAGATGGCCTTGTAGGACATTGGACATTCGACGGGCCAGACGTAAACTGGAGTGCGAACACAGTTACCGACAAAAGCGGAACTGGAAATACCGGAACCCTCCTAAACATGTCTACAACTACTTCACCTGTAGAAGGGAGAATAGGTCAGGCACTTGAGTTTGATGGGGTGGATGATTATGCTTCTGTGCCAAATTCTACCTCACTTAATATGAGTACGACTAATGCGTTCACGATTTCACTTTGGGTTAAAATGCTCGAGTTTCCTGGTTCATTTAAACCACTTTATTACAAAAACGATGCACCGGGTTTATGGATAGATGGAACTGGAGGTATATTATTGAGACCAGGTGGTGACGTGAGTCAATTCATTAAGTATTCCTCTGGTGTCAATAAAATAAATACTTGGTATCATCTTACTGCGACTTATGATGGTACGACAGAAATCATATATGTAAACGGTTCATTATCTGGACAGCAGACAGCAGTTGGAACAGCAGGAAGCAATAGCGATATTTTAAGAATAGGCGGTAACGTTGGGGGTTATTTCTCTAAAATTATGGATGATGTCCGCATCTACAACCGCGCGCTCTCTAGAGAAGAAATACAAACAATATACAACGGTACAAAACCCGCAACGTTCAACCAAAGTAACCCATTCGTAGCTGATCCAGGAGAAACACTTATTGGATACTGGACGTTTGACGGGCCTAAGGTGAACTGGGCTAACTATACAATGAGTGATTCAAGTAAGTTTGGTTCTACGGCTACAATATATGGGTTTTCTACTACCTCATCACCTCTGGAAGGAAAAACAGGACAAGCGTTTTCATTTGATGGTATAGATGACTACTTTACCGCTACTCTTTCAGAAAGTGCAGACAGTGGTACTGTCTCTCTGTGGGTTCGGCCAGAAAGCTATACCAACAACACAAATATATGGAGCTATGGAAATAATTCCTCTTCTGATAACAGAATGAACTATTATGTTACAAAATATGGCACTATCGACTTCGTCAGGACTGCATCAGTGAATGGTGAAGATAGCCCTGTTAATATTGGTTTCAGTCGCTCCTTATTGCCTGCAGGAGAGTGGCATAATATTACAGCAACATGGAATAGTTCTTTGAACTCTATTTATCTTGATGGAGAATTACAAGCAACAAGCTCTGGTGTTACAAGCGCTATTAGTAGCTCGCAAGATGCGTTTGTCGGTACAGGTGACTTAGCAGAATATGATAGTTTTCGTTTTGATACAGTATCAAGCAACTGGCTCAAACAAGCATCTCCATACTATTTAAATGGCGCTGTGAGAATGGATGCTGCGGCAAATATTTATTTCCTTGTACCGAGTACACAGCAAACACAAGATTGGGATTTGTATTTCATGTTTCGTTCTCCAACAAAAGATACAGCTGAAGGTATGGAAGTGCGAGTGTGGCTTGATGGTTTGACTGGAACGTATGCGGTGTTTGATCGTGCGGAGTCTGCAAACCAGTATCGAGTGACATGGAATAGCAGTGTGCGTACTCAGGAGACTCTTTCTATGACTGCTAATGTTTGGTATCGGGGACGAGTAACCAAGAGGGGAGCAAATGTCGCTTTTTTTGTAAATGATAATCAGATTGGGACAACACAAAGTGTTGGGAGTGACTACAATACAACAAGAATAGCATTTTATAACACTCCAGTATCGGGAGGTACTGTTGAGTATGATGATATACGGTGGGTGCTGGTGGATGGTTCAGGTAACATTCTTCCTTCTAGTACATATTTTAATGGTGCGATTGATGAGGTGCGAATGTATAACACAGCACTAACTGCCGAACAGGTATTACAGCTGTATAACTTTGGAAGATAAAAAATGAAAAATAGTAAAATGATATTTTTGAATAGAGGAACAAAATGCAGGCGCGACGCAGTCGCGCCTGCATTCCTCCTTTTGTTTTTCTTCTGCCTTACACTTTTCTTCTCACCCGCAGAGCTACACTCTCAAGCAAATACGATTGGAGTTATTACCAAACCGACTAACAATATTGGTCTTGTATCATACTGGCCATTTGATGAAGGTACTGGCACAACAGTAGGTGACGAAACCGGAAATGGCAATGACCTTACACTCGTCGGTGGTTCTACGTGGGGAAATGGTAAATTTGAAACAGCGGGATATTTTGACGATGTTGATGGATCAGCATCATCCACCTCGCCGTATACTGAAGTAGATGGCTCAAGTGAGCTGACAATTTGTTCGTGGGTATACCTCAATACGTTAGGAAGTACTGGAGGCACAGCCGATGGAAGTATTATAGGAAAGGGGAGCGGCGGAGATATTCTTTTTTGGTACAACATTGATGCTGATGGAACAAATGACCGTACGTATAGTTTTAGCGTTGGTGTAACAGGTAATGCAACTGATAGAGTAAATGGGACTATTGGTGTTGCTGTTGCGGGAGCGTGGCAATATGTGTGTGGGGTAATGAACGGGGGTACTCGGGCACTCTATGTGGATGGGGTATTAAACGCAACGAGTACTGGGGCAGTAAGTACAATAGTACCATCTTCAAGCTATGGTGTTTTATTGGGAGGATGGGTAAATTCTAGTAACTTCCACCTTAACGGAAGACTAGACGAAGTGCGAGTATACTCACGAGCGCTAGGTGCTTCTGAAATTGCACGCTTGTATCAGTTCGGACAAGTAAGACTCGGAGTTTCTCCTGCGCTGGTAACCCAAGGTCTTGTAGGCTGGTGGACATTTGACAATACCACAATGGACTGGACGACAGGGTCTAGTACTGACAGTAGCGGGAATAATAATACGGGGAAGGTGAATGGAATAGGGGAGGTAAGGCTCTCGCAAGCGGTTGGTGTTACCGGACAAGCCCTTACTTTTGATGGAATTGACGACTATGTTGAAGTGGTGGCGGGTGATAATAGTGCTTTTGACCCAGCAACAAGTCACTTCACTATTGCATTCTGGATGAAAGCCGATGTCAACCAAAACTCGGGGAGTAACTACATGATAAACGCTGACGGGAATGACTTCTATTATGTGTATTTTAATTCTTCAAAGCAAATAATTTTTGATTTTGACACAGGAGAAACACAAACTCTAACAACTTCGTCATCGTACAATGATGGAGAGTGGCACCACGTAGTAGCACTCCGTAATGGTGCTCGTACCGGCGCACTCTATGTTGATGGAGTTCTGGTTGCATCAGACACGGACAACTCTGGAACGTTAAGTTCTATTGAGATAACAAGTAACTTATTCTTTGGACAATTTTATACAGGAGGAGGTTTTTACAAGGGAATACTTGACGATGTGCGCTACTACACCAGAGCACTAACAGAAGATGAAATAATGCTTTTATACAACGGTACTAAACGCTCTGTGGTTACAAGCGTCACACCTCCTACTCCGGATAATTTACAACAAGGTTTGATAGGCCATTGGACATTCGACGGCTCAACTGTCGATTGGTCTGCGGGTTCGGTGAGTGACCAAAGTGGAGCGGGACAAAACGGGACATTAACAGACATTATCGCTACACCGGGGAAAGTTGGACAAGGGTTTAGTTTTAACGGCACTACATCACAAGTGAACTTTGGTTCTGACACCTCTTTTGATAACTTGGAGGAACTTAGTGTTGCAATGTGGGTAAAACCAAAAAGCTTGAGACTTGAAACGTATTCGCCTCGTTTGATTGATAAACGAGATCTCGGGTGGACTATTTGGAGAGATGAGACAGACAGTGCTGTGGAATTTTTTGTCGATTTTTCATCAGCAGATCTCCGTGCAGAGTCCCCGGCAAACTCATTTCCGTTACATGAGTGGATACATGTGGTTGTCGCATATGCGAGTAGCACAAGCGCTTCCTCTGTAGATTTCTATATTAATGGTGAATCAGTTGCAACTACTGCGACACAGGATGGTGCTGGAGATAGAATAGATGATAGTCCGTATGATTTACGGTTGGGTGAGTGTGGCGGTTCTAACGTTTGTGGATTTAATGCAGACATGGACGATGTTCGACTGTATAACCGAATTCTCACACCTGACGAAGTACGGTCAATATATCAACTCGGAGGTTAGTTACTGTATTTATCAAGGTTTAACCTTGATAAATAGTTGATACTTTTATCAAGGCTAAACCCTCTAATAAGAAAAGGCGGGCAAGCG
>JBBDJV010000008.1:0-108330 GCA_040879725.1 Minisyncoccota bacterium | reverse complement strand
CCCCCGCCTTTGTTTTTATGAAAAATGTGCTTACGAATCATTGGATATCCAGCTATTTCGAACAAGGTTAAACCTCGGTATGAAATACGTTGCAAAATATAGCTAATTTCGAACGATGTTTACCTCATTTTATCAAGGTTTAACCTTGATAAAACCTTGATAAATAAATGTTCGTTTCTCATTGTGTTGAGTATAATAAATATGTATGTCTCGCAATTATACATTCGCTCTTGGTGAGTATTATCATATCTATTCACGAGGATTTGAGAAATCAGTTGTATTCAAAACAAAAGAAGATTTCCATAGATTCCAAAGTTCTCTTTTTCTCTTTAACTCAACAAAAAGTGTTCATATCACAAACCTTACCACTTTGAAGGACTATAAAGGTAGTATTGCCAATATTTATACTATTGAAAGAGAAGATACCTTGGTTGATATAGGGTGTTATGCTTTACTCAATAATCACTTTCACTTGCTTGTGCGTGAAAAAGATGAGGATGGAAAAGGAATAAGTAAGTTTATGCAAAAACTTATGACGTCTTATACCATGTATTTCAATAAGAAATACGATAGAACAGGCTCTTTGTTTAGTTCTTCTTTCAAAGCACGACATGTGAGTAGTGACGAACACCTAAAGTACTTATTTGCTTATATTCATTTGAATCCAATAAAATTTACAGGTAAAAAGAATTTAAAAAATTACAAGTATTCAAGTTATATGGATTATCTTGGTGTAGAAAGACCTGAACGAGCAATTATATCACCAGAAGTTTTTCCTGATTATTTTTCTTTCGAAAATTTAAAAGAAAGAAATATTGAAAAATGGCTTGATGAATCTGAGGATTTATTTTTGAAGAAAGATATCTAAACTGAACGAGGTTGTATCAAGGTTTAACCTTGATAAATAAGATTTAATAAAAATAGAGGAATATACATTTTTGATTTCTAGCGTAAAGGGCATTTATGTATTTTTAGGTGTGTGTTGTGAAGTAATGTGTGGATAATAAAATAATTTTTTGAGTCAATGTAGGCTATACTATAGGTAAGTTAAAATAACTTCAGCAAATTGATTTTGTGATTCATTTTGCAATTAGTTTTACTTTATTAGTTAGCATATATATCTATGGCAATACGAGTAGCGATAAATGGTTTTGGGAGAATTGGGCGAGCTGTCTTCAAGGTTGCACATACTCGACCTGAAATTGAGGTTGTTGGAATCAATGACTTAGGTGACGCTCACAATCTTGCTTACTTACTCAAGTACGACACTGCGTATCGCACTAGCGATTTCTCTGTTTCTGTAAAGGAAGACGGCAGTGCGCTTATTGTTGATGGAAAGGAAATTAGGTTTATCAGTGAAAGAGATGGGTCTAAGTTGCCATGGAAAGAACTCAATGTAGATATCGTAGTTGAGTCTACTGGACTCTTCACTTCCTATGAAAAGGCAAAGTTCCATCTGGAAGCAGGTGCACGCAGAGTGGTGATTTCTGCTCCAGCAAAAGATAGTGGGGAGGGACCTAAAGCAAGTACTGTGTTAATGGGAATAAATGAGCACGAATTAGAAACATGCGATATAAGCTCAAATGCATCTTGTACTACAAATGCAGGGAGTCCGCTTATTCAGATTTTGCATGAAGCAGTAGGTATAGAAAAAGCCATGCTCAATACTACACACGGTTATACCGCCAGCCAGTCTCTTGTTGATGCTCCAAACAAAAAAGATTTTCGCGAAGGGCGAGCGGCTGCTATGAACATGGTTCCTGCTTCTACTGGAGCTGCTATTGCTGTTACTAAAGTTGTAACTGATCTTGAGAATAAATTTGATGGTATTGCGGTCAGGGTTCCAGTTGTTACCGGCTCACTTGTAGATGTCACATTTCTTGCTAAAAGGAACACAACAGTTGAGGAGATAAATGACGCTCTTTCTAAGGCGGCAGGTGAAGACCGGTGGAAAAGAACTTTTGCGGTAACAGATGAACCTCTTGTTTCTAGCGATATAATCGGCCGTGCGCAAGCTTCTATTGTTGACTTAGCTCTTACTCGTGTGGTGGACGGAAACCTAGTTAAAGTAATGGCATGGTATGATAATGAGATGGGGTATACCCATTCATTAGTCGAACATGTTATTCGCTCCGGGCGCTACCTTCAGGGGTGGTGATTAAATATTTTATCTATGAAAGTAGTTTTTGCATGTGATCATGCCGGTTTTGAACTGAAGCAATCACTTTTAGCTTATGTAACTTCAAAAGGTTATGAGGTTGAGGATATGGGTGCGTACGAGTTTGTCGCAAACGATGACTATCCAGACTATATTGCTCTTGCTTCGCGCATTGTTTCCGAAAATCCAAACGAAACTCTCGGTATTATTATAGGCGGTTCAGGACAAGGGGAGGCTATAATGGCAAACCGTTTTCCAAATGTTAGGGCAGTTGTTTTTAATGGTCAGTACAAACCCACTGATGGAAGAATTGTTCCTTTTGAGGTTATGACAGCGCGAGAACATAATAATGCAAATATTTTGTCTCTCGGAGCTCGTTTTATAAATGAAGAAGAGGCCATTCAAGCTGTTGATGCTTTTCTTACTACAAGGTTTTCAGGAGATGAACGGCACATACGGCGCTTGGGGAAAATTGAAGAAGTAACTAAAACAATTCATGGCTGAAATCCTGCCCGCTGTTATGCCTGAGTCCTTTTCGGACTTGGAAGAAAAGATGAAGCTCATGGAAGGTTTGGTGAGTATGGTCCAAGTTGATGTAATGGACGGTATTTTTGTTCCTTCAAAAAGCTGGCCGTATAACGAGAATGACCGTGAGTCATTTACACAACTTATAGAAAAGAAAAATCTTTTTCCTTCATGGGAGAAAGTAAGTTTTGAAGTTGATTTAATGGTAGCAAACCCTGAGGCTGTTGTAACAGACTGGGTTACCTTAGGAGCAAAGCGCATTATTGTGCATAGTAATGCTACAGAAAACATGGATGAAGTTATACGAATACTTTCTGGTCGTGTTGAAATTGGAATTGCTCTGCACATTGACACTCCTATTTCAGTAATTGAAAGATACAAAAAACATATTTCAGTTATTCAGTGTATGGGAATTAAAAATCCTGGATATCAGCGAGAACCATTTTGCGAACTGGTTATACCCAAGATAAAAGAAATAAAAAATGCATATCCTGATATAATGATAAGTATAGATGGAGGAGTAAATGAGGAAACAGCACCAAGTCTTGTTTCTGCGGGTGCGGAGCGTCTTGTTTCCGGTTCTGCAATTTTCGATAGTAAAAACCCAAAGGAAACTATTCTAGCTTTAGCATCACTATAAGCCTATGCATGACGAAAAGAAGAAAGAATTACAGAAAATAGCAAATTCAATTCGTCAATCGATTATTGAATCTCTTATTACTGCTGGGTCGGGACACACTGCAGGCCCTCTTGGTATGACAGATATTTTTACCGTTTTGTATTTCCACACCTTAAAGCACGATCCAAAAAATGTGGAGTGGCCAGAGCGAGACAGGGTAATACTCTCAAACGGGCACATTTGTCCAGTACTGTATGCCACTATGGCACATGCAGGCTATTTTCCTATTGAGGAGCTTCAGACACTACGTAAGTTCGGAAGCAGGTTGCAAGGACACCCTCACCGCGAGTGGCTTCCTGGCCTTGAAACGAGTTCGGGCCCTTTGGGCTCTGGCTTATCTCAGGCAGTAGGGATGGCACTCGCTGAAAGAATAGATACTGGTAAAAAATCTGATAAATTTTTCTATTGTTTTACCGGAGATGGAGAACTAAATGAAGGTCAGAACTGGGAAGCGATAATGCTTGCTGGCAAAGAAAAGCTTCACAATCTCACAATGGTAGTAGATAGAAATAATATTCAGATTGATGGATACACAGAAGATGTTATGCCTCTTAATCCGCTACCTGAGAAGTTTGAGGCATTTAATTGGCACGTACTCGAGATAGACGGTCATAATATAGAAGTGATAGCAGATGCGTTTGAGCAGGCGAAAGCCATATTTGATAAACCAACAGTTATTATTGCAAACACAATACCTGGAAAGGGTGTTCCTGAGTTTGAGCGTATTCCTGAGTGGCACGGAAAACCACCAAAGAGTGAAGAGGAAATACAACAAGCTCGAAGCGCATTACAAAAAATAGCAGAAACACTTTCATAATATGCTTATACCTGAAGAAAAATTAAATCCAAAAATTTTTGATACAGATGTCGAGCAAGAGCCGATACGAAAAGGTTTCGGTCGTGGCTTGCTCAAAGCAGGCGAAGAAAACGACGCTATTGTGGGACTGTGTGCAGACCTGACTGAGTCTACACAGATGAACCTTTTTAGTGAAAAGTTCCCAGAGCGTTTTATCGAAGTAGGTATAGCTGAGCAAAACTTGGCTTCTGTTGCTTCGGGGATGGCTCGGATGGGAAAGATTCCTTTTATTACATCGTATGCAATGTTTTCACCGGGAAGAAATTGGGAGCAAATACGAACCACTATTTGCTATAACGATGTTCCGGTTAAAATTGCGGGTTCACACGCAGGAATTTCTGTGGGTCCGGACGGCGGTACACATCAAGCTATTGAAGATATTGCTATTACGCGCGTTATTCCGCGCATGGTTGTTTTGTCACCTTGTGATTCCATTGAGGCAGAAAAAGCAACTATTGAGGCAAGCAAAACACCACACCCGACCTATATACGGCTTTCTCGAGAAAAAACGCCAGTTATTACCACAAAAGATACACCGTTTGAAATTGGTAAAGCGCGTGTTTGTTTTGCTCCTGAAAAAGGAAATGCAGAAGTGGGAATTATCGCAACGGGTGCACTACTTCACCAAGCACTGTGTGCGGCTCGGGCGCTTGAGGAAGAAGGTTTGCATGTAAAAGTTTTGAATATTTCAACGATTAAACCACTCGATAAAAAAGCGGTTATATCACTCGCGCAGGAAACCGGGAGACTGGTAACAGTAGAAGAACACCAGAAGGCTGGGGGGTTGGGTAGCTGTGTCGCCGAGTTGCTTTCAGAAGTGCTTCCGACGCCGATAGTTTTTGTTGCTATCGAGGATGAGTTTGGTCAGTCTGGAACAATGGATGAGTTGATACACCACTATGGATTAGATGAAGAGCATATTCGGAACGCGGTTCATACAGTTCTAACAAAATAATATGAAAAATGTTGTTTTAGTCTCAATAGCCTGCATGCTTGCAGTAGGTTCACTCTATGTGGTTCCTTATTACGCCCAAGCAAACTCTTTTCAAAAAATGGTGTCAACACTGGAAGAAAATGCTCCACACTTTTCTTCTTGGCTGGCTTCTGTGCTCGCTGTCGTAAATGAGACCCTTAGTACAGAATCGACAAAAGAAAAAGAAGGGGAGCGAGAACAAGAAGTCACGAGTAGTCCAGACGTAGCCACAACAACCACTGAAAGAAATACTAGTAGCAATACTATTTTAGAGAATCCTGAAAGTGTTACTACTAGTAGTAACACTGATACAACAACAGATAGTAACAAAACTTACACAACCAGAAATACTGATACTACTGACACTTCCAGACAAAATACTCAAACCGATTCAAGTGTAAATAATTCTTTTTCCGATACAGCTACACAAAAGTCATCCACTACGGAAACACGTGTAGAAAATAGAGAGTCGAACACCATAGAGAATAGCACAGAAGAGCTCGTGCGTTCGATAGAAGAAGCGTATCGCTTAACAGAGGACCTAGAAAGACAGCTTCTTGAAATTAGAAATGAAGCAGAAAAGGATTTTCAGTCCAATGCTACAACTTCATCTGCTAGGCAAACAGCAGAAGATGAGTCAAGTAGACAGTTGAGAGAATTCATACATCCAACAGCACTACTTAAAGATACTGAGATGGGTGAAGACTTCATAGAGAAAGCTATTGTAGAAGGTTCATCAACACGCTCTACATCATCTACTGATGCGCTACGAGCAAGAATTGCTGAGGTAAAGCAGGCTATTGAAGTGAGTGGAAACAGAGATGTTTTAGTTGAAGTGTATGCCGATAGCGACAATGATGGTGTTTCTGACTATGATGAAAAGTATATCTACAATACTGATCCGTTTAACCCGAGAACTGCCGGTACTCAAATGACAGATGGTGAGCGCATACTTAGCAAACTTAATCCACTTCAAAACAGTGAGCAAGAAATAGTTTTTGAACTTCCTAACGAGAGCGAAACAATATCAGAGCGTATAACGACAGATATTTTCACTGTTGAGAGCGCCTCTCTTACTCGGTATGTAGAGGAAGAAAATGGAGCAGAGATGATATCGTTTACAGGCAAAGCACTACCCAATAGCTTTGTTACGTTATATATCTTCAGTACACCAATAATAGTAACCGTAAAGACAGATAGCGATGGTGTGTGGAGGTACACTCTTGACCAAGAGCTGGAAGATGGCAGTCACACCATGTATGTTGCGACAGTAAATAATTCAGGAAAGATAATCGCACAGAGCAGTCCTTTTCCTTTCGTGAAAGAAGCACAAGCGGTAACTCTCGGAGAGGGTTTTGCGGAAACTCCCGAATCAGCAGAAAAAACAGGATTCTTCCAGTCGTATTTATTACTTTTTGTTTTAGGCGGTCTTCTGCTTGCAATCGGTCTGAGTTTGTTAACTATTGGAATACTCAATGCGAGAAGTATTCCTGATACAGACATATAATGCCACGCACTCTTCACACTGCATGGAATAAACTACGGAGCCACCCACAGTTGTGGTACACGCTTTTTGTCGCGCTTGTTATTGCGGGAGCTTTTTTTGTGGTTGTGTATCGATTTTCAAATATTGCGCAAGATGCCGAAGAGAGGGTTCAGCAGGTGAGGGCAGGTTCACTACTTGAAGTTTTTACAGTACTACTCCCTGATAGCGGAGCAATAAATCCTCTCTACGCTTCGATTAAAATGAAGGAAATTTCTGAACTAGATAAAACGGTACTTTCTTTCGATATTGTAAAAGAAAATAGTGATGGTAAACTAGTTGTTTTCGCATCGAGCGATAGTACTCGAATAGGCTCTGAGTACAGAAATGCCTCGCTTAGTTTTGCGCTTGCTAAAAGTGATATAACAAATGCGTATACAACACAGCATGTTTTAAATAATGATCGCTATTTTAAGACAGTCCGAGCGGTTAAGGATAGCCGAGGGTTGGTAAATACATACATAGTAGTAGACCAGTCGCTCTCACAGGCAGATGTAGTGATTGAAGGCGCGATACGCAACAGTATGTATCTCTTCTCACTAATGCTTATTGGTGTAATGATTCTTTTCTTGCGACACGCTCGAACTATTGACTATATTTCACTGTATAAAAGGCTTAAGGAAGTAGACACTCTTAAAGATGACTTCATCAGCATGGCATCTCACGAGCTACGAACCCCACTTACTACTATTCGCGGGTATGCAGAGTTCTTAAATGAGTCAAAAGGTCTTTCTGGTAAAGAGAAGGAATATGTTTCTGCGATTGATACGTCCGCGCAACGGCTGGATTATCTCGTTTCTGATATGTTGGATGTTTCGCGTATAGAACAGGGAAGAATGTCTTTTAATTACACAGAAGTGGTTCCGGAAAATATCGTTAATGAAATAGTGGAAAGTCTTCGCGGTAATGCAGTGAAGAAAAATCTTTCACTCTCCGTCCAGATAAAAGACAGCAAAATTATTCGTGTTGATGAAGTACGGCTAAGGCAGGTTTTGGTAAATATTATCGGTAATTCAATCAAGTATACGCGTGAAGGCAGTGTGTCTGTAGGGCTTTATACTGAGAATAAAGAGCAGGTGATACATGTAAGTGATACCGGTATTGGTATTAGTAAGGATGCTCAAGAACATTTGTTTGAGAAGTTTTACAGAGTGAAAAATAAGTATACGAGTGAGGTTGTAGGTACCGGCTTGGGTCTTTGGATTACAAAGCAGATTATTGAACATATGCATGGAAGTATACAAATCGAATCCATTGAGAATGTTGGTACACATACAAAAATCCGTTTTCCTATTTACTTGAATAAAAAGTAATTCCTTAAACACACTTTTATGTAGTTTTCGGTATTGGAACAATATCAAGGTTAAACCTTGATATTGTTACCCAAAGTAGATCCCTTTGAACGAAGTTAAACCTCGTTAAGAACTTCTGTTTTTGGGTTTACTATTTGATGTCTTATCAAGGTTTAACCTTGATAAAAATTTTCAAGAGTCTCACAAAAAAATTCAATGCGCCACCCGGGTGGCGCATTGAATTTTTTATTTGGGTTTTAAGCTTTGTCGGTGCTTTAGTGCCGTCTACGCTATTTTTTTAGCTTCATAGTCTGCTGGCTTTTCAGCAAGAAACTTTTCAAGTTGCTCGATGGTAAGAAGTCCTTCTTGAGCTCCTATTTTTTGTACAACTGACATTGAGTTAATCGGCCCCCACATGAGCGCCTCTTTTAGTGACTTTCCAAGTATTAGAGCAACAGTGAATGTTGAAGAAAATGAATCTCCCGCACCTGTTCTGTCTACTGGTGGAGCTGGGTCGGGGTACATTGGGCAGTACCAAACCTCGGTTCCGTCATACGTATGCGCGCCGTTTGGCCCGTCAGTAATAACGGCGATTTTCGGTCCAAGGCCTCGAACTGATTTAAGGAGCTCTATGATATCAGTTGAGTTGTTTCCTGTAATTTTTTGAGCTTCTTCTTTGTTACAGAAAAATACCTCAGACTTTTCGTATAGTCGTTTAAGTGTCTCGTATCCGAGCTTCATCTGAAATGTTCCTGGTTGGAATGCGAGTTTCGTTTCTGGATGGCGGTCAAGGTAGTCTGCAATTTCCATGTGATAGGGAAGTGAGTTTTCAGCGAGTGAAGAAAGATAGAGCCATTTCGGTCCCGGAGTAATATCGGGCATCGTGTATTCATACTCATAGTGCTTTACAAGTATTGTTCGCTCTGCTTTATATCGAAGTACGTAGTGGTAGTTTGATCCTTGACCTTCGTGAACTCGAACATAGTCTGTTTGGATACCTCCCGCTTTAAGTGCTTCAAGCATTTCTTTTCCATATCCATCATCTCCGATGTTTGTAAGAATTGCAGACTTCAAACCAAGACGGTGAGCAGAAACTGCGGCGTTTGGGCTGTTTCCGACAGCAGGAACCACTTTTACTGAGTCAAATGGTAGTTTGTCACCAAAACTCATACAAAGGTCTACCTTGCCTCCTTTTTCCTCAAGGTGTGCTTCTGATAATTTTATAAATGCGTCGGTAACCATGTCACCGATTGCAAGAAAGTCTAATTGTTGATCCATTATGTAATCCAGTTATGTATAATACACATAGTATAACACAGAGAAATTTTCTGTATGTTAAAATATAGGGATATGAATATTTCAAAAGAGCTTTCGAGCTTGGTTTCTGGTGATATTCACACAGACAACGAAACTCTGCAAACGCATAGTATTGATACAAGTATATTTAAGGTTACTCCGGAGGTAGTGGTGTATCCAAAAGATACCGAGGATGTGAAAAAGATTGTTCGGTTTGTTTCTGAGCATAAGCGTGAGTTTCCAAATCTCTCTATTACCGGACGCGGAGCGGGTACTGACATGACAGGCGGTCCTTTGAATGAGTCAATCATTCTCGGCTTCACAAAGTATTTCAACCATTTTTCTGTAGACAGTGAAAAGCTCATCGGGGAGGTAGAGCCAGGTGTGTACTACCGTGATTTTGAAAAAGAAACTGACGCGAGTGATATTGTTTTACCTTCTTTTCCCGCGTCTAAATCACTCTGCGCCCTCGGAGGTATGATAATGAACAACTCAGGAGGTGAGATGACGCTACGCTACGGACAAACCAGAGACCATGTTTCTGAAATTTCTATGGTTCTTGCAGATGGCGAGGGACACACATTTGCACCTCTTTCAAATGACGAGCTAAAGGGCAAAATGGAAATGAATAATTTCGAAGGGGAAATATATCGAAAGGTTTTTCATTTGCTTGATTCAAATTATGATGTTGTTAAACAAGCTAAACCAAAAACAGCTAAAAACTCCGCCGGATATGCTCTGTGGAGAGTTTGGGATAGAGAAAAGGGAGTGTTTGACCTTACTCAGCTATTTGTCGGTTCACAAGGAACTCTTGGCGTGCTTACTAAAGCAAAGGTTACTCTCGTAAAAAAGAAAAACCACAAGAGGCTTGTCGCGCTTTTTTTCAAAAATTGGAAACATTTACCAAATGTTGTTAATCATATTTTGCCCCATAAGCCAGAGAGCTTGGAAACTTTTGATGATGCGACTCTGAAACTCGGTTTGCGTTTTATGCCTGAAATTGCACAGAAAGTAGGCGTGCCTTTTCTAAAATTCGCTTTTAACTTCTGGCCTGAGGCTCTTATCGGTATTCGAATGCTTCGTCTGCCAAAACTTATCATCCTTGTGCAGCTCGCGGAAGATACGGAGGAAGAGCTTGATAGAAAGGAAAAGGAAATACTCAAAGACATCGAGCATCTACCGGTTATCAGTAGAGTGTTACGCTCTGAGAAGGAGGCAGAAAAGTATTGGGTAATGAGAAGAGAAAGTTTTGCATTACTTCGAAAGCACGTAAGTGGCAAACGAACCGCTCCGTTTATAGATGATTTTTGTGTACTTCCGGACAAGATGCCAGAATTTCTCCCTAAACTTCTGAAAATACTTAAAGAGCATCATATTGTCGCGAATATCGCCGGACATGCCGGAAGTGGGAACTTTCATATTATTCCACTTATGGATCTTTCAAAACAAAGTGAGAAAGACAAGATTTTGCTTGTGGCTGATAAGGTAAATACGCTCATAAAAGAATACGAGGGCACTATAACCGCAGAGCATAACGATGGCATAATGAGAACTCCTTATCTTGAGCAAATGTACGGTACGGCTGTGTATGCTATCTTTAAGCAGATAAAGGAAATTTTAGACCCACAAAATATTTTTAATCCTGGTAAAAAGATTGGAGGAACGAAAGAGTATATAGCGAAACACATTTCTCATTAATATGCCTGATGTAGAGTTTGAAGAATCACAAAGTTATGGAGAGGGACTTGTAGCAAGTCGTCTTCAATCTAGAGGTCCAAAGCGCGGACCGATTATTGACCTGCTTATATCAAGTGGGTTGATAAAAACAGAAAAAGGAGCAAATGCGTTTATGCTTGCGAGTTCAATAATATTTATCCTACTGAGCGTATTTTTGGTAATGAATAATGATGTCTCTAAAAGAGAGCGACAGTTGAGCAATATTGATTTGCAAATTACACAGTTAAGACTTCAACAACAAAACAATGCTCAAAATTAGAAACACATCAAAAGGTTTTACGCTCATAGAGCTTTTGGTTGTTATATCAATCATCGGAGTTCTTTCGTCTGTGGTGCTTTCGAGTTTGAACACTGCACGAGCGAAGGCTCGGGATTCTGTTCGTTTGTCTGACTTAGCTCAAATGCAAAGAGCTCTAGAAATTTACCGGAATAACCACGATCAGTATCCTTCAACATGCATGATCTCTGGTACACATCAGCCTACACAAAAATGCTCATTTTCTAACGGAAACCAAAGTCCGGCAAAATTTTATTCTTGTGGACCAGGGGCTAAAACAACATCTGGAGCTAATTCATATATACCTTTACTGACTCCAGAATTCTATACAGAATTACCTCTTGATCCAAGTAGGGGTAATGATCCTAGTTCAAGCAGATGCTATGTTTACCAATCAAACGGCACAGACTATTCACTTTGGAGTCTTATGTCAGCAGAAACCTTTGACGTTCGTCCTTTTACCTATATTCAGCCAAATTATCCCAATTATTTTTATCATGGAGGTACATCTGAACTTGAAAGAACTACTACTCTCCAAGCAACAAATAGGAGGCATGATCCCGCACCAACTTTTTCGGGTGGGTCATGTGACGATTCTAATAAATGGAATCCAAACAGAGCACCATACCCTGTTTGTTGGTAAAATAAGTAGCATTTTGACAAAAAAACATCTTCTTGTATACTACTAATCACTATGCATACATTAGAAATCACTACACGAGACGGGTCAGTCAAAAATGACGCTGTTCGCACAGGAGGTAAGATACCTGCAGTTTTTTATGGACGAAAGGAAAAAGCTACTCCTATCGCAGTGGACGAAATAGACTTTATTAAGCTCTACCGAGAGGTGGGAGAATCTACTGTTATTACTCTAAAGGGCCAAGACCACACTATTGAGGCGCTAGTAAAGGATATTCAGGTTGATCCTATTTTGGACAGAATTATACACGTAGACTTTTATGCGCTTGAAAAGGGCAAGAAAGTAAGCGTATCTATACCGCTAAACTTTATCGGAGTTTCTCCTGCAGTAAAGGATTTGGGAGGAAACTTGGTTAAGGTAATGTATGAAGTTGAAATAGAGGCTCTTCCAAAGGACCTTATTCACTCAATTGATGTGGATATCTCCGTACTTGCAGATTTTGATGCGCAAATTCACATAAAAGATTTGAAGGTACCTGCAGGTATTGAAGTAATGGCAGAACCCGCAGACGTGGTGGCGCTTGCTGAACCTGCAAATGAAGAAGTAGAAGAAGAAACTCCTGCAGTAGACCTAACAAAGATTGAAGTCGAAAAGAAAGGTAAGAAAGAGGAAGAGTCAACAGAAGGGGCTTCAACAGATTCTAAATAAACGGTATACTGAGTATCAAGCACTATGCTTCGATATCGTATACAAAATGAAACAAGACAATCAAACAGAGAGAACCTTTCGCGAATGAAAATGACGCGGTGGTCTGTTTTTGTTCTTACGGTGATATTTTTCTCTGTCTCTAACGGAGTTTTTCTCCACGCCCAAAGTGTCGATGAGGTGAATGTCGCACTTCGTGAGCAAGAGCTACGCGCAGAGCTTGCAAACTTGGAGCGTGCTATAGAGCTGGAACAAAAAGTTCTCGATGATAGACGCAGGGAGTCACAGTCGATAGAAAGAGATATCGATATACTCACCGCGCAGATTAACAAGTCGAGACTAAGTATTAGAAGTAAAAATATCGCCATTGAGTCTTTGGGTAGCGACATTGATTCAAAAACAAGACAGATCACTAACCTGGATGAGCGGCTTGAGATTGGGAAGGATTCGCTTGCGGATTTAATACGAAAAACACAGGAAATAGACTCCTACTCATTGGTGGAAATAATGCTCTCAAAACAGGACCTTTCGGAGTTCTTGTCAGATGTTGATTCATATAGCTCCATTAAATCTTCCTTGAATGCTTTGTTCGTCGAAATACGAGATTTACGCCTCGAAACAGAAGAAGAGCGCGAGGCGCTCGATCAAAAGCGAAGAGCAGAGATCGATGCTCGTGCCGTTATTGAAGAAGAGCGGAGAAGTATCGAAAGAAATGAAAGGGAAAAGCAGCAGTTACTAGCTGTTAGTAAAAATAGCGAACAAACACAGGCAGAGTACGTAGCACAACAGGAGCGTAGAGCGGCCCAAATTAGAAGTGCATTGTTCGCACTCCGTGATACCGCGGCGATACCATTTGGAGACGCACTTCGCTACGCAAATGGCGCATCTGCAAAAACCGGTGTTCGTTCTGCACTTATTCTCGCTATCCTAACTCAAGAAACAAACCTTGGAGAAAATGTAGGAACATGTAACCGTGCAGGTGACCCGCCTAGTAAAAGTTGGAGAGAAATCATGAAGCCGTCTCGTGACCAAGAGCCATATCTTGAAATTGTGGGAGAGCTTGGGTTGAACCCGGACACTATGCCTTTGTCTTGTCCGTGGGGTAATGGCTGGGGTGGAGCAATGGGTCCATCGCAGTTTATTCCGTCTACATGGATGATGTACAAAAAGCGTATTGCTCAAGTTACCGGTAATAACCCCCCAAACCCATGGGATCCTGAAGATGCTATCACCGCAACAACTCTCTTTTTAACTGATTTGGGTGCAGGAGAAGGAGGGTATAGTGCTGAAAGAGAAGCAGCACTACGATACTATGCGGGAGGAAACTGGAATAAACCCCAGAATGCATTCTATGGAGACCAGGTTATGAGAAAAGCGCAAGATATTCAGGAAAATATGATTGACCCACTAGAAAACTTCTAATGTATTCTGCTCTATGTTTGGGTTTTAGGCAGGGTATTGCCTCTAAAACTGGATTATGCTATAGTTCTGAGTCATGAAGAAAGAAATACATCCAAAAAACTATGGACCGGTAATTTTTAAAGATAACTCCAGCGGAGAGCGGTTTTTGATCTGTTCAACAGTTAAAACAGAGCAAAAGGACAAATGGACTGATGGAAAGGAGTATCCTCTCTATGAGGTTGAAATTTCATCAGCTTCGCATCCATTTTATACTGGTACTGATAAAGTGATTGACACAGCAGGACGAGTAGAGAAATTCAAGGCACGAGCTGCAGCTGCAAAAGGTTCAAAAAAATAATGACCTTTTTAATACAAAACCCGTTTTAAAGAGCGGGTTTTGTTGCACTTACTATGATAGAAGAAAATATAGAACAGTATAAAGAAAATCCTAAAACATCGTATCTTGCGAGTGAGTTTGAACGCCTTGGCTGGAAGGTGAATGAACTAACAGAGCTTTCAAAGAATGATACTTCTTTTGTTGAGCTTGCTCGAGGTGAGATAGAAGAGATTGAATCTCAGCGAAGCTTACTTTTGGAGCAGATAAAAGAAATTATCCAAGCAGAAGAGGCACAGGATAGAGAGTTTCCTAATACGCTTATTCTCGAGGTGCGTGCAGGAGCCGGTGGAGAAGAGGCAGCTATTTTCGCTGAGCAACTTGCTGAAATGTACACACTGTATGCGGAGAAAAAAGCCTGGTCTGTAAGACCGATTCATAAGTCTGAAAGCTCGCTTGGTGGATACAAGGAGGCATCCATTGAAATAAGTGGAGAAAAATGTTTTGAATTACTACGTTTTGAAACAGGCGTACACAGAGTACAGCGTGTTCCTGCGACAGAAAAGTCTGGAAGAATACATACATCCACTGCTTCCGTGGCTATTCTTCCTATCAGAAAATATTCAAAAGTTGAAATAAATCCTGCAGATATTGAAATGGAGTTTTCTCGGTCTGGAGGCGCAGGAGGGCAAAATGTAAACAAGGTAGAAACAGCGGTTCGGTTGATACACAAGCCGACTGGTATTGACGTCCGTTGTACTTCTGAGCGAAGTCAGCTAAAAAACAGAGAAAAAGCCATGTCTGTTCTTATTGCAAAACTTGAAGAAGCGAGAAGAGAAGAGGAGGATGCGAGTTACGCAGAAAACAGAAAGAAGCAGATAGGTACTGGTGACCGATCGGAGAAAATCCGAACATATAACTCACTCCAAGACCGCATCACCGACCATCGAATCAAGCAATCATGGCATAATTATGAAGGGATTTTAAACGGTGATTTGGATACCATGTTGCAGGCATTACAAGATGCACAGCATGAGGTAGAAGGTGTAGAAAGTGAGGAATAACATAGCTCACACAGGGCTATTGCAAGATTTGACACAATCTGATAAACTGTCGCGATATGGAAAAAACCAATACTACAGAAGGGAAAATTGAAGGCATGTTTAAGGCAGGCGCTCACTTTGGTTTGTCTAAAGCACGACGACACCCTTCAGTTGCTCCGTACATCTACGGACAGAAAAATAAAACAGAAGTTTTCAATCTAGAGAAGACAGCAGTACTTTTTGATGAAGCGGAAAAGTTTATGGAAAAGCTTGGAGCTGAAAACAAGGTAGTACTTTTTGTTGCAAGTAAAAATGAAGCAAGAGAAGCAATTCGCTATGCTGGCGAGGTTCTCGACATGCCATTTTGTGCAGGACGTTGGATTGGAGGAAGTTTGACCAACTTCTCTGAAATAAAAAAGAGAGTTAACTTACTTGAGTCACTTCGTGATCAGAGCGAAAAGGGAGAATTAGCACGATACACAAAGAAAGAACAGCTTTTGATTAAGCGTGAAATGGAAGAGCTTGAAAAGCGTTTTTCTGGTATTACTTCACTGAAGAAAGCACCAGATGCTATGGTTGTTGTTGACTCAAAGAAAGAATACATTGCTGTTGCTGAAGCGCTACAAAAAAAGGTTCCAATTCTCGGATATGTAAGTTCTGACTGTGATCTTTCAGTTATTGATTACCCGGTAGTCGGTAACGATACTTCAAAGGAAAGTATTAAATTCTTCATCAACCACATGGTTGAGGCATACCTACGCGGAAAGAAAAGCATTGCGTAATAGCATTGCTTTTTATTGTAGTTTTTTGTTATTAGCTAATTATATATAAATATAATGATTACCACTGAACAAGTAAAAGAATTGAGAGATAAAACAGGCG
This sequence comes from Minisyncoccota bacterium, assembly GCA_040879725.1. GTDB lineage: Bacteria > Patescibacteriota > Minisyncoccia > Phycocordibacterales > JBBDJV01. Next base: position 91,989 of record JBBDJV010000008.1, on the reverse strand, counting down.
TCTCAATTATGCAATGTAAGAAAGCTTTGGAAGAAGTCGAAGGTGACATCGAAAAAGCACTTGTTGTACTAAAAAAGAAAAGTGGTGAAATAGCTGCTAAGAAGTCTGACCGTGAGCTTGGAGCAGGAGCTATTGGTTCATATCTTCATTCAAACGGTTCTGTAGCAGGGATGGTTATTCTTTCTTGTGAGACAGACTTTGTAGCTAATAACGAGGATTTCAAGCAAATGGCATATGACATTGCGATGCAAGTAACCGCAATGAACCCAGAGTATATTTCAAAAGATGAAATTCCTGAAAATGCACTAAAGACTGCGGAGGAGGTATTTAAGAAGGAGGTTGAAGATAAGCCAAAAGATATTCAGGAAAAAGTACTCTCAGGAAAGGTGGATGCGTATTTTAAAGACAAGATACTACTTCTCCAACCGCTGATAAAAAATCCAGACATGACAGTGCAGGGGTTAATCGAAGCAGGTACACAAAAATTTGGTGAAAAAATAGCTATAACCAAATTCGTGCGCCTCTCAGTGTAATATGACAATTGTCTTCTACACAGCACTCTCACTCATACTAATTCTGCTCGCAATTTCTTTTCTAGAAAAAAAACGTGAAAATCGGTTTTTTTATCGTGTTAGAGATAGTATTGATACGGTAACATACCGTATTCTTTCAAAAACCTTTAGGGTTTTTATACGAACGTACCGCAATGTTTCAAAGACCGTTACGGCATTTTTAGCTCGTGCGCTTGAGAGAAGTATCCATGCCGTAGAAAGAGCACTTGAAAGTATGTTGGTGTGGCTTCTTGATTTAATTCGAGGTAAAAGGGTTTTGCGACACAATAGAGGTTCTGCATCAAGCTTTTTGCAGGATGTGCATGACTATAAAAAATCACTCCCGCGCCAAGAGTAGAAATTTTAAAACACCTGTGGTAGAATTTCACGGTTGCAGATAGAGGTAGAAGAGTAGGATAAAGTACATAGTAGAATTTGTTTGTCGTAATGGTAATAACGCCACCTTAGCTCAGTTGGTGGAGGCGAGAGAGCATGTTATGCTTTCGAGCGGTTTTGTACAAAGTCGTTGCATGAAGATGGAGGTACATAGTAGAATTTGTTTGTTGTAATGGAGTGCCACCTTAGCTCAGTTGGTGGAGGCGAGAGAGCATGTTATGCTTTTGAGCGGTTTTGTATCAAAACCGTTGCATGAAGATGGAGGTACATAGTAGAATTTGTTTGCCGTAATGGTAATAACGCCACCTTAGCTCAGTTGGTAGAGCAACGGTTTTGTAAACCGTAGGTCGTCAGTTCGAGCCTGACAGGTGGCTCACTTTCAAAGGTCATAGACCGCTCAGTTTGTAGAGGCGAGTATGTATGGGGATACATACGAGCGGTTTTGCATTGTAGGTAGCCCGTCAGTTAGCCTCTCAGGCTGGCTCACTTTCAAAGGTCATAGACCGCCGTGTGTAGAGGCGCGGACTAAAAATCACTGGGGGTGTACCGATATATCGGTACACCCCTTACCTACGTAAATTTCCTCTAAAGTGCAATTACTAACCCGACGTAAGAATGTCTAGAAAAGGTGGATTCCGATTTTGGTAAGAAATGAATTTATTTGTGATTGTGGTGTTTTTTCGTATAATGCTTGTATGCACGAAAATAAACGGGAGCACGTACATCCACTGACTTATGTTTCAAATAGAATAGTTTCAATACTTTCTGAGCTTGGTTTTGGTGTCGCGCTTGGTCCTGAACGAGAAACTGAATATTACAACTTCGATGCGGTGAATATTCCTTTTGATCATCCGTCTCGAGACATGCAGGATACGTTTTGGTTCGAGAACAAAACAGTTCTTCGAACTCAAACCAGCGCTATGCAGGTACGCTATATGGAAAAAAATGCCCCTCCTCTTGCAGTTGTAATCCCGGGAAGAGTGTTTCGTAACGAAGCAACAGACATGACTCATGAAGTGCAATTCCATCAAATAGAAGCACTTTATATAAACAAACAGGTTACACTTACACAACTAAAAGGTGTACTTGAAAAACTTTTCAAGACTCTTTTTTCTGAAGAGGTAAAGCTTCGTTTTAGACCAAGTTATTTTCCTTTTACTGAGCCCTCAATCGAGGTTGATATGTCGAGTCCTAACATTAAAAATGGTGCATGGGTTGAGGTGATGGGTGCGGGACTTGTTCATCCAGCGGTTCTTAAAAATGGAGGTATTGATCCAGAAGAGTGGAGTGGTTTTGCTTTTGGTATAGGGGTTGAGAGAATAGCAATGCTTTTGTTCGGAATCCCTGACATACGCATGTTCTTCGATGGTGATATCAGATTTTTGAAACAGTTTTAAAATGAAATTTTCTTATAATTGGTTACAGTCTTATATTGATTCTCCGCTACCTCCACTTGAGGAGCTTGTTCAGGTAATTACTTTGAAATTAGCAGAGGTTGATGGAGTTGAAGAAGTTTCCTCTGACTATCTTCTGGATGTTTCTATACTACCTGACCGTATGTGTTATGCACTTTCTCATCGAGGCCTAGCGTATGAAATAGCGGCAATTACCGGTTTGCCGTATCGAGACAAAACACTTGAGCTCGCTAAGTACAAAGAAACACTCTCCGTACCTGATTGTGAGGTTCTTGTAGAGGACGTACTGTTTTTCTCTTTGGTTTCGGTAAATAATCTAAGACAAGAGGAAACACCTCCATGGATGAAAAAAGCCCTCACGACGATAGGACAAAAAAGTATTTCTCCAATAGTGGATGCGGTGAACTATATTCTATTTGATATTGGACAACCTCTTCACGTATTTGATGCGGATAAAGTAGTGGGTTCTGTGCGTGTTCGCTATGCAAAACCTGAAGAAACTTTTACGACACTTGATAATAAAGAGATTACATTACACTCAAATAGTATTGTAGTAGCCGATGATGAAGGGGTGCTGTCTTTGGCGGGTATTAAAGGAGGAGCAAGAGCAGGAGTCACGAAAGAAACAAAAAATATACTCATTGAATCTGCGTCATTTCTTTCTACGTATGTCCGAACCATGTCACAAGCTGTTGGTGTACAAACTGATTCATCGAAGCGCTTTGAAAACAATGTTACCTCTGCACTCGCTCCGGTAGGGAAAAGATTAGCTATCCAGCTGATAAAAGATATTGCAGGCTCATCTGCAACAGAAGTAGGCTTTACGTATGAATATGGTTCGTCTAATGCTGTTTTAAATCCTATTACAATCACCAAAAGCATGGTAGAAAATAAAATAGGCATACCGGTATCTGAAAATGACTTGGAAGCAATTTTTACTTCACTTCGATTCGCATTCGAAAAAAATAAGGACGAGTACTATGTTACTCCGCCTCCGTTTAGAAAAGACATTCTTTCGTGGGTAGATATTACGGAGGAGGTGATGCGTATAAAAGGTGTAAATGATTTACCGATTGATGACGTAGATTTGAGTGATTGTAATGACAGTGTTTCTGACTTGTACTCACTTACTATTTTCTTGAAGGAAAAGTTGCAAGAACTTGGATACTTCGAGCATTACGGCAGGGTGTTTGGCGAAAAGGGCGATTGTAATGTATTAAAATCATACGCAAGCGATAAAACGTTTGTTCGTAATTCTCTTGTGGACGGTTTAACTCCTTTGGTAAAACAAAACCTGAACCACGTGCTTTTTGACCACGAGCCTGTGCGTATGTTTGAAATAGGAACCACGTTTTCTAAAGACTCCGAAGATATACAGGTTGCAATAGCGGTTGGTTACAAAACAAAAAAACTTCTCTCAAAAGCAAATGATATAGAGCGAGCACTGGAAACTTTTATTGAGTTTTTCGGACTTCCTTTTTCAAAAGAAAGACTCCTTGAGAATCTTAAAGCTAAAATCCAAACAGACGATACTGTCTCATTCATTCAGTTCTCACTTGCAGACCTGCGAACCTCTATAAACACTCTTCCGCGTAGAGAACATGATGTAAGAACATTTGCAGAGGTTCCTACATTTAAACCGTATTCGCCGTACCCGAGAATAATTCGCGATATAGCTATCTTTACTCCTCCTGAGGTTGAGCCACAAAAGGCTATTGAAGTAATCAAGGGTTCGGCAAGGGAGCTTTGCGTGGAGGGACCTGTTTTATTTGATGTGTACCAAAAAAAGAATGAAAATGGTGATATAGAAAAAGTATCACTTGCTTTTCGGCTTGTCTTCCAGTCATTTACAGAAACCTTAACTGATGCTGAAGTGGAGCTCCAAATGCAAGCGGTATATGAGGCAATACGTAATGAGAATTGGGAAATACGATAAAAGCTACTATCGGTCAAATATAGTGCAAAAAAAGGTTTTTTTTGCTATACTACTGAGAACAATTTCAAAAAATAAATACATTTCATGGCAAATGACGAAGTAAAAAAGGTAAAAAAAGGAGGGTACGGAGCTGATGATATTACAGTTCTCGAGGGTCTGGATCCTGTACGAAAGCGACCGGGAATGTATATCGGAACTACCGGACAAGACGGTCTCCATACATTGATCAGAGAGATTTTTGATAACGGACGAGATGAGGCGATGGGTGGTTTTGCTGATGATATTGAAATCGCTCTTTTGCCTAACAATAGAGTTCGTGTCGTAGACAATGGACGAGGTATCCCAGTAGATAAGCATTCAAAGACTAAAGTTTCCGCCTTGGAAACTATCATGACAACACTGCACGCTGGAGGAAAGTTTGGAGGTGATGGGTATAAAGTATCAGGAGGATTGCACGGTGTAGGTGCTTCTGTAGTAAACGCACTCTCAATTTATACCGGCGTAGAAGTACATCGAGATGGCGGTCAGTATATTCAAGAATATTCTCAAGGTAAAAAGAAAGCTGACGTAAAGAAAATTGGTTCATCAGACAAGCACGGTACTATTGTTACTTTTGAGCCGGATATCGAAATATTTAAAGAGATTAAATATAGCTGGAATTGGCTCGTAAACCATGTACGACAACAGGCATACTTGGTGAAAGGCATGCGCGTTACTGTTATCGATGCACGAGAGCACGTAGACGCAGAAAAGAACAAAGATTGTTTTTATATGCGCGAACGAGCTCTCGATGTCCCTTCAATGACATTTTATTTTGAAGGTGGTTTGCAGTCGATGGTTAAGTTTTACAATGAATCGTTCAAAAAGGTACACAAAAACATATACTATACAGAAAAGGAAAATATTGATGACAATGTTGTTTCGGTAGAAATAGCAATGCAATATGCTGACGACATATCTTCCCGAATAATGGCGTTCGCAAACAATATCTACAACGCTGAAGGAGGAACACATTTAACCGGATTTAAGACTGCTTTAACCCGAACTATAAACGCGTATTCAAAAAAGAATAACCTTATTAAAGCGGGAGACGAGGCTTTTACTGGAGACGACGTGCTCGAAGGGTTGACTGCTGTAGTTTCGGTTAAACTTCGTGATGTTCAGTTTGAGGGTCAAACAAAAGGGAAGCTGGGAAGTGTTGAGGCCCGAAGTGCTGTAGAGGCGGTATTTGGGGAGACATTCTCAATGTTCCTCGAGGAAAATCCAGATGATGCTCGTGCAATGATTCAAAAGTCTCTTCTTGCAATGCGTGCCCGAAAGGCGGCAAAGGCTGCAAAGGACAACGTACTTCGAAAAGGGGCACTTGAAGGTATCACTCTACCGGGAAAGCTGGCTGATTGCCAAACAAGAAAAGCAGAAGACTCAGAGATATTTATCGTAGAGGGAGATTCTGCTGGTGGTTCCGCAAAACAGGGAAGAGACCGTCGCACACAGGCAATCATGCCGTTGCGTGGAAAAATACTCAATGTTGAGCGCGCACGTCTCGACAAGATGCTCTCGCACACAGAAATAAAAGCTCTTGTCATTGCGTTTGGTACGGCTATTGGTGATGTCTTTGATATCACGAGACTTCGATATCATAAAATAATTATCGCAACTGACGCCGATGTCGATGGAGCGCACATTCGTACGCTTCTTCTCACCCTTTTCTATCGCTACTTTAAGCCTTTGATTGATGGAGGTTTTGTTTATATTGCCCAACCGCCATTGTACAAAATTAAGCGTGGAAAAGACGTAAATTACTTTTACACAGAAAGTGCCAAGGATGCTTATATTAAAAAAGAGAATTTGGTAGTTGATCAAAGTGACGACAGTGAAGAAGGTGGTGATTCAGAGGACAATGACAATGAACAAAGAAGTAAAAAGAAGGTTTTGGTCACTGGTCCTAAAGTTTCTATTCAACGATACAAGGGTCTTGGAGAAATGAACCCTGAAGAATTGTGGGAAACAACGATGGATCCTGAACGAAGAATACTAAAACAGGTTACCGTCGATGATGCTCAGGAAGCAGATAAGGTATTCGATATATTAATGGGTACGGATGTAGCTTCAAGAAAATCATTTATTCAAGATAACGCCAAGCTCGCTACTATAGATATTTAGTAATAAAAAAACCTGCCCTTTGAAGGGCCAGGTTTTTTTATTGTGCGTTAATTAGTTTTGTGTTTCAAGGTTTACGATAATTTGATTGTTATCGAAGTTGTCACCGTTAACCTGTTTTCCAGGATCAACATTTATGGTTACTGTCTTGTCACCTGCGGTTACTTGGTCAAAGCCAATAGTAAATTCAATTTTTTCTCCTGGATTGAGTGCTTGCTGAGTATCTGATGTATAGATGTATACAGGATATGTCGGAAGGATAGCACTGAAATACCAATTATTTGCTCGACTTCCACCTTCATTAATTACTTCAAAGCGTATACCGATTCTATCAGAGCGTGAATACGTGCTTGTAGCGGTATACTCATTTGTTAGTTTGTTAAGAACTCCTACATCAAGAAGTTTTGCTACTAGGTCAGGATTTCCTCCAGTAGGAGCGCTTGTTTCTGAAGTGGTATTTATCTGAGTAATAACTTCTGTTTGTGAACCTGCGCTAGGCTCTTCTGTAGGTGTAGTGGTTTGGCTACTTTGTGAATTAGTTGGGATAGTTGGTTCTGTGTTTGTATTTTCTTCAGTAGTAGAAGAATTCTCTGGGTTCTGATCTGTGTTTGTTGCTAGTACTTTTTGTACTGTTAGCAAGCTTTCTCCTCTAACAACAATAGTACTACCGTCAAAATAGCTTACATATACAGGTACCTGTATAGCGTCATTTACAGAAGAAGTGATACTTGCAGTAAGTGGCATTTCTGCATCCTTAATTCTATAATATGAACCACAGCGAACTTCACTCTCTTCTGTAAGGAATACTGAATCCGGACTAATTGAGTATTCTGCACCAGTGGTACAACCGAATGCGACCGCGTATGCTCCATCAGTACTTGATGGCGAGATGTGATTGAATGTAATAGTAGTCTCATCTCCACTAGTAATTGACTGAGAATCAAGCACTACTTCAAGTGATTCCTCACTTCCAGTAAAAAGACTAGTAATAGCAGCAACACTTCTTTCTACAGCTTGAGAAAGTGTGTCAGATGACTTTACGAGCAATACTCCTCCAACACCGATTATCAAAATTACCAATATTGCAATTCCGATAATAAATTGATTTCGAGCACTTTTGTTTTGTGTTTCGTTTTTCATAGCATTCATATAAAATAATGTATTTGAACCTTATCATACAAAATAGATTATGTCAATACCTTTGACACAAAACCAAAACAGGGGAGGTAAGAGCAGAATACATTAGGTGTATTGACAAAGATAGAAATATAGTGTATCATGTATGTATGAAAGGTGAGATAAATGCAGTAGGCATAAGGGTATTTATACTTTATTTTGCTATATTACTAGCTACCTTTTTGATTGTACTTTTTGAAATAGGAATACTTCCATTCAAGAATGTTGTAGCAAACGAGGAAATGGCTGTAGATAGTGAGAAATTACAACAAAGTAATAATTCCAACACAACAGTTATAACGGATAGATCTGTAGTTACAGAAATTCCGGAATATCCTCAAGTGCTTTACATTCCCAGGCTTGAGCGTAGAATCGAAGTTGGAAACCCAACCTCGACAACTATAGAGGTTCTCGAAAGAGAGCTACAAGACGGGGCGGTCAGATATCCATTATCTGCTCAACTCGGTGAAATGGGAACAGTTTTCCTTTTTGGACACAGTAGTTCTCTTCCGTTTGTTCGGAACCAGAATTATAAAATATTCAACGGTATTGAGAATCTCAAGCCACGTGATGTTATATCTGTGTATTCAGGAAGTACGGAATTCGTGTATTCAGTTGTTTCCGTGAGAGAGGCAACGGTTGAGTCAGATTATGTTCAACTTCGCGATGATGGGTATTATCTCATTTTATCAACTTGTAATAATTTAAAAGGAGAAGAAGATCGTTTTATCCTAACCGCTGAGTTGGTTGCAAAAAAACCACTTAGCTCAAACTAATAGCGTATGAAAAAAATATTTTTACTATCAACCATTTTACTAGCTGTGTTTTCACTCTCAGCTCCTCTAAAAGCTGAAGCGGTATACACACCTTGTACATTGGAAATATCAAAAACAGTATCAGATGACACGGTTGTTTCGGGTGATGAAATCACTTTTACACTCAATTTTGGAAACTATGGTACTGAGGAGTGTACGGGAGACGGAGTGAGAATTCAGGACAAACTAAATTCAAATTTTGAATTTGTGAGCGCTGATACCTCAACAAACGTATACCCAGGATATTCAAAGACTATTCCACTATATGATGCAGACACACATACCGTTAACTTCAATGCACGTACGCTATCGTCATTTGAAGAAGGTTGGGCAAGCATTACGGTTAGGGTAAAGGATATGTCCTGTGGTGTTCGTGAATTAACGAATAAAGGACGAATAACTTCCCGAGAGCTTTCAGGTGCAACCCTTCATACCGCAACACCTTCTACTTGGATTACCAGCAATACCGTAACAGTAACACAAACTAAAGAGTGTAACCCTCCAGTAAATCTTATCTGTGAAGCAGATCCTTCAAGTGCACTAGTTGGTGAACCAGTAACTTGGACTGCATACGCAACCGGAGGAACAGGAAACTTTACCTACTCATGGAGTGGAAGTGATGGACTCAGTGGAACAAGTAGTTCTATTGTCAAAACCTATAATACAATCGGTGGAAAGAATGCTAGCGTACTTGTTACATCCGGAACAGAAAAAGTAACGGTAGAGTGTTCAATGTTAATAAATGAAGTACCAGTTGTAGAAACATGTCCTTTTCAACCAGCAGAAAACAGAGTTATAGTTGATTTCACAAAGCGTCTTCGTACAGACCTAACAGCTAATGATACGTTTGACGGACCGATTTCAGTATCGCTTAACCCAGGTGAGTACTCAATTCAACTTGCTTCATTTGATGGATTTCACGGACGAAGAAACAACACACAAATCAGAGAGCAGTGGTACTTAGAGTTGGCTCAAGGAAATACAGTTACAAATTCTGGTGTCATTGACGATGTTCCAGATCCTTTCCTAACTAACTATTCATCTATTGCGCAAACTGTAAATTCAAACTTGGTTATCACACATCCTGTAACTGAAGTATATGCTCGACATGCTGTTACATACGGCATGGTGAACGATGATGGTACCGCAAACAGCTTAAGTCCGGTCTGTGCCGCGATTGATCTAGTCACTGTTGAAACACCGCCAGTTAACGCAATCTGTGAAGCAGATCCAGCTAAAGCACTTAAAGGTGAACCAGTAACTTGGACTGCATACGCAACCGGAGGAACCGGAAACTTTACCTACTCATGGAGTGGAAGTGATGGACTCAGTGGTACAAGTAGTTCTATTATGAAGTCATATTCTACTTCAGGAATAAAAACATCAACAGTTACGGTTAAATCAGGAGATAAAACAGTAGAGAATGAATGTAGTGTGATTATCAGTGAACCCACTCCATCTCTCTCTGGGCTCTGTGAAGCAGACCCAGCATCAGTGTTGGTTAATGAACCAGTAACATGGAGTGCGTTTGCAACTGGAGGAAATGGAGGTTACACATATTCATGGAGCGGAGATGATTCTCTGTCTGGTACTTCTTCAACACTTGTAAAACAGTATGGAACAACTGGTACAAAAAAGGGAACAATTACTATTACATCAGATGGCGAAACAGTAACACGTGAATGTACTGTTGAGGTCATCGGTGGAACAGGAGGTTCACCTTTTGACGCGGTTTGTGAAGTAAGTGATAGCAGTGTTGGTGTTGGTGCTTTAGTAACTTTCAGTGCAAATGCAGTAGGTGGAGTAGGTGGATATATATATAACTGGAGCGGAGATGGAGTAAACGGAAAAACAACCGAATCAGTTAACACTTCGTATACAACAACAGGTACAAAAACAGCAACCATAGAAGTTACATCAGGAACAGAAAGTATTACAAAGGAATGTAAAACAATAGTTACTTCAGGTGGCGGTGGATGTATTGGTGGTTGTGGAGGAGGAGGTCCAACTCCACCAAACGTGCTTCTTCTAAAGAAATTTGTTCCACAGGAAGAAGTAGAAGATAATTTTGCCTTCGTGTATCTTAGCTCTATTCCGTATACTGGTTTGGGACCAACGGCAAAAACAATGCTTGTTGTACTATCAGCAATCATACTAAGTGGAGTTATTGCCTACGCAATGGCACGGAAAATCGCACGTCCTACCGTATCTCCGAACAGATCAAACCAGATGATGATGCAACAAGATAATATTCATCCACTACTTTCATCATTTGGAGCAAACTCACAAAATAATACACAACAAAACCACGGAAATGTGCCTATGGATACTGAAGAGCATATTACCGCAACACGTCCACCAAGCTATGGAGAATTACCTCATCACATGAAGTATGAAAATACAACACCTCCACAAAGACGAATAGCTGAGGAACAGAATAAAACAGTTGTAAACAATGATGCATCTCATTCTGATACCTATGACGTGAACGCTCTCCTTAGTGGAATAGCAGTAAGAGATAATGGACTTGTGTTTTCAATTATCAGAACGCTCCGAGCAGAGCATGTGCTATTTTCAGAATACATGGCTCATGTCGTATCAAGCCTCGATGCAGTCTATAGAGACAGAGTAGAGGGAACATACGCTAATGCAGATCCTGAATTAGTTGCACTATACTCACAGTGGAGTGACGTACAACTTGAAAGTCTTATCACTCAACTTCTTCGAGCAGTAAATATGACATACAACGATGCATATACTGCGACACAACTTTCGCTCGTAAGTGCTCTTAATTCTTAATCCAATCTTAATCCAAAAACAAAAAAACCGCTTTAAGCGGTTTTTTTGTTTGAAACTTCTTCGAGGAGTTTGATTTTCTCAATGATGATACTTGGAGTTCCGTTCCTTTTTGAAAACTTCCCTTTAACAGCAACGCAGGTATCTGGAATAAGCAGGTCGGTATACTCTTCAAGTGTTTCTGGAAATACTACCCCTTCAATCGATCCGGTATAGTCGGCAATAGTAACAAACATCATTCGTTTGCCCTTTTTTGTCATAATGGGTTTTGTTTCTGCAATTATTCCGGGAATAATAAACGAAACTCCCTCGTGTGCTCCTCCCAGCTTATCGATACCTGATGTCTGTTTTTCAAACACAGATGAAAATGCATCAAGTGGATGACCACTTACATATAAACCAAGTAGTTCCTTTTCCCACTGAAGGCGCTCTTTATCTGTTAGCGGTTCTGCTTTGGGTAGTTTAATCTCTTCCATTGTGTCGTCAAAGCCCGCAAAGAGAGAATCTTGGTTTTCAGGTGTACGGGTTGCTTCTTTGTTGTAGGTAAGCAAGTGGTCTAAGTGAGCGAGCATTGCAGAACGCTGTCCGAATGAATCAAGAGCTCCGGTTTTTATAAGAGACTCTAGTGATTTCTTGTTTAGGTTTCTGTCTCCAATGCGCTTAAGAAAATCCGCAAGCGATTTGAAGTGTCCATTCTTGTTTCTTTCTCCAATGATAGAATGTGCGATGCCTTCACCAAAGTTTTTAATGGTGGTTAATCCGAAACGAATGTGTTCACTTCCATCTTCCTCAACAACCGTGAAGCCCTCGAAGCTGTAATTTATATCAGGAGGAAGCACGTTTATATTCATTCGCTTACATTCACCGATAATTTCACTAATTTTCTCCGTGTCTCCTGAATCAGCAGTCAAAACGGCTGACATGTATATTGCAGGGAAGTTCGCCTTCATGTATGCGGTTTGATACGCAACACGGCCGTAGCTTGCAGCGTGGGCCTTGTTAAAACCGTACGCAGCAAACGGCTCAATGAGCTTCCATAATTTCTCTGTAAGTTCTTTGCTTAAGCCATTTTTAAGAAAGCCTTCATGAAGCTTTTCCTTTTGAGCCTCCATTTCCTTTGGAATTTTTTTACCCATTGCCTTACGCAATTTATCAGCCTCGAGCCAAGAGTAACCAGCGAGGTGAATAGCTATAAGCATGACGTCGTCTTGATAGGTTATTACTCCGTAAGACTGTTCGAGGATTGGTTTTAGGCGCTCATCTAAATACGTAACTAAACGAGGATTGTGTTTTCTCTCAATGTACTGGGGAATTGATTCCATCGGTCCAGGTCGATAGAGCGCAACCATGGCATTGATATCGTGGATGGTTGACGGCTTCAGCTCTTTCAAAAAGCGCGTCATACCAGAACCGTTTAGCTGAAATAGCCCCACCGTTTCTCCCTTCGCTAAAATAGAAAAAGTTTTAGGGTCATCAAGAGGGATACGTTCAATATCTATGTCAATTTTTTTGTAAACTTTTACTCTCTCAACCGCATCAGCGAGAATAGAAAGGTTTTTCAAACCCAAAAAGTCGAATTTAAGCAGACCTGCATCTTCAACACCATGCATGTCATACTGGGTAATTAGTTTTTGTTCCCCCTTTGTATCGTACTGCAGTGGGGTAAAGTCGGTAAGCTTTGATGGCGAAATAACAACTCCGGCTGCGTGCACGGAAATGTGACGCGCACAACCTTCGATCTTCCTTGCCATGTCTATTATCTCTTTAGCCTCATCGTCTGAGCGGTACAGTTTCTGCAGTTCAGGCTCTATTTCAAGAGCTCTTTCAAGTGTCATTGGAAAACCTTGTGATCCCATAGGAACAAGTTTTGCTATTTGATCTCCAATTGCGTAGTCATATCCAAGTGCGCGCGCAACATCTCTTACTGCACCTCGTGCCATCATGGTTCCAAATGTACCAATCTGAGCAACACTATTCGCTCCGTACTTTCTTCGTGCATACTCAATAACCTCATCACGCCTATTATCAGCATAGTCCATATCTATGTCAGGAGCAGAAGGTCTTTCTGGGTTAAGGAAACGTTCAAAAGGAAGCTTGTATTCAAGCGGGTTTACGTTTGTAATTAAGGAAAGATAGGTAACCAATGAACCTGCAACAGAACCTCGAATTGTCGTTAGTATTTTTTCAGAGTGAGCAAAGTTAAGCAAATCAGCTACAACAAGAAAGTAAGGAGCATATCCCTTGGTTTTAATGATATCTAATTCATATTCAATTCTGTCTGTTAACTCTTTTGTTTTCTCAACACCTCTAATTTCAATTCCTTTGTATACCTTGTCACGAAGTGCGTCATCGTGGGTCTCAAAGCCGTATGTTTCGATGTTGGGGAATACCCACGTTCCAAGATCAAGTTCAACATTACAAGAGTCTGCAATGGTGACTGAGTTTTGTACTGCTTCTGGAATGTGACCAAACGCATCACACATTTCATCAGTAGTCTTAAAAGAAAAGTCCTCGTTTGGATCATTTAGCTTTTCACGCGCGCCACCAGACTGAACAGACATGAGAGTTTGTCTAGCAAGTCTGTCTTCTTTTCGAAGGTAATAAATATTATGAGTCGCAACAAGTGGAATATTTGCATCCTTTGAAAGTGTGATTGTTTTTTCAACCAAGTCATTATGATCAGCAAGTTCAGGATTGTGAGTTATCTCAAGATAGGTATTATCCGGATAGGTGGATGCGTACCAACGAGCAAGCTCAAGGGCGCGCTCTGTGTCATTGCTCTGAAGGGCGTTACTAACATTACTGCTCCCAATAGGGATAATCGCAATAAGTCCAGATTTGTATTCTGTGAGCAACTCTCTGTCTACTCGGGGTTTATAGTAAAAACCGTCAATAAAAGATCGGGTCGCAATTTCAATAAGGTTTTTATATCCTTGGTTATCCTTAGCTAGGAGCACAATACGAGTTCGTCGGTTATCTACTCCTGCTTGTTTATCAAAACGAGTTCGCTCCGCTACGTAGCAGTCTATGCCGATAATTGGTTTAATATCGTTTTTCTTGCACGTTTTATAGAACTCAATCGCTCCGTACATATTGCCTGCGTCGGTAAGAGCAATAGCACGCATGTTGGATTTCTTGGCCTCTAAAACAAGCTCTGGGATCTTTGGGAGTGCTGAAAGCAGGCTATAGTGACTGTGTGTGTGTAAGTGGACAAAATCTTTCTTCATCAGGTGCTATTATACTACAAATGAAGCATACGCAATCATTTCCCTGTATAGGAGTCGATGAAGTAGGCAGAGGGCCACTTGCAGGCCCTGTTACTGTGGGTATTGTGGTTCTCTATAGAAAGCTACCCATTGGTAAACTGCATGGTCTAAAAGACTCTAAAAAATTGAGCCCTAAACAGCGTGCTCTCTGGCTTGAAAAAATAAACGAGTGGAGAGAAAAGGGATACCTCTCCTATGTTGTTGTTTCCAAAAGCGCCTCTATGGTCGATAGCAAGGGAATTTCTTGGTGTATTCAAGAAGCGGTAAAAAGTGGGCTAAATAGAATATGTCCAGCTTCGGAAAAAATATTTGTAAAACTTGATAAGGGAATAAAAGCTCCGATTGAATATGCACAAACTCAGTATATAAAAGGGGATGAAAAGTTTGTTGAGATTGCACTTGCCTCAATCGTTGCAAAAGAGCATAGAGACGCATACATGCGTAACATTGCTAAAAAGTACCCACACTACGGTTTTGATACAAATGTTGGGTATGGAACTAAAAAACACATTACTGCACTAAAGCGTGTTGGGCTTATTCCTGAGCATAGAAAGTCCTTTTTGCGCTCTCTTGCCAAAAAAGAGTAAATACGGTATGCTACCTCTACTATGACAGTACGAATGCGACATACACGTTCACATACCGCGAACCGACGAAGCCATCATGCGCTTTCCGGTGTTCGTGTGTCACTTGATAATGGCGTACCACATCAGCGTCACCGAGCAAGTGCAACTACAGGTATGTACCGTGGCAAAAAAGTTATTGATGTAGAGAAGAAGATTAATAAACAGCTCGAAAGACAGAAGCAACACGCGGAAGCAAACCCAGCTCATACACATGAGTCTGAGGGAGAAACAAAAGCACTTCCTGCAAACAAATAAAAATGCATAACGTAAACCGCGAGAGTTATCCAGAGGACAACCTCGCGGTTTTACTATACAATTACTACTATACTAAAATAGTTTGCTTGTATGGCTAATCGGCACCTTTCACGATCAATTGTTTTACAAACACTCTTCGAGTGGGATTTTAACGGCTCCAAAAGTATTGATGTAGAAAAGGTAGTTAACAGAAATATTGATGAATTTGCTCCAGGATTGACCGATGATTCATTCATACTCTCTCTTATAGATAAAATAATACAAAAAAAAGTCGATCTCGATTTAATTATCCAGAAAGCCGCGCCTGAGTGGCCGATTGAAAAGATATCAATAGTAGACAGAAATATTCTTCGTATCGGTCTTTATGAACTGCTTTTTGCAGACAGAAAAGAAGTACCTGCTAAAGTAGCAATAAATGAAGCCGTTGAGCTGTCTAAGGCATACGGTGGAGAAAACAGTAGTAAATTTGTTAACGGAGTGCTCGGTGCAGTGTATAAAGAAATAGGTGAACCAGGGAAAGATGAAATAGGTAAAAAGAAGAAAACTATTCCCGATATTCCATACGATAAAATGCCTATTGAAAAACTGGGTGGTGCTGTTGTATATGCGGTAAAGGATGGGGAAATATACCTCGCGCTTATACACGATATTTTCGGACATTGGACCCTTTCAAAAGGGCACTATAAAGAAGGCGAAACAGATGAAGTAGGAACAGCAAGAGTCGTCCAAGAAGAAATGGGTCTTTCTGGAGTAACATTAAAGGATGAATTAGGTAAAAACGAGTACATTGCAAAAAATCCTGAAAAAGGAAAAATCAGAAAGCAGGTCGTGTATCATTTGGCGGAAGTACCTTATGCACCAGTCAGTCTTGGGGAAAAGCAGGGGCTAGATGACGCTCGGTGGTTCAAGCTAACCGAGATACTTGACCTAAACTTTTATGACGATATACTGCCACTAATTACCAAAGCAGTTGGTATTTTAACAAAGTAATTACTAGGGGCGATACATGGAGGGTGAATATATTCACCATCGATCTATCGTTCATAGAGTACAACTATGAATATAAAGAATTTTGAAGAGTCTCTCGGGTATGCATTTAATGACCCGAAGTTGCTTGAGCAGGCATTTACTCACAGGTCATACTTGAATGAGAATCGAAATCTTAGCGTTCCTCATAACGAGCGCTTGGAGTTTTTGGGTGACGCAGTGCTTGAGCTGGTTATAACCGACTTTCTGTATCGAGAGTTCCCTGAAGAAAATGAAGGTGTTCTTACCGCGTACCGTTCTGCACTCGTAAATGCAACTTTGCTTGCTGAAGTATCAGAAAAGCTTGGTATGAATAATTTTCTTCTTCTATCGAAAGGAGAAGCGCGAGATATTGGACGTGCGCGCCAGTATATTCTCGCAAATACGTATGAATCAGTAACGGGAGCTATCTATCTTGACCAAGGGTATGAAAAGGCAAAAAAGTTTATCCATGACAGTGTTGTGCCTGAATTGCCAAGAATACTTAAAGAGCGATTGTGGCAAGACGCTAAAAGTTTCTTCCAAGAAAAAGCTCAGGAAATTCATGGGCAAACACCAACATACGTGCTTGTAGGCGAGTCTGGTCCTGATCATGATAAGTGTTTTACTGTTGGAGTACGAATAGGTTCTGAACAGATTGCTACCGGCCAAGGGAAAAGTAAACAAGAAGCCGAACAAACAGCTGCAAGAGAAGGGTTGAATGCCAAGGGGTGGGTCTAGAGCACTATTCTGTTGATTGCAGAGTCAGTGTTATACTATTGTAATGTATTTAAAATCTCTTGAATTGAGCGGATTCAAGTCCTTTGCCAAGAAAGAAACTCTTGAATTTAAGAGCGCTATTACTGCTATTGTCGGACCTAATGGTTCAGGTAAATCAAACACTGCTGAAGCTTTTCGCTTTGTATTGGGTGAACAATCTCTCAAATCAATGAGAGGGAAAAGGGGTGAAGATTTAATCTGGAGTGGCTCAAAGTTGTTTCCAAAAGGAAACAGGGCAAGCGTAAAGGTGATTTTTGATAATACGAGTAGGCTTCTTAATGTAGACCATGAAGAAGTGACGTTTGAGCGAGTGGTTCACAGAGATGGCGTAAATGAGTACTTTATCAACGGTTCATCTGTTCGTCTTAAGGATGTAGCTGAATTACTGGCACATGCAAATATTGGCGCTTCAGGACATCATATTATCTCTCAGGGTGAAGCAGACAGGATACTTTCAACAAATGCGCGTGAAAGACGAGAAATGATAGAAGACGCACTCGGACTCAAGGTATATCAATACAAGCGAGTAGAGAGCGAAAAAAAGCTCGTAAAGACAAAAGAAAATATTGAGTCTGTGCAGTCCCTGCGCAGAGAGATAGCGCCCCATATAAAATTTCTCAAAAAGCAAATGGAGAGAATTGAACGTGTTAAAGAGATGCGCGCTACGTTGATTTCTAAGTACGCAGAGTATCTAAAACGAGAATCACTCTATTTAACTATTGAAAAAGAAAAAATTGAAGCTGAAAAAGCGCCGTTACTTACAGAAAAAGAGGAACTGCAACAAAAGATTTCTGATATAAAAAATAAGCTTGCTTCGGAAAAGACCGAAACAAATGAGTCAAACAGACTTATTTCAATTGAAACAGGTCTTCGCGACTTGCGACTTCAGAAAGAAACACACCTAAAAACAATTGGTCGTGTGGAGGGTACTGTGGAGGCGCTTAAGCGAGAACACGAACGCAGGTTAAAGGAAATAGAATCAAGCGGTGGTGTAGTTCCGTTTGAGGAGGTAAGGGAGCTTTCCCTTTTTGTTCACACTGCCGTTGACCAAGGTATGCTTGAAGGTGACATTTCTGCAGTAAAGTCAGCTCTTAGTAAAATAAAAGAAGCACTTAGAAACTTTTTTAAGAAGCATGAGCAGACAGAACATCGTAATGATTTAGAAAAGACATTCAATGAAAGCATACAGCAAATTAGCGATGAAAAGACATCAGCGGAGAATGCTCTAGCAAAGCTTAACCAAGAAGAGAAAGATTTACTCTCAGAACTCGAGGTTCTAAAGAATGCAATTTCTAAAAATGAGCACGAAAACAGAGATGCTGAACGCTCACTCTTTGAGCTTATGAATCGAATGAATGAACTGGCTATTGTAATAAGCAACCTTTCGCAAAGAGAAAGTATCAGAGATAAAGAATACTCTGAGTTTAACCGAGAATGCCAGGAAGGGGCTGTTCTTGTAGGACGTTCTATCAAAGATTATGAACAGTACGACGTTTCGCCTGAAGAAGTGGCACATGAAGACCGCTTAGCTCAAGAGGAGAGAAGAAGGGAGCTTGAGAAGCTTAAAATTCGAATTGAAGATACTGGGGCGGGAGATTCAGAAGATGTGGAGAAAGAGTATAAGGAAGCAAGTGAAAGAGATGCGTTTCTAGCGAAAGAAATAGAGGATCTTGAGCGTTCTGCTGAATCGCTTTCAACGCTCATTAATGAGCTTGCATTAAAAATAGAAACAGAATTTACCGAAGGTGTTAAGAAAATAAACAATGCGTTTAATAGCTTTTTTACACTTATGTTTGGTGGCGGGAGAGCGGGGATACACACGGTTGTACAAAAGAAAAGGGTTAAGAAGAAAAGTGAAATTGATGAGGTTTTTGATATGGATGAAGAAAATGAAACTGAAAAGAAAAATGACGTAGGAATTGATGTCGATGTATCACTTCCACATAAAAGAACTAAAGGTTTAATGATGCTCTCAGGTGGTGAGCGCGCGCTTACTTCCATCGCTCTTTTGTTTGCAATATCTCAAGTAAATCCACCGCCGTTTATTATTCTTGACGAAACAGACGCGGCACTCGATGAAGCAAACAGCAGAAAGTATGGTGATATGATTGAAAGCCTTTCAAGTCATTCACAGTTAATTTTGATTACCCATAATAGGGAAACAATGTCACGGGCAGGTATTCTCTATGGAGTGACAATGGCAGGCGATGGTTCTTCAAAGCTTCTTTCGGTACGCTTTGAGGATGCGGTGGCGACTGCGAAGTAGCGTATTGACATATACGTAAAAAAATAGATACTTCAATAAAACCAATGTTCTTGAAAGGTGGTGCGATATGACTAAAAAAAGTTTCCCAACACCGAAGGGTGTTTTTAATGAACTGCATGTTCCCAAAACACTGAAGTGTATCAGGCTTGAATCAGAACCGAGAGAATGGTACGGACTACTCAAACCAAAGTATGGAGGAAATGGAAAGTTTGTTGTTTTCAAGGAGTACCCCATGTCTGGCATAAAGGAGTTTAAGGATGACGTTTTGATTTCGGTATACGAATCAGTCACTGCTCTCAAGGGTGGGAGTAAAAATCCTGTTGTTGCCTGTGAATTCAGAGGTGACAGCATGTCAATCGTAATGCAAACCACTGAAGTCACAATTGAAAACTTAGCCGTTATTGTTGCTTTTAACGGTCTTCTTCTCGATATGATTTCAGCAAGTAGGCAAAAACGAGTTCGGGTTACTTATCCGTCAGCGTGAAAACCTTGCTCTCAAATGGCTACCCAATACCTGGGTGGCTATTTTTTTAGCTCAAAATCAATTTGTCTTTCTTCAAGACGCACAGCTTTTACTAGAAAAGCAACTTCGTCACCGAGCTGATACTGTTGCTTATTATCACGTCCAACGAGTGCGTAGCTTTTCTTATCTAAAGAATAATAATCATCCTTCATACTTCTGATAGAAATAAGACCTTCTGTTTTTGTTTCAGAGTCCTCCACGTACATACCCCATTCTGTTATACCGTTTATTATTCCTTTGCGTACTTCTCCTACGTGTCTTTGCATGTATTCAACCTGCTTGAAGCGGATAGACTGTCGTTCCGCATCAACCACATCCAGTTCTCGCTCACAAATATACTCACTCAGTTTTGGAAGCTTTTTAATAAATGACTGTTCAGGTTTTGTGTTATCTAGCGCGTGCTGAAGTAGGCGGTGCACGATAAGGTCGGCGTATCTTCTAATAGGGGAGGTAAAGTGAGTATAGGTATCGAATGCCAAACCAAAGTGTCCGATATTCTTCGTAGAGTAAATTGCTTTACTCATTGTTCTTAGAGCTGCGGTATTTATAACACCAGACTCTGGTGTGTCTTTTGCCTTGTGGAGTAGTGTCGTGATGTCATTTGCAGAAACTTTGCTCGCGTCTGGAAATGTGTAACCAAGAGCCCGTACAAACTGGGCAAATGTCTCCATTCTTTCCGCATGTGGATTATCGTGAATTCGATATAGGAAGTAGAGGGGGATATTTCCGGTGTCATTTACCTCAGTAAACTTCTCCATAAACCGAGCAACTCTTCTGTTTGCGAGCAACATGTACTCCTCTACAAGTCTGTGTGCGTCCATACGAGTTTTTTTGTGTATGTCTACTACTGCACCATTTTCATCAAGTTCAAAACGAACCTCCGAGTCACCAAAATCAATCGAGCCTTCTTTACTACGCTCAGCCTGCATCTTTTTGGCTCTTGTATTAAAGATGGTCAACATGTCATGTAATGGCTGGTCGCCATTTTCAATAGAACTTTGAGCCTCTTCGTAAGAAAATCTATGCTCGGAATGTATAACTGTTTTACCAAACCATTCATTTACTACTCTATTTTCAGAATCCAACTCAAAAAGACAAGAGAATGCAAGCCTGTCTTCATTTGGTTTTAGACTACAGAGGTTATTTGAAAGAGACTCTGGCAACATTGGGATTGTTCTGTCTACGAGGTACACAGAAAATGCCCGAATAGAAGCTTCTTTGTCGAGAGCTGAATCAGGAAGTACAAAATGTGATACGTCTGCAATATGCACACCTACTTCAATATTTCCGTTTGGAAGTGTTGTTAGTGAAAGAGCGTCGTCAAAGTCTTTTGCATCAACTGGGTCGATAGTGATAGTGGGTGTTGTTCTTAAATCTTTTCTGACTTCCAGTTCATGTATAAGAATAGATTCCCATGCTTTCTCAAAGCTTTCTCCTTCGGCTGTAACGTTTGGTGGAAAATTGGTATCAATATCGTGCTCAAAGAGAATTGAAGAAATTTCCGTCTTGTGTTCATTTTGCTTTCCAAATACTGTTATGATTTTTCCGTACGGTTTACCTCCTTTCCATTCACTTATTTGTACCGCAACTTTAGTGCCTTCCTCAGGGATTGAGTTTTTATCCTCTATGAAAAGGGGAGTATACATTCGTCTACTGTCAGGTGAGACGATTAGTGAACCCGACTCTTTTTTTACTGTCCCGACAAACTTAGTTCGCTTTCGCTTTTCAATTTTTACTACTTTCGCCTTTGGGTTATTCTTTCGTTCCTGTAGCTCAAGTGCAACGGTGTCGCCATCGAGGGCAGTATTTAGGTCTTCTGGATAAACTCTATATTCCTTTCCATTAACAACCACCAATCCTTCTCCTTTGCCAAAGACTGATATTGTTTGTGTGATACGTTCTTTAGTTTTACCTTTATGTGTGTTTTTGTGGGATTGATTCCGTTTTTGTGTGTGTGACATATACATACTGTAACAGATAACACAACATTTTACACATTAGTAAAACTTGGCAAGTCTCTATGTTGATCCACAAGAGTAACCTTGGATTCTGTACATAGACTCGAAAATGAGCGTAAAATAAGGCTTATACAGAGCCATTTAAATGCGCACGCCGGCGTGCGCATTTAAATGGCTCTGTTGAGAGCTCTCAGTAGTGTGGTATAATCACCATATGTAGAAAGGTAGTGCTCTTTGATGAGCATAGTATTGGTATTGACTGATATACTAGCTTTTGTTATTATTGCGCACATGTTAAAAGTAAGATTACAAAGAGTAGGACGAAGAAACGAACCGGCATTCCGTGTCGTTTTAACCGATTCTCACAATGGCCCAAAGAGCGGAAAGGTTCTTGAGGTGCTTGGTTTTCATCATGCGAAAACTGGTTTGACTGAATTTAAGAGCGATAGAATTAAGCATCACGTAGCACATGGAGCTAAGCTATCTGACACAGTGCACAACATGCTAATCTCTGAGAAAGTAATTACTGGAAAGAAAATTAACGTTCTTCCAAAGAAATCTCCTATTAAAAGTGAATCAGCTCCAGAGGAAACCGGAGCAAAAGATGCAACAGAGGCTACACCAGCAGAAACAGTAGCTCCTGCTGTTGAAGAAAAAGCACCGGTTGAAACTCCTGCGGAATCAGTACAGCCTGAAGAAACTCCAAAAGAGACACCAGCAGAAGAAGAACCAAAAGCGTAAGTTATTCTATTTTGCTATTGACCAATCTAGGTCATATCTCGTAAAATTAACTTACGTCAGCTAAGACTGACAATTATTCCTAACAGAAAGTAACATGGAGAAAGATATTGAATTTCTAGACTACGTAGTGAAGGCACTTGTTGATAACCCGAGCGACGTAAAACTAAACCGAGTTGTAGATGAAATGGGCGTTCTTATTACCTTGGACGTAAATCCAGAGGATATGGGAAAAATCATCGGAAGATCAGGAAACACTGCAAAAGCAATCCGTACACTTCTTCGAGTAGTTGGTATGAAAAACAACGCTCGCGTTAACCTAAAAATTAATGAACCAGAAGGAGGAAGTCGACCGGCGCCAAGCGCACCATCGACACACGCTTCAAAGACGGTTGATGAAGCTATGGATGAACTAAAGCTAGACTAGTAAAACAAATAGACAAAATATAAAAAACGTGGTACATTTGTGCCACGTTTTTATATGATTCACTTTCACTTAATATCAATATTTCCAGAAGTCTTTGAGCCGTATGTAAACTCATCAATGATGTGGCGTGCTCAAAAAGAAAAAAAGGCTACGGTATCACTTTATAATGTGAGAGAGTATTCTACTGACAAACACAGGAAGGTAGACGGAAAGCCGTATGGAGGAGGTCCGGGAATGGTAATGACCATACAGCCAATCCTAACTGTCGTTAAGAAAATTATTCAGAGAAAGAAAAATGTTTTGATACTCATAACTTCTCCAAGAGGAGAGCAGTTTACAAATGACACAGCGAATACATTTGCAAAAAAGTATAAGCATATTGTTATAATTGCCGGACACTATGAAGGGATAGATGCTCGAGTGAAAAAAATTTTAAAAGCAAAAGAGGCTTCTGTTGGTGACTATGTGCTTACCGGAGGAGAATTGCCTGCTTTGATAATCCTTGATGCAACAGTAAGGCAAATAGATGGTGCGCTTGGAAACGAAGAGTCACTCGAAGATAAAAGAGTTACAAATGGAGAATGCTATACCAGACCTGAAGTATTTACTGAAAAAGGGAAGAAGTACAAGGTGCCTACTGTACTTCTTTCTGGTAACCACAAGGATATAGCTCTCTATAGGGCTAAAAATAAGAAAAAGTAATATTATCCACACTATACTTGACAATTTCTCAAATACGAGTAAAATAACGCCCAACTACACTAGATTGAGTTGCGAGAGGAATTGTAGGTGTTACACACTTTAATAGCGTCGTATTTTGCAACACATCACGAATTAAAACAATATTCGCAAGAGGACACGGGAGAGTCCTCTTTATTGCTGTGTTCATATACATAATATAAGAAATACTCATGGAAAAAAAGTATTTTTCACGGTACTCAAAACCGTTAGTGCCGGTCCCGAACTTGATTCAGGACCAACTCCAATCATTTGATTGGGTATTGAAAGAGGGATTGAAGGAAATTTTTAAAGAATTTTCTCCAATTGCAGATTATTCAGGAAAGAAGTTTGAACTTTCTTTTGATACGTTTGAAATTGGTGAGCCAAAGTTTGACGTTCACTACGCAAAGGCTAACAAGCTTACGTATGACGCTCCGCTAAAGGCAAGCATTATTTTGCGCAACAAGCTAAAGGGAACAGAAAAGGAACAGAAGATTTTCCTTACTGATTTTCCTATAATGACAAAAAATGGAACATTTGTTATCAACGGCGTTGAGCGAGTTATTGTTCCACAGCTTATCCGTTCATTCGGAGTTTCGTTTACCATGCAAGAAGCAAAGGGTAAGCGACTTTTCGGTGCGAAAATAATCCCATCTCGAGGAGCTTGGATTGAGCTTGAAAGCGATGCGGATGGAGCACTGTATGTTCGAATTGACCGAAAACGAAAGTTCCCTCTGACTTCACTTCTTAAAGCTCTTGGCGCAAAAGATGAGAAAGAGATACTTGCTCTGTTCAAAGGTAACGAAGAAACAGAAGAAGTAATAAAGAAAACTATTGAAATTGATACTGCAAAAACAGTAGAAGGAGCATACATTGAAATTCACAAGAAGCTTCGTGATGGAGACCTCGCAACTCCTGAGAATGCTCGTGAGTTTATTGATTCTATTTTCTCAGAAGAACGATATGACCTTTCAAATGTAGGACGGTTCCGTTTCAACAAGCGATTTAACCTTCCGGTAACAGGAAAGGCGGTTGAAAAGAGAACTATTACACTTGAAGATATTGCTATTATTACAAAGCACATTGTTCATTTGAACAACACTCCTCACTCTCTCCCAGACGACATCGATCACCTTGGATCACGACGCGTTAGATACGTTGGTGAAATGATGCAACAAAAGCTTCGAGTTGGTATGTCACACATGAAGCGAAATATCCAAGACAGAATGTCTACTATAGACATCGACGCTACTCTCCCGGTTCAGTTTGTAAACCCTCGTCCTCTTCAGGCGCGAATAAAAGAATTCTTCACAACAAACCAGCTTGCTCAGTTTATGAACCAAGAAAATATTCTTGCTGAGCTTGAACACTTGCGAACACTTTCAGCTCTCGGACCTGGAGGTTTGGAGCGAGAAAGAGCAGGTATTGAGGTTCGTGACGTGCACCCAAGTCACTATGGTCGTGTATGTCCTATCCACACTCCTGAAGGACCAAACATTGGTTTGATTCTTCGCTTGTCTACTTACGCAAAACTTAACGAATTTGGAATTATTGAAACACCGTATGCGAAAGTAGTAGGTGGAAAAATTACAAATGAAATAGTGTACCTCAATGCCCTTGAAGAAGAGCAGTACATTATCGCTCATGCCGCTATAGAAAAAGACAAGGATAATAGAATAGTTGGAGACACTATTGAAGTTCGTGTAAACGGAAACCGTTCTGTTGCTACAAGAGACCAGGTACAGTTTATTGATGTTGCCGCAAACCAGGCTTTCTCTGTTGCTACTTCTACAATTCCATTCTTGAACCACGACGACGCAAACCGAGCACTCATGGGTTCAAACATGCAAAAGCAGGCTACTCCTTGTATCAACCCTGAAGCACCACTTGTAGCTACAGGAATTGAAGAGCAAGGTGCTCGAGATATCGGTAGACTTGTATATGCTGAAGAAGCTGGAGTTGTAACATATGTAGATGCAGGAAAGATTATTGTTACAAACGAAAAGAAAAAGGAAACAGAATACAAGCTGATTACATTTACACGTTCAAACGGCTTTACTGCATACCATCACCGACCAGCTGTTGACCTGAACCAAAAAGTTAAAAAGGGAGATTTGTTGGCTGACACATCTTCTTCAGATAGAGGACAAATTGCAGTGGGACAAAATGCTCTTGTTGCATTCATGTCATGGTCTGGAAGTAACTACGAAGACGCTATTATCCTTTCAAGCAGATTGGTAAAAAACAGCAAGTTTACTTCTATTCACATCGACGAATTTTCGGTTAACGTTCACGATACAAAGCTTGGTCCAGAAGTAACAACACACGATATTCCAAACGTTGGTGAGTCTAAACTTAAAAACATTGATGAAGACGGAATCGTTCGTATCGGAGCTGAGGTTCGCGCAGGTGATATTCTTGTCGGAAAAATTACTCCAAAGGGTGAGACTCAACTAACTCCGGAAGAGAGACTTCTTCGCTCAATCTTCGGTGAGAAGGCAAGAGATGTTAAGGATTCATCTCTACGCATGCCAAACGGTAAAGAGGGACGTATTATTGACGTTAAAGTATTCTCTCGAGAAAAGGGAGATGATTTGGAAAGTGGTGTTATTAAGAAGATTTATATCCAAGTAGCTCAACTGCGTTCAATCAGCGTTGGAGACAAGCTTGCGGGAAGACACGGAAACAAAGGTGTTATTTCTAAAATTCTTCCAGAAGAGGATATGCCTTACATGCCAGACGGAACACCGGTAGATATTCTTCTTACACCACTTGGAGTTCCATCACGTATGAACCTTGGGCAGATTCTTGAAATGCATCTTGGTCTTGCGGCTCATACCCTTAACTACCAAGCAATCGTTCCAGCTTTCGAAGGTGCAACAGATACAGAAATAAAAGATGAACTAGAAAAAGCAGGATATCCACGAGATGGAAAGATTCAGCTTCTTGATGGACGAACCGGAGAAGCTTTCCACCAAAAGAGCGCGGTGGGTTACATGTACATCTTGAAACTTCACCACATGGTGGAAGACAAGATCCACATGCGATCTATCGGACCGTACTCACTTATCACACAGCAACCACTTGGAGGAAAAGCTCAAGGTGGAGGACAGAGATTCGGAGAAATGGAAGTCTGGGCGCTTTTGGGATATGGAGCGGCGTATACACTACGAGAAATTCTAACTATCAAGTCTGACGACATTGTCGGACGATCCGCTGCTTTTGACTCAATAGTACGTGGCGCACCGATTGACCAACCGAATATTCCAGCGTCATTCAACATACTTCTTAACAACCTAAGAGGACTAGCACTTGATGTCGAACTTGTGCAACCGAAGGGAATTGAAACTAAATAGTAGTAAAAAATAAAACTATCATGCAAAAGAAAACAATGGAACAAGGAAATACGTTTGAAAAACTTTCCCTTCGTCTTGCATCACCAGACAGAATCTTGGATTGGTCACATGGTGAAGTAACAAAACCAGAAACAATAAACTACCGTACACAGAGAAGTGAAAAGGGAGGACTATTTGACGAGAAAATATTCGGTCCTGAAAAAGACTTTGAGTGTTACTGTGGTAAGTACCGAGGTATCAGGTACAAGAACATCGTTTGTGAAAAGTGTGGAGTGGAGATAACTCGATCTATAGTTCGTCGAGAAAGAATGGGACATATTACACTCGCTACACCAGTATCACATATTTGGTTCCTTCGAGGTGTTCCTTCACGAATTGGAATGATCCTAGGGCTCAACACCGCTGACCTTGAGCGAGTAATTTACTTTGCCGGTTATATCGTAACCAGTGTTGTTCAGTCTGAAAAAGAAAGAGTGCTTCGTGAAATTGACAGTGAGTACAAATCAAAAGTAAAAACACTCCAAGATGAACGTTCAAAAGAAAAGCTAAAGGAACTACTTCAAAATGCAAAGAAGGAGGTAGATTCAATCGTGGAAGGAGCGGTATTGGATGAAGTTCAGTATCACAAGTTCTCAATGAAATATGGAACAATCTTTGAAGCAGGAATTGGAGCTGAAGCAATACACGAAATATTCAAAAAGCTTGACTTGAAAAAGCTTGCTGATTCACTTGCAGAACAAATTCAAAAAGTTGGAGCAGTGGAAAGAGTAAAATTGAATCGTCGACTTTCTGTAATTAAGGCGATGGTAAACACCGGAGTTCGTCCAGAGTGGATGTTCCTTACGAATATACCAGTTATCCCACCAGGACTTCGTCCTATGGTTGCTCTTGTTGGTGGACGACACGCCACCTCAGACGTAAACGACCTTTATCGACGTGTACTAAACAGAAATAACCGTCTTAAGAAGTTGGTGGATATAAACGCTCCTGACGTAATTCTACGAAACGAAAAAAGAATTCTACAAGAAGCGGTAGACGCGCTTATTGATAATTCAATTCGACATGGAAACGCAATGTTTTCAGCAATGAGCCAGGCACAGCGCCGACCACTTAAGTCACTCTCAGACAACCTCAAGGGTAAGCAGGGACTTCTACGACAAAACCTACTCGGAAAGCGAGTAGACTATTCTGGACGTTCAGTGATTGTGGTTGGTCCTGAACTACGTCTTAACCAATGTGGTTTGCCAAAACATATGGCTCTTGAGCTCTTTCGACCATTTGTTATTGCGGGACTTCTAAAAAGAGAGCTTGCGTTCAACATTCGAGGAGCAGGAAAGTTGATTGATGATGGACGTGATGAGGTCTGGGCAATTTTGGAAGAAGTTATCAAGGACAAGCATGTACTTCTTAACCGAGCGCCAACACTTCACAGACTCGGTATTCAAGCATTCCAACCTATTCTGATAGAAGGAAATGCAATCCAAGTTCACCCACTCGTATGTACAGCGTTTAACGCAGACTTCGACGGTGACCAGATGGCAGTTCATGTTCCTCTTTCACGAGAAGCTCAAGCAGAAGCAAAGAACATCATGGCTTCTAATAAGAACCTCCTCGGTCCAGGAAACGGTGAATCAATCGTTTCTCCAAAATTGGACATCGTTCTTGGTTCATACTGGATGACTAAAGAAGTTGATGGAGATAAGGGAGAAGGTAAGTACTTTGCTACACCAAATGATGCTATTACTGCGTATGACTTTGGTGATGTTGGTTTCCGCGCGAAGATAAAAGTACTTCCAACAGATAAGCCACGATATGTGGAGTATCAAGGAAATGCTTTTGATACTACTGTAGGAAGACTTCTTTTCAACACAGTGCTTCCAAAAGACTACCCATACATCAACAAAGAAGTACACAAAAAGGAAATGTCTACTTTGATTGATGATCTGATCAACAGGTACGGTATTGACGCTATTCCGCCGGTGCTTGATAAGATAAAGTCATTCGGATTTAAGTATGCTACTCGTTCCGGTATTACATGGGGAATTGACGAAATTGTTGTTCCTTCTGAAAAGCCAAAGATTGTTGCTGAAGCTAGAGCAAAATCAGAAGAAATTACAAATCAGTACAACGAAGGATTGCTTTCAGAAGAAGAGCGATACAGAAAGAATATTGAAATCTGGCACGCAGCGAAAAGCTCGGTTGAATCACTTGTTCCGGATTCACTTGATCCAAACGGATCTGCAAGTGATATGTACAAGTCAGGAGCTCGAGGTACGCTAAACTCTATTTCTCAAATGGGTGGTATGAAAGGTTTGATTCAAAACACCGCGGGAGAAACGATTGAATACCCGGTTATCTCTTCTATGAAGGAAGGACTAACGCCAATTGAATACTTTACTACTACTCACGGATCACGAAAGGGTCTTGCTGACACAGCTCTTAACACAGCAAAGGCTGGTTATCTTACACGAAGATTGTTCGTTGTTGCGCAAGAAGCGATCATAACTGAAGATGACTGTAAGACAAAAACTGGTGTTGCGGTTCGCCGAGACAACATGTCAGGAATTGATATTCCGTTGTCACGAAATATTCGCGGACGATACCTTGCTGAAGATATTGTTGATGAAAAGGGAACAACTCTTTTCAAAAAGGGACATTACATTAACAAGTTTGACGCTCTTGAAATCGAAAAGGCGGGAATTGCTGAAGTAAATGTATTTTCTCCGCTTACCTGTAAAACTCCACGTGGTATTTGTAAAAAATGTTACGGACAGGATCTTGGTACTAATGAGCCAATCCATCTTGGTGAAGCTGTTGGTACTATTGCAGCACAAGCTATTGGAGAGCCGGGTACACAGCTAACCATGCGTACGTTCCACTCAGGAGGTACCGCACAGGTTGGAGGAGATATTACCGCTGGTCTTCCTCGTATTGAAGAAGTGTTTGAGCGACGAATTCCACGAAATGCGGCTATTGTAAGCTCAGTCAGTGGAATTGTTTCTGAAGTTCGAACTACCGGTAAAGAAAGAATGATTGTAGTTACTCCAGACTTGGAAGATAAAGGAAAGACAAAGAAAGGAAAAAATGACATTGAGTACGCACTGAACTTCAGAAGAACACCTCTTGTGCGTGTTGGCGAAAAGGTAAAGAAAGGACAGTTGCTCACTGATGGTTCTGCTGATATTCAAGAGATATTCAAGTACGGAGGAAAGGTTCCGGCTCAGGAGTACATCATTCATGAAATTAGTAAGATCTACGAGTTGCAAGGAGCATCTATCTCAAGAAAGCATATTGAGGTAATTGTTCGCCAAATGTTCTCACGAAGAAAGGTTGCTGATCGTGGAGAGACTCGACTTTCACAGGGAGACATTGTTGAAAACGCTGCTTTTGTCGAGGAAAATGAAATCGCTAAGGCTGAAGGAAAAGCAGAAGCAAAGGGAGATGAATTGGTTATGGGTATTTCTGAAGTATCCCTTACCAGAAAGAGTTTCCTTTCAGCAGCATCATTCCAAAACACAACCAAGGTGCTTATTAACGCATCTATTCGAGGAAGCAGTGACGCTCTCACTGGACTCATGGAAAATGTTATTATCGGACGTTTGATTCCAGCTGGAACAGGTTACAAAGGAAGTCCAAAGTATGAACTTACTGAAAAGATTCGACGCGAGGAAGAAGAGGAGTTTGCACAATCTGCTGACGCTGAGGAAAACGAAGAATAACACATGAATTCAACAGTAGAGCAAATTAAAGAAAAGCTCTCAATAGTTGATGTTGTAAGTCAGTATATTACTCTAGAAAAATCAGGTACCAACTACAAGGGTAAATCTCCATTTACGAACGAAAAAACTCCGTCCTTTTTCGTATCGCCTGAAAGAAATTTATACCACTGTTTTTCCTCGGGTAAAGGTGGAGATATATTCACGTTTGTTTCAGAGATGGAAGGAGTTGACTTCAAGGGCGCGCTACGCATCTTAGCGGAGCGCGCGGGAGTCACTCTCAGTAAAGAAGGGAAAGATACAAGTGATCTGAGAGACAGACTGTTTCAGATAATGAAAGATACTACCTATCTGTATTCGGAAAGCTTGAAAAGAAAAAAGGATGCACTTGAGTACGCGGAAGCGAGAGGGATAAATAAAGAATCTATTGAACGCTTCAGAATAGGATACGCTCCAAGCGGTTGGGATACGGCGTATGTTTGGTTAACTAAAAAAGCTAAACATCGTCCCGAAGATATCATTCGGGCTGGAATTGCCAAGAAAAATGACCAAGGAAAAACGTATGACCGGTTGCGTGGGCGTTTAATATTTCCTATTGCTGACCCTGCAGGTAGAGTGATTGCGTTCACTGGAAGAATACTTCCCAACGCAACGTCTAAAGACGCAACAGCAAAGTATATCAACAGCCCGGAAACTGACCTGTATAAAAAATCAGAAGTCCTCTTTGGGTTTGATTTAGCAAAGCAAACAATCCGAAAAGAAGAAGAGGTTGTGATTATGGAAGGGCAGATGGATGTTGTGCTGTCACATCAGTATGGATTTACGAACAGTATTGCTCTTTCAGGTACAGCGCTCTCAAATGAACAAGTAAACCTAATTGCTCGACTCGCAAAATCAATCTTGTTTGCATTCGATTCAGATAGCGCGGGCGAAAAAGCATTACTTAAAAGTTCCGCAATGGCACTAAGAAAAGGTTTGTCGGTGTACACAGTATTCCTTCCAGAAGGAAAGGATCCAGCTGACATACTTACCGAACAAAAAAGAGAAGGGTGGGAGAATATTCTCAAACATAAAGTGCACGTTATTACACATTTTATAAATACAATAAGTGAAAAAGAGCAAGACCGTCATGCACGACAAAAGAGAATAGCTGAAATTGTGTATCCACTCATAGCGTCGATTGATTCAAGGACTGAGAGAGGATACTTCATACACGAAACAGCTAATGCTCTTGTTGGAGTAAATGATGATACGATAGCATCCGAAATTCAAAATGTTCCAGTTGATTTACCCGAGATTGAAATCGCATACCCTGAAAATAAGCAAACAAAAGAAATAAAGCGCTTGGACGCGCTCTCCGAACACGTAGTTGCGTTACTCGAATGGCAAAAACTTAAACAACAACCGCTTGTCGATGTTCCGAATGCCTATACTAAACTCAAAGAAATATTTGGCGACTCGTTACAGGAGGTAGAGAAAAACGTATTAAATAAAAAGGATTTGTTGTTTACCATTGAATTATTTTATGAGAGTGAAAAAGAAAAATTGCCGATTATACTAGATGTTTTAATAAAAGAAATACAAATACTCTATTTAACGAAAGCCAGAGATACACTATTTGAAAAATTACATAGGGCCGAATCAGAAAAAGATACCAGGACGGCAAACAAATTACTTTCGGAAATACAGGATACGTCACAAAAAATAGAAAAGGTCAAACATTCACAAAATACTTATTAACGTGTATAACTAATTACTAAGATGAAAACTAAAAAGAAAAAGAGCGCGGTTGCGAAGAAAGCAACACCTAAAAAGAAGGTGGTAAAGAAGGTGCAGAAAAAGGTAGCCAAAAAGCCGGCAAAAAAAGTAGCACAGCCGAAAGCAAAGAAGGTAGTTAAGAAGAAAGTCGCTTCAGCTAAAAAGCCAGCCCTAAAGGCTAAGCCTAAAAAACTTTCAAAGAAAGAAAAGGAGAGACGGCTTCACTTGAATAGACTTTTGAACAAAGGAAAGGAAAGAGGGTTTGTTACGTATGATGAAATCCTAAAGGAGTTTCCTACTATAGAAGATGATATTCTTTTTCTCGAGGAACTGTATGAGGTTTTACATACAAGTGGTATTGATATTCTTGAAGGAGGTAATATGCTTGAAATTGAACCAGAAGCTCCTCAAGGAAAGTATCTCTATACCCGAAGTGAAAGCTCCTACGACTCAATTCAGATGTACCTAAAGGGGATAGGACAATACTCTCTTCTCACCGGAGCTCAAGAAAAAGAGTTGGCAAAGCGAATTGTTGCGGGGGATATAGAAGCAAAAAACCTTTTGGCACGAGCTAACTTGCGTCTTGTTGTTTCAATCGCAAAGAAGTATGTTGGAAGAAGCCCTGACCTTACACTTCTTGACCTTATTCAGGAGGGAAACCTCGGTCTTTTCAAAGCGGTAGATAAGTTTGACTGGACTAAAGGATACAAGTTTTCAACGTATGCAACGTGGTGGATAAGACAGGCTATCACTCGCGCTCTCGCAGACCAGTCACGAACTATTCGTATTCCGGTACACATGGTTGAAACAATCGCAAAATACAAGCAGGTAGTACGACGTCTTTCTCAAGACCTTGGCCGTGATCCTCTTTCAGATGAGATTGCTATTGAAATGGGAGTTGAGATTGAAAAGATTCACACAATTGAAAAAATTAGCCAAGATACAATATCACTTGAAGCTCCGGTAGGAGAAGATACCGATGATTCAAAATCTACTCTACGAGACTTTATTCCTGATGACAAAATACTTTCTCCTGACCAGGAGTCATCACGAAGAATTCTTTCTGATCAAATCAAGACAGTACTTTCAGACCTTTCAGAAAAAGAGCGAAAAATTCTTGAAATGAGAAATGGACTTATGGATGGAATAACACACACACTCGAAGAGGTAGGGAAGGAGTTCGGTGTTACTCGTGAGCGTATCAGACAGATTGAAGCAAAGGCGCATGAAAAAATACGCCAGCACGAAATGACTGAGCAACTAAAGAGCTACTAGAGGTATTCTGCGCAATAATGTATACACTTCAGCAAAAAACTATTTGGTGGAGAGTTTTCATGTAATTAAATCAATTCTGTTATACTACAGCAATGAACGATGTATTCGAAAAGCGATACAAGACCTTAAATCCTGCTCAAAGACAGGCTGTAGATACGCTGGAAGGCCCTGTAATGGCTCTGGCTGGACCAGGGACAGGTAAAACAAGCATACTAGTGCTTCGTATAGCAAACATACTTAAAACGACAGATACACCAGCTTCCGCTATTCTAGCTATTACCTATACCGAAGCTGGGGTAAGCGCCATTAGAAAGAAATTGCATGAGATTATCGGAGAAAGAGCAAATGAAGTTTGTATTCACACTTTTCATAGTTTTGCTCTTTCGCTCATATCTGAGTACAGAGATCATTTTCCAACCATTTCAGGCTTCGAGCAGTTAAGTGATATTGATGCTGAAAAAATAATATTATCTATACTTAGAGATAAGAAGTTTGATACGCTACGCCCGCTTGGTAGGGAAGACATGTATGTGTACGACATACTCAAAGGCATCAGTAATGTAAAGAAAGAAGCAATAGCACCAAGTGAGGTTAAGAAGTTTGCTCTAGAGCAAATAAAAATTACGGAAACGAGTGAAGAGTCAATTTCTACAAGAGGTAAAAGCAAAGGACAGTTAAAAGCTGATGCAAAAAAGTACATTGAAAAATGCAATAAAAGTATTTTATTTTCTGATGTGTATTCAGAGTACGAGCGAATAAAAAAAGAAAGCGAGCTGATTGACTATGACGATCTTATTCTAGAGGTGCTTTCTGCTTTCTCAAAAGATGAGCTTTTCCTACAGCTGGCGCAAGAAAAGTTTTTCTATATTCACATAGATGAACATCAAGATACAAACGATTCACAAAATCTACTACTCGAAAGTATGCTTACTTTTTTTGAAACACCAAATGTGTTTATTGTAGGAGATGAAAAGCAGGCTATTTACCGTTTTCAAGGAGCATCGGTTAAAAACTTTTTACACTTTTCAAAAAAGTATCCGCACATGCATACTATTTCCCTTACTGAAAACTACCGCTCTAACCAAACGATACTTAATACTTCACACTCAATTATTCTGAACAACTATGATGACACAAGTAGTATTATTCCTGAACATCTTCAAGGACAAAAAACATCCGAGCATGCGGTAACACTACTCGAAGGAGATACTGACACCGATATTCTTTTTTCCATGGCTGGTAAAGTCAAAGAGACTTCTGAGAAGGAAACTATTGCGGTGATAGTGAGAAAGAACAGCGAGGTTGATTTTGTAACTAATTTTATGAGAGAGCAGGGAATATCAGCAAGCGCGGAAAGAAGTGTCGACGTGCTTTCGCACCCTCTCTCAGTTTTGGTTTTTGAGCTTTGTCGGGTTGTTATTGACCCGAGTGATTTTGAAGCTTTGGGAAAAACAGTAGCAAAGGGTCTGTGGGGACTTTCGTTTGAACAAAAGGTTGAAGTTTTGCAAAAAATAAAATCGGGAGATTTGAGTGCTGTATTTGAACGCATCCCGGCAATCAAAGCTATTGTAAATCAAAAGACAAGCATGGGTATTGCTTCCTTTCTTGTCTTTATGGCGGAGCAGTCTATGCTCCGGAATAAAATAGTGCAAACACCTCTTTCTGCGGAGATTTGGAGAAACATAACTATTCTAAGCGAACACGTCGCCTCTTCTCTAAAAACAGAAGATGCGGAGAGTGTTTTAGAGCAAGTTCTTCTATACAGTAAGTCGAAGAAAATAAAAAATATATTTTTTAGTTCGGGTAATGCTAACGCCCGCGTGCGAGTTATGACCGCTCACTCAAGTAAAGGCCTTGAGTTTGATTCTGTGTATGTTCCGTTTTGCACGGAAGAATCTTGGATAGGCAAGCGGTCTCATCCTGAATATTTTGTTTTGCCAATACCATCCCATAGTCAAGAAAAAGTAAAAGATGAACGTAGGTTATTCTACGTTGCCCTAACAAGAGCAAAAAACACTCTTACACTTGGGACATTTAATAAAAAAATAGACGGCGTAAACGTAACACCTCTCCGATTCTTAGATGAAATAACTGAAGAAAATGGTTTTTCAAGGACTACAGTGTCACACACTTCGGAGTATGGTTTAGAGTCAACAGGGATGTCACTTACCGATAAGCAGACAACAGAGGCTACCGACTACACAAAGCACCTTATTCTAAAAAAGGGAATATCAGTAACAAGCTTGAATCATTTCATGGAATGCCCGAGTAAGTTTTATATAGAAAGCATACTTAGGCTTCCACACGCACCGAGTGCAACTGCCGAAAAGGGAAACGCCATGCATGATGCACTTTCTCAAATCTGGAATAGTAAAAACTTTTCGATAGACGCTATGAAAGAGCTGTACGAAAATAGGATAAAACTTTTCTTCTCTCGCTCACTGTTGCCGGTTATTGATAAAAATAGAATTGAGGCTGAATTGCTCGAACAGAGTGACACAGTGCTAGCGTCGCTCGAACAGCACTTTGTGCAAAAAGGTGAAGTGCTATCTGAAAGCTGGGTTTCAAGAACTTATGACTTTAAAAAAGAAGCTATCACTCTTCACGGAAAACTCGATGTGATTTTTGAGACAGAGAATGAAATACTCGTGTACGATTACAAAACAAAAAAGGCAATGTCTGAAAATGAAATACTGGGAGAAACGAAATCAAGCGATGGTTCTTACTGGAGACAGCTTGTTTTCTATACACTTCTGCTAAAGCAAAAATCAGAAACTACTGAAAAAGCAGTAATACCATTCTTGGTTTTCGTTATTCCAAACGACAAAGGGGAGTGTAAGTTTTTCTCAAAGAATGTAACGGAAGAGGATAAGAAAAAAGTACTTTTAGAGATAGATACAATGCTTGAGCAAATATGGAATGGTGAGTTTCTAAAAACAAACTGTGATAAAAAAGACTGTGAGTGGTGTGCGCTAAAACAAGAATCGTTTACTTAAGATAACCGTCGATTATCTTCTGCATTTGCTCAAGTGAGCGAGTACCGCTTATTGTTTCAGTAAACTCTCCGTTAGCGTAGACAACCATAAACGGCGCGCCTTCTGCACCAGCGGAAATTGCCTCGTCACTTTGATTTCTGATTATGGTGCGGAATTCATTATTATTTTCGCATTTAGAAAGTTGTGCTTCAGAAAGGCCGTAAAGCCCTGCAATTGTTTTTATAAAATTAACCGGATCAGTTTGCGGAGATAAAGGTTTTGCCTCAAAAATAGCATCGAGCATACTCCAGAATTTAGAAGGGTCATTCGATGTATCTGCCACACATTCAAGTGCTAGTGCCTCTCTGGCACCGTTTGGATTTACGTTTGCGATGGGGAAGTGCCTGTATACCCAAGCCAATTCTCCTTGTCTTCCATAGGTTGCGATAAGTTGCTTTACTACTGCAGTGTGAAAAACAGCACAGTACACACAGTCAGTGTCAGAGTATTGAATAATAACCACCGGGGCCTTCGGGTTACCTATCCAGTGTTCAGTGGGTACCGGTTTGGAGACCGCGCCTTCTTCAGGAAGTGCTTTGGTAGTGTTTTGAATTTTTTCAGGCATTAAGAAAAAGGCAACAGCTAGAATAAGTGCTCCGAAAAGTATTGCTTTGTCTCTATTCTTAAAAAATGGCCGAGCCATGTGCATATTGTACCCGAGATGTGCGTACTCGATAAGTAATACCTGTGGTACTATATGTGCGTGAATATATTTGAATCTATAGTTCTTGGAGTGGTGCAGGGTATAACTGAGTTTCTTCCCATATCATCTACGGGACATCTTATTCTGGCACGCGAGTTTTTAGGCATTGGTGACGTTAACGGGCTAGCTTTCGATGTTGTTTTGCACTTTGCTACTGCTCTTGCCATTGCTATTTATTTCCGGGCTGACATTATGTCTTTAGTAAAGCAATTATTTTCTTCTCCTGTTAATTATATAAAAGAACACAGAACAATTTTCCTAACGTACATTCTCGCGGGCATACCGGTAGTTATAGTTGGTCTATTTGCAGAAACGTATATTGAAAGTTTTTTTAGATCAAGCACTTCTGTCGCGCTGACACTAATATTCGGAGGTATTTTGTTTATTATCGCGGAGCTTATTAGTAGGAGAAACCAAAATAAATCTACATCTGTTTCTTTGAAGCAGGGAGTTATAATCGGCTTGGTACAAGTCTTAGCGCTTATACCGGGGATGTCACGATCGGGGTCCACCATAAGCGCTGGACTGCTTTCAGGAACCACAAGAACAGCAGTTGCACGTTTTAGTTTCTTGCTCGCTCTTCCACTTCTTTTTGGTGTTGGAATTAAGAAAATGCTTGACCTTAGTGGGGGAGAGCAGGCTTTTGCTTATACACCACTTATTGTAGCTTCAATAACGGCTTTTTTTGTTGGGTATATTTCACTTTCATGGCTTATGAAGATTCTTTCGAAAAACTCACTTATTCCGTTTGCTTTGTACCGATTCGCCCTCGCCGTGTATATACTTGCCTTTTTTCAATAATGTGCTATAATATTATTATGGAAAACAACAAAACAAGGATATTTTTCTTTGTCCCGGTCATAGTTCAGATATTTGTATCTTTTATATCTTATATTTTGTTTAAAGTCTTTGCACAAATGGAAGTAAAAGGAGTAGAGAATATTGCCTCACTCAAGAAAAATGTTATTTTTGCTTCGAATCATTCCAGTGAATGCGATCCTATTATCGTAAGGATTTCTCTTCCACTTTTTTCAATGCACTTCACCCCGCTTTACTACGTTTCAATGATGAAGCACGAATACGCTGGTTTTGGTTGGAAAAAGTTTTTTTACGGAGGTATCTTTTTTAGACTTCTTGGTGCGTATCCACGCTATCCTGGACATAAGGATTATGCGTATTCTTTGCAGAACCATCTCACTATTCTTAAAAAGAAAAGAAATATTCTAATTTTCCCCGAAGGAAAAAGAACTCGTGATGGAAGTCCAGGACCAGTTCATGGCGGTGTTGCTTTTTTATCGAATAGAACTAATACACCTGTTGTTCCTGTCGCAATAAAGGGTCTGGTTAATTTTAAGCTACTAGACTTACTGCTATTCAGAAAAAAAATAGTAGTCACAATCGGCAAACCTATTGATCCTCTCACAATTATTCCCCAAACAAATCCCACAGTAGAAGATTATAAAAAGGGTGCTCAGTATATAATGGATGCAATCCTAAGAATGGTTTAATAATTTTGTTATGCACATATCGAAAGAAGCAGTACAAGCAATACTTGGAATAGAAAATAAGGTAAAAGTATCTTTAGAAGATATGGCTGATAATCTAAATATTACTTTTTTCCCACACAAGGAAAAAAGTTCTCCCGAGATTGACTCTTTTGTAGACGATCTAAAAAAAGTATTTGATGATTTGAAAGTAAATATTGTTCCATATGAGCAGTCGCTGGAGAAAATTAAGCTTAGAAAAAGAATAGCTAGATTTTTTAAGATTATAGCAAATAACCTTTTATTCCTAATTGGTAAATCAAATATTTATATACCAATAAAAGATATACTACCCATGTTAAAAGCCTGGAAATTAAAACCAGGAATTTCAATTATCGTAAGTGGAGAACAAAAAATCGGCAGATTGCCCATGGAGCATATCAGTAATTTCAAAGACAACTCTGTTATCACTGTTCTTCCGTTCCCTGAGCACATAACTAGTAATTCCACCTTTTCAGATCACTTTGATACTGCAATGAATTTTTTCGCTTACCACATGACAAATATTGTAATAGGAGTGGATAAGGAAAAATGGATGTTATATAATTTTAACGCTTCGCACCCTGTTTTTAGTAGAGAGGGTGATATGAGAAATAATGTTCTGAAAGCTCTTGTCCCAAAAATTGTTGCTCCTATCAGACCATATAAATATTCGGAGTTTATAGTAAAGAATAACTCTACTGACTTAAATAGTCCCAAGTACCTTTCTATAATTGAAGACTTAATGCTCGGAGCAAAAATTTTTTCAGATACAAATTTGTATCCGAAGGGTAAAAAGATTACTGATTTACCGTTTAGGACATCGTTCCATAAATGGATAGGACAATTACATCTTGATGGGAGAAGTGGAATGAGTTTTGGCTTTATCGCAAAGCAGTTGCCTGCAAAGCTTTC
Source organism: Minisyncoccota bacterium (assembly GCA_040879725.1). Lineage (GTDB taxonomy): Bacteria > Patescibacteriota > Minisyncoccia > Phycocordibacterales > JBBDJV01. The sequence goes on along the minus strand of JBBDJV010000008.1, from coordinate 51,899 downwards.
GAAATTGATTTCAGAAAAGGATTTTGCTAATAAAATTATTTCTGGAAATATTCCTGATTCAGACTATTTCTTTGTTGGTAAAAAAATATATTTAAAAATAGTAATAGATAATGAAAACTTCTGGCTTCAAGTGCCGGATGTTTGTGTACTTTCATTAAGATCGGGATCAAATAAGACAAACCCTGACCCGAAAAAAGATTTTATACTTCTTGGATTAGAAGGTGGGAGTATGACGTTGGAGGCACCGAAGGGAATTGAACTTAATAAAGACTATAAACCATCCTTTGACACGCAAGTAATTCTTGCACATGCGGTTGGAAATGCAATTATCGCTTCAATATTAAACCACTTAGATACTAAAAATAATTTTTCTAAGCAAATCAGTAATTACGGAATTTCTATTTCTCATTGGCACGGATACTTCAATAAAAAATATATTCCAGATAACATGATGGTATATGGTGAAGCAAATCCGCACGTTTCTTGTTCTTCACCACAATCAGCAATATTTGCATTAAAAGGAAAAATTGAAGAATTTTTTTCTCAGAATAGATCGTATGAATCATATATTGGAGATATACATATTGAACCACATCACGGCACAAATATATGCTATCCTTTATTGAAGGACTTGGGAGAATATATAAAAAGCAATCCAGAGTCTACAGAATTAGGAAATAGATACCTTTAATATGGAAGATATATCATTCGGATATTTTAGTATTACACTTCTCATAGGTGCTTTTACTGCCTTTTTATCTGGGTTGATTGTTTTCATGCACGACAAGAAAAGATTTGAAAACAAGTCTTGGTTTTACTTGAACGTTGCTTCCGGAACATGGAGCTTGTTCTACTTTTGGATGATATCAACAACTAATCAAAGTATTGCCTTGATGGCTAACTGGATTTTACATGTTGCTGCGATTTGTATACCTTTATTTTATCTAATATTTGCACTAGCTATTACAAATGAGTATGAAAAATATAAAAAGCTTTTATATCTTTCTTTTGGGTTCTGCATATTCTTTCTTCTAACTAACAATACTACTTTATTTGTAAATGACGTAATACCTAAGTATCCCTTTAATTTTGCACCAGACGCTGGTCCTCTTTACATATATTTCGCTTTTTACTTTTTCCTATTAGCAACAATTGCACTTTTCATTGAAGCAAAAGCATTTTTTACTACGAAAGACAAAGTGCAGAAGAAAAGGCTTGCCTTAATCATATTGTTTACTATATTTGGATATGGTGGAGGCGGGAGCGTATTCTTGTTAACTTTTAACATACCATTCCCGCCATACCCATTAATACTTTTTGCTATTTACCCAGCTATAAGTGGCTATGCAATCTTCAGGTATCAGCTTTTTGATTTAAAAGTAGTTACAACACAATTATTTACTTTTATTTTATGGATTATAATCTTAATCCGAACACTACTTTCTGATGGAATCAAGGATTTTATTTTAAACTTAAGCTTGCTTTTAATTACGATTCTTATCGGCCTTCTACTAATACGGAGTGTTATTAAAGAAATAAAAGACAGGGAATACATTTTTAACCTTGCTACAAACCTTTCCAAGGCAAATGCAAAACTTCGTGCTCTTGATAGACAGAAGTCTGAATTCCTTTCAATCGCATCGCATCAGATCAGAGGACCGCTTGCTTCGATAAAGGGTTATGCATCGCTTCTTCTCGAGGGTTCATTTGGTAAAGTAGGACCTAAGGCAAAAGAAGCTGTGGAGAGAATATACAGCTCGAGCCATAACCTAGTGTTGGTAGTTAATGACTTTCTTGATGTTTCAAGAATTGATCAGAATAATATGAAGCTGTCTCCTGAGGTTCTCGACTGGAGAAAAGTAATACAAGAAACGATAGACGAGTTAAGACCGTCGGTAGAAAAGAAAGAATTGAAAATTTCTTTCTCAACTGACAAAAAAATCAACTATTTTGTGTACGCAGATAAAGGTAAACTAAAACAAATTATTTCAAACTTGATTGATAATTCCGTAAAGTACACACCTAAAGGAAAAATATCAGTACTGCTCGAAAAGAAAAAAGATGTGTTGCGTATGACTGTTTCAGATACCGGTATAGGAATGAGTGAGGAGACCATCGACCTTCTATTTGAAAAGTTTAGTAGAGCGAAAGACGCCGGAAAGGTAAACATCATGGGCACAGGACTCGGTCTCTACGTTGTAAAACAGCTTGCAATCATGCAAAAGGGTAAGGTTTGGGCTGAATCAGACGGAGAAGGTGAAGGTTCGCGGTTTATCGTGGAGTTCCCGATACATACCAGCGCTAAAGCAAGCGCAAAGTATTAGTTTAATAGTGTACTCCGTATAATATATTTCTGTTTATCAAAGTTTAACCTTGGTGTTGTACTATTTATTATTAAAACTCTGCTCAACGCTGTACTAAGAAACCTGAACTAACAACTACACGATATCAGCAATACACTGAATATACGCCTTTGACATGAAATGTCCTGTCGCGGGTACGATAATATCTGGCTTACATTCCGTAAGTAACATCTTCTCTCGCTCACCTGCTAAGATGGTATATGGTGTAGCGAGTGTATTAAGACGAACTTCTATACTCTTAATCTCCCGTGCGAGCTTAGTGGCCATATCACTGTCCATGTGCAATAGATAATCATCTCTCAAACTTTCGAAAGAAAATAAATGGATCGGAGAAATAGAAGCCATGATAACCTTCTTACATGGATATTTTTGAGCGATAAGATATGCCATTACTGCTCCGAATGAAAATCCGCAAATAATAGCATCTTTTTCAACAGGAAAAATCTGACTTAATAGTGGCTGATACCAATCAGGATTTACGGGTACCACTTCATACCCTTTTGAACTCAAAGCCTCAGCTAGATTACGATACCGAACTAGAGTACATTTTTCTCCCAAACCAGGGATAAGATATATTTTTTTCATATTAATACTTATAGCATATACTAAAAAGGGAGAAGCTGTGAGGCTTCTCCCTGTGTCAAATTCGATCAAACAAGCTTTATGCTTTTCTGTCGAACTGTCCGCTCTTCACGCCTTGAATAAAGGCTTTCCATTCACCATGAGTGAATAGTAAAGTCGACTTATTTGCGTCCTTGCTGTCACGTACAGCCACACCTTGAGGCTTAATTGCGACTTGAACACATTTTGGACGATTACCACACCACCCAGAGACCTTGAAGTCGTCATCCTTGAGGGATTGGGACATGAGGATTAATTTTTTCATAACACACTTTTTAATAGTGATCAGAAATGCACTGCTGTGCCGACTTTAGTAAAAATCGGAAAATCTATTTACAATGATAGCATCTCGCATTATTATATGTCAACTACATATTTTGTGGGTGGTTTTAATTAATTATTTCACCTCTGGCAATTTAATATAGAATAGCCCCTTTTGTTCTTGCCGTCTGATTTAGCACAGATTTTCTTCCACGGGCGTTTATGATCACTTTTGCTACCATAAGATAAAACTATGAAAATTTTTCACTGCAAGGTAACACAAAGCCATAATTCAAACTCGGATGTCGAGGGCTCGTATCGTGTCTCGGGGTTCAAGGAAAGCGTATCAGAACAACAGCTACCTGAGCTTGCCAGCGTGGCAGATAAATATCTGAAATCCGTTCATTCAGCTAGATATGTTCAAAAAGTTAGAGGCGCCTGTAAATCCAAGTGTGAGCTTGCTGAGGTTCCACTCACGCCAGATAGTTATGGTGCAATGATTGCTTCTGTAACCTTGGCTATTATGGCAGCTCGTGAAAATGGGTTTGCCGTAACTCGTCCACCAGGTCATCACGCCTCGAAAGAGAAAGCAGAAGGTTTCTGTTTTTTTAATAATGTGGCTGTCGCTTCCTCCTACTTATTGGAAAGTGGATCGCGGGTTTGTATTATTGATATTGACGGTCACCACGGAAACGGTACTCAAGCAATATTTCGTAATAGCGATAAGGTGTTGTATTGCTCTATCCATCAATCGGGCATATACCCGTATTCTGGTTCAGCTTCAGATATCGGTAAAGGTCCGAGCTTTCAAAAAGTGATCAATGTACCGTTGGAGCAGGAATCAGGTGATGACGTATTACTGGCATCGATCGGTTTTCTGAAACAGTACATTGAAAAGTTTAATCCTGACCATGTGGCAGTATCATTTGGTGCTGACGGCTATGGTAAGGATCGACTACTTAAGCTCAATTACACGAAGCGAGGATTTTACGAAGCCGGTAAACTCATAGCTTCTATCGGTAAACCTACTTTTGCTGTCTTAGAAGGTGGCTACCACGATGAAGTCCCAGAGTGCGTATATTCGTTCACTTCAGGTATTTCCGGTGACAAATTCGACTACGTTGGTGAGATTAGTGCATCTTCTTTGAATATTACGGAAAATAATGCACTCACGCTCAACAAATTGTCTGAAATTCTCTAAAGTATTAGCACAAGCCTCGCAAGTCGGGGCTTTTTTACTTAATAATATCAAAGGAAAGTTGTCAGGGTGGATGAAGAAAAAAATTAAGAGAACCCACGACTATATTAAAAAGAAAGTCTTGTAGGCATGTGGATACTTTGTTTCAACTACTGGATTAGATGAGTAGATCATACGAAGGTACATTCGTCATCAACATCATCATAACGAAGTTGATCAGCTATCGCTGTTTAGCAAGCTAATCTCTGTAACAGTCACAAGTCGCCCTGCTGGCGATTATCCTGCAAACACAAAATCACCTGCCCTAATAGGGGCAGGTGATTGTTTACTTCTTTGATTCGCTTTCCTTCGTTAGTATTTCGCTGACCTTTTCTACTTCCATTTCTCCAATCTTTCCTTTGTCGCGGGATTCCAGAGTTACGACGCCTTTTTTCATGTCTTGGTCACCGATAATAATAGTATATGGAATTTTCATATCGTTTGCTTCGCGAATTTTTTTGCCAAAGCCTGCAGGACTAAGATCAACGTCTACGCGTATACCTGTCTTGGCTAGGATTTCTCCAACCTCTTTTGCACAGTCAAAATTCGTCTCACGGACAGGGCAAATCTTCACCTGAACTGGGGCTAGCCAGAGCGGAAAGTTACCTGCATAGTGCTCGATGAGAAACGCCATGACGCGTTCGATGGCGCCGATGGAAGAGCGATGGATAACGATTGGACGTCTTTTGGTACCGTCTTGAGCCGTATATTCGAGCTCGAAGCGGTCAGGCATACAGAAGTCATATTGAACGGTAAAGGCGGTATTTTCTTTTCCGCGCACGTCTTTCATCTGAATATCTATCTTTGGACCATAGAACGCAGCTTCATTTTCGACTTCAAAGAACGAGCACTTTCTCTCTTGGAGAACTTCACGCAGAACAGCTTCTCCTTTGCTCCACGCTTCATCGTTTTTATAATATTTTACGCTGTTGGATCGGTCTCCGAGCGACAATCGATAGCGATAGTCTTGTCCTTGCGCGAGTCCAAAGATCTTTGCGATATATTCTATGAGGTCGAGAGCCTTCATGACTTCAGACTTCGCTTGACTTTCATCAGCGGCGATAATGTGTGCATCTGCAAGACAGAATCCACGGACGCGGATCAGGCCTGAGAGTTCGCCGGATGCCTCATAGCGATAGAGCTTTGCGAGCTCGGCAATCCTCATCGGGAGATCGCGGTAGCTCTTTGGTGAATCAGAGAAGATTTGAAAATGATGGGGACAGGTCATCGGACGAAGCATGAACTCGTCCTCATCAATCTTGATAGGTGCGTACATCGATTCCTTGTAATACGGGTAGTGTCCTGATTTCTTGTAGAGGTCGAGCTTAGCGATATCTGGCGTGTTTACATGAAGATAGCCCCATTCGATCTCTGTATCGACAATAAAGCGCTCAAGTATACGTCGGACAGTTGCGCCTTTGGGAAGCCAGATCGGGAGACCTGAACCAACGATAGGCGAGAAGGTAAAAAGCTGGAGATCTTTTCCGAGTATACGATGGTCGCGCTTCTTCATCTCTTCTTGCTGTGCCAGATAGGCATCGAGCTCTTCCTTCGTCGAAAACGCCAATCCATAGATTCTGGTGAGCATTTTGTTCTTTTCGTCGCCACGCCAGTATGCGCCGGCGATGCGGTCAATTTTAAAAGCGTCGGGTTTCATGTCTTTGATATCGGAATGGCCACCGCGACAGAGGTCTATGAATTCACCTGATTTATAGAGAGTAATTTTCTCGCCTTTTTTGACGATTTCCTCAATGAGCTCAAGCTTGTAAGGGTTGTTGTTGAATTTAGCACGAGCTTCGTCTGCGGTGACGACGATTTTTTCGAATCCCTTCCAATGGGGAAGGAGCTTTCGCATATTCGACTCGATCTTCAGGAAGTCTTTGTTTGTTGGTCCAGCAGACTTGTCATCTTCGCCTGTTGGGAACTCGAAGTCATAATAAAAGCCGTTCTCGACAGCTGGACCGATGGTGTTTTTTGCGCCAGGATACATCTTTTCGATGACTGCGGCCAGGAGGTGCGCGTACGAATGTCTGATCTGTTCTATGGATGACATGGATTGTGTAAAATAAAGTATTATCAGATTAGGGCGAGGCTATAAGTCGCTTGGTTGCGGTGCGCTCGGTTGGTGGTCGAGGCAATTTCTGATAGGACAAGTATAAAACATTACAGGAAAAAAGCAAAAAAATTGAATAATTCCATCTATCTTTATTTTTAAAAGTATACTTTTAAAAATTGACTATCAAGATAAGTTAATCCTATTAATACATACCACCATCATGGTATACTACTCATATGAAAGAGGGAGCGAGTGATACCGAATACTCATACGGCATAGTTCCGCTCTATAAAAACAAAAACGGAGAAATTGAAGTTTTGTTCATTCAGCACAAAGAAGGCAAGTGGGGTTTTCCTAAAGGTCACTCTGAAAAGGACGAAGAGCCTCTCATAGCTGCCAAGAGAGAATTTTCTGAAGAAACAGGAATCACTGATTTTGAATTACTTGAAGGGCTCATTTTTTCTGAATCATATACACACCACAAGGAAGGCTATCCACGTTTAAAAGTTGTCGAATACGCACCCGCGATTGTTTATTCGAAAGAGCTTTCTCCACAAGTAGACGAGGTAAATGATACCAAATGGGTAGACCTTGCTCACGCAAAGGACGTGCAACTCACCGAAACACGAAGTAAGCTCCTAAACAGTGTGCTCGAGTACCTTTCAGCAAAACAGCTTTAAAATTAGACGTTTTTCTGGTACACTCAAAAGCATGAAAAAAAGACTGTTATCAGGCATAAAACCCACAGGCGAACTACATATCGGGAACTACTTTGGTGCACTCAAGCAGTTTATTGACCTTCAAAACGACTATGAGGCGTTTGTTTTTATTGCTGACTATCACGCATTGAATTTCATACAAAATAAAAGTGAGATGCAAACACTGTCGAGAAGTATTGCCGCGTCATATATAGCTTGCGGGCTTGATCCTGAAAAGGTAGTTCTGTTTAAGCAGTCTGATATTTCCGCGCATACAGAGCTTTTCACTATTTTCACTTCAATCACAACAATGCCGTATCTAATGCGAGCGCATGCGTTTAAAGATGCTGAAGCAAAAAATAAGGATATATCTGTGGGAACGTTTAATTACCCACTGCTTATGGCGTCAGACATTCTCCTTTACAGCCCACAGGTTGTACCGGTTGGACAAGACCAAAAACAACACATTGAAATAGCGAGAGATACCGCTTTAAAGTTTAACCGAATTTTTAATGAAGAAGTGTTTACTTCACCAGAACCACTTATTATTGAATCTGTTAAAACAGTGCCGGGGCTCGATGGTCAGAAAATGAGCAAGAGCTACAACAACGTTATTCCTTTGTTTGGAACTGATGAAGTAATAGAAAGAGCATGTATGAGCGTTGTTACCAATTCAAATGCAAAAGGAACCCGAAATGACCCTGGAGATACTTTGTTCACACTCATTTCGCTCTTTGTAAATGAAAGTGAAAAAGTCGCATTGAAGGATAGATACGAAACAGGGGAGTTGGGATACAAAGAAGCAAAAGAACTTCTCTCTAGTAAAATAATTGAGTTCATCACACCCTTGAGAGAAAAATATACTTCACTTTTACAAAAGCCAGATTATATTGATTCCGTTTTGGAAAATGGAGCGAAGAAAGCAAACAAGATTGCTTCAGAAAAACTCCTTCAAGCAAAAGTTGCAATAGGTGTTACGAATTAACCAATAAAAAAATGAAAGAAAGAATATACATAAAGGATTTAAAGAACAGAGTAGGGGACAGTGTTTGTGTTCTTGGGCTCGTGGACATACGCCGTGATCACGGAAAGCTTATTTTCCTTGACCTTCGAGACGAAACAGGGAAGGTACAAGCTGTAGCACTGCCAAACCATACAGAAGCTCAGGAAGTGGCAAACAAGCTCCGTACTGAGTGGGTTGTAGAGGTTACAGCACAAGTCAACGAGCGTCCTCCGAAAATGGTCAAGCAGGACGAGATGAATGGCTCAATTGAGCTTGAACTTCTTTCTATAACCATACTCAATGAGTCAGAAACACCAGCTATTGATATTTCAACCGATGGTCATGAAATAGGAGAAGAGTCTCGTCTTCGTTATCGCTATTTGGATTTAAGACGAGCACGGCTTCAGAAAAATATTCGTAAGCGCTACGAAGTAACGAAATTTATCCGTGACTTTCTGGATGCGAAAAATTTTATTGAAATTGAAACACCTCTTCTTACCAAGTCAACTCCGGAAGGAGCGCGAGACTATATCGTACCTTCACGCCTCGACAATGGACAGTTTTACGCACTACCTCAGTCGCCACAGCAGTTTAAACAGCTTCTGATGGCTTCTGGTTTTGAAAAGTATTTCCAAATCGCGCGTTGCATGAGAGACGAAGATACACGTGGAGATAGGCAGCCAGAATTTACTCAGCTTGATATGGAGATGGCATTTCCAACACGAGAGGAAATACTTCGCCTTAATGAAGAGCTACTGATTGATATTGTGAAAGTTCTGTTTCCGGAAAAAGTAATTCAACAAATTCCTTTCCCGCGTCTTACTTATAAAGAAGCGATGGAAAAATACGGAAATGACAGACCTGACTTGCGAGAAGATAAAAAAGACCCAAATCTTTTAGCGTTTTGCTGGGTGATTGATTTTCCTCTTTTTGAAAAAACTGATACCGGATATACCTTTAGTCACAACCCATTCTGTTCACCGAAGGACGAGTACGTGGATGATGTGATGAATGAAAAGAATCTTGAATCAATCATTTCAAACCAGTATGACATCGCGCTAAACGGCCTTGAGATAGGAGGTGGTAGTATTCGTATTCACAATGCAAAAGTGCAGGAAAAAATCCTTGCAATACTCGGACATTCACCTGAAGCGATACAAGAGAACTTTGGACACATGCTAGAAGCCTTTAAAACAGGCACTCCGCCACATGGCGGTATCGCTTGGGGCTTTGATAGGTTACTGATGATTCTTTTGAATGAGCCTAATATTAGAGAGGTAATAGCGTTTCCAAAAACAGGTGAAGGACGTGACCTTATGCTTGAGGCGCCGAGTAAAGTATCAGCTACGCAACTTATCGAACTTGGTATTTCTATTGATAAGAAAGCATGAGCACATACACGGTTCGTACAGAGCAATTTGAAGGACCACTTGAAACACTTCTTAATCTCATTGAGAAGCGCAAAATGCTTATCAATGATATTTCTCTTGCATCCGTTACGGAAGACTACATAAACCACCTTAAGTCTCTAGGGCATTTCCCCACTGAATATACCGCGCAGTTTATCCTCGTAGCATCAACACTTCTTCTTATAAAATCGAAGTCTCTTCTGCCCATTCTCTCTTTTACAAAAGAAGAGCAAGGCGACATGGAAGACTTAGAAAAGAGACTGCGTGCGTATAAAATAATTCAAGAAACAGGGAAGTTGCTACAAGAGCAATTCGGAACTTCGATACTATATTCTCGAAGACCTAGGAAAGAAAAAATGGTGGTTTTTGCTCCATCCAAAGACCTGTGCCCTGAGAATCTTTTTCCTGCACTTGAAGACTTATTATCAAAAGTCCCTGAAAAAACAAAGAAGGTAAGCACCTCAGTCAAAAAGGTTATCACACTTGAAGAGATGATACAGAAACTTACCGAAAGAGTAAGCAAAACACTGAAAACCAGCTTCTCCGAATTTACTGGGAATACGAGCGAAAAGGTTGAAGTTATTGTAAGTTTTTTAGCGTTACTCGAATTAGTAAAGCAGGGAATACTTGATGTGGCGCAAGAAGATAAATTTTCAGATATTAGCATTGAATCAAAGCAAGTTTCGCTTCCTCATTACGGATAAATACGGTACGATGTAGGTATGGATACAGACAGAGCGATAGAAGCACTTCTTTTTTATTCCGCTGAGCCGATGCGAGTATCAGAACTGGCACGTATTCTCTCGGTTTCTGAAGATGATGTAAAAGCAGGAGCACAATTACTTCAAACCACGCTTACTGGAAGAGGTGTGTCACTTGTGATGCATGAGGATACACTTGAACTAAGAACGCATCCGGATTCACACAGTCTAATCGAAGCTCATCGCAAAGAAGAGTTATCGAAGGACATTGGCAAAGCAGGACTTGAAACCGTTGCGATACTTTTATACCGTGGTGCATCTACAAGAAGTGAGATTGATTACATAAGAGGAGTAAACTCATCTTTTATTCTCAGACACCTCACTATGCGAGGATTAGTAAAACGAGAGCAACACAAAACAGACCAACGAACATTTCTCTATTCTGTCACTACAGAAACTCTTGCTCATCTAGGCGTTACAAAACTGGAAGATTTACCTGATTTTAATGAAGTAAAAAATAAACTTTCAAACACGCTTGAAATGCAAAAAGAGGAAGAAAATGAAAATAGTGGAGATGAAAATAAGAAAGCTGAAGAGATTCATGAAAATACCTAACATTACACTTTCAGATGAACAAATTAAGTCACTCGGTGGGGTGTTATTGCCTCTGGCTATTCTATCTGTCATACCTTTCTCTCCAGCAACAAAAACAGAGCAAGTAGCGGTTACTGAACCAGAGAGCGTACTTGAATCTGAGGAAGTAATACTCGAGGATCCTTTTAATTCTATTTCAATACAGGCAACTTCCGCATATGTGTTCGACACCGTTACCGGTGAAGTACTTTTTGAGTTAAATCCCGACACCCAACTACCTCTTGCGTCAGTTACCAAACTAATGACTGCGTATGCTTTCAAGGACTACTTTGAAAAAGCCAATACAATAACTATCTCAAGAGAGTCATTGCTCGAAGAAGGGGATTCAGGGTTGTATTTAAATGAAAGTTGGAGACCGCGTGATCTTCTGGATTTCACACTTATGGTTTCTTCAAATGACGGAGCTCATGCCATTGCATCTGCCGTAAACGCATTACTGCCCTCACAAAATGAAGTCGAGAATAGTACCGCATCAACAACCGAGATTCTTACGCCCGAAACGTTTATAGATGTAATGAACAGAAAAGCTAAAGAACTTGGGCTCTCCACCACTTATTTTTTGAATGAATCAGGTCTTGATGTAAGCGAAAGTCAATCTGGAGCATACGGGTCTGCACGAGATATGGCGCACCTTATATCAATCATATATCAGGAACATCCTGAATTGCTTGAAGCGACTCGCTACTCTCAACTTACTTTTTCTTCACTCAATGAACTTGAGCATGAAGCAAGTAATACAAACGCTACATTAAACAAGCTACCTAACGTACTTGGGTCAAAGACCGGCTACACAGAGCTAGCGGGCGGAAATTTGGTTGTTTTGATAGACGCTGGCATAAATCACCCTATTGCAATAGCGGTTCTCGGTTCAACCTTTGAAGGAAGGTTTGACGATATAGAGCAATTATCCTGGGCTAGCTTAAAGAAAATTACACAGTAATACTTTGAGCAAATCATATTGCCCCGTATAATGGGGTAATGCTCGAATCAGCTGATATCATAAAGGTTTTTATCCCGGCCCTAAGTGCATTTATGGTTGGAATTTTGTGCACACCAGCACTGACTTCTTTTTTATACAAAAATAAAGTTTGGAAAAAAGTTGCACGAACACAAGGACTTGGTGGTGGCTTAACACCAATATTCAATAAACTACATAAAGAGAAAGAGGTAGGAACCCCTAGAATGGGTGGGGTGATCATATGGTTCAGCGCATTAGTAACAACAATTTTATTTGCTCTCCTACCATATGTAACGAGCTATGATTTATTTGAAAAATTAAATTTTTTAAGTAGAGACCAGACATGGCTTCCTTTGTTCACCCTCCTTGTAGCTTCACTTCTTGGACTTATCGATGATTACTTGGTAGTAAAAGGAAACGGTGGGTACATTGCAGGAGGTCTGCCTCTATGGATGCGAATAGGTGTCGTTGGACTTATTGGTGTAGTGGGTGGATGGTGGTTTCAGTATAAGCTTGATGGTTTTACTGACATAGTTATTCCATTCTGGGGAACACTAGAACTAGGCTACTTATTCATTCCTTTTTTTACCATTATAATGATAGCTCTGTTTTCAGGTGGAGTAATAGATGGAATCGATGGCCTGTCAGGTGGCGTAATGGCTAGTATATTTTCTTCCTACGCGGTAATTGCATTTGCTCAAGATCAGATAAACATAGCAACATTCTGTACTGTTGTTGTAGGAGGCATTCTTGCATTTCTTTGGTTCAACATACCACCAGCTCGATTTTATATGTCTGAAACAGGCATGCTTGGATTAACAACCACAATTACCGTCATTGCGTTTTTAACAAAAGCAGTAATAGTACTTCCTCTTATCGCGCTCCCACTTATACTTTCATCCCTCTCGGTTATCATTCAAATTTTTTATAAAAAGGTTCTCGGTAGAAAATTCTTTAAAGTCGCACCGCTACACCACCATTTTGAGGCAATAGGTTGGCCAGGATATAAAGTAACAATGCGTGCTTGGATATTTTCAATTGTTTGCTCTGTTGCCGGGACGATAGTTGCTCTCATGCTTTAATATGAAAGAGAGAAGAGTAGATTTCTGGTTTTTAGCATCGATACTTGCACTTCTTGCAGCAGGTTTCATTATATTTATTTCCGCCTCAATGGGTCTATACGCAAGAGATGGTGCTAGTTTTACCCATATAATAAGCAGGCAGATACTGTTTGGTTTTGTTTTTGGAGGGATTGGTTTGATTATTATGTCGCAAGTGCATTACAGGAACCTTCGTCGGTATGCATTTTATCTTTTTTTAGCTTCAATTTTTGTTTCTCTTTTTGTATTCGTCCCCGGAATAGGATTTGAAAGTGGGGGAGCAAGGCGCTGGATATCTATAGGGTCGCTTTCTTTTCAGCCATCAGAGCTTTTGAAAATAGGATTTGTTATTTATCTCAGCGCATGGCTTTCCGGCATAAAGTCAAAAATGCACTCTTTTAAATATGGAATAATTCCATTTGTACTACTCATGGGACTTGTCTCTGCCATACTCCTTGCTGAGCCTGACGCAGGAACCCTACTTGTTATCGGTCTCTCCGCCGGATCAATGTATATTGCAGCGGGCGCAAACATGAAAGACATTCTCACACTTGGAGTAATAGCTTGTGTTTTTGCAGCTATTGTTGTGGCTTGGAAACCTTACATTTTAGACAGAGTGATGACATTTGCTAATCCTTTAAGTGACCCCCAAGGCTCTGGTTTTCAAGTAAAACAATCACTAATAGCTATCGGCTCGGGGCAGGTATTCGGAAGAGGTTTCGGGCAAAGCGTTCAGAAGTTTAGCTACTTGCCGGAACCGATAGGAGATTCAATTTTTGCTGTAGCAGGGGAGGAATTTGGCTTTGTTGGCTCCACAACACTGCTGGCACTTTTTACCACTTTTTTGTTGCTTGGTTTGAGAATTGCAAAACACGCACCAGATCTATTTGGTGGACTGTTAGTGGTAGGAATTGTTATACTGATAGTGTCGCAATCGCTTATTAATATTGCATCAATGCTTGGTGTTTTTCCCTTATCGGGAATGCCTCTCATTTTTGTGAGTCATGGAGGAACAGCACTTGCGGTGACGCTTACTTCTCTTGGAATTGTACTCAATGTTTCTAAATATCAACGTATATGAAAATTGCACTAACCGGAGGTTCATCAGGAGGGCATTTCTACCCACTTATTGCGGTAGCTGATGCCATTAGAGAAATAGAAGAAAAGGAAAAGCTGGTACCTACCGAGCTATTTTACTTTGGTCCAGAAAAATATAATGAACGAATGCTTTTTGAAAGAAATATTACTTTTGTTCAAGTCAAAGCTGGGAAGATGCGTGTTTACTTTTCTCTACTAAATTTTCTCGATGTATTTAAAACAATTCTGGGTGCTTTTCAAGCAGTACTAAAACTATGGAGCGTCTATCCCGACGTGGTTTTTTCGAAAGGAAGCTTTACCTCTTTTCCTGTTGTGTTTGCGGCACGAATTTTAAGAATTCCGGTAGTTATTCATGAGTCAGACACGGTGCCTGGAAGAGCGAATAAATTTGCTGCTTCCTTTGCAAAAAGAATCGCTATTTCTTACCCGAGTGCAGTGGAGTATTTTCCAAAAAAGAATATCGTGGCTCACACCGGTAATCCAATACGAAAAGAGCTACTTATCCCAGAGCAAAATGGAGCACACGAGCATTTTAAACTAGAACCTGATGTGCCGGTTTTATTGGTATTGGGAGGATCACAAGGTTCACAGATAATTAATGAAACGATACTTAGCGCACTGCCGACACTGCTGCCTGAAGTTCAAGTAATACACCAAGTTGGGAAGAATAATGATGAAGAAACTAAAAGTCTTTCTGATGTTATTCTTCACTCAGTGCCTGAGAAGAAACGATACCACCAATTTGCTTACTTACCGGTACTCGACATGAAGTACGCCGCAGGTGTTGCCGACGTGGTGATTACCCGCGCAGGTTCAACCCTCTTTGAAGTAGCGCAATGGCAACTTCCATCTATTATAGTTCCTATATCAAAATCAAATGGAGATCACCAGAGAAAAAATGCCTATGCTTATGCGCGAAGTGGGGCAGGGCACGTTATTGAAGAAGTTAACCTTAGTCCTAACATTGTAGTAGCAGAGATTCGAAGAATTATTTCAGACTCAAAATTAAAGGAAAGCATGAAGCTCGCAGCAAAGGACTTTTCTCGTCCGCACGCAGCAGAACTTATCGCTCAAGAACTTATCCGTGTCGCTATAGCTCACTAATACTACATGAACACACAAGAAACTGATAAAAAAATAGTTGTAAGATTTGCACCGAGTCCAACAGGCTTTCTTCATGTAGGAAGCGCACGCACCGCACTTTTCAATTACTTGTTTGCAAAAAAAATGAAAGGGACGCTGGTACTCAGAATTGAAGACACTGATCTTGAGCGCTCAGAAAAACATTTTGAGGAAAATATTATTGAAGGTTTATCTTGGCTTGGAATAGAGTATGATTCTTTTTTTAGGCAGTCAGAAAGAAAGGAATTATACACGCGCCACATACACTCACTTATTGAATCGGGAAATGCGTATATCTCACGTGAGCAAGCAAAATCAGGTGATGGAAGTGAAGTAGAGGTTGTACGGTTCAAGAACCCAAATAAAGTTGTTACTTTCACGGACGCAATACGTAGAGAAATTTCTTTTGATACTACTGACCTGGAGGACTTTGTTATTGCTAAAAGTATTACCGAACCCCTTTACCATCTGGCGGTTGTAGTGGATGACTTTGAAATGGGTATAACACACGTTATACGCGGAGAGGATGGTATTTCAAACACTCCACGCCAAATACTTATTCAGGAGGCACTTGGCGCACCTCGTCCAATCTACGCTCATATTCCGCTTATTTTAGGTCCTGATAGATCAAAGCTTTCAAAAAGGCACGGAGCTGAACCTATTACCTCATTACGTGATGATGGTTTTCTTCCCGAAGCAGTTATAAACCACTTGGCGTTTTTGGGTTGGAATCCGGGAGATGAAAGAGAGGTTATGAAGTCTGATGAGATTATTGAAGCCTTTGAACTGGGGGGAATACAGAAGGGGGGTGCTATCTGGAATAAAGAAAAATTACTTTGGTACAACAGCGAGCATATTAGACTCCTTTCAAGTACATCTCGGTATGAAAGAGCACTTCCTTTCATACCTTCAGAATTAAGAAATCATAAAGATTATTCTGAAGAAAAAATGAAGAAAGTTATTACTGTACTTTCTGAAAGAGAAATAAAAAAGTTTTCAGATATTCCACATTTGTACTCAGGTAAATTTTTCTCTTACTTTTTTGAGGCACCAGAATACAGTAAGAAAATTTTAACTTTCAAAGAGCAAAACAGTGAACACACAGTGCTTCACCTCGAGAGGGTAAGCGAGCTACTTGAATCAGTTACCACAAGTCGCTTTAATGCAAATAGTGTAAAGGAAGCCCTGTGGGGATACGCAACAGAAAATGGTAGGGGAGAGGTGCTCTGGCCGCTTCGGGTAGCTCTTACTGGAAAAGAAAAATCTCCAGATCCATTTACGGTAGCTGAGATTATTGGCAAGCAGGAAACGTTAAAACGAATTTCTCATGCAATCAAAATCAGTACTTAAAGTATCTTTTTACGTTCTTTTGTCCATAGTAATATCATTGGTGTTTTTTATATCTGCCTCAGCTCAGAACGCAAATGATTTAATAAATAAAATAGAGGAACGGGGTAGTTTGATTCAGAAACTTGAAGAAGAAATTGAACGACAACAAAGGGAAATAACTCTTGTACAAAAAGAGAAAATGTCTCTTCAGAATACCGTGCAGACTTTGGAGCTTTCAGAGAGAAAGCTTGAAAATGATATTAGACTAACTGAAGTGAAAATAAACCAATCAAACGATACGATCGAAAAACTCAATTTTGAAATTGGCTTCAAGCTTGCAGACATTTATAAAGCTGAGACTGCTCTGACTGAAAGTATTGTAAAAATAAACGAGGCAGATAATTACTCAATTATTGAGCTACTCTTGCAGTACGATACGCTTTCAGACTTTTGGTCTGGTTTTGACTCTATTTCACAATTCCAAGCAAAACTTAGTGAAAATCTTTCAAGTCTAAGATTTTTTAAAGACGACCTGGAAAGTAAAAAAGCACAGCTTATAGCAAGCAAAAACCAACTTTCAAGCCTTAGAGGTGAACTTGGAGGTCAAAAGGAAGCGGTACTGTACACAAAATCAGAAAAAAGTTCTTTACTGGAACAAACTGAAAATAAGGAATCCGAGTACCAAAAAATACTAAATGAGAAAATTGCGCAGAAGGCTCGATTTGAAAGAGAGTTGCAAGAGTTCGAAGCACAGCTAAAGTTCATACTTGATCCAACATCTATCCCTACACCGGGAACTACAGTATTCCGTTGGCCACTAGCATCTATTAGGATAACTCAACTCTTTGGGAACAGTGAATTCGCTAAAAAGAACCCAAGTATCTACGGTGGACGCGCATACCATCCAGGAGTTGACCTTGCGGCACCTATTGGAACAAAACTAAGTGCACCACTGTCAGGCGTTGTTAGTGGAACCGGAAATACCGATGCAAAAAAAGGATGTTACTCTTGGGGTAAATGGATACTTATAACGCATCCAAATGGACTCTCAACCTTGTATGCTCACTTGTCTTCTATAAACGTAAAAACAGGGGAGACTGTTTCAACTGGAGACACTATCGGTTACACAGGAAATACCGGCTTCAGTACCGGACCTCATTTGCACTTTACAGTGTACGCAACTGAAGGTGTGGACATAGTGCCATTTGAAAGTATCCGAACAACAACTGCATGCGGAGGGCTAACCACACCAGCGGCTGCAACAAGCGCGTACTTAGACCCGCTAGACTATCTTCCAAAGATATAAATGCAGGATTTCTTTATCCTAAAGCGTATTAAACAAACTCTATGTCGCAAAAGATATATTGTGCGACATACAGCTAAACTTCCCTATAGGGCTAAATTACACTTAATCCAGTACTAAGTATTTGGGACTTTTATTTTTATTTATAAACCCTACCCCTTCCAACTGCATCAAAATAAAATCCGCATCACAGTGGATGCGGATTTTATTTTTACTTTTTATTTTTATTAAATGTATTTTTCCCAACACATCTTTGAGGCTCCCCATGGTGACAATCCTTGATTTTCATAGAGGTACCGTGCGTACTTCATATTACCTTCAAGAGACATAATGTCGATTCCAAGCTCACTTGCCTTTTCTCCGTGATAGAATTCATTGATCTGCATTAGACCAATGTCTCTGGAATCAACCCTACCTCTGAGTACTGTACCATCCGGATTGTAGTGCCTGAAGCTTGATTCACATCGAGCAACAGCAATCATGCTTGGTACATCTTTAAACTCAGTAAAGAGTGCTTCTAGTGTTTCCTTTTTAAGCTCTTCGGCAGTACGTTCTTTTAGTCTTGTTCTTTCAATATACGACGCCTCTGTTACTGATGTATCATGATTGATAACAAAATCGCTCGTAGATGATCCAAACAGTGACAACGTAATAAATGTAGCTAATGTAATTATTGACATAGATATATGAACTTAAATGTTCATGTACCTACTATAGCATAAATAGTACCTATCTGTCAAGTATTTATAGTGGCTTTTTTGCGATATAGTGGCTTTAAATAAGGCTATTTAAGCCCTTTTGCAATGCTTAAATTAGCTAGAATATCGCGATTATCATCCTCTGCTACCTTATTTACAAATTCATGACCACAACTGATACATTTAAAGCGAATTCTTTCTATACTTCCCTTTAATTCTACGTCTATTGGCTTCATAGTACCCTTGCAGGCACTTAATCGGTCGCCCGGGAGTACATCAACGTGCTTTCCGTACAAACAGAACGGACAATGGTTTCGGTAGCCATTACCAACAACCTCTTTGCCGCAATTATCACAAACAAAGTCCTCTACTCTCTTTGAAAAACGAGGGGTTTCCATGGATTTATAGCATCACACCTTACGCGTGAGGCTTTCGGGAAAGCATACTTCGGTTACCCGGATCCTCAGGAAGTACGAAATAAAGGATAAAATAGGCTATAACCATAGGCATAACAACCGTAACTAGTGCCAATACCACAAAGAGAACCCTAATAAGGGTTGGGTCGAGGTCAAAGTACTTTGCTATTCCTGCACACACCCCAAGGAATTTTTTATTGTCTTTTGATAAATATAGCTTTTTCATACTTACCACTATACCACATATTTCCCTACCGAAAAAATATAGCCCTTTCCAAAAGACTTAATTGTTGCTATAATTCCCCGTGTTTTCATCAAAACTATATGCATACAGAAACCATTTTACAAACAGAGCAAGCGGTAGCAAAGAAAATCGAGGATACCCGTATACAAGCGGGGAGTATTGTCGCTAAGGCTAAAATTGACGCCGAAACTCGTCTATCAGACAAAAAAGCAGAATTGTTAAAAAAACGATCAGAAAGAATTGAGGAACAAAAGCAAATCTATAAGCAAGAGTACCGAAAAATCCTCCTCGACGCAGAAACTCAAAAAGAAAAAATAATTGCAAAAGCGGAAAAAGAAAAAGGTAGCGCAACTGCACTTATTCTTAAAGAACTTTTGTAATATTATGGCTGTTGTTGCTCTAAAAAAAATTCAATTACTTCTTCATAAAAACGATCGAGATGTAGTCCTAAAGGAACTACAGAAATCAGGATCGCTCGCTTTTGAGGAAGTACAGAATAAAGAAAACCTTGAAAAATATTCTCAAACAGAGTTTGATTACAACAGAGAGCTTAGTTCTATTAACTTTGCTCTATCATTCCTGGATACCCACTTGCCTGAAAAAATTTCTTTCAAGAGAAAGCTTGAGGGTAATTTCATAACGACAACCGATGAGGAATGCTCTGATCTAGAGAAAAATTTCTCTTATCACACTATAGTTAATGAAATACAAGACATAGAAAAAACGCTCAATGTTTGCAAAACAGAACGTGCCTCACTACTTGAAAAGAAGGAGCTACTCACCCCTTGGAAAAACTATTCGGCATCAGCTCAAGCAAGCGCCACTTCAGTGTATACATTTTCATTTTTCGTAATTGGGAATGATGCAACAAAAAAGTACCTGTCCTCACTTCTCACAGAGAACGGCATACTGCATCACTATGAAGAGGTTTCAAAATACGCGCATGTACTTGTTGTACTTAAAGAGAAAAAAGAAATTGTTTCTGAAATTATTAAATCTTCTGGAACTGAAGAAGTTACCCTTCCCTCTTTACCGCACAGTATTCAAAAAGAGCTTGAGCTAATTGATTCTTCCTTACTTGAACTCGATAAATTGGAAGAAAAGACAAAAAATAAAATACAAGAATATGTCATCTACAGAAATAAGTTAAAACAACTTTCTGATTACTTGCGCTGGAAAAAAGAGAGATATGAAGTAGGACATAATGCATTTCATACAAACTCTGTGCTTGTATTTGAAGGGTGGATCAAAGAACGACAAATCCCTTACCTTGAAGAAAAAATATCAAAGCACACACGGTTATTTGCCATAGAGGAAATACCACTTAGTGAAGGAGAAATTCCTCCAACTGAAATTGAGAATAACTGGCTCATTAAACCATTTGAGACAATTACACGGCTTTACGGACTTCCAGGGTATAACGACCTCGACCCTACCCTTTTCCTATCTGCATTCTTCTTCATTTTCTTCGGACTTTGTTTAACTGATGTTGGATATGGAATCTTTGTAATGATACTTACCGGTTCTCTCCTTGCCTTCTTTAGACTACCGAGAGATAACAGACCATTTGTCCTGCTTCTATTCTTAGGAGGACTTGCCTCTTCTTTGGCAGGATTGCTCTTCGGAGGATATTTGGGAATAGACACGGCACTTCTCCCTTCTTGGACGCAAAAAATTCAGACATTTAACCCAGTACTCAATCCCCTTCCGGTACTCTTCCTATCACTCGCACTTGGAGTGCTACAGATAATGTTCGGGATAACACTTAGAATTGTACGCGAATGGAAGAATAACAACCTCCTCGATGGAATCATTGGGCATGGACCATGGCTGTTTCTATTTACCGCAGTAATTCTTTTCACTCTGAAATCATTTGGTATAATCACGGCAGGAAGCCCTCAATTCTATACGTACCTGCTCTATGTTGGTGTCGGGTTACTTATTATTACCCAAGGACGACATGAAAAAAATATTTTCTCAAAGGCATTTAAGGGTGTCATGAGTTTGTATGATTCAATAAATTACTTTTCAGACATCCTTTCCTACTCACGTATCCTCGCCCTTGGACTCGCGACGAGCGCTTTGGCCTTCTCGGTAAACCTGATTGCGTCACTTATAGGTGAAATAATTCCTTTTGTTGGAGGAGCAGTCGCCGTTGTCATAATTATTGTCGGCCACCTCTTTAATTTAACGGTTAACATCCTTGGTGCATTCATTCATAGCGCGCGTTTGCAATTCGTTGAATTCTTCAGTAAATTTATCGTCGACACAGGAAAAGAGTTTCGTGTATTCAAACGTGTTCCCCGCTTCGTAAATATAGAGTGACGAAGCCGGTAATATGTTTGTAATTATTTATTAGTAAGTTTTATTTAGTAACGTAACAATAATTTTATGGAAGTAGAAATGTCATTAGGTTTAGTATTAGTATTCGGAGCTGCGGCTTTCGCAGCGGCACTTGGTTTTATCGGCTCAGCATTGGGTATGTACTCTGCTGGCCAAGCAGGAGCTGCTCTCGTAGGTGAAAAACCTGCATTATTCGGAAAAATATTGCTTATGCAAGCACTTCCGGGATCACAGGGAATTTACGGACTGGTAGGAGCATTCTTGATACTCAACTCAGCAGGAGTACTCGCAGGAACAGCGCCGGTTATATCAACAGAAATTGGTCTTCAGTACCTTATCGCTGCAATCCCACTGGGTCTTGCATGTCTTTTTTCTGCAATATTCCAAGGGCGAGTAGCTGCTTCAGGAATTGTCACACTTGGACGAAACGAAACTCTTGTCGCACGAACTATGGTTCTCGCAGCCATGATTGAAACATGGGCTATCTTTGGTTTCTTGATCAGCTTCATTCTTCTTAACTCAATTACACTCTAATATATGACGCTTCAAGATATTACAAAACATATCGAAGCGGTTGGTTCTGCAGAATCTGAGAAAATTTTAGATGAGGCTAAAAATAAAGCTTTTGAAATTTCGAAGAAGTGCGATAGTGATATTACAGAGCTCGAAAACAGCTTCGATATTGAAACTAGCACAATCCTTGAACAGACTGGTGCTAAGGTTAGAAATTCCGCTATTCAAGAATCAAAAATCTCACTTGAACGAGAAAAGACGAAGTTACTTCAGTCTGTTTATTCAGAAGCAGAAAAGGTATTACTCTCTTCAGACGAAGATGAATATGAAAAATTTCTCACCAATATTTTAGCGGGAGTAGTAATTAACGAACCGGTAGTTTGCTATTGCCCAGCAAAGCGAACTCAGATTACTAAAAAAGTTTTACAGAAAATCAACATTACTCTTTCTGAAATGAAAGAAGCTTCTTTTTCTGCAGGCCTTGCTCTAGAAGGAAAAACTTTTTTCGTTGACCTGACACTAGAGCGAATTCTAAAGGATATTAAAATCAAGAAGAATGTAGTGATAGCGAAATTACTATTCTCATAATGAAAACATTCCCTTCACAATCAAGCTACCTTTTTGCCGGAGCATACACTACTGCTCGGATGTTTTCTCTTATATCAGAAAATCAGATTGAGAGGCTTTTTGGAGCAAGAAATGAAAGTGAAATAATGGATGCACTTCAGGATACTTTTCTAGCGCCCTATCTAGCAAGTACATCAAGTATCAATGAGTCACTTGAAAAAGCCGTAACACAAGCAAAAAAGGATTTGATTTCAGTTTCACCCGACCCTGACCTTCTCCTTCCCCTCTGGTATAAATACGATTTTTACAATATAAGAAACATCATAAAGGGTACACTGAAGGGATTGTCCGAAGAAGAAATTTTAGCATCGTGTTTTGAGACAGGTATGTTTACACCCAAAGAGCTCTTTGATGCATTTACAGATGGCACACTAGTGGCTATCCACCCTTTTCTACACAAGGTTGTGGAACAAGCAAAGTCAGTAAAAGACTCGTATGAAATTGATGCCATAAAGAATAAAGAATACTTCAATGGGATGGCGGAGTTTGCGAAAACGACAAAAAACACCTTCATACTTTCATACATTACATTGCTTACTGATTTATTTAATTTGAAGACAAAACTACGTCTTACAAAACTTAAGAATGTTACTCAAAGAGATATTTTTGCGCACAATGGAAGTATCCCCTATTTCGTATTTGAATCACTTTCACCTCGTGAGCTTTTTTCTCGTTTCGGCGGAAGTGATTATTGGGACCAGGCACTTACTGAATATGAAAATAACAGTTCATTTGCGCTTGTAGACAAACTATCGGAAGAATACATCCATTCTTTTTTGAAACGAGAAAGTATGAACCTGTGGAGTATCGCACCTCAATATGCTTACTTTAATGCTATGAAAAACAACGTCCAGACAGTACGAGCTATTATTGCAGGTAAAAATGCTGGCATACCGGAATCAGAACTCAGAATAAATCTTCGTAAAATATTTAGATAATATGAATTACAAAATTGCAATCATTGGTCCATCTGACACTGTTTCTCTCTTCAAGGCAACCGGCGCGGAAGTATTTTCTGCAACGAACTCAGACGAAACACTAGAGATACTTAAAAAACTTCGCAAGAGCACACTATCACCAGACTCAACAGAAAAATACGCGATAGTGATGGTAATAGAAAACTTACTTGAAAATATTAAGGAAGAAGAGCTTATAAAATTTACCGAATCACCACTCCCTGCCCTACTGGCACTTCCGGGACTAAAGGGACCAAGTGGAATCAGCGGAGAGAAGTTAAAGAAATTAGCAGAACGTGCCATAGGATCAAATATTTTAGGTTAAAAATTAGTATGAATAAAAATATGAAAACAGGAGAAATACGAAGAGTGAGCGGACCGCTGGTAGAAGCAGAGGGTCTTGACTCACCTAAAATGTACGAGCTGGTGCAGGTGGGAAATCTAAAACTCATGGGAGAAATTATTGAGTTAAAAGGAGATATTGCGTCAATTCAGGTATACGAAGACACGAGCGGAATCGCTCCCGGAGAACCAGTTGTTGGGACAGGAAAAACTATGTCTGCGGAACTTGCTCCCGGATTACTTGGTTCAATTTATGACGGTATTCAAAGACCCCTTCAAACCATCGAAGCTGAATCAAAAAGTTTTTATATCGCACGAGGTATTGAAGCTTCGGGTGTAGACAGAGTAAAAAAATGGGACTTCACTCCACTCCTAAAAGAAGGAGTTACAGTTTCAGAGGGAGATATTCTAGGTGAAGTGCCAGAAACGTCTCTTATCACCCACAAAGTAATGGTTCCTCCGGGCATTTCAGGAGAAATTATTTTCATATCATCAGGACAACACACAGTGACTGATTGTATTGCAAAAATTAAGACGTCAAAAGGCACGGTTGATATTGCCATGCTTCAGTACTGGCCAATCAGGTCCCCTCGCCCCCGAAAAGCTAAAATATTTCCAACTGAACCACTTGTTACCGGAGGTCGTTCAATCGACACATTCTTTCCTATCGTAAAAGGTGGAGCAGCTGCAATTCCAGGACCGTTTGGCTCTGGCAAAACAGTTACACAGCAATCAATTGCAAAATACTGTGACGCGCAAGTTATCGTATACATTGGCTGCGGCGAAAGAGGAAACGAAATGACTGAAGTGCTTTCAGAATTCCCTCACTTAATTGACCCGAACACGGGAGAATCTCTGATGAAGAGAACGATACTAATTGCAAACACTTCAAACATGCCAGTAGCTGCGCGTGAAGCAAGTGTGTACACCGGAATTACTATTGCAGAATACTATCGAGACATGGGCTACTCTGTCGCACTTATGGCAGACTCAACTTCTCGTTGGGCGGAAGCTATGAGAGAGATTTCAGGAAGAATGGAGGAAATGCCGGGAGAAGAAGGTTACCCTGCATACCTTTCTAGCCGTACTGCTGAATTTTATGAACGAGCTGGTTTTGTTGAATGTCTTGGTAGTGACGGAAGAAAAGGAGCACTAACTGTTATTGGAGCGGTATCACCTCCTGGTGGAGACCTCTCTGAACCAGTGTCACAAGCGACTCTGCGAGTAACAAAAGTGTTCTGGGGTCTCGATGCTGGTCTTGCGTATAAGAAGCACTTCCCTTCCATCAACTGGCTAAACTCTTACTCACTCTACATCCCGAACATTACAGACTACTGGAGAAAAAATATTGCTGAAGATTATCCTGAAATACGGAGCGAGGCTATGGACCTACTTCAGAAGGAATCCAAATTGCTTGAAATTGTAAAACTTGTTGGAATGGAATCTCTTTCAAATGAAGAAAAGTTAACACTTGAAATTGCTAAGTCAATTCGTGAAGACTTTCTATTCCAAAATGCTTTTGACAAAGAAGATGCTTACACAACACCTATCCGTCAGTACAATATCCTTAAATCTATTCTTACTGTTTACACACTCGGAAAGCGAGTAGTAACACAAGACGAATTTGAATTTTCTCGTTTTACTCAAACTGACGCGGTAAAGAAACTTCCAACACTAAAGAGCATTACTGCTGATAACCTTTCAGAGTTCAAAACATTTGCATCAGAAGCGGAAAAAGAAATTAACAGCCTAATTGCATAATATGATTAAAGAATACAAAACAGCTGCATCAGTTTCCGGCCCACTGCTTGTCGTAGAAGGAGTTGAAGGAGTAATGTACGAGGAGTTGGTAGAAGTTACCGTTCCGGGTGAGAAAGAGCCAAGACTGGGAAAGGTTCTAGATACCGCGAAAGGAAAAGCGGTAGTTCAGCTTTTCCGCCCAACTACAGGAGTTCAAACAAAGGATACTCGCGTTCGATTTACTGGAGAAACAGCAAAACTGGGAGTTTCAAAGTCAATGCTCGGAAGAGTGTTTTCAGGAGGAGGCGACGTCATAGATAATGGCCCTTCAATTATTCCTGAAAAGCTTCTTGATATTGGAGGAGCGGCTATTAACCCGGCAAGCCGTGAGTTCCCTAACGACTTCATTCAAACGGGTATTTCTTCAATCGATGTAATGAATACGTTGGTACGTGGACAAAAGCTACCTATCTTTTCAGGATCTGGATTGCCACATGCACGTCTAGCAGCTCAGATTGCACGACAAGCAAAAGTAAAAAGCGGTGGAAACTTTGCAATAGTTTTTGGAACAATGGGTGTTACATTTGAAGAGGCTGCGTACTTCAAAAAGGAATTTGAATCGACAGGAGCTCTGGAACGAAGTGTTCTTTTCCTAAACACTGCATCAGATCCGGTAGTAGAAAGAATTACAACTCCACGACTCGCGCTTACTACAGCGGAATACCTTGCTTTCGAGCACGACATGCATGTATTAGTTATCCTAACCGACATGACAAACTACTGTGAAGCACTTCGTGAGGTTTCTTCAGCCCGAAAAGAAGTCCCTGGTCGTCGTGGATATCCAGGATACATGTACACTGACCTATCAACCATTTATGAACGAGCAGGAAGAGTAAAAGGTAGAAATGGTTCTATCACTCAAATTCCAATATTAACAATGCCCGATGACGATAAGACACATCCAGTACCAGACCTCACCGGATATATTACCGAGGGACAGTTCGTAATCGACAGAAACCTAAACACAAAAGGCATTCTTCCGCCGGTAGATGTTCAAGGTTCCCTTTCAAGACTTTGGTCTGCAGGTGTTGGCCCTGAAAAAACAAGAGAAGATCATTCAGGACTTAAAGACCAACTATTTTCTTCTTACGCAATCGGAAAAGAAGCAAAGGAGCTTGCGGTAGTACTAGGAGAGGCTTCCCTCTCTGATTCAGACAGAGCTCATTTAAAGTTCTCAGATGCGTTTGAGAAAGAGTTTATTAACCAGGGAGAATACGAAAACAGAGATATAGAAACATCACTTGATCTTGGATGGAAGCTACTTAAAATGGTACCTCGAGAATCGCTTAAGCGAGTCAAAGCTGAGTTTATCGACAAGTACATGAAGAGTTAAACTATGATTATCAAAGTAAGCCCAACGCGAATAAACCTCCTCACTCTCAAGCGCGACTTGAAGCTTGCTACTCGTGGACACAAACTCCTTAAAGATAAGCGCGATGGACTGATGAAGAAGTTTATGCAAACTATCCGTGAAGTTAAAGCACTACGAGACCAGGTAGAAAAGGAGCTGGGTGATATGTTCTCTTCATATACCCGCGCAAGTGTTCTTATGGCACAAAAATCAATAGACAATGCATTCCTTCTTCCTAATGCAAAACTAAGTCTTACGGTTACCACACAGTCAGTCATGTCTGTACCGATACCAAACTTTACTCTAAAAAAAGAAGGCTCTCTTTTCTGCTACGGTATGCTCGATACAAGTGGAGACTTGGACACAGCAATCAATAAACTGGACGCTACTCTCCCGAGTTTATTCCGTCTTGCAGAACTGGAAAAAACTGTTGAAAACCTTGCACTCGAAATAGAGCGAACACGAAGACGAGCAAGCGCGCTTGAGAACACAAGAATACCAAACCTAAAAGAAACAATACGTTTTATTTCTATGCGCCTCGAAGAGCAAGCAAGAGACGCTGTTGTGGGCACAATGAGAATTAAAGCTATGATCCTCGCTAAAGAAGCAGAGTTGTCTAAGTAATCAACAGCTAATCCACATGTTTTCCCCTTTCAAGGGTAAAATTCATTGACTTTCCTGTTCAGGAATTTAATTATTAAACTATGTTTATTCTGAGGTTCGCTTACTGCTGTTAGCGAAAAGGCACTTTTTAAACCACTCACCTTGGAGTAAACCAGATGACCGAGAAATACCCACGCATAGTGGGTATTTTCTTTGCAAAAAAAATAACGCCCAGAAACAAGCTTGGGCGTTTATTATACCGATCACTTTGCGTTACCGAAGAAGGCTTTGCATGTATCGGTGAGCGTCGTAGTGCGGGTGGTTCGGGTAAACTGCATTCACCCGGGCGACTCTCTCCTCATCGGAGAGACTTTCGATATCCTTGGCAATCAGAATGGGAATCATTTCGGGCTTCAACACCCCGGGGTGGCGCTTGAGGAGCGTCGCAAGACCGAGAAGTACTTCCCTGTTTTTCAAATCTAAGGATTTGGCACTCATAATAGAATAACTAACGTTTATGTTGATGTTTTGTACAAGCCAAGATTTAATGTACCACATCAAAACATTTTGTCTAGTACGTTGGCATATCGTATCGCTCAAAGTCAGGGAGAAGTTTCTTACCCCAGAATAACCGAGAAAATGCTTCTGCCTCCATTTGTGCACCAACAAGAGCGTTGTGCGGATGTGGCTCAGCTGGAAGTCCGACGTAAGAAAATATAGCATCGGAAGTTAGAGCACTTCTCTCTTTTTCTATCGGTAACTCTTTTTTCCGCTCCAACATATGAGTAACACAAACAGAGTGAAGGTCTACCGTACGATAAGCGAGTGGCCAATCAATATGGTACCGTTTTGCTCCGGCACGGATAAAATCTCTATCGAAAGATGGATTTTGTCCGGCAATAGTGTGGTCACTCGTATCAAGTGCCCACGAAATAAATGCAGTGACTATTTCTTCCTCAGATGGTTTGGAAATATCGTAGAGCTCTTGTTCAGAGAAACCATTTATCCGAAGTGCCTCTTTCATCACGTGTATACCCTCGTCTATATGACATTCTTCATAAAACTGTCTTTCGGGTTTATCGAGATCTATGGCACCAATAGAAACTAAACCGTGTATACCCGGTTCTGTGCCAGTTGCTTCAACATCTACAACAATCATTTCCTTAGTATACCATTTACTTCTTTGGTCTATATACCCTTGCAGTTAAGAGCGGGAGTATATCCTCTTGATTCAGCATCTTCTTTGCTTGAAAACCAAACTTTATTCTCATCATTTATTTGCCCTGCTCCCGGGCACCATGGAAGGTGGTATTTGCTACCATTTTTTGATCCGACATACTCACCCGCTACTACCTCTCCACTAGCTCCCAAACCAGTCTCAGAGCTGACAAAACCCCCTCCAAAAGCCCTATTTTCGAGTTTTACGGGCTCTTTTACCACAGAGGACACCGACAACCTTCCCAGCCCGAAAGCTAGGAAAATGGAGAGGAAAATAAGCAATGAAATAAGCACATCCTGAAGCAAATTCTCTCGAATGGCATGACTCTTGATTAATTTAGACAAATCTGGTAGACTCATACAACTTGTACACATATTAGTGTAACGTATATAAATAAATTATGGCAACTAAAAAAGCCGCGGGTACAGCTAAAAACTTACGTGATTCGAATCCAAAATATTTGGGCGTTAAGATTGCTGACGGACAAAGCGTCAAAGCAGGAGGTATTATTGTCAGACAACGAGGAACTAAATTCGTAGCAGGTTCAAATACCAAGCTTGGTAAGGACCACACAGTGTATTCTCTCGTCGAAGGAGTAGTATCATTCAGCGACACTCGAAGAACAGGTTTCAACGGCCAAACCCACAAGCGAAAAAAGGTAACTGTTAAATAATAAAAAACCACTTGCGGAAGCAAGTGGTTTTTTATTATTTAGTATTCTATTTTTCTGATGATTCAATTTCAAGAGTAAATGAACCTGTGACGTCGTGTGCGGAAACCGTAATCTCATGCTCTCCAACTTCCTTAATGGGATGTTCTAGTTTTATGTGTTCGCTTGCAATACTGATATGCTCTTTTTCCAAAGCCTTTACTATCTCGTCCGTGTGAATTCCTTTAAACAAATGTCCCTTTTCATTCGCTTTTGCAGAAATGGTAATTTTCTTTTCTGATAGAGACTCAAGATTTTTCTTCAACAAGTCATTTTGTATTTTAACTTGCTCACCGTGAGCTTTTTTCATATGCTCAACATTTTTCAGCACATCGGGAGTAGCCATTCGTGCCAACCCTCGTGGTATAAGGTGGTTAAGAGCAAAGCCGTCTGAAACATCCTTTACCTCAAACTTCTTCCCTGTCTTTGCAACGTCTTTCAATAAAATAACTTTCATATATATTTCAGATTATCGGATTAATGTGTGACACTATACTACTGTACTTTAGTAAGTATTTCAACAGCACGCTCAAGCTGAGTATCGATACCATTTTCAAGGTCTTCTGGGTCTTGTTTTACTTCTACGTCCGGCACCAAACCTCCATTTGATATTGAAGTTCCCTTTGGTGTCACCCACTGCGCGACGGTTACCTTAAGTGAAGTTGAGTCAGTAATATCTACTAATTCCTGAACGGATCCTTTTCCGAAAGTTCTTTCTCCAACAAGTGTCGCGACTCCATACTCTGAAAGTGCTCCGGCGAAAATTTCTGAAGCAGAAGCTGAACCTCGGTTAATAAGGATAACTATCTCAGGGTTGGTAATGAATAATTTATTACCAAGACTTCTAAACTCTTGAACCTTTCCGTCGCCAAAATCTTCTTTTACAACAACTTTTCCTTCCGGTATGAAATAGCTAACCATCTCTACAGATGACTCAAGGTATCCACCAGGATTATCGCGCAAGTCTATCACTAGCTTTGTCGCACCACTCTGCGTAAACTCTCGTACAGCATTCCTGAATAAATTAGATGAAGGTGCAGAAAAATTAAACAAACTGATAACAAACACACCATCATCTCTTAGTTCTGTCGTGAGGGTTGGAATATCAATCACATCTCGGGTAATAGGAATTTCAATTGGCTCATCATTTCCTTCACGCGCAACAGTAAGGGTTACCACCGTACCACGCTCACCACGAATCATACGGACTGCTTCTTCTATTGTTTTCTCTGTCGCGAGTACATCATCAATTCTTATAATAATGTCTCCTGAGAGCACTCCTGCCCTTTCCGCAGGTGTTCCTCTTAAAGGAGCTATCACTGTAAGAAGTCCGTCACGTATTCCAACTTCCATACCGACACCTTCAAAGTTTCCACTTATTTCTTCCTGAAACTTTTCTGATTCTACCGGTGGGAAAAAGACGGTATAAGGGTCATTAAATGATGCAGTCATTCCCGCTATTGCTCCCCATACTCGGTCCTGAGGGTCGTGCACTTCTGTAGATGAAGCAGATACATATTTTTGATCTAGAATTGCCCACGCCTTCCAAAAAGCAGAAAAATCAACAGACTCCGGTAAAACGTCAGATTCAGAATTAAGGATAGTAGCGCTAATAGGGTTAAACTCGGGCTCTTGATATTTGTTCCACCAGACTCCACCCCAAAAGCCAACAAGCAGAAAAGCAATTGAGATAAAAGAGGCGGTAGCAAATTTTATTTTCTGTTCATCTTTTTGTTCATCCATAGTAAACAATATTATCGCAAACAATTCAAAAGACTGCAATTTAACATTTTCCACTACAGAGCTTTACGGTATACTGTAGAGTATATGTTTATAAAAAATGCGTACAAAAATGTTACGTGGGTAGACGTAACAAAGCCAAATAAAGACGAAGTACGCTCTTTAGCTGAAGAATACAACCTGTCACCTGAAATTGCGGGAGAACTTTTAATACAAACGAATAAACCGAATGTGGTTTTGGGAGATGGTTACTTTTATGTGACTCTCCACTTCCCCGCTCTCAGACACTCACACACTGATGCTACCGACCAAGAAATAAAATTTATAGTTGCAAAGAATTTTATTATCACCGTTCATTACGATGCTATCGATCCCATTCATAAGTTTTCTAAAATTTTTGAGGTAAATACTATTTTGGAAGCATACTCATCCACAGTAACCGGCGGAACAATATTTTCACACATGATGATCAAGCTGTATGGAGCACTGGTGCATGAACTGGAATGCGTAAACGATGAGCTCCGTGAAATTAAAAACAGCATATTTGATAGCAAAGAAAAAGAAATGGTTTTCAAACTTTCATCTGTACACCACAGCGCACTTTCAATTCGACACGGCATCAGCACACACCGACGGGTGCTTTCTCGACTTTCAGCAATAAGCACGAAGTTTTTTGGAGAAGACTATAGAGAATCTGTTAATGACATTGAGGACGAGTACGAACACGTATCCGCTTTAACACAAGACACTCAAGAATTTTTAGCCGAGCTTCGTAGCACAAACGATGCCCTTCTTCAAACAAAGCAAAATGACACTATTCACTTTTTGACAGTACTTTCATTTATTACTCTCCCCCTATCGCTCATTGCCAGCATCCTTGGTATGAATACCACCATAAATCCCCTGACAAAAGTTCCCAATGATTTTTGGGTGGTAATAGGTATAATGTCTCTCATTGCCCTTTTAACCGCATTGTATTTCAAACGCAAAAAGTGGCTCTAATTTTATGATTTTTTCAAAACTGCGACGAAAGACCAAAAAGAAGCAAGAACCGATCTCCCTCTTTACTACAAACCGAAAAGAGAAAGTTTTGCTAGAACCGCTCAAACCGGGAGTTGTAACCATTTACTCATGTGGTCCTACGGTGTACGACTTTCCGCATATTGGGAACTATCGACCGTATGTAATAAGTGACATTCTTGTTCGAACACTTACCAATGCTGGGTACGGCGTCACTCACGCTATAAATATTACCGATGTTGGACATCTTGTTGGCGACGGAGATGAAGGAGAAGATAAAATGGAGCTCGGCGCACAAAAAAGAGGCAAAACAGTTCCCCAAATTGCCCTTGAGGTAGAAGAGTGCTTTAAACGTGAGCTTAAAGAACTAAATATAATTACAGACAAAACGCTTTTCCCAAAAGCCACCGAACACATAAAAGAACAAATTGCCTTTATAGAGACACTTGAGCAAAAAGGATACACTTACAAAATATCTGACGGTATCTATTTCGACACAGCACGGTTTCCTGAATACGGAAGACTGGGAAATAGAGATATTGAACAACAACAAGAAGGTGCTCGAGTTGAGGTCAATCCAGAAAAGCACTCCGGAGCTGATTTTGCACTTTGGAAGTTTTCACCCGAAGGAGAAACAAGACAACAAGAGTGGGATTCACCGTGGGGTAAGGGTTTCCCTGGTTGGCACATCGAGTGTTCAGCCATGGCTACCAAGCACCTTGGAAAAACCATTGATATTCACACAGGAGGCGTAGACCACATCGCAACGCATCATAATAATGAAATAGCCCAGTCAGAAGTTGTAACTGGAAAGCAATTCGTACGAAACTGGCTTCATGTTGAACACATCTCAATCGAAGGAAATAAAATATCAAAATCGGTTGGAAATACCGTTTACCTTCGTAACCTTATTGAACGAGATATCTCTCCTCTTAGTTTTCGCTATTGGTTACTTTCCGGCCACTACAGAACACGAATGAACTTTACATGGGAAGCAGTAAAAGGAGCACATACTGCACTATTTAAAATACATAAATACTTCACAGAGCACCTTTTGAAAGTACAGAGTGATACAGAAGATGCAACCTATACAAAAGCTATCCGAGATGCACTACGTGATGACCTAGACACTCCAAAAGCAATTGCTCTCATTTGGGAAATAATAAAAGATGACAAACTTACTCCAGGAAAAAAGAAAGCCACACTTCTGGTAGCTGACTCACTTCTAGGACTCGATATGCAAGGAAGAGATTCGCTTTTTAATCAGAAAAATAATGTAAAGATTTCTGTTAATTCTTTACCGAGTGACATTCAGGACATAATACAAAAAAGAGACACCGCGAGAAAAAACCACGAATGGGAAGTTTCTGACACTCTTCGTGATGAGCTTACAAAAAAGGGGTACACGGTTATCGATACCAAAGAAGGAACTACTGTAGAAATTTCTTCACAAAATCCTCAGCACGAGGAAGGTCGCTAGGGCTGGTTACTTGGCAATATCCTCTTGATTCAGTACCTGAGATAGTGGGAAGATTTTTTTTGTTTCCCATAATTGTTTGTGGTAGACCATACTCTTCCCTGTTTGGAATTTGAACTGGTGTTGTAGAAAAATATTCTAGCGGAAGCATGTACATTCCACAATTCACATGTTCGCCAGTTGAAATAGTTGCTCCTTCAAGTATTTCTTCAATATGTCCGTTTTCATTCATTACAATCTTACCCCCCACAAGTGCTTCATCACGAGCCTCCTTATGAATAAGAATTGCACAGTTCATAGAACTCATTTCAAGCATGTCTTTAGGATGATATAAATCATCTCCCATAAGAACCAAAAAAGGTCCAGTAACAACATCCCTACATGCCCTTACCGCCGTATCGGTTCCGGTAAGTGGAACATCAGTCACACAGGTAATCTTTTTACCATTGTATACCCCTCCCAGACGCTCTAAAATGAGCTCCTGGAGATGATTAACCACACAAATGACCTCAGTTACCTTTTCCGGCAACGCGTCAATTTTATGCTCGATTAGAGACTTCCCGAGAACATCCAAAAGGGGTTTAGGTGTATGTTTCGATAATTCACCCATTCGTGTCCCCTTTCCTGCTGCGCAAATAATAGCTTGCATGCAAGCCATGGTAACAAACTATCCACATCAATGCCACAGCTAACGCACACACTTGGCATTTTTTACTTACAAAAGTTTCAGTAAAGTGGTAAGATTTCGACATGAAAAAAAATAGTGGTGAGAGAACGAGTGGTGTTCGCATACCTCCACAGCACAATGACTCTGAGCAGGCATTGCTTGGTTCTATCATGCTCGACCCTGAGCTGATTATCGATTTACTCGATCTTATTTCAGAGCGATCATTTTACAGTGAAAAACATAGAATAATTTTTTCAACAATGGTTGACCTGCACAACCGTGCAACACCGATTGATCTACTGTCTGTTTCGGCAAAACTTGAAGAGCAGAAAAAACTTGAAATTATCGGAGGAAATACGTACCTTGCTGATCTTGTGAATAAAGTTCCTTCGGCTGCGAATGCAAGATACTACGCTGAAATAGTGCACAAGAAGTTCATGCTTCGTAAACTCATTACCGCCTCTGAAGAGATTGCGGAATTGAGCTATGCGGAAGCTGAAGACCTCGATTTTATTCTCGACCGCTCTGAAAAGGTAGTCTACGATGTAACAAACATTTCAGGTGTCCATAAGTTTGTAGCATTGAATGACACACTCCATGAAGCATGGGAGCGCTTGGATAAACTTCACCGAAGCAAGGGAGAGATGCGCGGAGTTCCAACCGGCTTTGCCCAGCTCGATAGCAAACTTGCTGGCTTACAAAAGTCTGATTTAATTATCCTTGCCGCACGACCTTCCATGGGTAAAACATCTCTTGCTCTCGATATAGCCAGACAAGCGGCTACAAAGCACAATATTCCTGTAGGAATTTTTTCTCTTGAAATGAGCTCTCAGCAACTCGTAGACAGAATGCTTGCTTCAGAATCAAGAGTAGACGCTTGGAAGCTCCGAACCGGTAACCTTTCAACAGATACAGAGTTTGATAAACTGCGCGACTCTCTCGACTCCCTTTCAAAGGCTCCTATTTATATTGACGATCAACCGGGTAATAACATTCTCAAAATGCGTTCAGTTGCTAGAAAGCTAAAGCGCGAAAAGGGATTAGGTCTCATAATTGTGGACTATCTTCAGCTTATGGTTCCAACACAAACAAAATCAACAGACTCTGTTGTTCAGCAAGTAACTGAAATTTCACGCTCACTCAAGAACCTTGCTCGAGAACTCGATGTTCCGGTTCTTGCGCTTTCACAGCTTTCTCGTGCAGTAGAAAGCCGTGGAGGAAAACCACGACTTTCAGACCTTAGAGATTCAGGTTCTATTGAGCAAGATGCCGATGTTGTTATGTTTATTCACCGCGAAGACAAATACAATGAAGATTCTGACCGTCCGAATATTGCCGAAATTCTAATAGAGAAGCACCGAAACGGACCAACCGGTAAAGCGGAATTATTTTTTGATGAGAATAAGTCTACGTTTATAAACATCGACAAATCTGAATACGGAGGTGGTGTAGAAGAATTTTAAAATGAACGCACTAGAAAAATTAACTGAATTATTCAGACGCTTTCCCGGAATCGGTCCAAGGCAGGCTACTCGTTTTACTTACTTTGTTGCAAATATGACCCCTGCACAAAGAACACTTCTCGCTGAAGCAATTCAAGGTCTTTCTAAAAATATTTCTTTATGTGTTGAGTGTCAGCGTTTAACCGAGCTACAAATCTGCTCCACATGCCGGCTGTGTCTTGATGAATCACGAGACAACTCTCAGCTACTACTTGTCGAAAAAGATACTGATATTCGTTCCATAGAACATGCAAACGCATATACGGGTAAATATTTTGTTTTAGGGGGAAGCATACCAGTCCTTGATGAGAATCCCCTATCACGCTTTCGCTCAGAGGAGCTAAAAAGAAAACTACAAAATGAATCTTCTACATTAAAAGAAGTAGTACTTGCATTCTCTGCAACACCACAAGGAGAGCATACAACTGATGTCCTGAAGGAATTCATACACAAACACTCACCTACAGTACACACAAGTGTTCTGGGAAGAGGTATTTCCACCGGAACCGAACTAGAATACATAGATGACGAAACACTTCGTCACGCTCTAAAAAATAGAGTTGAGTAACACTTTTTAAAACCAACACAAAGACTGTACTTTGGCTAAAAATTGCATATAAAAAAACCGGACGAGCGTCCGGTTTTTTTATGAGTTATTTAATTGCAGAAATAGTAACTTTCGCGAATGGCTGGCGGTGACCCTTGGTCTTTTTGTATCGACTTTTAGGTTTGTACTGAACAACGGTTACTTTCTTTCCTCTTCCCTCATCCTCGAATACTGCTTCAACAGTAGCGCCGTCGATATAAGGAGTTCCAATTGTTGTGTTCTTTTCATCATCTACCATTAGAACTTTGTCGAAAATAACCTTGTCCCCTTTTTTATATTCAGCAGAAAGCTTCTCAATAGTGATACTATCACCCTTAGATACTTTATATTGCTTTCCGCCTGTTTCTATTACTGCAAATTCCATAGTCCCTCTATTCTACATATATTTTCATATTTTGCAAGTGCTCAAAAACCCTTACATTCCTTCCTTTTTTAGCTCTTCTAGAAGTTTCTTGCTGTTTTTTGTGAGCTTCTTTGGAAGCAAAACCTCAATCGTAACAAGGATATCTCCCCTACGCTTATTGTCTATAGGAACCCCCTTGCCTCTTACACGCAGGATTTCTCCCCAGGTAACCCCTGCGGGTATTTTAAGCTCTATAGCACCATCAAGAGTTTCTATAGTGTAAGTACTTCCTAATAGAGCATCTGAAAGCTTTACTCCTAGCGTCATGGTAAGTGCATTACCTTCTTTCTTAAGCGTTGGATGTGACTCAACATGAAGCTTTACATACAAGTCTCCTGGATGCCCGTGCGGAACTGCTTCACCCATACCGGTAAGACGAACCATTTCACCATGGTCAATGCCGGCTGGAATACGAACAATAATTTCTTCTTCTCCGTACACAACACCGTCACCACGACACTCAGTACACTTTTCCTTTGCTGTTTTCCCTACGCCGTGACACTCAGAACACGCCTTCTCAGTTGAAAACGTACCGAAGAGTGAACGCTTGGTTTCGTGTATCCTGCCGGCACCATTACACCGAGCACAAGTAACCATTTCAGAACCAGGCTTTGCTCCATTTCCAGCACACGTTTTACACTGAGATGTCTTTGTTACCAATACCCTTCTTTCACCTCCGAAAATTGATTCTTTAAATGAAATATGGATATCAATCGACACATCTCGTCCACGAGCCTGTCTTCCGCCTCGTGATCCTCCTCCAAAAAACTCATTGAAGATATCTCCAAGGTCGACATCAAACCCTTGTCCATTGAAGTCAAACCCTCCGAAGCCACTCGGGCCACCAGCTTCTCCACTGAATGTTCTACCATACGTGTCATACTCTGCTCGTTTCTTTTCATCTGAAAGAACAGAGTAAGCTTCGCTCACTTCATTGAACTTCGATGAATCTCCTCCGGCTTTATCCGGGTGGTATTTATGCGCGAGTTTTCGGAAGGCTTTTTTAATGTCTTCCTTACTCGCATTTTTCTCTATGCCTAGTATGTTGTAGTAATCTTTTGCCATGTTTTTTAGAGTCTTTCATGAGCCCGTAGCGCTCTTGAGCAACGCAATTATTTTTTATCTTCACCCTTTTCTTCTGAGTCTTCTTTCTTTTCTGTGAATTCAGCATCTCGTGCTTCCTTGCTTTCAGTTTCGCCCTGCTGTTTAGGACTAGCTTCTTCACCTTGATTCTTCTGCATTGCTTCTCCAATCTTTTGCATTGCAGTTGAAAGTGCCTCACTCTTCGTTTTAATGTCAGAGAGAGAATCCTTATCTTTGACCTCTTTTAATTCCTTAATTTTTGCTTCAACATCAGTCTTGACATCAGCAGTAACCTTATCTCCAGCATCTTTCAATGCCTTTTCTGCCGTGTAGACCATTTGTTCAGCCAGATTTCTCGCATCAATAATTTCCTTTTTCTCTTTGTCTGAGCTTGCGTGTTCTTCAGCTTCTTTTTTCATTCTTTCTATTTCTTCAGGTGAAAGACTAGAACTTGCTTCAATTCTAATACTTTGTTCTTTTCCACTGCTCTTATCCTTTGCTTTTACTTCTAGAATTCCGTTCGCGTCTACATTGAACGTAACCTCAACTTGAGGAACTCCTCTTGGAGCAGGTGGAATACCATCAAGAATAAAGCGTCCTAAACTTTTATTATCCGCTACCATCGGACGCTCACCCTGCACGATATGAATATCTACCTGTGTTTGGTTATCAGCTGCGGTAGAAAATACCTGTGATCGTGATGTTGGTATAGTGGTATTCTTTTCAATCAGTTTAGTTGCGACTCC
This sequence comes from Minisyncoccota bacterium, assembly GCA_040879725.1. Taxonomy (GTDB): domain Bacteria; phylum Patescibacteriota; class Minisyncoccia; order Phycocordibacterales; genus JBBDJV01. The sequence goes on along the minus strand of JBBDJV010000008.1, from coordinate 12,920 downwards.
TCCCATGGTTTCGATTCCAAGTGAGAGAGGAATTACATCAAGCAAAAGAACATCGTGTACATCGCCACCGATAACACCTCCCTGAATAGCTGCTCCCATGGCAACCACTTCATCCGGATTTACTCCAAGGTTTGGTTCCTTTCCGAAGAATTCCTTTACCGCCTTTTGTATTGCTGGCATTCGAGTCTGTCCTCCAACGAGAATTACTTCATTTATCTCGTTAATTTTGAAAGGCGAAGCCTCTACCGCTCGCTTTGTAATAGTCATTGCACGATCGATAAACTCTTGTGTAAGCTCTTCGAGTTTAGCTCGAGTAAGTGTAATCAGTAAGTGTTGAGGGCCATCAGCTCCTGATGTAATAAATGGAATATTTACCTCAGTTTGAGTAGCTGTTGAAAGCTCTATTTTAGCCTTTTCTGCTGCTTCATCGAGACGTTGCAGAGCAAGTGTATCCTTTTTTACATCAATGCCAGATGTCTTTTTAAACTCTTCCGCAAGGTAGTTGATAAGCTTTTGATCTATATCTTTACCTCCTAAGTGTGAGTCACCATCAGTAGACTTTACTTCAACAACATCATCTCCCACTTCAAGAATTGAAACATCGAATGTTCCACCTCCGAAGTCAAAGATTGCGATTTTTTCATCTTTCTTTTTGTTAAATCCATACGCAAGTGCTGCCGCAGTAGGTTCATTAATAATTCGTTTTACATCAAGTCCTGCAATTTTCCCGGCATCTTTTGTCGCTTGTCGTTGTGCATCATTGAAGTATGCAGGCACGGTAATAACCGCTTCGGTAACCTTTTCACCGAGTTTAGCTTCAGCGTCATTCTTCAGTTTTTGAAGAATCATTGCTGAAATTTCTTCAGGACGGTGCCACTCTTCGCCCATTTTAACTTCAATACCGCCATTTTCTGACTTTCTCATTTCAAAAGGTACTGAAGAAAGATCTTTTTGTACTGACGCTTCATCGAATGTGTGTCCGATAAAACGTTTAATCTGATAGATTGTATTTTTTGGATTAGTAACCGCCTGTCGCTTTGCGAGCTGTCCAACAAAACGATCTCCTGTTTTTGATTGAGCTACGACAGATGGCATTGTTCGAGCTCCTTCTGCGGTCTCAAGTACCCGTGGTGTTCCTGCCTCAACGACAGCTACTGCGGAATTAGTTGTTCCTAAATCGATACCAATTATTTTTGACATTTTATTTTATAGTTACACTTGTAATTCTTATAGAAAAGCATAACTAGTAGGGCCTCGAGTTGGTTGAGAGAGTAAAGAAAATACTGAAACATATGGAGATACAATTCGACTGCAAACAAAACATTTATTGTGTGTATCTATTTCAAGAACCTTTCCTCCGAGAAGGAATGATTGTTGCTTCTTACTGTCCGCATCTAGAAATCTAACAGAAACCAGTTGAGCGGAAATTCCAGCCGGAGTAGCTTGCACCAAGAACAACCCTAACGCTCTTCTGCCGTCAGGAGCAATAAATGCTTTTACAATTAGTTGTTCTTTCCGTGCAAGTGAATTCATGTTTTTATTCTACAACAATTACCTTTACTTTTGCAGGTCGAAGTACTCGATTATTTAGTACATACCCTTTCTGTATAACAGATGAGATGGTGTTGTCTAACTTCTTATCCTCACCTTTTTCTTCACCTACAGATTCATGCAATGCGGGATCGAATGTATCTCCCACTGGATTTATTTCAACTATTCCCCTTTCAGAAAGTACGCTTCTAAGCTGGTTAGCAATATACTCAACCCCAGTTCTCCATCCCTGATCAACTTTTTCCCAAGCCTCTTTATTAGAAAATGCCATCTCAAAGCTATCGATAACAGGAATTATATCCATTAGTACTGACTCAGAAACTCTTTCTTTAGCCTCGCGAAGTAGCTCTTCGTCGCGCTTGCGAGCATTGAGAAGATCTGCTTTTGCTCTCTGCCAACCATCCAGGTATTCCTGTCGTTCTCTTTGGCATACAGAAAGCTTATCTTTAATCTTTTTTATCTGTATTTCCGGATTATCATCAAACTCACTTTCATCAGCCTCTGTCTGAGAGCTTTTTTTATTAAATCCTGATGACTGTTCTTCTTCTGCCTCAAGCACTACATCGTCATCTATTATATTTTTATTATGATCAGTATCCATAGTGGAAGTCATTATACGAGTTAATAAATGCTTTCGCAAGAAAAAACCCGCGTGAGCGGATTTTATCGTTTTGACCACTGAGATGCTTTTCGAGCTTTCTTCAAACCTGGCTTCTTTCTTTCTTTTGCTCGAGAATCCCGTGTAAGAAGTCCCTTTCTTTTTAATTCCGCTCGTAATTCTGGATTTAGCTTATTTAAAGCACGTGCTACTCCATGTCTGAATGCTTCTGCTTGAGAATGGATTCCTCCCCCCTTAAGGACACCTGTAATCTTTAGCTTTGGAGCCCCTTCAACAAATGCCTGTCTTATAACTGACTGAAGTTCCACTGTAGGGAAATAATCTTCAAGTGTTCGCTCATTTGCAGTAATACTTGTTTTTGATGCTTCCACAACACGAATTCGCGCAATTGCACTTTTTCGTCTTCCTATAGCCTCAATGTATGTTTCTTTACTTGTCATAAATATTATTCAGTGATTATCAAATTCTTCATCATAATCGGACGTAGTTTGTTTGAAGGAAGCATACCTTTTGTTGCCATCTTAAGTACTTCAGAAATACCTTTCTTTTCAATAATTTGCTCCATTGATTTAAACGTAAGTCCTCCCGGATAACCTGAGTAACTTGAGTACTTAGTCTGCTCAAGCTTCTTTATAGCAAGAGATAGTTTACCTGCATTTGTTATCGCAACAGTTACTTCTGGAGCTTTATTTCGAGCGTACTCAGGAGAATTTTTTCCCATGAGTAATGTAGCCGCCTCACTGGCGACACGTCCTAACTTTTTTCCTGTTGCATCAATTGTATATTTCATATTACACAAATTCTATATGAGCCATTTTTGCTCCATCTCCCAATCGTATCGGTAACTTCACAATTCGAGTATACCCTCCCTTTCGGTCAATATACTTTGGTGAAAGTGTATCAAATATTTTCTTTACTGCAACCGGGCTACCCAAACGAGCTGAAACCTGACGTCGTGCTGTTGGAGTATTTGTTTTCCCTGCTGTAATAAGCTTTTCGATAAATGGACGTAATTCTTTTGCCTTTGCTTCAGTCGTATTGATATTCTCATGCAATACTAATGAGCGCGCCAAACTTTTTAGAAGGGCTTTTCTCTGCGATGACGGGCGTCCAAATTTTCGTACGTTGTTGTGGTGTCTCATAATACTACTGATAAATAAATTACTGTTTCAATTCAAGACCAAGGTCTTTCAAAGCTTCCTTAATTTCGTCGAGTCCTTTCTGGCCCATACCATCCAACTCAAGAATGTCTTCCTCTGACTTACGGATAAGTCCGGCAAGGGTTTTAATGTTTGCACCGGTAAGTGCTGTTTCAATACGGTTTGAAAGGTCAAGATCTTCTATCTTCTTTTTTGCTGAAGATGACTCTTCTTCAGAAGCATCATCATTTTGCTTTAATTCTGCAGCTAGTGCAACAGCGTCCCCTGCTTCACTCTCTTCTTTGAAACCAACAATAGACTTAAGTTGGTTAATCATTATTTCAACAGACTGTTCAAGTGCTACTCTAGGAGCAACTATACCATCTGTTTCAATACTTATACGAAGGCGGTTGAAGTCAGTTCTATCACCAACACGCATGTTTTCAACTTCGTAGTTAACTCGTCTAATAGGAGTAAAAATAGCATCGAGAGCAATAATACCAATATCAACACGGTCCTCTTTCATTATTTCTTTAGGAACATATCCAACACCACGTTCAAGTGTCATTTCTATGCTTAATTCAGCATTCTTTGTGGTTAGTTCGGCAACATGCTGATCGCCGTTAAGTATTTCAACCTGACCAGGAGTAGTAATATCCTTTGCAGTGATTGTCTTAATACCCTTTGCATTTATAGTAAGTTGTTGTGGTTCGTCTGTAAGCATCTTCACTCGAACACGCTTAAGATTTAGCAAAATTGTTACAACATCCTCTTTAACACCTTCAATAGTAGAAAATTCATGAGGTACCCCATCAATTTTTACAGATGTGATTGCGGCTCCAGGAAGTGAAGAAAGGATAATTCTTCGCAACGAATTACCCAAGGTATGTCCGTATCCTGGGTATAGGCCGTCTATTTCATAGACACCAGAGTTGCCTTCTTCTGTGACAACTTTAGGCTTTGATGGAAGTACGATGCTATAGTCTGACATAGTGATGTGTTACACGCGATAATTATTAAAATAAAACTGTTACTACTCTACATTAATTTTCAATTTTGTCAATTTGGATGTATTCGACCACATCCTATTTGCTAACGACTGTAGAATTGCAATACGGCGTCCATGTCAAACAGTAACTCTCCTACACCTGGTTTCGGTATTCCTTTTACTACTCCGGTTAGCTTTTCTGAATCAAGGACAAGCCAGTTTGGCGGTGTATAGCTTTTTGTTTTTTCAGATACGGTAGCAAACAGTGTCTTTTTCTTACTGTTCTCTCTGATTGAAATAATATCTCCTTCCTTTACAGATGCTGAAGGGATTGTGATTTTCTTTCCGTTCAGTGTTATATGACCGTGAGAAACCATTTGTCGGGCAAGAGCTCTTGTTTGAGCAAACCCAAGTCTATACACGACATTGTCCACTCTCCGTTCAACGTTTTCAAAAAGACGATCTGTAGTCTTGATGTTTTTTGCTGAAATAGCGTCTACTACATAGTTATAGAATTGCTTTTCTCGCAAACCGTAGGTAAAGCGCATTTTCTGCTTTTCAAAAAGCTGCTTTTTGAATTCAGACATAGGTTTTCTACGTCCACCTTTCTTTTCACCTCGAGACTTTGAAAGAGCAAACTTAGCAGTCTGCGTTTTTTCAAAGATAGGTGCACCTAGTCGTTTTGCAATTTTATATTTTGGTCCGGTAATCATAATACTTAAAGTTATACTCTTCGTGGTTTCTTAGCTCGAACTCCGTTATGTGGAACAGGAGTTACATCTATTACAGAAAGAAGGTTAATTCCCTTTCCAGAAAAAGCTCTGATTGAAGACTCTCGTCCTGAACCTACTCCTTTTACCACAACCGCAACTTCTTGCATACCCACTGAAATAGCTTGCTCAGCAACAAGCTCAGCTACCTTCGCTGCAGCAAATGGAGTTCCTTTCTTAGCACCTTTGAATCCAATTGCTCCAGATGATGACTGGCAAATTGAATTTCCTGATGCGTCTGTAAGTGATATTAGAGTGTTGTTGTAGGTAGCTTGAACATACAAACGTCCAGAAGCGACCTTTTTCTTAATAGAGCGGACAGTTCCAGAGTTACCTGAACCACCTGACTCACCACCTTTTTTAACTATCTTTTTCTTACCCATTGTTCGTCTGAATTAGTTATTATTTCTTATCTACCGACTTACGACCTGAACCCATAGTCTTTCTCACGTTTCCTTTCGCTGTTCGGCAATTTGTTTTAGTTCTCTGTCCTCGTGCTGGGAGCCGTCGTGTGTGTCTCGAGCCTCTGTATGAGTTGATATCCTTTAACCGCTTAATATTTGAAGAGACTTCTCGTCGTAGATCTCCTTCCAATCGAAGAGATTCAATAACCTCTCTGATTTTGTTCTCTTGATCCGCTGTAAGTGTATTTGGCTTAACTCCGAATTCAATACCTGCTTGCTCTAATATCTTTTGTGCTCGTGAACGTCCAATACCATACACTGAAGTTAGTGCAATTTCAATTCTCTTTTGATCTGGAAGTGTAATACCAAGTACTCGCATAATAAAAAATTAACCTTGTCGTGCCTTGTGGCGCGGATTTTTTTTGTTAATTAAAAACAATCGTCCTCGTCGTCGGACAACTTTATCATCTGGACTTCTTTTTTTGATTGATGATTTTACTTTCATAAATACGCAATAAAACAGAGCGTGCTCTGTTTTTAGTCGTTATAGTCGCTTAATGAGACGATGTTTACTACCGTACTGATCAAGCTCAATTACAACCCTATCACCCACAAGGACCCGAATACGGAAACGTCGCATCTTTCCTGAAAGATACGCTTGTATTTCTTCTCCGGTAGTTAACGTAACTCGAAACATAGTATTTGGGAGAGATTCTGTGACTACTCCCTCTCCTGTTGTTTGCGGTGTGTTGTTATTACTTGTTACCATGTGAAAGATAGCGTTTCGCTATACTAGCAAAACCCCTGATTTGCGTCAAGTGTACTGTGTATAGCCGTTTATTCACCAGATACTACTTTTATCCTAATTCGTGCCTCCCGGTCGGGCAAAACGTCCTTCCAAAACGGTCTAACAACTATCTGAGCTGTCTTGATTTCTTTATGATTTCTCAGTATTGCTTCACCTTCCGTTTTAGGCTTACCTACCAAATTAAGCTTTAACGCTTCCGGGTCAAACTCCCAAACAAGTCTAGCTGGACCGCTCAGTGAGAACGTAAATTCGGTATCAGTATTAGGGCTTACGGAATCTTTATCAACAATAGAGAAAGATAGGTCTTGGGGATTCATGAGCATAATAGGCTCGTTCTCGTATGAGCCAATAGTCTGTCGTGCAACATATGATGAAAAGTCATCTTTCTTAAAAATGAACGCATGTGCTGTTGCCTTTTCTGTAACAGAAAGACTTGCGCCATCCGAGCTATCCTTGTCTGGAAGAGATTCAAATGTGGTAAAAATAGCATCTGTATAGAGTATAAAGTCATCAGGGTACTGTGTTTGAATTTCTCTCTCAACAAGAGTAAGTAGTTCTGTGCGAAGCTGTTCTCGTGCAGCTTCTGTGTCTTCAGGACTTGCAACGTTTACCTCACCCGAGAATCCACCAGAAAGTGGAGTTGCAGTCCTTGCGTAGAATGCTGAATAGCGAGGATCACCTCTAAAACCCGGAATTGTGAAGTCTGACTCTGAAATATTGTATTGCTCTCCAGGAGAGTCTGCGTACACCGTAACTTCTATACTTCCTGGTGTTGTTGTCTCACCGTCCCTACTTAAACCAGGCACGACAACCGGTCGGTCGATTCTATAAATAAGACCCTCTGGTGTTTCAAAACGTGTATTTGTTATAAGACGTTGCGATTGAGTACTGAAATTGTTGTAAATGGTTATTTTTCCTGACGCTCGCTTTTGTACTAACTCTCTACCATTTGCTGGAACTGTTCTAGAAAGCTCTTTGTTTACACTTACTGTTTGATAAGCGAGAAGATTTGGACTTTCAGGATTACTATAAGCAGTAGACGTATCATCGATTCGTACTTCCGCGCTATTAATACTTACGTCCACCCGAGCGCCTGAAAATAGCATGGATACAAGGAAAAGAAGTCCTACTATTCCAAGTATGATAATTACCCAGAAAAGACCTTTTGACTTACCTCGCTTTGGATACTCACGATTTACCGGCTCTCGTGGTGTTGTATCATCTTGTTTTTGTTCATCTTCAATAGGAAGACGTATTCTTTTCCTATGATGGTGGTCAATAGAAACATCCCGAATGGATCTTCGGTTTGGAGGGACAACGTCTTGTACTAATGGTCGTGGCATATAATATATTCTATCTTATTTCTTATAGTAGCAAAAATACCTCTCCTACTCCACTGTTTTTTGTGGATTCAAACTCTCATGCGCTATGCGGTCTAAGAAAAGACCTCCTAACGTAAGAAACACATCTCGCTTCACCGTATCTCCGTACCGCATAAACGGGTAAAGCGTCTGCTCTCTCACAAAAGAGATCCTAAATTTTTCATTGTTGAACGTTACCTGCTCATTGTCTTTAACTGCAAGAAAATGTGAGAACCACTCGTATGCCTGTTTGTCAGCAAGAAGAAAAACTTGCTTCGGCATGTTTGCAGACGATTCAACACTCGTAATGATAGAAGAAAAAAAAGTTTTTAATTTTTCTACCGCACGTGCTAATACCTCCTCGACTTTTACTCGGGACTTTTCATCGAGAGAATCATTTACATACAAAGAAAGCATTGAAAGCGCTTCATCACTTACTGTTGTAAATTGATTTGAAATGTCACGAATTAAAACATTTTTTCCTACTGGAGCAGAAAATACTTCCTTAAGCACACCATCACGGATAATCGAAACATCGGTTACTTCCCCACTCATGTCAGCAACAACAAAATCCTTACTCGTAACGAAGTTATCTCTAAGTGCGGTAAAGCAAGCGAGAGGAAAACTATGAAAATTAATTTCTCTCACCCCAAACACAGACTCAATAGCACGCGTTACATCCTTCTTTATCTTGATTGAAATAACACTCAAAAATATTGCTGTATCAAGTGTTTTAGCCTTTTTATTGAATGGCTCTGAAACCTCATACCCATTTAGCTTAATCTGTACAGTAGCTTGGTCTATAACTGACAGTGTGTCTTCTTTGTCTATCACTTTTTTACGACTTCCTTCCAAAAGAAAGTCTTCAATTTCTTTACTGGTTATTTCTGAGAGAATATCAGGCTGTAGCTCAAACTCCTCCTTTTTTTCAAAGTGAATTCTTCTTGTTTGTGAGATAAACCAAGGAGAAGCAAACAAAACAAGCACGTGCTCGATTTTTTTATTTCTTATTGTAAGAAAATTCAAATGCGGTAATCCTTCTTTTGTTAACATATCAAGCACATGAGATAAACACTCTTTCATCGCAGAGTAAAAATCAGCAAAATTTTTGTAGTCCTTAAACGGTATCGGTGCTCGATATGTGTAAACAGTATGCGGACGAGCCTTCGGAGAAATAACAACAAGTGAAGCGCCTACAGAACCGCTTGCAATATCAAAGACAAGTGATACTTCCTCATGCTTATGGCGAGAAAAGAAAAAAGTCATTACTCTTCTATTGTACACCTCATATACCAACACCCAAAGCGCTTAATGTGGAATATGCACTTTGTTTTCAACAGTTTTTGTACTACCAAAAGGCACAACATCACCGAATACTGTTTCTATTTTGAGAATAAAAGTAACTGCTAGCTCAGTACTGCTTTTATTCTACGAACACCTGCAGAAGATGCTTCTTCTTTTTTAATTGAAAATATGCCCAAATCTTTAGTATTTTCGACATGTGGACCTCCACAAAATTCTTTAGAGTACGCAGTTTCAAGCGAGTCACCAATAAAGTAAACAGAAACATCATCGCCATACTTATCACCAAAAAAGTGAAGTGCGCCTGTTTTTTCAGCTTCTTCTTTTGGCAGAACTACAGACTGCATGGGTAGTTGTGCTTTAATTTTTTCATTTACTATCGCCTCTACTTTCGCCTTTTCTTCATCAGTCATTTTCTTGTCATGAGTAAAATCAAATCGCAATCGCTCAGGTGTAATATTTGAACCCTTCTGAGTAACATGACTCCCAAGAACATCTCGAAGTGCTTGATGTAGCAAATGAGTTGCAGTGTGGTACTTTAGGACTTGTGGGTTATCAGCATCAGCAAGACCGCCCTTAAACTTCCCTGCGCTTGCAGTACGAGAAAGCTCTTGATGTTTTTCAAGTTCTTGATAGAAAGCGTCTTCCTCAACAGCAGCCCCTTTTTCGCGTGCAATTTCTAGAGTTAGCTCAAAAGGAAATCCATAACTCGCAAAAAGTTGAAATGCGTCTTCCCCACTTATTATTTTTTCCTTGAGTAACTTCTCCAGCTTTTTATTTCCTTCAAGTAGTGTTTTTCTAAACTTACTTTCCTCCTCGGTTATGCAAGAAATAATTTTATCTTTTTTATCCAAAAGATTCTCATACACATCCTTGTAGTTTTTAATAACCGCTTGTGCAACATCTACAATAGATTCTCTTGGGCAACCCAAAGAGTCACTGTGTCTGATTGCCCTTCGAAGCAACCTTCGCAATACATATCCCTGATCAGTATTAGAAGGCACAACACCATCACCGATAAGAAAAGCACTAGCGCGAATATGGTCTGCCACCACTCTTTCGCTTTTAGCACTTTGAGTTGTTTTGTGAGTATCTATAACAGAAAATATCGGTGCGAAAATATCAGTATCAAATACACTGCTCTTTTGTTGTAGCACCATAACCAGTCTTTCAAAGCCGGATCCCGTATCAATATTTTTATGTTCAAGTTCTGATACAACAACACCATCTTTCTTTAGATACTGCATAAACACATCGTTCCATATTTCGACAACCCTCTGACTCTCGTCTGCCTGCATAAATTCTTCATGCGACAAGTCACCGAGACCCTCAAGGGTGACATCATAAAACATTTCTGAATCAGGACCACACGGACCGTTGTCTCCAGCGCTCCACCAGTTTGACTTAGCCGGCATAAAGTAAATACGATGTTCGGGAATACCAAGAGAAAGCCAAATATCTTTTGCTTCTTCATCACGAGGAGCGTCATTATTTCCCTCAAAAACAGTCACGTATAAACGCGACACATCCAGCCCGAACCCTTCAGTTTTTGACGTTAGCAATTCATAGCTCCAAGTAATCGCTTCCTTTTTAAAATAGTCACCGAGAGACCAATTTCCAAGCATCTCAAAAAAGGTTAAATGGGTGTTGTCACCGATCTCCTCAATATCTCCCGTTCGCACACACTTTTGATAGTTTGCGAGTCGCTTTCCCTGCGGATGTTCTTTGCCAAGCAAATACGGAACGAGCGGTTGCATACCCGCAGTATTAAAAAGTACCGAAGGATCATTTTCGGGAACAAGTGGCGCTGAAGGTATTAGTGCGTGTCCTCTTTTTTCAAAAAAATCAAGGAACCGCTTGCGTATTTCGTAAGATTGCATAATCCGCATTGTAGCAAAGGAAGTCCTTTTTCTCAATTAGTGACCATTCTGTACTGCCAGCACCAGAAGAGCTATGGCAATACCCGTAAACAAAATCGCCATGAAGCGTTCGAGTACTTTTGTTGGTAGTCGTGATGCAACATACGGAGAAATTTGTCCTGCGATAATTACCGCAGGGAGAGTCCACGCAACAATATTCCAGTGCATATCTACCACTCCTTCCCCACCAAATGAAACCAAAAGATGAATCACAGATGCACATATAGCCGATAGTGCCACAATCAAGTGACTCGTCCCAATAGCGACACGAATAGGAATGCGCGAGAGCATCATCGATACTATACCCAATTCACCCGCACCAAACCCAACAGCTCCTTGAAAGAAACCACCTACACCATACCCGAAGAAACGTTTTATGTGACCACGGTACGTTCTGCAGTAAATATATGTATGCTTATCCTTCGTAGTAAGTGTCACTTGCTCTTCACCGTTTTCGCATGTGTTTATTTGTTTTCCTACGTGTGGAATATTTCTATGTTTTACCAAACGCTCTTCAAAGAAAATAAAAAATACTGATATCATCAACAGTCCCGCTATCATAAGCAACAAAATAGACTCAGGTACTATAGAAACCATAAGTACTCCCAGCACCAAGAAAGGCAGTAGCCCCGCCGTTGCGTACAGCGCCATACGCTTGTCAGTTAATCCAAATGCGAGAAATGCGAGAGCTGAACTGGTAAGTCCAAATGCCTCCGTAATCAGTCCGATAGTAATGCTTTCAATGTGCGAAAGTGAATCACTGAAAAAAGGAAAAATTAGAATAAAAAATGGGACAAAGAGCGCAGCAGAGCTTATTCCGATAATATTTACAGACAGAGAAATAACAAACGCTATCGGTAACATCCACCAAAATTCAAACCAATACGCCGGTGACTCATTTGAAAGAGCAATAATCAAAAACAAAAAAACACCCGTAAACAAGGAAATGAAAAAACGCTGATGCGAGAAAATGCGCTTCATGCATCTATTATTTCATATTCTATTTTATTTTTTTAGAAATCTGTGCAAAACCGCGCTATACAGTGAGTGATGCAAGTTCTTCTATATCTCGCTCTATTGCACGAAGTCCTTCTTGGTAGAACTCTTTACTTCTAATATCTATGCCGATTGATGCAAAAATATCTTCGGGTTGCATACTTGCGCCCAATGAAAGGAACGTCATTATGCTTTCTCGATACTCTGGATTCTTCTTATATCTTTCGAAAAGTGCACGCGAAATGATATAACCAGACGCGTAGGAGTACACGTAAAAAACGTAACGAAGATGTGGCCATAGCACAAAACAGTATCCATCATCTTCCGTAATTTGATACGTATCGCCCAAGTACGCCTGCAAATGCTTTGTCATAAGTGAAGCCATTTTTGTATAGCTCTGCATTCCATCACTTCTTACCAATGTATGTAATTCAAGCTCGTAATTAAAAACAGCTATTTGCCTGAAAACAGTCGCAATAGCCTCATTGATTTGTGAATCGAGTAAAATAATTTTCTCTTCCTTACTGCTTTCCTTCAATCGATGATCAAATGCAAGCTGTTCAAAAAAAGTACTTGCTACCTCTGCAACTGAAATAGTATACGCTTCGTAAAGAGGACCTTGTACTTTACTTTCTTCAGAGTGAAAAGCATGTCCCATTTCATGTGCAAAGGTAGAATGACACCGTGAAGATTTGTCATGGTTTAACATAACAACTGTCGGAGTGCCGTGACCATTCGAACAAAACGCACCTCCCCTTTTTCCTAATTTAGGAAACACGTCTACCTGCCCCTGCTCTACAAAGTGAGTCAGTAAATCCTTGTATCGAGGATGGAAATTACCAAACACTTCCTGTAACTCTTTGTAACTTTCTTCAAACGGAAACTCTTTTTTAATGATGCCTAACTGAACGTTTCTATCACAGTATCTCAATGTTTTAAGGTTTAGTAGCTTTGCTCGAAGTTTGCTATATGAATGCACAATGGGAAAGCCTTCTGTCACAGCAGATACCAGTGCTTGTACAGTACTGTCGTCATTCTGATACGTTAGCACCGTTGAACTATA
>JBBDJV010000007.1:0-32223 GCA_040879725.1 Minisyncoccota bacterium | reverse complement strand
CTTAGTCACTTCGTGACTGGAAATATGTTCGGATTTCATCATATAGACGGAGCATGAGTTAGCTAAACCCAACACGAATAGTGTTGGGTTTTTGCTAATCTCACACCGCGGCTAGGGCTCGAAAGGCGGAGACTGCGAAGCCGGCAGGTACTCCTGCCGTAGTCGAGTCGGGGTCGAGAGTACTTTGGATTTAAGCGAGCGAAGCTCGTGCAAATCCTTAGTAACTCGTGACCGAGCCCTAGCCGCGGAGCCCCGTAAAGACACACAAAAATCCACGTTTATCACGTGGATTTTTGTGTGTCCACAGGGCTTCGCGCCGTGGACATCTTTACGAGGGCTACGTGGGATACTATGAGTGAAGCGAACAGTATCTTTTACGTTCAATATATTAGAGCTAGGTTTTAGCTTTCCAAGATAAAGTGTTGCACTAACAGGTTGAATGTATCTTACGTCAGTTTGACATTAATGATTTAGTATGCTCTAATACACCCCAGCAGTTTTTTGATAGGATAGAGGCTTTTGAAAGGAAGGCCCGACGTTCCAAACAATACGTCGAAAATTGATTATGTTGAATGAATTGTACAAACGACCCTGTTTTGCCATGTGCTCAAATTGTGGAGGACATGGTGCAATCGTCTTCAAGGATGGTAGCAAATCTGAAACGATAACAAGCATTGAAGGTGGCAAAGAACTTCTCAAGGAACTTCTGTCTTCTGGGAAATTATCTTTTGATGAATCCGACAGAATTGAGGATCATCTCGTGTGTTCAGAGATGGTTCAGACTGAAGAAGAAGCTCTGGTTTTAGCCATCTTATCTCTCGCTTGCTTTACCTTGAAAGAGGTAGTGGATGCGGATCGAATTCATCTGAACTAGCTCATACCATTACCGCCCGAACACAAACCGTCGTTCGTGGCGGTTTTTTTATACGAGTCCTGAAGTGATCTTTTTATGTAAAATTACACTACATTTTTTCCTAAGTTTAGTTTAAATATACGGAATATTACCATGCCCAAAATAGCCCTTATTTAAAGGCTATTTCAATGCGCCAGGCGCCTGGCGCATTGAATATCATACGTTATCAGCGGTTAGTATCATGGCTATACGTACTTGCTACTGATACAATACCTATATGAATACTGTGAGCAGGGTAATTACCGGAACAATCCTAACCGTGGGAGGGATTTTTCTCTCACTGGTTGCTATCAGTAATGGATTTTGGGTATTTCTTGTATACGGTGTACCTATTATTGTAGTAGGTGTGTTAATTTTCTTTAATACAGAAGAAGATGATATAGAAGATATTAATAAATAAAATAAAACTATGAATGAAATAATTATTACCACAGGAGAAACAATTCCAAATAAGAAGATCACTAAAATACTTGGAGTGGTGAAGGGGAGTACTGTCCGCGCACGGAACATCGGAAGAGATATAGGTGCCGGGTTTAAAAGTATTATTGGAGGGGAGGTAAAGACCTATACCGACATGACTGCGAATGCGAGAGATGAAGCATACAACCGGATGGTAAATAACGCACTTGAGATGAAAGCTCATGCAATTATCAATGTTAGATTTACCACATCTATGGTAATGGCGGGTGCTTCTGAGATGCTTGCGTATGGCACTGCAGTAGAGCTTGGTGAGAACTAAGAATAAAGGTGTTCTTTTAGAAGCTAAGCTTTTCTGTAACAAATAATTACACAGAAATTAGCACATGATTTGACTTACCCTTCAAGAAGAATACTATACTCATAGAAAGGAAAAATTATGAAAAACGTTTTTATCATTGAAGATGTCGAGTCCATCAGTCAACTTATGCAGACATTGCTTGAAAAGCGAGGGTATGCAGTTGTACTGGCAACAAACGTACAAGATGCTCTAGATTGCTTTCCTCGGAAGGTGTGGGATGCGATTATTTTTGACGGATGTCTCGGCGGAGAGGAGTTTAATTCTGGACCCTTGATCGAGGAGTTTAAAGACAAGGTTCCAGAAGCGTGCTTGCTTGTTGCGGCCTCTAGTTCTCCTGATCTTCGGAAGACCATGATGAAAATGGGCTGTACGCATGAGACCCCAAAAAACAACGCCCCAAATCTGGTCCACTCACTATTGCGTGAGCTACCTGAGTAGTTATCATACCCCCCCGCACACAAAGACCGTGTGCGGGGTTTTTATTTTCGGCTTTTTGGGTTGTTTTTTTCTTAAGGTGTGTCTGATGTTATTTAGTTTGCTGTATAGTAGAGCTTGTGATAGCCTGAAACTGGAAAGGAAACTAAATGGAAAACCCAGCACATTGTATCGATACCAGCAGAATCAAGCAGGACTATCTCAGATCTCCTGCGATGAAAACACAACACGACCTGGACAAGTTGCATCAATTTTTCAGTCCAAACCGTGTTCCCGTTGGACTAACCGACGCACAGCTTGCTGTGTGTATTGCACTTCATCCTTTACGCGAAAAACAGAAGGAGGAGGATTTCAAGAGAAGGGGAGTTGATTTTTCTGATCCCGATGTACTCTCTAACATTGTTCGCCTTGGTGAACGTGAACAGTTAGTTCCTCTGTCTCTTCCCAGAGAGATGAGGTCGGGTGACGCGCAACATCATCAAATGAGGATTTTTTAAACGGTGTTGCAAAGTTCATTGAGGAAGCTACGGCTTCTTAGCCAAATTCACCCAAACAGCCACATTACTTGCGAATGTGGCTGTTTTTATTATTACTTTCAAGTGGAAAGAAAGTACATTTGACCGTTGAAGTCATCTGTTACAAAAAAAGAATGTGAGATATGAATATGGCGTGTAATATTTTTTCTTATTATCCGTCATGTAATATGTTAAACATTACATTAGTGATGTTTTACTTCATACATTTCATATGACTACATTAATAAATTCGTATACCCATAGAGAAAAGAAGGCAGAAAGCAATGGATGGTCGATAGCGGTATTGGCACTGTTATTGGTAGTTGGCGCTGGTGTGTATTTTTGGTTAGATAGTCGGATAATGTACTCAGGTGATATTCCGGTAGACGCACGCGAAGTGCCGACGGTATCTGAAAAGACGGAAGGGTCAGATACTACTTCTTCCGTGTCTCAATAATCTATGAATATGAAGAAATTGTTAAAATCAGGTATATATTTTTACACCATTTTTGAAGAAGGTATTTATTTGAGGGTAGAAAAAACACTTTCTTTGGAAACCAAATACAGCTCACAGACACCATCCTCTGTGGGCTCTATTTGGTTTTCAGATAATGTAATTAAGTAATGCAAAGTATGTTACGTAAGCGAAAACACATATCCATACTTCTTATGCATGTATTTGGAGTCATGCTTCTCTACACTATTTTCGAATTTTTGCTTGTTGATTTATAGGTGCTTTGCAAAAGCATTAGCAATAACGAATGTGGTTTTCATTACAACTTTCGAGTGGAAACGAAGTACATACGACCGTTGAAGTCGTCCGTTACAAAAAATGAATGCGGAGTGTATTCTAAAACATCTACCGGTCGCCCAATTCTCTCGCCTTCAGTAGTGATAAAGCCGTCCATAAAAACCTCTTTTTCTCCTTCTTCACTTACTCGTACGAGCTGATAGCCGGTACCTATCTCGGGATTCCATGAGCCTTGTAGTGCAACAAGGAAAAAATTCTTTAGTGTTCCATGTGTGTCGGGATGGTCAAAGTATTCAAACCCAAGCGGCGCGGAGTGTGGATCAAAAGATGTAAATGCGATAGGAACGTTTTCGCAATCAATATTTTTCCGAATCCACGGCTGGGAGTTGTCTTCATACTTTGTACCGTTTACTTCGTAGCAATACGGCCACCCATAGTGAGTGTTTTCCGTAACGGCAAACATGAGGTCACTTGGAGCATCGTCTCCGAGATGGTCGGTGCCGTTATCTGTCGCATAGAGTGTGCCATTTACCACAGCAATACCAACTCCATTTTTAATCCCTTCAGCAAAGGTGCGAGCGTTTTCTCCGTCCGGGTCCATGGCGAGAATTACCGCGCGGTCTTCATTAGGATTTTCCTCACATGAGTTACATCCGCTACCTATAGATACATAGAGCGTATCGTTGTGGAAATGAATGGTTCGTGTGATGTGCCACACAACACCTTCTGCACCTTCGGTTTGTTCATTGGGAAAAGAATAAATAATTTCCGGTTCACCTGATGGTTCAGTATCTCCGGCACGATAAGGATAGCGTACAAGGTGCTCGGTCAGTGTGAGGTACAGCCAGTCATTTCCTTGTGCATCAGTATAGAACTCTACGTTGTTTGGTCCACGTAGGTTATCGAGATAGGTTGTCTGTGTTTCAAAGGTCGCTGTTTCTTCATTAAAGTTTTCAAAAATGAGCACTCTTCCTTCACGGCTGAGGTTGTAGTCCACCATATCTGGAACAAACAACCTATTATCAGGACTCATGGTCATAAAGCGCGCTTTCCCTAAATTTTCAGCCACTACCGATATTTCAAACTGTTCTGGGAGTCGTAGAGTCGCTGTGTCGCCACTGGCAAATGTTACGGTTTGGGGAGTGAGTGTGAGCGTTGTGTCTTCTTTAGAGAGACCGGTAGTTACCGCTTGCTCGGAAGTTTCTGTTTCAGTTTGGGATGAAGAAGGGGATGTATCTTCGGTGTTGTTTATAACTTCAACCGTATCTGTTTTAAAAATAATGACGATAATGATGGCGATCGCTACAAGCAATACTACCGATAGTGTTTTTTTCATATGGTTGGATTATAAACAAATATGGGAAATATGCCAAAATACATGATAGTAGTAGTTTAACTTAGCTAGTATTGAGTTTACTACACAAAAAGATTTCCAAAGAACGCCGTCGCTGTGGCAAATGATATACCTCCGAGAAGAAGTAGAGGTGCGATGTGCATGTAGCGATATCCGGCAATAACCAACCCAACCATAAGCACATCGTCTGAAAGGGGGGTGAAGCTCAAGTATAGATACACTAAAGGGAAAATAACTCGCTTTGAGTATTTTTCTTTAATGCGCTCTGAAATGGCGTTTAATTTCTCTTTCCATTTTTCAGAAACAGATTTTTTTCCATACAGCGCGAGGAAATAAAAAACACTGTTACTGATAAAAATACCGAGTCCTCCAACAAGTCCGAGTAAAAAAGGGTTGGCGCCTCCTGCGGAAAAGGTTGCGATTGTGGCAAAAAGAACCGGTCCAGTCAGTGTTGAAACACCACCTATGAGCGCGACTAGAAACGCAATGCCATAGCTGTTTTCAATTCCAACAGACGATACGATTTCACTTGGCGAAATAAAGAAAAAAAGTGCTTGAATTAGAATAAAAACAAGCAGTACTGCAAAAAGGAATTTATATCGGACAAGTATGTTCATTGTTACTCTCTAAAAATAGAAGGGTGGATGCGGATAATTCTGTCGTCAGTTGCAATGCTTGGTCCTCGTCCATCTCGGTTGCTTGTACTTAAGTAGAAGTATCCGTCTGGACCAAGAGTTATGGTTCTAATTCGACCAAACTCACTTTTATAATGTTCCCGTACTTCAACAACGGTTTCATTTTCAAGAACAGCCTCGAATAGTGCTACTCCACGTAAACCTCCAAAGAAAATACTTCCATCCCAGTAGAGAGCGCTTGCCGGAGCCCATGTGGCGCTTGCTCCAGAGTGTGCCTTAGGTTTGACGGTGTTTGGAAGCACGGTATCTCCTTCGCTCTCCGGCCAGCCATAGTTTCCTCCTTTTGTAATAAGGTTTACTTCATCAAACCCTGAGAGAACTCCCGAGCGACCGTGTTCGGTGATCCAAAGTCGGTTTTTATCATCCCATGTTATTCCTTGAGGGTTTCTGTGTCCCATTGAGTAAACTTCATTTCCAAAAGGGTTGTCACTTGGAATATCGCCTGTGTCTGTTACGCGGAGTATTTTTCCAGAGAGCAACTCAGGGTTCTGTGCGCTTTCCTCATTTTGCGCGTCGCCGGTTGCGATATAGAGCATTTGGTCTGGTCCGAATGCAATACGACCGCCGTCATGGTAACGAGCGCCAGGGATCCTATCGAGTATAATTTCCTTCTGAGTAAGTTCTCCATTGCTGAAACGGTACCGCTCGACTCTATTTATGAGACCGGTTTCTGTTTCTGTCGTGAGGTAAACGTAGAGAAGGTTATTCTCTTTAAAATCTGGATGTAGCATGATGCCAAGCAGTCCACTTTCTCCTGTTTGTTTTGTTTCCGGAATGGAAATTTCATGAAGTTCTTGTTCTGTATCTTTGTAGAGAAGTGTTCCGTCGCGTTCGCTAATCAAGAGTCCTCCATCAGGAAGAAACACAAAATCCCACGGAACGGTGAGGTTTGTAAGTATGACTTTGGGTTCTTTTTCTATTTCAGGAATATCGGATGTTTCTTCTGTGCCTGTGGTTTGCTCTCTATTTTCATTCACTTCAGTCACTACTGATGGAGTTTGCGGTGTGGTGCTTTTTTTCTCCAGATAAAAGAAGAGTCCGATAGCTCCGAGTAGTATGATAAAAAGTAGTATTCGTGATTTGCGTAATGTTGTATTCATATTTTCATTGTACAAAAATATGAAGCGTTACGCACTTTTCTTGCTGTCGGGTATAAACATGTGGACATACTTAGTGTATACTTATGGTATGGCAAAAAGAGCAACAGGAGTAGGGAAGTCAAAAACAACCCGATCACATAAAACCGCGAAACGTCTTGCGGTAAAGCGTGATATGCTAGCAAAGAAAAAAGCTGGCAGAAGCAAAAAAAGCAAATAATTATTACAAGCACCTAAAAAGCCCTGTGTATACAGGGCTTTTTAGGTGCTTTACTTTCTATATGGGTATGGTATACTTATCGTAATCAAATTGTAGCTGTAAGAGAAATAGTGAGTCGTTGTTTTGTCGTACAGTGTTTAGTTTGGTGTTTATTAGTATAGTTTCTCTTACAGAAATGAAAACAGGAAAAATCGTCCGTCTTAATAACGGATTCGGATTCATCACTATTGAAGGTGAATCAAAAGACCTTTTCTTTCACGCAAATGAGTTAAAGAATGTTGAATTCAATGACTTGCGCGAAGGTGATACATTGACTTTTGAAGTTGGTGAAGGTCAGAAAGGACCAAATGCTATCAACGTTAGCAAGGCCTAAATAAAAAACTCCGCTCTAAGCGGAGTTTTTTATTGCCTCAGTGAAGTTACAAAGTGTTTCTTTTTTCGTATACTGGATATATGAAGTCGTATAAAAAATCTACTATCTTTGGCGCGATACTTGGTGTTGTGTTTGTTTTTATTTCAACACTCGGTCTTGTTGTCGGCATGATTGAGTTTCTTCGTCCTGTTCTTTCTCCAGGAACAGAGCTTTTACGTGGTCGTGTCGACATGTTGCCCTTTAATCCTTTACTGCTTGGTTTGGTGTTGAATGCTTTTATATACATACTTTTATTTACTAGTATTAGTTTTGCGAGACGCGCGGAAACTAAACAGAAAAGAATTGTAGGAGTTGTTTCTGTCCTAGTTGTATATTTTGCCCTTACGGGAATGTTTGGAGAGATTCTCGCTCTTCTTACTTCGTCTGATCCGCTATGGATTTTTAGAGTTGGTGCATAAAAAAACACCCCAAAGAAATGGGGTGCGTGTTATGACTCGCTTTCTACATGAAGCTGAGAAGGTGAATTGGGATTACCTGAGGAAGGTTCTTCCTGATTTGCAGATAATTCCGCAAGCGCATTTTAAACATTTCCTCAAGTGAGGGAGTGAGTCCCTCTGATAGAAAGGGCACATTAAGTGCTCGACAGGTTAACCGAAAGGCATCCTCTGAACTCTCGGCTTCGATACCGAAGAATGTTTCGATTTCCTTTCTTGTCACCCTTGCGTTGAATTCTGTTTGTAGTAAGGGGTTCACTTCTAATTTTCCTAAAGAACTATTCATATGTTTTTTTACCTTTTCAAAGTTGTATCGAAAAGACAATGCACGAAAGTATGCCTTTTGAAGTTTGCTTTGTCAAATTGATAAAAAAGCGGGGAGAGCAACGCTCTCCCCGCTTTGAGCTCTTATCGAGAGCACGAAAGTCTTTTGGTTGTTTGTTGGTCTTCGACGACAACAATTTTCCTGATCCAGGATTGAAATATTGCCATGTCTTTGATGCGCTCCGCGATTATTCCACTCGGTACCCATCCTGTTATTGTTCCATTTATTTGGCAGAGGTCAGGACTGGTAAGTCCTTTATCTGTTGCAATTTTGATTACTGAGTTGGGATGCCGTCGTCCCTCGTTGGTGAGTTTTATTATAATTTTTTGCATATGTCTGTCGCACAGTGTACTGTTTTTTTGTATCTTGACAAGGTCTTCTGTTATTATTGTGCTATGTATATACGTGTACGAGTAGTTGCCGGAGCTAAAAAGGAAGTTGTACTAAGGACTTCTGAAACTGAATTTGTGATCTCGGTTAAAGAGCCAGCACGGCAAAATCTGGCAAATAAGAGAGTACAGGGAATTTTGGGAGAAACACTCCAAATACCACCTCGGAATGTACGGTTAATAAGTGGACACAGAAGTCCAACAAAAGTTTTTTCAACAGAGCTGTAATGGTGTTATACTATAAGTATGCCTACAAATATAAAAACAACACAAATAGATTTAACTCCTGAGTTAACAGATATTATAACTAATAAAGTTTTAGCGTTTGATAAGCTTGTCGATTTGGACGACCCAAGCCTAACACTTGATATTGAGGTTGGTAAAACAAATAATCACCACCAGAGTGGGGATATTTATCGAGCTGAATTTAATATTTTCTATAAAGGAAAAACATACCGAGCTGAATCAGAAAAGGAAGACATGCAAAGCGCGATAGATGATGCGAAAGAGATAATGATGCGAGAGCTTAGGGTTGGGAAAAATAAGAAAATTACCATGGTTCGAAAGGGTGGAGCAATGATAAAAAACATGCTTCGTAAATTCTACCGATAAAATAGTATTATGGATCCGCTAAAACAGAGATTAAGTCCTTTTATAACTTTTCCATTTCTTGGAATTTGTTTGGCGTTTGTTATTTTTTTGCATTTTATGGTGCAGAACGCAAACGGATCTCATGATGATTTATTCGCTTCTTCACAGCAAAACTATGGAAGTATTGGTACCTCTGTCACGTTGACGACAAATAAAGGAGATATAGTGATTGAGTTTCTCGACGGACACGCTACTACAACAATAGGAAATTTCATTAGATTGGCTGAAAATGGATTTTACAATGATACAAAGTTCCATCGAGTAATTCGTGGGTTTATGATCCAGGGCGGAGACCCGCTTTCTCGAGGAGACAATGAGCGAGTATACGGAACAGGAGGTCCAGGGTATACATTTCCCGACGAGATTAACTCCATAAAGTTAACCAAGGGTACCCTCGCAATGGCAAATTCTGGACCAAACACTAACGGCAGTCAGTTTTTCATTGTCACCGCGGATGCAACGCCGTGGCTTGATGGAAAGCACACCGTATTTGGTCGGGTAATAAAAGGGATGGACGTAGTGAGGGAAATTGAAAACGTAAGTACAAAAGAAAGAGATATTCCTCTTGAGCCTGTTGTAGTTACAAGGGTGCGAATTCAATAAAAAAAACGGCTCGCCATGGCGAGCCGTTTTTTATTCAAAAATGTTTTCTTGGTAAGAGAGTTGGTAACTATTGTGAAGAAAGAAATGTACTGTAGTCCATTTCTTTTTTTCCTTCAGGAATAACCCGAGTTGGGGTAAATACTCCTTCCACTAATTCTGCGTCAACAATCTTAATACGGATTGTTTTGTCTGTTTTCTTAACAAAGAAATACGTACCTGGCCAGCCTTGTAGCGCTTTTACTTTGAGAAGGTTTTGGTATGGGTCATCGGTAAGGTTCAGCTCGCCGTCTGATTTTGTTATTTTTTTACAAAATGTAGCACGTGCGTGGTCTTGTTCTATAGGAGTAATTTCTCCGGAAAGATACTCAGGAATACTTTTTGCTAAAAGTGCTCCACCTTTTCTTGCGAGTTCGTCGTGTAGAACTGACGCGGATAGTGGCCATACTTCCGGAGTGTGCGGTTCTTGAGCGAGTATAGGTCCGTGATCCATTTTTTCATCCATGAGCATTACTGTTATGCCTAGTTCCTTTTCATCAGCAAGTATTTGGGATTGAATAGGTGACGCACCTCTGAATTTAGGAAGCATGGACGGGTGGATATTTAGTATTCCGTTTGGAGGCAGGTCAGTGAGTGCTTTTGGGAGTATTTTCCCATATGACGCTAAGACAAAAAAGGGGCACTGTAGTTCTTTAGTTTTTTCTCGAATTAAATCTATAAACGCTTCATTGAGTTCCTCGGGCTGTAGACAAGGAATGCCTCGCGCGTCCGCAAAGGTTTTCACGGGCGGTGGGGTAAGAATGAGCTTTCTTCCTTTTGGCTTATCTGGTGTAGTAACAACGAGCGAAGGAAGCAGGTTTTTAGCAATAAGTTCTTCAAGAACAATAATACTAAAATCGGAGGTGCCAAAAAAAATGTAAGGGGTAGTGGTCATGTAAAAGTAAATTATTTTTGAGTTTTCGGCGGAATATATTCAAGGTCGATTGCTTTGTCGGTAAACAGAATGCCGTCTAGGTGGTCTACTTCATGTTGAAAAATTTGTGCGAGAAGCTTGCTTGCCCCATAGGTTTGTTTTACTCCGTGTTCGTCATATGCTTCCATTAGAACTTTTTCAGA
Organism: Minisyncoccota bacterium; assembly: GCA_040879725.1. GTDB lineage: Bacteria > Patescibacteriota > Minisyncoccia > Phycocordibacterales > JBBDJV01. Next base: position 21,517 of record JBBDJV010000007.1, on the reverse strand, counting down.
CCGAAGCACTTTTCCGTATACCCATCGTATTGAAAGACACCCTTCTTCCATGAGTTGCTTTTTTCGTGAACGCTTCAAAAAAATAGGATTTATAAACACAGTGTCCTGGTCCGGCTCTGGGGCGTTTTTAGAAAGTGATATTTTCTTTGAAACAATAAACAAACGCAAGGAAACACCTATTTGAGGTGCAGCGAGTCCCGCTCCGTCTGACTCACGGTCAAGAGCCTCGCGCATATCCGCGATTATTTTTTTCATTTCTTTGCTTTGAATTTCCTCAAGCGCTACAGGTGATGCGGTTTCGCGAAGAATTGGAGCGTCTTTTTGCAAAATGGTAGCCATGGCAACACTATATCAAAAAAAGGGCAATACGTAACCTAGAGAATTGTTTCCGGGTCAATAGTAACAAGGATGTCTTGAGGAAGTGACTGTAGGTATTCAGAGAGTGATGCTATAACCCATTCTTTTTCCGGAACAAAAAGAATGAGGTGCATTGTAAAGACTCCTTTCTTCTGCACGAATGCTGGGAATGTTTTTGGGGAGTATTCTGAAAGCGCTTCCGCTATAGACTCGATATTTTTCCTAGCAGAGTCCTTTTTGCCCGATACGGATATTCGTATTGGCACAGTGAAAGGCGGGTAGCCGAAATCTTTCCGTAAGCTGTATTCTTCACGAAGAAATTCGAGTAGGCTTCCTCTCATTCCAAGCGAAATGCATGATTGGTCCGGCTCTCTGGTTTGTAGTAAAAACTGTTCGGTTGCCGTTGTTCGCAGTGTTGTGATGAGGGACACAATGCGTTCATTTATTCTAAAATCCGGAATAGCAAAAAATGAGTCCAGTGATACAACGCCGATAAAGGGAAGAGGGTCTGTTATGAAATGAATGGCTGTTTCTGTTCCTACGAGTATACCACCTGGGGTTTCTTTGAATGACTCAAATATTTTTTTGCCCTTTGCGTAGGTGGGAGCAGAATTAGAATCCAGAAGGAAAACGTGAGCGTTGGGATAGTCCTGTTCTATTTCCTCTACTATTCTCTCTGTCCCAACTCCGTATGTTTTGAGGTTCCAGCTTTCGCAATTAACACAAACTTCTTTCGCGGAACGTTTTTCTCCGCATCTGTGACAAAGGAAAATATTTCCTTTGCTTGTTTTATGGAGCACTACATTTTTCTGACACTGCGTGCAGGAAACGATAGTTCCACAATCTCCACAGAGTGTTGTAGGGGAAAGTCCTCGTTTTGCATTAAAAAGAAACAGCTGTTTGCTTTCGTCATGCGCCTTCTCTATTAAGGTGCGTAGTTGGTTTGAGAGTACACTCCACGGCTGGTTTATGAGAACTGCTTTTTTCCGTTCTTCTTCCATATCTACAGTGGTACACTGTGCACTCGTAAGAGGGCGAAAAGCGAGCGAAGAAGAAACTACCGGCTCAAAATCATCAAGAGTTTTGAATGTTTCAAGAGAGATAAGGGTGTCTGCGCGAATAAAATGAATATTACGTTTACGCGCGTATTCCTCAACAAAATAGCTAAAGGTGATATACGGGCGGGATCTGCTTCGGTACGCGCGTGAGGACTCTCTTTCTAGGATGAGTGTTTGAATATCTCCTCGCGGTAGAGAAAGAAAGGGAGGGGTAGCTATTACGAGGACCGGGTGTTCATTTTTCTGCGCGTTCTCCGCGGTCTCTTTTTGCTGTTTTTTTGTTAGAGACCCATGAAGGGTATAGGTGTAGCTTTCAATTCCTCTTGAAAGTGTTGCGTAGAGTTTTTCTACATCGTGCTGTGTTGGAGCGATGACACACACGGAATCCTTTTGGGCGAATGCTTCACGTACTATGCTTTTATACTGAGCGAAACGGTCTGCGTCCGGAGCTTGTAGAACTACTTGTTCAAAGTGCCTCGTTTTCTTAGGTAGTATTTTCTTACTATCAAACACTGCTTCGTAGTACGCTGTGGGCACGGTATGAAAAAGAATTCCCCCGAGGTTTGTAGCATAGTGGTTTGCTACTTTTTGACTCGCGGAGATAAGAGCTTCATCAAATTGAGTTTTTATATTTTTAGGAACTATTTTTTTTAGCGCATAGCCCGCATTTTTAATAGAGGCTTTTTCTTCTTCTGCGGGAGAACATTTTACGACAAGCGCTTTAGCACTTTTATTTCTGAGAGGGATAGTGACAAATGAGCCAGAGGGAATATGAGTACTGCAAAAGTACGATAATTGCGTTACGCGTATACCGCGCGAAATTGGTATAACGGTGAGTAAAAACATACTACCTAAGGGATAATCTGCTGAAGCGTGTTTCCGTCTTTGATGTAGAGAGTGTTGTCTTCTCCTGGGATAAAAGCAATATTGGTTCCTCTGTAGAGAGGTTGAAAGTTTTGAGGAGCGCGTGTGTCTATTTCGATTGCCATGATGTCAGTCTGTGTACTGAAGAGGAGAACTTCATTCCAGCTATCAAGAAATTCAACACCGGTGATTGGGATAATCGGTTTTACAATTTGTTTTTCTCTTGGACATGGTGGTTCATCTCCACTACAAAATGATACAGGAGGTGTTCCTTCTTCTCTCCATGCAACAATAAGCGCTTCGTCTTCCACGAATGCATTGATTGTTCCGTCAGGTGAGGTGCGAGGTATTTCTCGGGTGGGAAGAGTAGCGTCACTAATTCTATTCATAAGAGAGGTATACTCAGGATCATTTTCTGTAATAAGAACACCTCGAGTATTCTGTGCAAAAAGGAAAGGGTGTACGGTAATAGGGAGTGTGTCTACTCTCACTTCTTTTATCCAAGGGAAAAGACCATTAGAGGAAACAAGAACAGTATGTTCACCGCGAGGAACTTCAGTGGTAAATGTTCCGTTTTGGATTGAGCCAACTCTTTTTTCATTTATGTACACTTCGGCACCATTGTACGGAGCTGACACGGTAAGTGGAGTGCGTACCGACACATTTTTTGTAATGAGAATACCACCTATGGTTAACAGTAGAACTATCCCGACGGCTATTAGTTGTTTTCGTTTCATCATGCCTACATAGTTACAAAAAAGGTGACTTTTGACAATACTTGCTATTTTTCGCGCAAAATCTGAACTTTTGCACCTAGACTGTTAAGTCTCTTTATAATGTCTTCGTATCCTCGGTTAATGCTGTAAATATTACGTAAAATTGAGCGTCCTTTAGCTCCGAGCATTCCAATAAGGATAATCGCTCCAGGGCGAAGGGCTGGTGGACAAATGACTTCAGCCGGTTTGAGAGCGGTTGGTCCTTGTATCAGAATACGGTGGGGGTCAAGTAGTACAGTGTCAGCTCCGAGTTTATCAAGTTCCTTGTAATGTATCGCTCGCTTTTCATATACCCAGTCATGGAGCATTGTTTGTCCGTGTGCCTGTGTTGCAATAAGGGCAAAAAAGGGAAGGTTATCAATGTTAAGTCCAGGGTAAGGGCGACACTCAATTTTATCCGGAAGAGCGGTAAGTTTTGATTTTTTGAGCACAATATCTACAAGCTCTGTTCTGTTATTGTATGAGAGGTATGGCTTGCTCACGGTAAATGAAAGACCCATTGTCTTTAGTTTTAGTAATTCGAGCTCAAGAAAACGTATTGGAGCGCGCTTTATTGTGATATTTGATTTGGTGGTTATTGCAGTTGCAATAAAGAACATTGAATCAATAGGGTCTTCGGCAAGGTGGTAGGTTACATCAGTATGAATTTTCTCCAGACCGTGTACAACCAGAGTAGAAGAGCCGATACCCTCAACAGTCACCCCAAGTTTTTCCAAGAAAAAACATAATTCCTGCACTTGGTAGTTAGCAGATGCGTAGCGGATTGTAGTTACTCCCGGAGAAGTGGCGGCTGCCATGAGAGCGTTTTCTGTAACAGTGTCTCCAGTTTCGTAGAGGGTGACATCAGCCGGTGTAATTTTCTTGGTTGCTATTGAATAAGAGTCGGCAGATTCGGTGATTTTCGCTCCAAAAGATTCAAGTGCTAAGAAGTGTGGGTGCACGCTTCTGCTTCCGAGCTTGCATCCTCCTGGACGGGGAACAGAAAAAGTAGGGTAGCGGTGAAGTAGCGGACCTATCATCATAATAATGCTTCTTGTTTTTTCAGCAGATAGCGTGTTTATGTTGTTCAGGGAAAGTTTCGGTGGTACGGTGATCTCAAGCGTATTGCCTTTTGATACTGCTTTAACCCCCACACTCGTAAGTACTTCAATTATTCTATTTACCTCTTCAATTTTAGGAACATCAATCAATGTTGTCTTTCCGGTATTGAGGAGTGTTGCAAAAAGGAGCGCCACCGCGGCGTTCTTTGATGTTCGGGTTACAATTTCTCCCGATAGTTCTACTCCTCCTTCTATTTCTATATTAAGCGAACCATCTGAGACTTGCACAATATCTCGCTCAAGCGCGTTACTTATTTTTGAAAGCAAGTCGGTTGAGATATTCTGTTCTCCCTTTTCGATACGGGCGATGGCGCTCTGTGTGCTACCAATACGTTTTGCTAACTCACTTTGTGTGAGGTTTTTTTCTTCTCGAAGTTGCTGAATGAGAGAACCGATAAGTGATAGTTTATTTACGGATTTTTTTGATGTCTTTTTCATACAAGGAGTATAGCATATATGAGATAATCATGCATCAGGACTATAAAACTTTATCAAGGTTAAACCTTGATAAATCATGATAGAGGAGGCACTGCTTTGATTAGGGATAGTTTACGCTCGGGGCTTTATTTACTCTATTTGCGACACTCTGGTATGATGAATACGTTATGGGATTTTTCGTAAGAAAGATAGGGATAGATTTAGGAACGGCAAATACACTCGTGTATGTGCCTAAACGTGGCGTGGTGGTAAATGAACCTTCGGTTGTTGCTGTTTCTGAAGTGGATAATAGAATTATGGCGGTAGGTATCGAAGCTAAAAATATGGTAGGCCGTACTCCTGACAGTATTATCGCGTATCGCCCAATGCGTGACGGTGTGATTGCCGACTATCGTGTGACAGAGGCGATGCTTCGCTACTATATAAAAAAGGCGCTTGGCCGTTTCAATATACTTAAGCCAGATATCCTCGTATCTGTTCCAGCTGGCGTTACCTCTACTGAACGACGTGCGGTGATAGAAGCTGCGATGCGCGCCGGGGCACGAAATGCGTACGTGGTGAAAGAACCTATTTTAGCAGCGATTGGCGCGGGTATACCTATTCAGGAAGCAAAAGGACGGATGATAGTAGATATAGGAGGTGGAACAACCGATGTTGCGGTTATATCTCTTGGAGGTATTGTGGCTTGTACGTCAGTAAAGTGCGCTGGAGACAGGATGGATACTGCAATAGCAGACTATATAAAGAAAACATTTAACCTGGCTATTGGAGATAAAACAGCTGAGGAAATTAAAATAAAAGTAGGAACAGCGGTCCCTCTTGAAGAGCAGATTGGAATGACAATAAAGGGGCGGGACTATATTACCGGCTTACCTCGAACTGCGGAAATTCAAAGTAATGAAATAGTGAAAGCGATTACAAAAGAGCTTCGGGAGATGATTAAAGCAATAAAAGATGTGTTGCAAGACACACCGCCTGAACTCGCCGCGGATATTATTGATCACGGTATTACGATGACAGGGGGAAGCTCTCAGCTAAAAAACCTTCCGGAACTTGTCTATCGACGAACCGGTGTGAAAGCGGTATTGGCGGATAATCCGCTTTACTGTGTTGCTAGAGGAACAGGAATAGCTTTGGAGCATTTGGAAACGTATAAGAAAAGTATTATCACGAAACGGTAGTTTGCCCTGTATTGCTGTGGGTGTATACTGAAGATAGTGCATGTATATCCCCATCGTATCAGAGGTTTTGTTTGAGAAACAACGTACATGCGCAGGTTCGGCGGAAACGCCGAACCTGTTTTTATAAATGTGAAAGAATAGAAAAAGTGAAAAACTTTGCTTTACCCTTTATACTAAGGATATGGAAAACTATCATGCGTATATTGTAGAAGGAGAAGCAGAGATGCTTTTTCCTCACCTCCGCACTTTTTGTGAAAAAACATTTGGAATAAAAACAAATGGTAATCCGGATTATATTGAGCTCAAGTATGTACAGTGTGGTGTAAATGATGCGCGTACTATTACAAGTCTCCAAGAACAAAAAGCACTCGGTTCTTCAAGGGTGATAGTTTGCTCTTTTATGAGTATGACGACAGAGGCGCAAAACTCACTTCTAAAAACACTGGAAGAGCCAACTCCTGGTGTGTGTATTATTCTTGCACCAAGAAGCAAAGAGTCTCTGATACCAACTGTGCGTTCGCGTATGCGCCCTTTACCACTTTCTCGCGCAATTGGGTTTTCAGACGAGGTGCTCACTGTCGCGTCTTCATTTAAAGATGCATCTTTGGGTTCTCGATTGAAAATGATACAAGAAATGCTTGGTTCTCTCGAAAAGGGTAAGGGTACGAAGGACGATATTCTCTCGTTCGTGCAAGCACTTGAAGTTGTGTACTCACGAAATACTCCGCGTGACTGGGATGCTATTAAAAGAATACGAATTACACTTACGTACCTGTATGACAGAACTCAGTCAGTAAAGCAGTTACTTGAATACCTGGCACACACGTTGTAGTTGCAATATTTTGATATTTGTGTTCTAATCCCCTTAGAAAGGAGGTGGAACACATGACAATCATAGATGGCTTTATTGATGATCCTGATAAGGAAGAAGCGATTCGTGAAGCATTACGAGAAATTTATCTCGAAAAAGGAAGTAGGGCGGAAGAGCTTTTTTTAAGATCTGTTCAAAATATGCCTCTTCCTGCATGGTGCAAAGAGATAAAACGAGCAACAGAGTACGAGGACTTACATGAAAACACGGACTTTATTGCTGAAACGAACTCAGGAGTAGTTCGTATACAGATCAAAAGTTCGATTGACGGACTTCGTTATTTTTTGGAAAAGGTTGAACGAGGAGAAATTAACCCCGAGATACTTTGTGTTGTGGTTAATCCCGCGGATACCCCGAGGCAAGTAGTTGCAAATTTCCTGCCACTATTTACTCGGTGGAAGAAAAAACTGGAGAGAGGACCTAAAGTGAGTGACAATGAGTAACAGAGTGGCCGGTGCGTGCCACTCTGTTTTTTTTTATTTAAACAGGCATGCTTATTGCGATACCACTTCCTCCTTGGTACAATGACCGTATGGCATATTCATTCACAACATTGGAAACAAAATTAGCCGATATAAAAAAATGGCTAACAAAAGAATTTGGAAATATTAGAACTGGACGAGCATCACCTACATTGCTTGATGGTATTACCGTGGAATCATATGGCTCAAAAATGTCTATTCAGCAAGTAGCTTCCATGACAACAGAAGACGCTCGAACAATACGAGTTGTTCCGTGGGATGCGAGTACAATAAAAAGTATTGAAAAGGCAATCACAGATGCAGGACTTGGAGTGTCTGTCGGAGCGGACGATAAAGGAGTTCGAGTATTTTTCCCAGAGCTTACCGCCGAGAGACGACAGTCATTGTTAAAAATTGCAAAAGACAAACTTGAAGATGCTCGTATTTCAGTAAAAAAAGAAAGAGATGACGTGTGGTCTGATATTCAAGCAAAGGAAAAGGAAGGAGAGATTGGAGAAGATGAGAAATTTGCATTCAAGGACGAAATGCAGGAGCGTATAGATAAAACTAACAGTGAGTTAGAGGAGTTATTTACCAATAAGGAGAAAGAAATTCAAAACTAATGGGAACGTTAATACTCTTCATTGCCATCTTGGCAATTCTTGTCTTTGTTCACGAACTGGGACATTTCTTGGTAGCAAAGCGTTCAGGTATTCGGGTTGATGAGTTCGGCCTTGGTTTTCCTCCGCGTATTTGGGGAATAAAAAAAGGAGAAACACTCTATTCCATAAATGCAATCCCTTTCGGTGGCTTTGTGAAGATTTTCGGAGAAAATCCCGACGAAGAAGCTGTCTCAGGTGAGGATAGTAAGCGAAGTTTTATAAATCAAAACAGAATGACACAAGCCGCGGTGCTTGTGGCGGGTGTTACGTTCAATCTTCTATTTGCATGGTTTTTGTTTGCTCTTATGTTTATGGTCGGTTTTCCAGCTTCAGCGTACGATAACGACAGAGTAACAAATGCATCAGTAATGATAACAAGCGTTCGTCCGGATAGTCCTGCGATGAGCGCGGGCATTACCCCGGGAGATACTATCGAAAGAATAGAGTACACCTCAGGAGGTTTGGGTGTTATTTTGGAAGGAGAGGCACTGTCTGTTGAGTCTGTTATGGAGGCGATACAAGCAAACGGTACAAGCGAGCTTCTTCTTACTGTTTCGCGAGGAGGGGAATCAGTAACACTACCCGCGAAGCCGGAAGAAGGAATAGTAAGTGATGGTGTTGCGCTTGGTGTGTCGCTTGATTTTATCGGTACGCTAAAAGTCGCTCCGCATGTTGCGATTGGATATGGTTTTATTCAAGTTCGAGACATGATAACCATGATTATTGTCTCACTTTCTGATTTGTTTGTCGGAGCTATAAAGGGTGAGCAAAATGTACTTGATCAAGTGACTGGTCCTGTTGGTATTGTCGGGTTGGTTGGAGATGCGTCTCGGTTAGGCTGGGTGTACTTGATTAACTTCACTGCAATGATTTCTATTCATCTGGCGATAATAAACCTGGTTCCTTTCCCGGCGCTTGACGGAGGACGCTTGTTATTTGTTGGAATTGAAGCAGTCACTCGTAAAAGAATACCTATGATGATCGCAAATTACGCAAATGCAATCGGCTTCTTTATACTCCTCGGGCTTATGTTTATTGTCACGATTAGCGACATAGCTCGGCTCAGTTTTTAGCCCTTTGTTGAGAAAGTAACTGCTTTGCGCTAGAATTGATTCATGCGACAAAGTAAACTCTTCACAAAGACACAAAAAGAAGCACCAAAAGACGAGGTTTCAAAGAATGCTCAATTATTAATACGCGCAGGTTATATTCATAAGGAAATGGCGGGAGTCTACGCGCTCTTGCCACTTGGTGTTAGGGTGATGAACAATATTGCCAATGTTGTTCGTAATGAAATGAATGGTGTTGGAGGTGTCGAGGTTTCTCTCACTGCACTACAAGACAAAAGTGTTTGGGAGAAAACAGACCGATGGCGAGATGAAGCGATAGATATTTGGTTTAAATCAAAACTCAAAAATGGCACAGAGGTTGGACTTGGGTTTACGCATGAAGAACCATTTACTGAAATGATTGCGGAGCAGGTAAACTCATATCGAGATTTACCTATTTTGGCGTATCAGATTCAAACAAAGTTTCGAAATGAGCTTCGAGCAAAAAGCGGTATTATGCGCGGAAGGGAATTTCTCATGAAGGACCTCTATTCTTTCTCTCGTACGCAAAAAGAGCATGAGGAAATATACGCAAAGATAGCAGAAGCGTATCAACGAATTTTTGATACTGTAGGAGTAGGAGACAAAACATACTACACCTATGCAAGCGGAGGTTCTTTTTCAAAGTTTTCGCATGAATTTCAAACTTTGACTGAATCAGGTGAAGATACGATATACGTACACGAAGAAGAAAAAATTGCAGTAAATGAAGAAATTATCAACGAGCCAAGTGTTCGAAACCAATTTAACTTGGAAGATTTTATTCCACAAAAAGCTGTTGAGGTAGGTAATATTTTCAGTTTGGGTACAAAGTTTTCCGAACCACTTAACCTCACGTATACCGATGAGTCTGGAAACAGCCAGCCGGTGATAATGGGTTCGTATGGAATTGGTATCGGAAGACTCATGGGTATTGTTGCCGAACTTCTTTCAGATGACGTGGGTCTAATTTGGCCGATAACAATCGCTCCATTTAAGGTTCATTTAGTACAGCTCGGTGATGACGACTCTGTAAAGAGTGAAGCTGAGTCGCTCTATCAGGCGCTTGTAGCTTCGGGAGTTACCGTGCTGTATGACGACCGTTCTCTTTCTGCGGGTGAGAAGTTTGCGGAAAGCGACTTGCTCGGTATTCCGTTTCGGGTTGTTGTGAGCAAGAAAACACTTGCTGACGCGGTCTGTGAGTTAAAAGACAGAAAGACAGGATCAGTATCACGAATTGAGAAAGACGCGCTTATAAAAGAAATGAAAAAATATGCTTGAAAAAATACTTGATACATTCTATCGAACCTTTTCAAGTGATATCGGTATAGATTTAGGAACCGCAAACACGTTAGTGTATGTACGGGGAAAGGGGATAGTTATTAACGAGCCTTCTATTGTTGCGCTTAACAGAAAGACAGATACGGTTGTTGCTGTTGGTGCTCAAGCGAAGGCAATGATAGGAAGAACACCTCCACATGTTGAAGTAATACAGCCGTTGGTTGATGGAGTGATTTCTGATTTCGAAGTAACAGAAGAAATGCTTGCGTATTTGCTCAATAAAGCACAAATGCATTCAAGAAGCTTTATTGGTCCGAGAGTGGTTATTGGCGTGCCTTCTGGAATTACAAACGTGGAAACACGGGCTGTGCGAGATGCCGCAAGAAATGCAGGAGCAAGAGAAGTGCATATTGTTGAAGAGCCGATGGCTGCAGCTATTGGGATTAAACTTCCTGTTCTTGAACCGGTGGCAACAATGATACTCGATATTGGCGGTGGTACGTCTGATGTCGCGGTTATTTCTCTCGGAGGTGTAGTGTGCTCTAAAAACTTAAAAATCGCAGGTGACCGTTTAAACAGTGACATTATTTCTTACATTCGTAATGAGTTTAAAATCCTAGTGGGTGAAAGAACGGCTGAAGATGTGAAGATTGCGATAGGTTCTGTGTTGGCGGATCCGGAGGGACCGATTGAATCATCTATTCGAGGCCGTGATCTGATAAGCGGGTTGCCGAGAGAGGTGACAATAACTGACGCTGATATTAGAGAGGCGATAGCTCCTTCCATAGAAAATCTTGTTGATGCGGTTAAGGAAGTTCTTGAACGCACTCCGCCTGAGATGCTTGCGGATGTTATGCATCGTGGTTTGTATATCAGTGGGGGTGGAGCGCTTATTCGAGGGTTGGACCAGATTCTTGAACATGCACTCGCAATACCTGTGCACATGGCGGAAGACCCTCTTACTGCGGTAGCGCGAGGTACGGGAATAATTCTTGAAAAAATTGAAATGTATGAACAGGTACTATTAGAAAATGAAGACGAATTACCTCAAACGAAATAGACGTACGCATATTGCTCGTTTGCGTATTACTCTGGGGTTAGTCATCCTCGTGCTTTTTGTCGTTGCTACGTTTGTTATCCCTATGCCGTCATTTATTTCACGTATTGGGCTTGCTATTGCAACTCCCGCTTTGGTGGTAGGCAAGTATGTGTCTGATGCAAGTAGTGAAGGACTTGCGTTGCTCCAAAGTAAGCGAGCGCTGATTGCTGAAAATAGAAGGCTTGACCAAGAGCTACGGCAGGTCTCTATAAAACTTTTGGACAGAAATTTACTTAAAGAAGAAAATCTCGCGATTAAAGATGCACTTGGGCGCTCATCATACGAAAAGCTGGTTTACGCTCCGGTACTGACAAAACCGAGCCGTTCACCTTACGATGTACTGATTCTCGATGGGGGATACTTGGACGGCATATCAGTAGATGATCAGGTTCTTTCGTCGGAATCCTCGATTATCGGAAAAATAGTTGAATCAGGAAGACATGTATCGCGCGCAAGACTATTTTCTACTAGTGGTGTCGCAACACCGGTTGTTATTGCACCACTGAATATAGAAACTGAGGCGATTGGTCGTGGGAATGGAAACTTTGAAATAAAAATATCTCGTGATTTGGAAGTTGAAATAGGGGATGAGATACAAGTACCCGGCTTGTCACCAAAACTTTTCGGAATTGTGGAAGATATTTATGTTAGTCCGACAGATTCACTGCAGACACTTTTGTTTAAAAGTCCAGTAAACATGGCAGAGTTAGGTTTTGTTTTTATAGTAACTGAAGAAGATGAAGAATCCGAACTATAATACTCTCGTAGAGCGATTTGTTTTTTACGTGTTGCTTTTTGGGTCGGTATTATTTTTGCCGTGGTGGGTGTTTTTCATTATAGCGATAGTAGCACTGTATCGGCTGGATACATTTTATGAATTGATACTGTTTGGTATTTTTGCTGATTCGATATACGCAACAGAAACAAAAAGTGTATTTGGTGGATATACGTATGTATACAGTGTTGTCTCAATACTCCTTGTATTTTTAGCGAGGACGCTTCGGCAAAGAATTGGTTTCTAAAGTGTGATAGGATAACAGTAATGATGTCTAAGCGAAGAAAGAAAAATAGGACTTTTTCCGGTACTTCGGATATTGCTCCGGAAGATATTTTTCTTGATTCTAGTAACCTTCCTGAGTTTAACCGCTCGCAGTTTGAAGGGAGGATTGAGCGTCCGATTTCAAAGTTTTCTTTAATTTTGTTAAGTAGTATTTTTATACTGGTGGGTGCGGGTTTCCTTTATAAACTTGGTGTTTTGCAAATAAAAAACGGTGAAGCGTATGCGAAACTTTCAGAAGAAAACAGACTACAGCACTCATACTTGTTTGCTGACAGGGGTTTAATATACGACCGAAATGGAGTTGAGCTTGCGTGGAATACACCAAACGAAACCGGAGATTTTGCTCGTCGCTCATACACGTCTCTTGAGGGGCACTCACATTTGCTTGGTTTTGTTCGTTACCCCGCAAAAGATACGCACGGATTTTATTATCAGGAAGAGTATTTAGGAGCGGATGGTATAGAACTCGCGCTCAACGCAGAGCTCTCCGGAAAGAACGGTCTTAAGATTATTGAAACAAATGCTGTTGGTGACTTTATTTCTCACAACACCATTAGACTTCCAGAAGAGGGTGAAAGTGTTCAGCTGACAATCGATTCACGAGTACAAAATCAGCTATACAAAATAATGTTCCGTCTCGCCAGCGAGCGAGGCTTTACCGGCGGTGCCGGCGGTATTATGGATGTGAACACTGGAGAGCTTATTGCTTTCGTAAGTTTTCCTGAGTTTAGCTCTGAAGTACTTTCAAATGCTACAAATACCGCGCTCATTTCGTCTTACCAGAATGACTCGCAAGGTACTCCGTTTCTGAATAGAATGACGGACGGTTTATATACCCCGGGTTCAATCGTAAAACCTTTCATGGCACTGGGCGCTCTTCAAGAAGAAGTAATAACTCCACAAAAAACTATTTACAGTAGCGGTAGACTGGTTGTTCCAAACCCTTATAATCCTGATTTACCTTCAGTGTTCACTGATTGGAAGGCACACGGTTCTGTCGATATGCAACGCGCTATCGCGGTATCTTCAAATATTTACTTTTATCAAATTGGAGGAGGTTTTGAATCTCAAGAAGGGTTGGGAATTGAACGTATTGAAAAGTACATGCGCATGTTTGGTTTTGGAAGACCGGTGTCGTTTCTTTCCTCTGAGAGTAAGGCTGGGGTAATACCAAGTCCTGAGTGGAAAGCGCAGGTATTCAATGATGATCCTTGGAGACTTGGTGATACATACTTTACTTCTATCGGGCAGTACGGTTTTCAGGTGACACCAATACAAGGTCTTCGGGCAATTTCCGCAATTGCAAATAAAGGGACGTTGCTTACTCCTAGGCTTGTAAAAGGTGAAGTTACGCCAGAAAACTCCAAAGAAATTCCAATAGCAGAAAACCACTTTGATGTTGTTTCTGAAGGTATGAGGCAAGGGGTGCTCTACGGTACGGTAAGTGGAATTAATGTACCGTATGTTTCTGTTGCAGGTAAGACAGGTACTGCTGAAATAGGTTCTCAGAAAAAGCTCGTTAATTCATGGACAATAGGATTTTTCCCATTTGAAGAACCTCGCTATGCTTTCACTATCCTGATGGAACGCGGACCGCAGAGTAACCTGATAGGCGCAACAGCAGTTGCTCGCGAACTGTTTGACTGGATGAGAGAACATACACCCGAATATTTCTTGTTAGATTGACTTTTGACCTAATCTGGTTATAATTGTGACATTATAAAGTTACCCAAAAACATACCATGGGTGGTACAGAATACCTTACAAAAGAAAAGTTTGAAGAATTAACAAATGAGCTTGAGAACCTAAAGCATACTCGAAGAAAAGAGGTTGCTGAACACTTGGAGTACGCAAAATCCTTGGGTGACCTTTCAGAGAATGCAGAGTATCACGAAGCTCGTGAAGAACAGGCAACGGTAGAGGAAAGAATTGCGAAGCTTGAAAACATGTTAAAAAATGTAGAGATAGTAAAACCTCACCACAGCGATGTGGTAGAAGCAGGGGCTACTGTTGTTGTACGAAAAGGAAAATCAAAAACAGAAGTAACGTACCAAATCGTTAGTCCGGAAGAGGCTGATATCGGCCAAGGTAAAATTTCTTACCGATCTCCACTTGGGGAAAAAATGCTTGGACATAAAAAAGGAGATTCATTCTCTTTTTCTACTCCAAACGGAGAAATGGAATACACGATTGTAGATATAAAATAACCTTTATATAAGAAAAACCCTCGGCTTTGAGCCGAGGGTTTTTCTTATGCTTTATTTGTAGCCCTCAAATGTGTGGATAACAATGTATTGTTGTGGGAGAAAGTGTTATATAATTGTTACTAGGTGGGAAGAAGTGGGAAATTTCTTTTTCACCAACCTCTTCCGATTTTGGCTCTTTACCTCCCAAAAAAGTACTCACCACTCAATCAAAAAACTCACCACTCATTTTTTGATATAACTTTTTGGTAGAGAGCCGTAATCGGAAGAGGAATTACACGCCATGTTGATAGGTGAATACACTCATACAGTCGACGATAAGAAGCGACTTTCACTCCCGATGAAATTCCGAAAGGAATTAGGGAAGAAGGTTGTAGTAACTCCGGGTCTCGACGGCTGTCTCTTTGTGTTTACTCCATCACAATGGCGCGTGATCTCTAAAAAGCTGTCAGAGTCATCTATGCTCCAGTCAGATGCACGAAGTTTCAACCGCTACATGTTTGGCGGCGCGGTTGAGGTTTCAGTAGATTCTATTGGACGCATACTTGTTCCTGAATTTCTTCGAGAGCGGTCACACATCACCGATAAAGTTGTTGTTATCGGCGTTCAAGACCGAGTTGAAATATGGAACGAGAAAGCATGGAAAGACTATAAGCAGTTTGTAGAGCGTGAAGCTGATACGTTGGCCGAAAAACTCGGCAGTATCGGCGTTCTCTAAAAAGTATGGGACATACCAGCGTATTACTGTATGAAGCAGTTACCGGACTTGCGGTTGCAGAGGGAGACGTCATCCTCGATGCAACATTAAACGGCGGAGGGCACTCCGAAGCGTTATGCATTCGGTACGCTAAATTAGGAATTACAGTAATCGGTGTTGATTTGGATAGTGATGCCATTATGCGTGCACGACGCAGGTTGGCACAGTATCACTGTCCAATTGTCTATGTACAAGAAAATTTTAGGAACACAGACGCAATACTAGAGAAAGCAGGTGTTTCAAAAATAGACAAAGCACTCTTTGATCTTGGTTTATCATCTTTTCAGCTGGATAGCTCGAAAAGGGGATTTACGTTCCGCTATGATGAGCCACTAACAATGACATTTAAGAAAAACCCAAGTGAAAACGATTTCACTGCTCGGGACATTCTTAATACATGGGATGAAGAGACACTCTCAAATATTTTTTATGGATATGGCGAAGAGCGGTTCTCACGCAGGATTGCACGCGCAATTTGTACAGAAAGAGAAAAGTCTCCAATTGAAACAACATACCAACTGGTAGAGATTGTTGTTTCAGCTATTCCTAAAAAGTTTAGAAGCTCGAAGATACATCCTGCAACAAAAGTATTTCAGTCACTCAGAATTGCAGTTAATGATGAAATAGGAAGCATGAAAGAAGGAATAGAAAACACCTTTAACAAACTTGCGCCACAAGGAAGAATTGCAGTTATCTCTTTTCATAGTTTGGAAGATAGATTTGTAAAACATTATTTTAAAACTCTAGAGCTCGAAGGAAGAGCTACCATTATTACAAAAAAGCCAATAATACCTACCGATGCGGAGATTGCACAAAATCCACGAGCGAGAAGTGCAAAATTACGCATCATTGAAAAACATGATGTCCTCTCTAAAAGACAACAGCATAACAATAGTAAAGAAAGCAACTAGCGCTTTGGCTCTTTCACCGAGTGTAGGTAAAAAAATTACTCTTGCTCTCACCTTACTTGTTGCAATGCTTCTCGGATCGTATATTTTTTTCGTATACCAGTCTGTGGTAAATGCATCAGTAGCGGAACGCCTTGAAGTCGATATAGACGAACTGACGACAGAAGTTAGTCAGCTCGAATTTTCTTATATTTCAAAAAGAAACGATATTACATTTGAGTACGCAATGGATAAAGGTTTTCTCGCCATATCGCCCGCACATTTTATAGAGCTCAACCAGACAAGTAAAATTTCTCGAGCTCAGTATGAGAACTGATTTCGCGGTTAGGCTTAGAATTATTTTTTTTGGTGTATTGATATGTATTATTGGTATTGTTTTTAGACTTTACTCAGTACAGATATTAAACGGTGAAGGGTATCTGAAGGATGCAGAAAGCCAGTATTACAAAACTGCGAGCGAGGTGTTTGATAGAGGTAGTATTTTCTTTACTGATAAATCAGGAGAGCTGATATCAGCGGGTACTGAAAAGGTTGGCTACACGCTAGCAGTTAATCCGGATGCAATCTCAAATGCTGAATCAGTATTTGAGAGACTGTTGGTCTTTATTCCTGATTTACCAAAAGAAGAGTTTATAAGAAAGGCATCAAAGGTAGATGACCCTTACGAGGAGATACTCGATAGACTGGATATTGAAACAGCTGAAAAAATTGCAATTGAAGGCATACCGGGTGTTTTGCTGTACCGGAAGCATTGGAGGTTTTACCCTGGGGATAGAATGGCATCTCATACACTCGGGTTTGTGAGTTATGATAATGAAAATAATATGCGCGGTCAGTACGGAGTGGAACGCTACTACAATGAAGTTTTAGAGCGAAACACTGAGTCGCGCTACGTTAATTTCTTTGCTGAGCTATTTTCAGGAATAGACTCGCTCCTCTCAAAGGATGATAAAAATAGAAAGGGTAATGTGGTTTTGACTATTGAACCGACTATTCAACTTCTACTTGAAAAAAAGTTAGAGGAAGTACACAAGAAATACAAGTCAGAGCTAACCGCTGGAATAATTATTGATCCTCGAACAGGAGCAATGAGAGCGCTTGCCGCGACACCAGACTTTAACCCAAACACTTTTAATGTTAGTGGGTCTGAGCAGTTTTATTCTAATCCGAATATCCAAGACGTGTATGAAATGGGATCTATTATCAAAGCGCTCACTGTTGCTATCGGGCTTGATACGAATGCGATTACTTCAGAAACCACTTTTTATGATGGAGGTTCAGTAACGCTAAACAATGCAAAAATTTCTAATTACGATGGACGAGGACGAGGTGTGGTTGATATGCAGGAAGTGCTAAACCAGTCACTTAACACGGGAAGTGTTTTTGTGTATCAAGAAGTAGGTAACGAAAAATACCGCGAGTACATGCTTGAGCTAGGTTTGGGTGAAGAAACCGGAGTAGATCTTCCGTTTGAAATACGTGGTTTGGTGGATAACCTGGATACGGGAAGAGATATCGAGCTGGCTACTGCTTCATTCGGGCAGGGTATAGCACTCACTCCAATAGGAACAGTGCGAGCGCTTTCAGCGCTCGCCTCTGGAGGAACACTTCCTGTGCCCCACGTACTCTCTGAAATACGATACCCGGGCGGAACAGTAAAAGAAAATGTCCCGTTTGAAGGTAGAAGAATTTTCTCTGAAGAAACATCAGATGAGATAACTCGGATGTTGGTTGAGGTTGTCGACTCTGCACTGCGTGACGGCTATTACAAGCATGACCGATACAGCATTGCCGCAAAAACGGGCACTGCACAAATAGTAGACCCGGTTACAAAGAAGTACTCTACCGAAGACTTCCTCCATTCATTTTTCGGGTATTTCCCCGCGTATGATCCTGAGTTTTTGGTATTTCTCTTTACAGTCAAGCCACAAAATGTAAGCTATGCATCTGAGACCCTTACGGAGCCATTTATGGATATTACAGACTTTTTGATAAATTATTACGATATAGCACCAGACAGACAATGAAAAATACACTTAAAAAAATAGTCATTGCTATTCTTACATGGGAAGCAAAACTTGTACTTAAGAAATATAAGCCAAAGATTGTGGCGATAACCGGTACGGCGGGAAAGACATCAACAAAGGATGCTGTTGGTTCTGTGCTCGAAGGTTTTGTGTTTGTTCGCAAAACAGAGAAAAGTTACAACAGCGATATCGGTGTTCCTCTCACTATTCTCGGGCTTCCGAATAAATGGGGGAGTTTGCTAGGGTGGATGAGCAACATTTTTGAAGGGTTAATGACTGTTTTGTATACAATGAAATATCCGGAATGGCTTGTGCTTGAGGTTGGCGCTGATCACCCGGGAGATATACAAAAGCTTATGGAGTGGGTACATCCTGATGTTGCAATAATTACAGCAATAGGTGATGTTCCGGTGCATGTTGAGTTTTACGCTGGTCCTGATGATGTGTTTAAAGAAAAGTGCAAGCTGATAGATGGACTTAAAAAAGGAGGCATTCTCATTTTGAATCATGATGATGAAAGGTTAAAAAAGCTCACTGTGAGAAAAGACGTGCAAGTATTTACCTATGGCTTCTCTCGTGGTTCGAACATTACCGCATCAAATATCGAGTTTGCTGAAGTAGACGGTAGCGTAACAGGAATGATGACAAAAATTAAAATTGATAAAAATGTTTTTCCACTCAGGGTTCATGGCGTTGTTGGAGCTCAGCAAATATATCCTTGCCTTGCCGGAATATCTGTAGCAAAAGCCCTGCAAAAAAATACGCTTGTTGCACTCCAAGCGCTTGAAAAAAGAGCATTGGTTCCTGGACGTATGCGAATACTCGAGGGAATACGAAATATGACAATCATTGATGACTCGTATAATGCTTCACCGCTTGCAATGTCTGCAGCCTTAGAGACGCTGAAGGACATGCCTGCAAAGCGCCGCATTGCTCTTTTGGGACACATGGCAGAACTGGGAGTCTATTCTGAGAAAGAGCATGCAAAGGTGGGAGAAATGGTTAGCGATGTTGCTGATCTGGTTCTAACATCTGGATCACTTGCAGAAGGAATTGCGGATGTTGTTCGCAGACGAAAGGGGACTGGGGCAGTAGTTTCATTTTCAGGACCGGAAAATGCTGCTCAGTATATTGCCACAAAAGTAAAACCAGGTGATGTCATTTTGGTGAAGGGTTCTCAATCAGCTCGAATGGAAAAAGCCATTAAGTTACTTTTGAATAGGCCGGAAGAAGCGGAAAAACTCCTCGTGCGACAAGAGGATGAATGGAGAAAACGGTAAGAAATGGATAGGAATAATAGATAGAAACAATAGTAGGAATAGAAGTAGGTAGAAATAAAGACGAAAGTGTACCGATATATCGGTACACTTTCCCGTAGGTAAAATACTGCTTGAAATCAGCGTTGGTATTCATTGTAAAAAATGCAACAGTTTGCTATATTTCTCACACTAGCTCTATTACTCGTTTGAAGTGAGGGGCTTTGTAAAGCTGGTAAGGTTAGAATAAGAAAGTAAATAATTTTATAGTTTGGCCCTATCGTCTAACGGTTAGGACATCAGCTTCTCAAGCTGGTAATCGGGGTTCGATTCCCCGTAGGGTCACATTCAGAAACTTCCTCCGCTGTGAGGACAGAACCAGCCCGCGCCGAAGGCGCGGGAAAAGAAGAAAGAGCCCGTCGCTCCGCGACGAATTGGGACGGGACGGGCGCGCCGAAGCGCGCGGATTTGTCACGAACCAAGGGGTTCGTTCCAACTTTTTTGACGAAGGAGCTGATTTCGTGGAAATCTGCGGATGAGCTCAAAAAATTGGCTTGTTTCGTATCTAAAATCCATTCCCGCAGGGGTTCGACCCAATTCTTTCCCTGTTGCCGAAAATCTTTCTTTTTGCCTTTCAAAGCGAGGGTGGCGCGCATAATCTCGTCTTTCTTTTTGAGATAAATCTCTTTTGGTATGTCACCGTCAATAAACGCCGAGACAAGTTTTTCCAAGCGCGCCTCGCTTGCTTTGATTTCTTGTGCAAGATTTTCGGCAACACTTTGCGATGAGCTGTTTTCTTCGCGGTTCATATCTTCCACCTTGTTCAGCATGTATTCCGTCCACTCATCGCAAAGCGAAATTGTTTGAAGCCGTTCCTTGATTTGCTCGGCAAGAGCTTCCTCGCGCACATATCCTTGCGGGCATGTTCCTTTCTTTTTCGTGCACCGATAATACCTATACCGTCCGCCAGATTTACCCGTTGTCCATTGTGCCGTTATCATGCTCTCGCACTCGCCACAGCGAAAGGTGCCGACAAAAGGAAAATCATGCCTCGCTTTCCTCGTGCGCGGTCGCTCTCTTGCCGACAATACTTTTTGCACGGCTTCAAACAATTTCGGGGAAAGAATTGGCGCAAAGCTTCCGTCAAACCATTCGTCTTGATATTTGGTAAATCCGAGATAGGCGCGATTGGTCAACATTCGTTTGATGGAAGCTTTGCCAAGTGGCGTTCCTTTGCCAGTCGTCACGCCATGAAGCGCCAAAAAATCGGCGAGGGCTTCATACGAATAGGTTCCTTTGGCGTACTCGGTAAATGCACGAACAATCACTTTGGAATGCGTTGGGTGCGGTTCTATGTTTCTTGTCGTTCTATTATTCACATAGCCAAAGGGAGCTTTCGTCAGCCATTCGCCTCGCCGAATTTTTTGGCGCATGCCTCGCTTCACATTTTGCGTCAGATTGTCTGAGTAATATTTCGATTGCCCGAACGCCACTTGTAACATAAAGAGTCCCTGCGGGGTGGGTTCAAACCAAAATGTCGGAAAGCGCAAAGACACAATCTGTTTTTGATCGACGGCGTAGATGATTCTGCCTCCGTCAATGCTATTGCGTGCCAAACGGTCTGGATGCCACGCCAAGATTCCTACGCCGTCGAGAGAATCAACTTTGCTCATCATCTCGCCAAAGACAGTACGTCCGGGTGTCTTTGCGCTTTTCGACTCTTGAAACTCCGCTAGGATTTCAAGATTTTCTCTGCTCGCAAATTCACGAAGCTCAAACAACTGTGCCTCAATCGACATCACTTGTTTATCATCGTCTTCGGTGCTCTTGCGAGCGTAGAGAAAATATTTTGGTTTGGACATATAAAAGTTTTTAGATACGAAACAAGGACAAATCCGCGCGCTTCGGCGCGCCCGTCCCGTCCCAATTCGTCGCGGAGCGACGGGCTCTTTCTTCTTTTCCCGCGCCTTCGGCGCGGGCTGGTTCTGTCCTCACAGCGGAGGAAGTTTCTGAATGTGATGAAATCATATCCTTTGCTCTAACTTATTTCAAATCGCGAAGCGATTGAT
>JBBDJV010000006.1:0-37113 GCA_040879725.1 Minisyncoccota bacterium | reverse complement strand
GTGAAGCAAAAGAGCCAAAAGGTGTACAGAATCTGTAAGATTCGAGAGTACTTAGTAGAATTCGAGCGTAGCGAAGAATTATACTTAGTAACTCGTGACCGATTCCTTTCGCCTCGGGCACAAGCGAACGTAGTGAGACTCTGCCCGAGAGGAAGCATGGGGATGCTTCCGTGCGGGAATCGAAGCCCTGCCTACTGGCAGGCAGGCCGATTGAGCATTTTTTGGAGTGCTTTGCACGAACAAAAAATCCAATTGGGGGTACTCTCATGTAAGGAGAGATTCCCGCCTCGGGCACAAAAATAACGAGCGCGATGCGAAAGCATTGCGCGACTATATTTTTGTAGACCTCGGCAGGAATCGAACGGCGGAGCCTGTCTGCCGATGAGGCAGGACCGCGAAGCCACTCGACTGTAAGGAGAGTGTGGCCGAGCCGCGTCCAGCAGTACTTTGTTTTTTGCGAATACTTGGAGCAAAAAACAAAGTAACTGCGGGACGATTCCCTTCGCCTCGGGCACAAGCGAACTAAATAGCTTTTTCAAAAAGCCATTTAGAATTACCAAGCGCCTCGTGACAGGTCTTTATATGTTCTTTCGGAGCTGAATTACACAAATCCTCCCCTGCCGTATACGAACCCATTTGTCGAACGTATATTCCAATAAGCCCGGAAATACATTTGCCCCGAGCAGAAAAACCCGCCTGGTCACAGAGTGCAAACACACTATTTGAATCATCCATATTACGCTTCATTGCTTCCGAACCTACCCCGTGAATACAGCTTCCTTTGTATAAAAGCTCGGCTTTGTCACATTCATTAAAAATATCCTGATATGACATTTTTTGGGTTTGAGATAAATATGTTGGCACGTATAGATAGCAGTGACTTTTCCCAATACTTCGTGATGAACATGTAAGAAACGGATTATCTGCATCAACAAAACTTTCTTCCTTCGCCAATATCTCAAGATTAAATACCTCCATATAAACACCATTTACACAGTATTCTACCGCCTCCCCTTCAAGTCCCTCTTCACAGAGTGACAGCGACTGATCAAGGTCACCTCCAGTCAGGTACATGAACCCATGCCCCACACCGTGAAAACACTGCCACAGATCAAATGGTCTCCCCTGAACAGAAGCATACTCACCACACTGCTCTGTGAGTCCGGATAGAGGATCCGGGGTGGATTTAAAGTATGATTCAAACACTCCATGTATGTACCCTGAGTTGCAGAAGTCACTTTGAAATTCGACAGCCTTACTGAAACTTCCATACTTTTCATACGCAGTATGCCCTATCTCGTGAAGAATATCATGGCAAAGCGCTTGCACTTGTTTGTTCGCGGAAGACTCTCTTTGAAGCGCGTGTATTGCCTCGCGTGGGTCTGAATCAAAAACCAACTTCGTATACACGTCTTTTATCTCAGCATACGATGCATCCTCTATACTACCCGAAAGGAGGTCTAAACTTTTTTCTTCACTATTTGAAAAGCCAAACAAATTTTTGAAAAAGTTTCCTATCCCTGAAAAAAATCGAACAAATACATTTCTCTTTTTGGTAACTATTTCAGTATCACTTACTACTATCTCTCCAGTGAGGTGTGGCCAGTAATGGTCGTGGTATCCAAAGACCCCTTCTCTATCAAAAACAAAAGACCACGTATCTCCTGGGAGAATAGAACCGCAAGAATCAAATGTTGGATATGGTTCTTCTTCACAGTGCTCTTCCAGAGTAGTTCCACTATACCCTGTATGACTCGGGTGACTGTCTGTCGCAGGCCAGTGCTCTTCATCGCCCACGTTTTCAAAAACCACCTCAGTACCCACGCGTATTGTTACTTCTTTTGGAACAAACCCATTTTCATCTACATGAATGATCACCACGTTTTCACTCTCGCTTTCATGTGCGAAAAGAAGTTGGAAATTAAATCCCCAAAAGCAAAGAAAGCAGATCATTGCCACTCCAAATTGCTTTACGGTTATCGGGTAGTTCATAGTATGCATTATGGTACCAATATATCTCTTTATTATAAAGGATTAGTGAGATTTCTGGCTCTGTAACTCAAAAAAGCTAAATGCGCACGCCGGCGTGCGCATTTAAATGGCTCAGCTAGTAGGTAAAAAACACTATACAAAACGAAAATAACCCGTTCATTGCTATAAAAAAGTGCCCACGAAGCCTAGGAAGACTTGCGGGCACAGTGGATAATGACATGTTCAGACCCTTTACACGCTATCACCGATAACAGGGCGAGCGGGCCATTTCTGGCAGGTATGAAAGTTTTCTCCTTGCTGCGAGGACGGTATACGACAAGGTCTTCGGAGACGAGAAGCAAAGCAAAGTGGGAAATATGTGCCGGTCGCAACAACACACACCCACCTCATGCATATCCACATCGTATAGTAATTATCTGAAGCGTGATGTCAAGAACTAGATTTTTTGGTTTTTTATGGTAGGATATTGAAACAGTTTTTTGAACATTTGGAGCATCCGCCCATAGCTCAGTTGGTAGAGCACTCGCCTCTTAAGCGATTGGTCGTAGGTTCGAATCCTACTGGGCGGACATGAAGGAGCAAAGCGAATGAATGTTCGCCCAAGCAGACACGGGGGTGTCTGCGTGTAGGATTCGAAGCCCGATTGAGCATTTTTTGGAGTGCTTTGCACGAACAAAAAATCCAATTGGGGTACTGCTCCTGTAAGGAGAGAAACTACTGGGCGGACTTGAGTAAAAATGCGCTTTTCCTAAAGCGCATTTTTAGTACGCAAACTGCTTTGCGTACGGCTCAAGTCCGAGCCAGAGTATGTCGCTCTGCGACTACGAGGCGGGCCTGCCTGCCGGTAGGCAGGGTCGCGAACACTTAGTCCGCTCAATCTGCGAAGCAGATGAGCAGACTTAGTGATTTGTGACGACAAATATTAGACCAAGATTTAACCTTGGTATTGAAAGAGGAAAAACTTTAGTACTCGCGAATCTTACAGATTCTGTACACCTTTTGGCTCTTTTGCAACACTGCGTTCGCAAAACAGCTCAAAAGGTCTTGCGAAATGTCTCCCAGACATTTCTCACCCGCCTCGCGCACCCCATGAGTACATGGGGACCCGGGCGCCTGCCTGCCGGCAGGCAGGCTCCGGCTTTCAAGTCCCTTCTCGCCTCACGAAAACAAAATCACCACATGCATCCGCATGTGGCTCATTGTTTTCTGTGGGACTTGGTCACTCTCATGGATTTTTATTTCTCTTTCGACAAGCTCAAGATCATAAAAATCTCATTCGCTCGACCCCCACTCGCCGTCACTGATTTCTCATACTTCGAAATCAGGCTTCGCGACGGCTCGGTTCAAGTCCCTTCTCGCCTCACATTCGCAAACAAAAAATCACCTTTCGGTGTTCTTTTGGCGAATGTGGGCGAGAAGGGACTTGAACCCTTAATCCGTGAGGAACTAGTTCCTAAGACTAGCGCGTATACCAATTCCGCCACTCGCCCAAACGTATTCGCTATCCTACCAAGAATACTGATTTTGCACAACTAAAGTTGCATCAGTAAAAGCATTTTTTCAACCGGGGAAAAGTTATCCGTCAGCACAATACCCCTTTCCGGTTCAGGCGTAAACTCTCTTGATAACACACCAGCCAACACTTCTTCCACCTCTTCCCCCACCTCCATTTCTACACCGTCACGATATGCGAGAAGAACTACGTTTTGTATTTCGCTCTTTTCGCGATCAAGCACCTGGTATACATGCACATTTGGAAACACCTCTTTGTACGTTGCGTACACACTGGAAACAAACTCGCTACCCCTCCCCTCTACCTTGCCGATTATATTTGCCACAACCACGCCGTTCTGTGCTAAATTTTTCTCTATCATTTCTACCGTTTCTCGACTTGCTAAATGCGCCGGAATAGAAAAGTACGATGGAAATGCATCCATATAGATAATGTCATACTGCTTGTCTGCTTCGTTTAAGTACACCCTGCCATCGAGCACAATACTCTTGATCCTATCATCAGGAATATAACCAAAATATTTGCGTGATATATCTTCAAGCCTGCTATCTATATCAACCACATCAATTACCGCACCTGGGTTTCGCCGAATAAAATGTTTTGGCTGTGTGAAAACTCCCGCACCAACCAACAGTGCTTTTTGTGGTTCAGGAACAAAGAGCTCAGCAATATCAAACGAGCGAGTATAAGCGGACATTAACTCATATGGCTTCTCCAGTAGAATACCGGACTGAATGATATCGACTCCATTTGAAAGTAGACGCGCTGGTTCTCCTCGGTACGGAGTATCTATTATCCAAAACCGGCTATAGCGTGTATCTATATCTGCAACCAAACCATTTTCCTCCGCAAGCGCGCTCGCCCAAGTAGAAAACAAACTTGCGCCAAGAGCACAGACCAATAACAGCACTGCGACACCACGTTTTCTCTCAGAGAGGAAAATAGTAACCGCGAGCAAAAGCAGTGCTACCCCACATCCGACAATAATTGCATTTGTTCCCCAGAAAGAAACAAGTACCAACCCACCGAGAAAAGTTCCCACAATACTGCCAATAGTAGAGAGCGCGTAGAGTCCTCCTGCGTCTCTTCCCACTTCACCCAAGTTATGAATCTTGAGCTTGAGCGCAAACGGAGTCACCATTCCAAGTAGTAGCGTGGCAGGAGTAAATAAGAAAATGGTAAGTATTAGCGTAAGGCCGAGTATACCACCCCCGACAAACATACTTGCAATGTACGGAGGTAGAATCGCAATAAGAAACACAAATACACTAGCGCCGATAAAAACATGCGCAAGGTTGATAGGCTTTATCCCTCTATCCGCAATTCTCCCTCCCCACACATAGCCCACAGAAAGACTAGCGAGCACAATACCAATAAGACTCGTCCAAACAACGGTTGAATTCCCAACAAATGGAGAAAGAACCCGTGAACCGACAAGCTCGAGCGTCATTACGGTCGCTCCGCTAATAAAAACTATAAACCCGAGTAAATAGGCATTCACGAACACAGTATATCAAATAAACAAAAAACCGACATACGTCGGTTTTTTGTTTGCTCACCCGAGCTCACCACATATAAATGAATCAATGCATCTCGGTAAAATGTAAAAGTTCATATGAACTACTTACGTTTGGCGTTTTTACCAGAAAGCACCTTTTTCAGTTTCGGTACGGTTTTTCTCCGTTTGTCTGCACCCGAAACAAAACGATGATTTACACTTTTGTGTACCGAGAAATCTCCTTTCTCCCCGCGCTCGATAATTCGAGCAACCACTTTTTTGTCTACATGATACTTATCACCAAGCGACCGAAGCGAGTACTCACCACTCTGGTAGTCCTCAAACACTTCTTTTCGCATTACCGGTGTAAGTTTTGTAAGTTTGTGCATTTCTTTTTTAGCGTTGTCCCCCCTCTGTGGGGACAACGCTCCGAAACCTTATTTAGTATAGCATAGAGTTTCAGAGTATCTCCTCTGTTATCCACACCATGAATGTAAAAAGACTACAAAAAATAACGAAGTTTGGACTCGCTAGTACCACACACTTTTGCAACACATCAAATTAAACCGCAAACCCCTACCCTACATGTCCGACTTGCAGATATTCGACCTGCAGACACACGTACGCAGACGCAACTTGCAGACATTACCCAGACTTGTGGACATTATCCAGACCTGCAGACATGCTTAGAAAATTTACACAAAGTGTACCGATATATCGGTACACCCTTCTTTATTGCACCACCTACACACATACGCATGCACACATGCATGCGTATGTAGGTGTACATCTAATTTTATCCAATGTACGAGGAGATCCTTTGTACCAGAAAAAGTAAGTACATATTCGCAAAAACCCTTATGTTACAAGGCAATTTAGCTTGACTTTTTATCGAATATGTGATATATTGCCGAGCATACGTTAGTTTTTTGAAAATAAAATAAACCAAAAAGAGAAAAGGCTAGATATGATTACTATCGCAATCTATATTACGGTAACTTTGGTGGCACTATTTGTCACTCTCGTGGTGGTTGCCAGAAATGACTGGCAGGCAACTTACGTCAACCCAGGGAAGATCAAGATAATACTCAAAGGTGGAAATATCCACGACGTCTTGGTAAACCAAGAAGGACTCAGGTACGACAAAGAAGCCAGGCAAATCAGGTCTGGGGAACCAGACTTTAAGAAGAATCTCCTATGGAGGTTGTTTGGTATATACTGGGTCGGGTTTACATTCCCCCTCTACCGAGTACACAAGTATAAATTTGAGTGGGATGAATTCACCCTGAAACAGTCAGGTGAATACGCGGTTGAAAGCCGTGCAGAAGAAACGAAGGAGCTTTACTGGCGGTACACGTATCCTGTCATTGCGCGGGATGTGGAGCTCGAGGGCAACATCACAGTGGACATTGGAATCAATATTCAGTTCGAGGCCATTGATCCCATAACTGCGGTCTTCGTTCTCGAAGGCACATGGCTTGCTCAGGCAACCGCGGCTATTGAGGGAGCGTTGAATTCCTTCACCACAACTGGCGGAAAGGAAGACGGCAAAGGTATAACCTTTGCCGAGCTTCGCAGAATTGACAAGTCGAAACTTGTTGAGTTTATTATGAACCTCAATAAGGAAATCGGCAATAATCCTGGGATAATTGAGGCTTTCGGTATGAAAATCGTGAAAGTTGATTTTAAGTATTTCCAACTTTCCGGGGAATCAAAGACGGTACAAGAAGCCCTACTTGCCCAGGAAATTGCACGTCAACAAGGGCTTGCAAGAATCATCGCCGCACAAAAAGATGCGGAGGCGATCGTTATACTCGCAGAAGCCAACAAAACTCGGTTCTCAAAAGAGGGCCAAGGGAGAGCAGCAGGACTTAAGTCTCAACTCAATGTTGCGGATAAATACGGTAGTGAGGGTATTGGAGCTCTTAATACCCAAAACTTCTCGGAGGGTATCTCAGGCGCCAGCACTATTGCAGTGGGTCAAGGAGGAATCCTTCCTACACTTAATGTTGGTGAGGATAGACCAAAAAAATTAAAACTGAAAGACAAAAGAAAGGGAGAAAGTGAATAAATGGATAAAAGAGAGGGTCGGTCGCCTAAAAGCACGCCTTCGACTTCGCCGTCTAAAGAAGAGAAAGGAGGGAGTGAGTTGGACCAAATGGGTCAAGAAAAAGACCTTTCACTTCATCAAGAAGACGAAAGGATGGTCATTATTCCTTCTTAGGAAGGTCAAAGGATGGCCACTACTCCTTCTTATCATCCTTCTTGTCATTTTTGTGATCGGAAGGCTGATGCCATCTTCGGAGACGATACTTAGTTGGCTGCAAGCTTCGAAGGCAACATTCGGTTGGGTAGCGATCGGAGCGATAGTAATTATGTGCATTGCTCTGTTTCTTAATCATCTGAAGGGAAAGAAGGACTTAAAAACTCCAGAATCTTCCCAGAAGAAAGCAAAAACCAGTAGAGATGAAGGAGGAGGGTTTCTCAAGGTCCTTACCCTGCTCTTCGTGGCAGGCATAATCTGTCTGACGTTTTTCTTAGTCTACAAAGGCACCCTATGGATAGCCGGAGAGGCGGAAAGGCGAATGCAGAGACAGATTACTGCACAACAAAATGCTCCCATTCGTCTTGACATTGGGGAGCACAAAATCCATCTCAAAAAGAACACATGGAGTCGGGGTTACGTCCAGAATGGGCGATACCTTTGGTACAAGGAAGTACCCGGAGATTTTGACCTCATGAACGAAAATGGGGTCATCTTCGAAAACCCCCACACTGCCAAGGGACTTTCCGAGAGCAACGTCTCTCGGTACCGGTACCGCGGTGAGGGGGAATCGGGCACGTTGGTTGTGGTAGTAAGCAACCTCGGAAGAAAGTAAACACCACCGCGTGGCACACTTGTGTGCTACGCGGTTTTTTATTGCAAATTAGAAGGCTACAAAAAATTCAACTACGCTAACTGTAGGAGTTTACTCTACGTATAAACCTTTTACGTACAGCTTCTAACCTATAAATCTTTTACCAGCTTTTTAGTTAAAATATTATACCACAAAATGATTTTACCTAAGCTAAGCTTAGGTAAAATCATTTTGTGGTATAATTTGGAAAATAGAGAGTAAAGTGTATAAAAAAGGCACACAAAAACCGCCAGAGGGGCGGTTTTTGTTTAGTTTAGATCGGATACTATGCTCATGATGACGTTTATAATTCCCCAAACGGAAACCATAATTGTCAGCCCAACTATTCCCCATACCATATGCCGTTTTCCTGTGTCTCGTTCTGTTTCATTGTCCATGTTTAGGACAAATTTCATCACTCCCCAGAGGAAATATACTAGAGCAAATACTGTCATTAGAAGGAATGTTGGATTAACTATTCCTTCTACTACTTTTTCTAGAATATCAGGCATTAGTTACAAAGAGTATCGAATCTTGGAAAATTTTCCTATTCGTTACTTGCTGGAATACCTGGTGCTTCAGGAACAGTATCGTTATCAAGATCAAAGAAACCTCCAAGGAAGTTCACCAATCCCCAAACTGAAACCATCACAAAGAGACCGACGATACCCCAGATCATGAAGCTTCGTCCAGTTGCTCGAGCTCCTTCATCTCCTGCTGCAGTGATGAACTTAAGTACTCCCCATAGGAAGACAAGTACACCAAGACCGATAATAAACGGAATTAACTGATTCAACACAGTAGTTAAACTGTCCATTGTCTCTGTTAGGAAACTAAAATCTGAAGTTTGTGCAGAAACAAACACAGGAAGAGCGAACACTGAACCAGCAATTAATGCTTTAATTTTTCTCATATTACTACTAAATAATTAATAAATGACCCTTTTAAAAGTCCTCTGTACAATAGTACAACATACTCACAATAACACAATACCCCATGTGGATAGACCTAAAAAGGTTTTTCTATGTCGACAATGATACTACCTTCAGGTGGAGTGTACGAATCTGAAGACAAAAAACCCCGAAGGAGGTTAACCAGCCCCCACACCGATACAGAAACAAACAATGCAACAATACCCCATAGCATTCCCTGTCGTATATCTTCTCTTCTTTTTTCATT
Organism: Minisyncoccota bacterium; assembly: GCA_040879725.1. GTDB lineage: Bacteria > Patescibacteriota > Minisyncoccia > Phycocordibacterales > JBBDJV01. The sequence continues at coordinate 28,034 of JBBDJV010000006.1, read as the reverse complement.
AGCGCCGTCTTTTATATATCGAAGTACATTGAAAAGGAAAAATACTAAACTCAACCCTATTATCACAGAAGTAGCAGTGCTCAATAAACCTACAACACCCAGAACAACACCTTGATACGTCCCTTCACTTTGTGTTCCGCTACCAGGAGGTGGTTGTCCGGCATGTAGTGCAAAAGGAATTGCTACCATGAGGAATGCTACCCCAACACTACTCGCGAGTACTATTTGTTTTTTTCTGTGAGAAATAACCATATTTATTCACCGAGTGATGTTACTGTCGCTTGTATTATCTCCGCGAATACCCGTGCTCCGATAAGAACAAAAAGACCTATGAGCGTCCACTTGAGCACACCTTTCGCTTTTGTAAGCTGTGTTTCGTTCCCTTGCGCAGTTACGAATAGGAACCCAGAGTACATTAGGAAAAATACCGCCACTATCGCCAAAATAGGAGAAACAATATCTCTCAGTATAATTTCTACCAGTTCGAGAAAGCTGTTCGCACAGATTGGGTTTCTAATACCGGTCTGTGTCTGTCCGCCTTCTCTGTTCGCACAATCTACCGCATGTGCTACGTTTGGACCCAAAAGCAGTACCATGCTGAGAAGTGTTCCACCTATAACTGTTAGTATTTTCTTATTCATAATCTATGATAAAAATGTGTTAATACCCGCTTCGTCGTCCACCAGTGCTGAGACAATCAAGTTTACTATCAGCCATGCTGAGATAATAATAACAAAACCAATAATACCTTTCACGAATAGGCCGTGCGCATCCTGTATCTTGCCTGGATTTCCTGATGCGGTGATGTACAGAAACCCAGCGTACATAAACAGCAGTATAAATATCGGTACGGAAATAAGTATAGCAAAATCAATAAGCCGGTTTGCGAGACGAAGCAGGTCGTTAAAAGAACATCTCTCATTCCCACTTACCACGCCGTCTTTGTTCTCATCAAATCCGCACGGAATTAAACCGCTTTTTTCCGGATCATAAGAATTTTCATTCGCGCCACTTTGGTTATTATCAATCCGGTCTTGTGCTCGCTCTTGGTCGGTTTCAAATGACGCATTGCCGTCCAGCTGAGCGTAGAGAAACACTGGGGCAAGCAGTATGGGTAAGAACAAACTTAGAAATAGAATATTTTTCATATTAATACAGACTATCGATAAGTGAATCAGCTCGACGGACGGCTTCATCGGTACGCAACCTTCCTGAGGTAATATTTCCTATAAGCTCCGAAAAAATAGAGCTGGTTTGGGTCCTGTCTGGGTCAAGCCATGCTTTTGAAATAAGAGCAGATTCATACAACACTGATTTAAAACTATCTGTTTGCGTCACGTACATATCTCTGCGTACCGGTGGCAAGTTTGAAACATTTGCGAGCTGTTCCATTACGCTCTTACTGGTTAGCATCTGTACCGCAACAAATGCACCACTGAAATTACGTGTAGAGCGAAGAATGGAAAGAGCTTGCACGTTGCCGAATGTTACTCGGTTACTGCTCTCCATAGGTTGAGGCATTACCGCAATATCAAAGTTCAAGTTTGGGTTTTGTGTACGAATACCTCGTATCTCGCTTCCAAAACCAAAATAGAGTGCAATGTCGCCGGCAATAAAGCCATTACGCGATGCCGGCAATGAGCGGTTCCATGTATAGAATGGTCGCACAGGATCCGCAAAACCAGTGTAGAACTGAAGAGGGCTCGCAATACTGTTCTCTTCGGAAAGTACAGAGGTTAATCCTTGAGAGGTAACTCGCGAAATTGGGTTCCCGCTCTGGAAAAAGAGTGTTGCGAGTATCTGTTTTGCATTTGTTATATTTTCGTATTCTCCGAGTGCCACGGTAGCCCGAGTGACATTTCTTGACGCATCGAGCCTAGTCATAGTGCGTGATAGATCCTGAAACTCTTCCCATACAGTTGGTGGACGAGCGAGCGCTTCGGAGTTAAAGATACTACGGTTCCAAAACATTACGAGTGGATCAACCAAAAATGGAAAACCCACTACGCCATTGCTCGCAAGATACATTTCTCCTGCTTGGATATACGTATCTTTAAAAGCGCGTTCTGAGAAAGACTCGTAGGGTACAGCATACAACTTGTCATAGTGACGCATGAGTGAATCTTGCTGAAGCAACACTACGTCAGGACCCACACCACTCGCCAGTGCCTCAATAAGCTCTGTATCAAAACGATCAGCTCTCTTCTGTACATACTGAACACTAAACGCTTCATACTCGTCTGAAACAGAACGGATAAGTGCGTTCATGACCCCAGAGTCATACACACCCCAGATAACAACTCGTCCATTTGTGTTGCCTGGCAGTGAGTCATCTTTGCTACTACTAAAAAGAGAAAATGAAACCAATCCACCAACAATAGAAAGGGTGAGAATACCCATAACCGCCAATTGAAACTTGCTCATACTTCCCATACTATTTTGTGCGCATTATTATCCCGTAATGGTGCTCTCCTGCTTCTATAGAACGCTCTAAAACAAAACCGTGTCGTTCAAACAGCTCGCGCGCTTCCCCTTCCGTAAAAATATGTTCCGGTTGTGGACCCATGCCCCCAAATGAATCACTCCAGTCGACAATAAGAAGCCTGCCTCCCCGCTTTACGATACGGCGTGCTTCATCCGCAAATGCATCTTTTTCGCTTATTTGAAAAAGGACGTTTGAAATAACCACATCATCAACCGATGCGTCTTTGAGTTTCGTTCCTCCTCGTCGTTCTAAATCACCCCAAATTACTTCAATATTATATAAATGTTCTTTATTTGCTTGTGTTTTCAGGCGAGTGAGTAAATCCTTCTGAACATCTACCGCAAACACTCTTCCTGAATCACCCACCTCTCGCGCAAGTGCAAGCGCATAAAAACCCGATCCGGAACCGAGGTCCGCAACCTGCGCCCCTGGGGCAAGTGAAAGCTGAGAAATAGTTACTGTCGGATCAGAAAAACCCATGCATATATTATATTAGAGAAAACAAAAAATAGAAAACAAGATACTTGATAGCGCGAGGGAGAAAAACGCGCGCCCCTTCGGGGGCGCGCTTTTTTCAAACTTTTCTCAAACCTCTCTAAACTAGAAGCAAATTACCGATGCGAGTAAGTCTCCTGCTCGAGGCTTCATAACACGAACACCTTGTGTTTGTCGTCCGAGTGTTGGTATTTCATCGAGCGCAATACGTATTACTTGCCCTTTTCGAGACATTGCCACCAATTCCTCTTCATCAGTCACAACGTGCGCAGCTATCAGCTCTCCTGTCTTTGCGGTTACCTGTGCTGTTTTTATACCACTTCCGCCTCTGTTTTGTACTTTATACTCACTCAGTTTAGTCTTCTTTCCGTACCCGTTTGACGCAAGCACGAGCAATGCAGGTTTTTCTGCGTCATGCTTCACAATACCGGTACCGATAACAACATCGCCAGCTGTGAGCTTTATCGCACGAACACCACCTGCAGTGCGTCCCATTTCACGAATACTTTTCGCACTAAAGCGGATAGACTGTCCTTTCTTTGTTGCGAGTACCACATCGTCCTTTTCGGTAACAAACGAAGCAGACATAAGCTGGTCATCGTCATCAAGGCGAATAGCGATAATACCGCTTGAGCGAACATCGTGGAAACTTTTTGCGGCTACACGTTTCGCTACTCCTTTTTTCGTAACCATTACCAAAGATGAATCGCTTTTCTTTATTTCCTTTGGCATCGGTAGTATTGAAGTTACCAACTCACCTGTTGCGAGTGAAAGGAAGTTCATAATCGATTTACCTTTTGTAGAACGCTTTCCTTCCGGCACATCATACATTTTTATCTGGTACACCTTTCCTTTATCTGTGAAGAAAAGAAGGTCGCTGTGTGTTGTGGTTGTGAGAAGCTGAGTTACAAAATCTTCCTCCTTGGTATTGAGGTCAATTACCCCCACACCACCACGCCGTTGTGCTCGGTACTCATTTGGGTTTGTTCTCTTCAAGTATCCACCCGAAGTCAACACCAATACGCTTTCTTCATCTGGAATTAAATCTTCATCCGAAAGCGCCTTAACACCGTGTCGGACCACCTTTGTTCGTCGGTCATTTCCATGTTTTTCACCAAGCTCAATAAGTTCCTTCTTTACGACAGCCATAATCTTCTTCTGGCTTGATAGAAGCTCTTTGAGGTCTTTGATAAGCGCCTGTACGGCTTTCAGTTCATCTTCAACTTTCTTTCGCTCAAGACCTGCAAGTTTCTGGAGTCGCATTTCAAGAATCGCGGTCGCCTGTCGGTCAGAAAACTTGAACTCTTTCATCAAGTCTTTGTGCGCTGTCGGAGCGTCCTTTGCTGCGCGGATAAGCTTGATTATTTTATCAATGTGATCAAGTGCTTTCTTAAGTCCGAGCAAAATGTGCTCTCTGTCTTCCGCCTTTCTCAAATCAAACTCCGTTCGTCTGGTTACTACCAAATGACGATGGTTGATGAACTCTTGAAGCATTATCTTTAGTGACAGTGTTTGCGGAACAGAATCCACCAACGCCACCATGTTAAAGTGGAATGTTTCTTCGAGCTGTGTGTGTTTATAGAGAAAGTTGAGTACCTTTTGCGGATGCGCACTTGATTTCAAACCGATAAAGATACGGATATCACGTGTTGATTCATCGCGGAGCTCCTTTATACCTTCAATTTTTTTATCTCGTACTAGGTCTGCAATAGCAGAAATCAAATCTGCTTTGTTCACACGGAATGGAATAGAAGTGATGATAATATGCGTTCCGCTTTTATCATCTATAATTTCTGCGCGTCCACGTGTCACCACACCACCACGGCCGTTAGCGTACGCATGGTGAATGTCTTTTTCATTATAAATAATTCCACCCATTGGAAAGTCAGGACCTTTCACAAACTGCATTAAATCTTCAGTTGTTGCTTTTGGACTATCTATCAAATGCGTAATCGCTCCCACCAATTCGCGTAAATTGTGCGGAGGAATGTTTGTTGCCATACCCACTGCAATACCGAGTGTTCCGTTTAAAAGAAGGTTTGGCACTCCAGAAGGAAGAACGATAGGTTCTTTGCGAGTTCCGTCATAGTTGTCACGCCAATCTACCGTTTCTCTATCGATATCTCGAAGCATGTCGCTTGAAATCTTTTCAAGCTTTGCCTCGGTATATCGCATCGCTGCAGGTGTATCTCCATCGATAGAACCGAAGTTTCCTTGTCCGATAATAAGTGGGTAACGAGTTCCGAAATCCTGCGCGAGCTTTGCGAGCGCATCGTACACAGCAGTATCGCCGTGTGGATGGTACTTTCCGAGCACATCTCCCACAATAGCGGCACACTTACGAAACTTAGCACTTGAGCTCAAGCCCATGAGATGCATGGTGTAGAGAATACGGCGGTGCACCGGCTTCAGACCATCACGCACGTCAGGAAGCGCACGGGAAGTAATAACCGACATCGCATAGTCAAGATACGACTCCCGCATCTCGGTCACAATACCGTGTGGGATGATACCCTTTATTTCTTCTTTCTTTTTATCGTTGTTATCTTCCGCCATATATCCTTAAAATTCGTGTTATTTTAGCACATCCTTACCACAAAACAAAGTTACTCAAAGATAGTTTCCTCTCTCCACTGAACAACAGAATCAATCACCCCTGCCATGCTTTCCCCCACGCTACTGAAGAACCCACTTACTTCATTTCTAAAGCCCGAGAGAGAACCTTCAGGCTCAACAACAACCGCACGTTGTGCTTCCGGAACCCTCTCATTCACATATACTTCAGGTTCAATGGCTTTTGTACTTACCCACCAAAAGAATGCAACTACAGCAGTCAGACCTGCCGAGGAAACGAACTGAATAATGCGCCTTGTTCCAACTGGCTTTTTTCGAATAGTGTCTAGAATTCCTTCATTCATAGTTACAATGATGGAGTAATCACCACAATTTTTCCTTCACTCAAGTCTAAATCTTTTTTCTTTACGGTATATTTGTCTACCATTTCAGCATCTTCAGAACCTCCTTCTTTTAAGAATGCTTTGAGCTCGGGGCTTTTAGTATCTGAAAAGTGCATCGGAATAATAATGTTCGGTTGAAACTTTACCGCCAGCTTGTAAGCATTTTCAGGATCAAGAACCTCACCTCCTCCAATGGGAACAAAGAGAATGTTTGTATCTTGTATCGCTTCACGCGTCTCGCCCGAAACATCGGGACTTGAAAGCGCGCCGAGAAAAGTAAGGTTCATTCCTTCGAGCGTCACACGATATATAGTATTGATACTCTCCGTACCGCCGTATGAAGACGTTGCAGGAAATCCTTTAATAAAAACATCTTTCACCTCATACTCACCCGGACCGGTAATCAAAAAAGGCTTTCTCTCTCCGTATGCGAGCAACTCGCCACCGTTCATATCCGGATGGTTTATCGTTAGTAACCCAACATCCGCACCGAATTTATTACTCTTTACTTTTGATTCTTTTGAAACAGGATTAAAGCCGAGAGTAACATCACCAAACTGTACTTTAAATTGTTCAAGACCGTGGTACGTAATTATCATAGTGCACACAGTATACCAGTGTGAAAGCCCTCATTCAATAGAGTGGAGGGCGCAAGAGCACGATTGCGTATTTGCTTCCTCTATGGTATTCTCTCATACCGTAGTAGGTATATTTATTAGCCCTTGTGTTTCCTGTAGCCCTGCGTAAGACAGTCTTTGTTACCCGATCGCAGAACAGAAACGCACCATACTATGACAACATCTATAGAAGATACAGCCAAGGAGATTGCCTCTGAGGTTGCAGAAGAACAAGAAGAACAAGATTCTTCAAAGAAGAGTGCACTCATGGAGGAACTTCTCGCGAAGTCTCCAAACCCACCACTCGTGGGAGATATGATAGAAGGAACCGTAATCGGCATTGACCGTTCGGCTCTGTATATTAACCTGCCTCCATTTGGAACAGGTATTATTTACGGTCGTGAATTCATGAATGCGCGTGAAATAATCAAGCGTATTACTATTGGAGACACCATTGACGCAAAAGTCACTGACGTAAACAACAAAGACGGATACATTGAGCTATCTCTCAAGGAAGCTCGCCAAGCCCTTATCTGGGGTGAAGCAGAAACACTTATTCGTGATAAGACCGTTCTTGAATTGCCGGTTAAAGAGGCGAACAAAGGAGGGCTTATTATCGAATGGCAAGGTATTCAAGGGTTTCTTCCTGCATCACAGCTTAAAACCGAACACTACCCTCGTGTAGAGGACGGAGATAAAGACAGAATTCTCGAAGAACTACGAAAACTTACCGGCGAGAGAATTGCGGTTTCAATCATTTCCGCTTCTCCAAAGGAAGGAAAACTTATTTTCTCTGAAAAGAATTTCGAACAGAAAGAAAAGCAAGAGATTATCGAGAGATATCAAGTGGGAGATACAGTAAAGGGAGAAATTACCGGTATTGTCGACTTCGGAATATTCGTGAAAATTGAAGATGGACTGGAAGGTTTGGTTCATATTTCAGAAATAGACTGGTCACTGGTTGAAAATCCACGCATGCACTACAAGGCAGGTGACAAAGTTGACGTAAAGGTAATTGAAATAAAAGACGGCAAAATATCACTTTCAATCAAAGCGCTTAAAGACAACCCGTGGAAGGGCGCAGATAGTAAGTATAAGAAGGGCGACAGTGTGGAAGCGGTTGTTATCAAGTACAACAAGCACGGTGCACTCGCATCTGTTGAAGAAGGAATTGCGGGTCTCGTACACGTTTCTGAATTTGGAAGCGAAGAGAAGCTTAAAGAAGCACTCGAACTTGGAAAGTCTTACAGCTTTACCATTTCACTCTTTGATTCTAAAGAACAAAAAATGGCACTTACCTTTAAGAAAAAGCCTGAAGCAAAATAGCTACTAAAATAAAAGCCCGCACGCGTCGCGTGCGGGCTTTTATACTGCAATACTTTTATTTTTTCGTATGCAACTGCTGAATGGCTTTTTCTCTCCCCTCGGTTATAAGTGTTTTGATTGCGGAAATAATATCTTTTCCCACGGCGGTTATTGCTTCAATCTCTTTCTTCTTAAAATCACCGATAATAAAATCGTGCACTATCTTGTCTCCGCTTGGCTTCTTTACTTTACCCTTTGGAGTGGCAGGAGAAATACCTACCTTTACCCGCACAAACGCCTCAGACTTAACGCTCCGTATAATAGACTCAACGCCCTTATGTCCTCCAGAACCTCGGTTAAACGTCATTTTTGCGCTCCCCAGACCTAAGTCCAGCTCGTCGGCAATGACAATCAGCTGTTCAATCTTCTTTTTGCTTCCTTGGAGTTTTTTAACCGACTTTCCTGAATTATTCATGAATGTTTCAGGCAGAATAAACACCACCTTCTCCCCTTCCCATTCCCCTTTCGCAGTAAGGCCAAAAAGTGTTTTATCTTTCTTCCACATATCGTCACTCACAGAAAATGCCCGTGCGCACTGCTCTGCAATCATTCTTCCCGCATTGTGTCGACTCTGCGAATATTCTTCTCCCGGATTTCCTAATCCAACAATCGTGTATGTCATATGAATACACAAAATTGTATCACAAAACCATCTTTGTGTGCGATTTTTTCACATACGCATCTCCAAACAACACAGTGTTTGCATACATAAAACAAAAAAGTTGTGCGAGTGACTGAAGTGTAATAAAATTGAGTCACGAAATTATTTTCTGTACACATGACACACAACGAATCACCACAACACGAAGAAACAAACATTGCCCGGGAAAAAGAATTGCCCGCGCGCAAAGAAAGTTTTTTCAAAGAGTTACTTCGTTTCTCTCTTATCGCTATCGTTGTTGTGTTGCCTATCAGATACTTTATCGCTCAACCGTTTATCGTAAACGGAGCATCAATGGACCCTACGTTTGAAACCGGACAATACCTTATCGTTGATCAGCTTTCTTACCGTTTTGAAAATCCATCACGTGGAGACGTTGTTATATTCAGATACCCTCTCGATCCTCAAAAATTCTTTATTAAACGAGTTATCGGACTTCCTGGTGAGACAGTTATCTTAAACGCAAGCGGTATTACTATCATAAATGAAGCAAACCCTGACGGATTCGCGCTCGATCAAGATTTTGTACAGCACACAAAAACTGAAAACCTTTCGGAGATAACACTCAGAGAAACCGAATACTTCGTACTGGGCGACAACAGACCAGCAAGCTCTGACTCACGTTCATGGGGACCACTCCCTCGAAAAAATATTGTTGGACGAGCGTTCTTGCGCCTTCTCCCGGTAACTGAAGTTGGCGTTCTTCCTGGATCACATTCATTTGAATCGAATGAATTATCACCTGAAAAAACACTATGAGTACACGAGATAGAGTAGAGAGAAAACACGCAACAAAGCAATTCTTAAAGGATTCGCTTTCAATAGCTCGGTTTTATGGTTTTGATCCACTCTCGCACGCACTCGCGGAACAAAAAACACTTCTCAGAAAAGCAAGGAGGAAGCCTCAGATTCGCTCTCTGAAACTACCGAAATATATTCGCCCAACGCAAATAGACCCAACCCGATTTCACGCACTCAAGTGCTACATTGAAAACGGATTTCATGATGCTGGTGAACAGATGTTCGTGTACCACGGATCACACGACATTCCTTTTGCTCGCCCAAGCCACGGGCACTATATAGCGATTGATGCAGTAGCGACAAGTAAAAGCATTGCGGAAGCGATGATAATCCAGACAGCGCTCACCATGCTAAAAACCCTCGGTCACACTGATTGCTATGTAGAGATAAACAGTGTTGGTGACAGCGATTCTCAGAGCCGTTTTACTCGTGACTGTACCGCTTACTACCGAAAGAAGATAAGCGAACTTCCTCCTATTGCTCGTGAGCTATTGAAGAACGACCTCTACGGACTCATGTGTCACAGTGACGAAAAGTGCAAAGAGTTGGCATGTGAAGCACCGAAGCCAATCGGCTTTTTGACTGAGCAAAGCAGAGCGCACTTCACGGAAGTTCTTGAGTACCTTGAACACCTCTCTATTCCGTATCGAATCAACACAACCCTTACCGGACCACGAGAAGCATACTCAAAAACAGTATTTGAAATACACGAAGGTTCGATTGATACCGCTGACCAGGCAAGTAGAGAAACACTTCTCGCATACGGTGGACGCTACGATGAGCTTGCTCGCAAACTCGGACTTCGAAAAAACATTCCGGCGATTGGCGCGTCTATTCTGCTTGGTGGTATGCCTACTTCATTTAAAGTTCCTGCTCCTGTACGGCGTTCACAGAGACCGCAAGTATTTCTTATACAAGTTGGTTTCTCGGCGAAGTTACTCAGTCTTCATGTTATTGAAGATTTAAGAAAACAGAATATTCATATCTACCAATCTCTCGCGAAGGACAAACTTTCTTCCCAAATACAACTTGCAGAAAAGCTCTCTATTCCCTACACCCTTATTATCGGACAAAAAGAGGCAAACGAGCGAAGCGTTATTGTTAGAAATATGGAAAACCGATCGCAAGATACTATTCCTGTATCTCAGCTGGGACCATTCCTCAAGAACCTTATACGAGCTTGAGAGAGCATATCCTGAACGAGGTTAAACCTCGTTCGGATAAACCGCTCTGTTTAAGGGTTTTTTGCACCCATTTTTCCTGAGGTTTAACCTCAGGTTTTATAGCTTTAGAGCGTGTATTTTCCCAAGGTTTAGCCTTGGTTTTGTAGAAGATAGTTGGTATAGTGTGTGGGACTTGAACAAATTTAAGACCTATGGTACGATAATTTCCACTATGATTAATATTGAGGTAGAAAAAGGACAAAATGAAAATAACGCGAGTTTACTACGTCGCTTCACCAAGCGCGTTCGTGGCTCTGGTGTTTTGACCCGTGTTCGCTCACTACGATATCACGCTCGAAGTATTTCTCCGTTTACTCGAAAAAAGCAGTCTCTAAAGAAACTTAACCGAAGAGAAGAGAGAGAAGAGCTGTTAAAACTTGGAAAAATTCGCGAAGAGGTTCGTCCACGACGTCGATAACCTATGGATCAGTTCTCGGTTTCAAAAACTATAAAAGGCACACTTCCGCGTGTGCCTTTTATAGTTTATAAAAATACTGTGCTGGGAAAAAAGTATTCACTCTCACTTGTTTTCGCTGGAGACACCAGAATGAGAAAACTCAACCAACAGTATCGGAAAAAAGATTACGTACCGGATATCCTCAGTTTCCCTCTCAGCAAAACTGAAGGAGAAATATACATCAATCTTCGAAAAACCTATACCCACGCCAAGATACACGAAATGACGAAGAATGGTTTTCTCGCTTTTCTCTTTATCCACGGAATGCTTCATTTGAAAGGAATGGGGCACGGTAGTAGAATGGAGTCTGAAGAACGCAAATACAAACGCTTTTTCAAACTTGCGTAACAAAGCGCATGCTCATTCGCTATTATGTCTCGAAACACTACCGTAGGTATTGATATTGGAACCTACCACGTTAAAGTGGTTGTCGCTGAACACGTGCGCGAAAAAGGAAGAAGTGGAAACAGAATTCTCGGAACTGGGTACGCAGAATCTCGAGGCATCAGACACGGCTACATCATAAACTCGGGAGATGCGTCGAAGAGCATTCGACTGGCAATTCACGAAGCTGAAAAAGCATCGGGAAGAGAAATAAAAAATGCATACCTCGCGGTTGGTGGTGTCTCTCTTGAAAGTACTGTATCGAGCGGAAAAGCAATCATCTCTCGCGCTGATCTGGAAATTACCGAACAAGATTTAGAAACCGCCCTTGCAGAAAGCGAGGCGAACATCCCTCCTGCTCTCTCAACAAACAGAAAAATACTTCACTCAATTCCCGTGCAGTACAAAATAGACGGGAAAGAAATTGTCGGCAGACCGGTGGGAATGAAAGGCGCGAAACTAGAAATTAAAACACTCTTCATTCTCTGTTTAGAGCAACACTTACAAGACCTGATAGACACAGTGGAAGGTGTGGGTGTGGCAGTAGAAGATGTCATGGCTTCCCCGCTCGCAGCAAGTCTTGTCGCGCTTACCAAAACACAAAAAATCGCCGGCTGTGTTCTCGCCAATATTGGAGCGGAAACAGTTTCGATTGTCGTATACGAAAACAGTCTTCCTATCTCTCTTCAAATTTTCCCTATCGGCTCAACCGACATCACCAACGACATCGCACTCGGTTTACGAGTACCACTTGAAGAAGCTGAACAAATAAAGCTAGGCGGGCTCACCACCACTTCTATTCCAAAGAAAAAGCTGGATGAGATTATCTTTGCGCGTCTGTCAGACATCTTTGAGCTAATCGAAGCTCATCTGAAAAAAATTAACCGTGACGGATTACTCCCAGCGGGTATTATTTTAACCGGTGGTGGCTCGGGTGTTACCACTATCGAAGACCTAGCGAAAGCGTCACTTCGCCTTCCATCAAAAATAGGAACCTTGCATGTTTCTGCGGGAAATCGCGGACATGTTATTGATTCAACATGGTCGGTAGCATACGGTCTTTGTATCTACGGCTTTACCACGGGAGACGAACACTCTCTCGGTGCAACACGGGCAGTGAAAAAATTCTTTGGTTCGATAGCTTCTTGGTTTAAACAATTTCTTCCATAAACCGAGATGTGCATCCACCAGGACACAGAGATTTGCCTTCGTCAACGTTTCCACGAGTACGTTTCTTTGGTACTATAGCCCTATTGTGCAGTGAAGAAATTTACTGAATAGGTGTACTCACAATACTTAATTTGACTTGTATTCATGCAAAAAATCATTCCTGAAGTAGAAGCGTTCGCGCGCATTAAAGTTGTCGGTGCTGGTGGTTCCGGAAAGAACGCCACAAACCACATGATAAACTCCAAAGTAAAAGGAGTGGAATTTATTGCGATTAACACAGACGCACAAGACCTTCATCACTCTCTCGCAAAAAAGAAAATCCATATAGGGAAAAACCTTACTCGTGGTCTTGGAACGGGAATGAACCCAGACCTCGGAAAACGCGCCGCAGAAGAAACCCGTGAAGAGATACAAGAGTCACTCAAAGGTGCTGACATGATATTTATTGCTGGAGGACTCGGAGGTGGAACCTTTAGTGGTGCAGGACCTGTAATTGCAAAAATTGCTCGCGAACTGGGAGCACTCACTGTCGCAGTGGTGACTCGCCCGTTTTCTTTCGAAGGAGCACAGCGACTCCAAGTAGCTGAGCAAGCGCTCGAAGAGCTTCGTCGTGAAGTGGACGCGATTATCATTATTCCAAACGACCGACTACTAGCTATTGTTGAAAAAGAAACAACACTTACAAATGCATTTTCAATTTGTGATGAAGTACTACGGAACGCGGTTGAAGGTATCTCAGACCTTATCACTACTCCGGGTATTATTAACGTAGACTTTGCCGACATTCGCTCTATCATGAAGAATGCAGGAGCAGCACTCATGGGTATTGGCGCAGCAGGTGGTGATGACCGAGCGGTTGTCGCTGCGAAAGCCGCTATCAACTCCCCTCTTCTCGACCTTTCTATTACAGGAGCAAAAGGTGTTCTCTTTGCAATTGCCGGAGGTGAAGACTTGCGTATGGCTGAAGTACAGGAAGCAGCGCGTGTTATCACAGAAGCAATCGACCCGAATGCGCGTGTTATCTTTGGAGCTATAAAAGATCCGAAGGTTAAAAAGAACGAAATTAAAATTACCGTTATCGCTTCTGGTTTCCCTGAACTACAAGGTCAGAGCTCAACACTCTTTAAGAACCAAGAAGCAGAAGCTCCTGCGCGAGAAAACACACAGCAAAATACACAAGCGCCAGCAGGAAAAGGAAAGATTTATAATTCTCTACCAAAAGACAATAAGCCAGTTGCAGATATAAAGCGCGCAGCTCCAAGCCAGCCTGAACAAACAAAAAACAACAACAATGATGACGATGACTGGGGTGTCGTGCCGGCATTTCTCAGAAGAAAGAAATAATTTAGAAAAACCGCGTAAGCGGTTTTTTTGTATTCTCTTTTCTTATCGTGGTATACTGTCGCTACTATTGGTAATAAACGATAACTATGTACGATCTTGCAATTCTTGGAGGAGGTCCCGCTGCAGTTTCAGCTGGAGTATATGCTTCACGAAAACAACTTAAAACTATTTTTATTACAGAAACTTGGGGCGGACAAAGTACTGTTTCCGACGGTATTGAAAACTGGATTGGTACTGTTTCTATCCCCGGTCCGGAGCTGGCGAAAAACCTTGAGGAACATCTCAAAGCGTATGCAAAAGATATTGTTACGATCAAAGAAGGCGTTCGTGTGGAAAAAGTGGAGAAAGCAGATGAAGGCTTCCTTGTAACTGCCGGAGGTGAACAATACAAAGCAAAAACAGTTCTCGTAGCGACTGGTAGCCATCGCAGAAAGCTTGAAGTTCCCGGAGCGGAGCAATTTGATAATAAAGGCATTACCTACTGTGCAAGCTGTGACGGACCACTGTTTTCCGGTATGGAAGTTGCGGTTATCGGTGGAGGAAATGCAGGTTTTGAAACAGCCGCACAGCTCCTCGCCTACACCAAACACGTTACCCTACTTCAGAGAAGTGGAGAATATCGCGCGGACCCAATTACTGTTGAAAAAGTCCTTGCCCACCCAAACATGACAGGTATCACTAACACTGAAATACTGGAAGTAAAGGGAGACAAGTTTGCGAAAGCACTTGTGTATAAAAAAACTGACACGGGAGAAACGGTAGAACTACCAGCAAGTGGAATATTCGTAGAAATCGGAGCACTGCCTTCTGTTGGCTACCTTGGTGACCTTGTAGACCTCACAGACTACAAACAGGTAAAGATAGACCCATGGACGCAAAAAACCTCTTGTGAGGGCATCTGGGCTGCAGGAGACTGTACTAACGCCCTCTACCACCAGAACAATATCGCTGCAGGAGATGCGGTAAAGGCGCTTGAGGACATCTACATGCACCTTCACGGAAAATAGACTGTTGTGGTAATGAAAAGAGCCGGGAGCGCTACGCGCTCCCGGCTCTTGTATTGCAAACTAGGCAGTCACAATCTCGACCGCTAGCCTACCCCTTCGAATTGCACTGATTAGCTCGTGGTGACCTTCCACCACCCTTGTGGCTCCGGCATCGCGGAGTGCGTCATCATTATTCGAACCGTGAGTCAGACCCACCCTGAAGGCAATACCCGCATCACGCGAGCATCGCATGTCAGAACAGGCATCTCCGACCATCAGTGTCGTCTTGGGGTCAATGAGTCCACTCGACGCCATCTCCTTCATGATTCCCGATTTAATTCCATACCCTCCGCACACCATCCGAAAATGGTGGTACAGTTGTTTTTCCTGCAACCGCTTCGCGATGAAATCACCGTCATTCGCACTGACAATGACAAGCGTAGTGCGTCTCGCCTGAAGCTCTTTGAGCATTAGAGGAACTACAGGGTAGAGTTTGCACCGAGCATACTCATTCCGAAAAACGCGATTGAATACACTGCTGATATCGTGCTCAGATGCTTGGCACCCGTACCGGCGATAAAAATCAAAATAAGGGGGGTTACAGAACCGAGCGTAGTCCGCAAACTCTGGCATTGTTTCTACTCCGAAATGTTTGAGTGTTCTACACACCGCTTGAAACAAGACTGTCGGGGAGTCAAACAGAACTCCGTCCCAATCGAAGATAATGCTTTTGATCATGCTTGAGCCTTTCTATTTTGTTTGTTGTTTTACAGAACTAATTTGTGGCTATTTAAGCAAACTATTCTTTAGTATGCAAGACATTACGAGCAATAAACCGATACTTCTTCCCTGCCCACTTTTTACCCGCATACGAAACACCAATACGCTCTGCACGCGTGATATTCTTTTTCGGCACTATCACTCCCCTGTCTTCTATCCAGAGCCCGGAGCTTTCACCTACCGGCTTCTCGTACATATCTTTTGTGATAAAGAAACACTTTCCGACCCTTCCTGGACCAGGCGTATGTTCTGTTCCTCGTATTAAAATAGCCGCTGGATATCCTGTTTCCCTCACAACAACATTGAGCATTTGATGTATTCCATAGCAAAGGTACACGTACCAGTAGCCCGCAGGGCCAAACATCACACGGTTTCTGTTTGTTACTCCTCTAAATGCGTGAGAAGCTCTATCCTCCGGCCCATCGTATATTTCAACTTCGGTTATGCACTCAGCGCGATACTCTCTATCCTTTTTTCGGACGAGATATTTTCCGAGCAGTTCTGTTGCCACCGTCCGCGCATCTCTGTTAAAGAACGCTTTCGACAGTACAACACTACTCGTTTTGTTTTGTTTCCTCTTTTGGTTTTTCTTCTGATATGGTTGTGACATCACTACCGTTATTCAATTCCCCACTCTTAGCCGTTCCGACAAAAACCTTTCCTCCGGATTCTTTGTACCGCTTATGCAAATAGTAAGCTACGGCAAGATACAGCACACCAACAATAGCATACAGATTTCCTCCCAAAGAAAATTTCATACCGAGGTTTACACCCAACAATCCGGCAACTCCGAGATTTATTCCTGTGATAACCAAAAAGAAGAAAGCGATGAGATCATTTCTGCTCTTCCCTCCGAATACTGTGCGTCCCTCTTTATTCCACCGATACAGCAAATAGCCAGCAGAAACGCCTGAGATAACCCAAGCAATAGTTAGTAGTGTGTTAACTGGTCTTGCGAAAAATGGCACAAACCCAAACAGCTTATACGCCACCGGAAACCCTCCAATAATGAGTGAAAAAGCCGCAATCACCAACCTCACCTCAGACCAGAAAAAAGCGTATTTTTCCAAGTTATCTGGGTGCGTATGATCAACCGTAGTCATAGTTTTAAAACTTAATTAATATACTCCAGTATAGCATTTTAAAGCGAGGCTATAAGTGAAGTCGACACATAGGTATAATGCCCTTTGTTAAAACGGCTCTAAATAAGGACATTTCAATGCGCCACCCGGGTGGCGCATTGAAATATGACGTGCAGACTCAAGCCTGTTGAAGGTTGGGGTTTGGGAAATGCTATTTTTTCTTTTTTGATAAAATACGCTTCTTAAACTCATTGAGTGTAATAATGGTTTTTGTATCCTCAACGCGGTCAATGTAGACAATTCCATTGAGATGATCTATTTCATGCTGAAAGATACGTGCCCAGAAGCCAGTTGCTTTCTCGATAACCTTCTTGCCGTTTTTATTATAATACTCAACAGTAATACTCTCTGAACGAGGAACAAGACCGCGCGCCCCTTTAAAACTCAAGCATCCTTCCCAATCACTTACTTTCTTTGGGCTATATTTAATGATTCTAGGGTTGATGATTGTGAGTGGTCCTTTCGGTTCAAGATCGGGACGTGTGGGAGTTTTGCGCATTTCCATAACCGCAATAGCAAGCGGACTGTCAATCTGTGAAGCGGCAAGTCCTACACCATGCGTTCGGCGCATGGTGTAAATCATCTGCTTTTTAAGCTCCTTAAACTTCTTAGTTTTGAGAAATTTGAGTGGCACTTTCTTAGCCTTGGCTCGAAGAATTGGATTTCCAAACTCAGTCCGTGGAAGGATTTTCATATAGCAACTATACAGAGCTATTCTTCTTGAAGCAAATGGTGTGGGAGGTGGGAGTTTGGGGAAAGATGTAGTAATCTGGCACGATAGAAAACATGTACTACTCACTACTAAAGAGTTATTTAACGAAACCAGAAGTTTATTAAGTCATAGGGCAAGGAGTTCGCCTTTACAGAATCAGTGTGAATTTATTAACAAAGAAGGGCTTGGTGGCTCAACTTCAATACCTCTCATAGACGATTTAGAAATACTGCAGAACTGTGCGAATGAAAGAGAAAATCACTGCTGAAGTTCAACGATTCAAGAAATATGAGCAGATGTTACTGGACACCAAGATCCCTGTTGCGATTAAGAATATAGACATACAAATTACGCCAAGTTCATCTTAATTGAGGGGTCAATGGATGAAAAACGGAAATTTATGAGGTATTTGAAAACTGATATCTTACTAAAGAACAAGAAAATTTATATCTAAGTTAGATCATAGAAGCCTATCATTCGCAAGTGAAATTTGATAAGATAAAAATTACCATATGCCAAAAGTAACCGCTAAAATATTGGAAGTCTTTAAGCGATATAAACAAGCGGCTATTGATTTTTCTCGTAGAAATCGCCTTTTGAAATACCCTCTAAAAGCTTCGAAGATTGAGTTTAATATTTCTTTAGAAGAATGCTCATCTTATTTTGGAAGTCTTGATGAGTTGAATGCTACTTTTGATCATAAGAAAATCTTAAAGGAAGAGGAGCAAGATAATCTTTTTTCAGAAGCAGAAGAATCTGATAAGAAAATCCAAGATCCTAAATATGATACAAAAACATCTCCTCAAGGCAAAAAACTTATCTCTATTTTAGAGAGAATGAGACTGCAATCAAAGAAAAGCTTTGATGAACATGGGTTACACACACTTTTTATGGCTTTCGGAGAAGTTTGTTGGAAAGAGAAAACCGTAGGGCGTGGATCTACTGATAGTGTAAAACAACAAGATTATATAGCCCCACTATTGCTTGTCCCTGTTTCTTTAGAGAATGAAAAAGATCCTTACAAGGCAACAATCTTATCTGTCGATACAAATCAGCACCCAGCTCAAATAAATCCTGTGTTACTTCTATTTATAAAAGAGAATTTTGAATTGCGCCTACCAAATATACCTGGAACAGCAGAAGAAGTTCTAGCCATGCCTTTCACAGAGGTGCGAAAAATTCTTTCAGAAATTAAAGAGATTTTTAAGGAGAAAGGAATAGTTGTAGATTTTACAGAAAATATCTACCTTGGACAGTTTTCATTTCATGGTCAACAAATCTACGAGGATCTCAATAAAAATCAAGATGAAATACTAAAGCATGATTTTATTAATAGTGTTTGTGGTGGAGACTCTTTTCATCAAGATAATTCAGATCTTGTAACAATTGATGAGGAGGAATTTAACCCTGACGACTTTTTAAACAAGGAAGAAGATTTCACTATTCTAGATGCGGATGGAAGCCAGATTCAGGCAATAAGAAAGATTGTATCAGGTGACCACATGGTCATTCATGGTCCACCGGGGACAGGGAAAAGTCAGACTATTGCGAATGTTATATCGAACCTACTTGCTCGAAAAAAAAAGGTCTTATTTGTATGTGAAAAGCAGGTCGCACTTGATGTTGTCTACAAGAGACTATCTTATGATATTGATGGAAAACGCTTAGAGGCAAGTGTAGGAGATCTGTGTCTACCTCTTTTTAATTATACTAATAATAAGAAAAGCTTTTCTTCAGATATCTTAGATTCAAGAGATAGCGTTGCTTCAGTATTAAAAAAGAATAAAGGTGTTGATTTGGAAACCAAATTAAAGTTAAGACAAAAGAAAATTGATTCTTTGAAATCTTATGGCACCTTGATTACAACACCGGTCGCGCCATTAAACAAAAATATCTATTGGATTTTTGGTGAACTCGCAAAAGTGAATGATAAATCAAAAGAAGTCGTGTTGCCATGGAAAGGTAAAAGTCCTCTAGAGTTTACTTTGGAAGATTATCATCAAGGTGAATTTTTGATCAGAGAAACAAATCACTTGGTCGGGCTATTTTCCGAGGAAAGTATATGGAGGAGTGTTGCCAGAAAACACTATAGCGTTGATTTCTCTCAAAGAGTTATTGAGGCTCTAAAAGAAACTAAGGAATGTTTATTGTCTCTCAACAAAGTAGCCGATGTCTCAAGTTTTAAAAATTTAAAGGCAATAAAGGAAACGATCGAACTGCTTTCAGAAGGAAATAATCAGGGCATCATTGATAATTCTTACCCCAAGGTAAAATCACTTGATTCAGATTATTTAAACTCCATTAAAGCTTCGATTGAAGAATTAGTTGAAATGAAGTCATCCTACAAGACTGAACTTGCTCAGGATGACAAATATTTATTCCCAGAGGACTGGAAGAAATTAAAAGAACTAGATATTAGCACTATTAAGAAAGATGCTAAGATCGGTGAAATCCTTTCAACAAGAAGCGTTTCGATCATAAGTACATTATCTGACCTTAAATTGGAAATAGATAAAACAATACCCGCAGAGGTGCTGGATTTTTCTGTTAGAGATTTTCAATCAAAACAATTGCTCTTTCAGATCGACTCCTATCTCTCTCCTATAATAAAGGCATCTCGATCTCAAATTTATGAACTTCGGAACTCAGTTAAGAATTTAGAGGTTCTTTACTCTCAAATACAGAAGTCACAAGATATTATTGAAAAATATGGTATTAACTTGAGTGAAATTGAATCGACAAAAATTATTGCCCTAGAAGGAATTTTTCTTGAAAAGTACAAAAATATTTTTAGGTACTTCTCAAGCGCTTATAAGGCAGATCGAAAAGATGTTGGATCATGGTGCATCTTAAGAAAACCAGAGAAATATTCAGAAATAAAAAATATTATCTATAGTCTTGCTTTTAGATCGAAGACTCAATCAAAATACGATGAGGAATGGAAAAAGATAGTTGATACATTCTCTCTAGATCAGAGAGTAAGGCACTTATCGTATGAAAAAATAAATCAAGGCTTGGAAAGTCTCATTGAGTATTTTGAGAAAAATAATATCGAATATATTGAACCAGTACTACAGAAATATATTTCTGACAGTAAGATACATTCAATCCTCATCCAGAAAACTCAAAAAATAGAGCAAATAACATCTAGCTGGAATCTGCTAAACACCATTACATCTTGCAACATTTTAGAGTATTCATTGGTTAAGGTTGTTGATCTTATTGATCAGACGGAAAAAGAAATTTCTGAAATAAGAAAGTCCTTTACAGCAGTTACAGCGTTTATTTCATCTCAAGAGCATTTACCAAAAGATATAGTTTCTCTTAATAAAGAAACTGGGATACTTAATCACTTGAATCAGATAATTAATGCTGTAAAAAAATCTAAGATAAATAACTATATCGAAGCATCCGCTTCTAAATTATTACTAGAAGATGAAACATTAAATTCATTTATCTCGTACATAGAATCTGTTAATGAGTTTTTAGCATACCTTGTACCAGAGTTTTCTGAAAAAGCATCACCAAAATTGACTTCATTATTACTTGATTTTCAAAAAGATATAGAGGATTCAAACGAGGCGTACTTAGCACTGAGTGTGATTGTAGAAAAACTCTCTGGTCTTTTTGAAAATGATGCGACTAAAGAAAATATGCTTTCCGAATCATATAAAACTGTATTGACCGAGGTAAATCAAATGATTGGAGACTCTTCGGGACTTGAACAGTGGATTGAATACAAAAAGAAGAAGCATGCCCTTGAAGAAATAGGAATGGAATGGTTCATGCCAGAAATCGCAAAACTCTCTATACCAAAAGGCGTGGATCTTGCATGTATATATTCTTGGGCATTTTTTAATAAATGGATAGAAATTTATTCTGAAACAAATCATGAATTGAGGGATTTTACGAAGGATAAATTCGAGAAGATAATTAAGGAATTCAAAGAGCTAGAAAGAGATTCCATGGAGATAAATCGACTGAGAGTTCTTCATGAGCAACTACCTTTCCTTCAAAAGTCTCAAATACCTTGTGAGGCAGACAAGAAGCTTAGGCATGAGGCTAATAAGAAAATGAGGCATTTGCCGATTAGAACACTAGTTCAGCGTTATGCTTCGCATATTCAGCTTATGAAGCCCTGCTGGATGGTAAGCCCACTCGCCTTAAGTTCGTATCTAGAATACGGGGCAGTTAATTTTGATGTAGTGATTTTTGATGAAGCTTCACAGATGAAAATTGAAAATGCGTTGGGTGCTATCGCCCGAGCAAAACAGGTTGTAGTGATTGGTGACGAACACCAGTTACCACCTACTTCATTCTTCGGGGTATCACTCGATGGAGATGAAGACGAAGATGAGGAAGTAAACGAAGAAACAGGATTTGAGAGTATTCTTCAAAAATCTATAAGTTTACTTAATGGATCTGAAGCCTATCTTAAATACCATTACCGTAGCTCATCGGAAGATCTTATCGCTTTTTCTAACTATCATATTTATCAAAATCGACTTATCGCTTTCCCAAATCCGCAAAATAGTAGAGGGATTGAATTTAAATTCGTTAATGGTGTTTACGATGGAAGTATTATCACTCATAAAGATAATGGTGAGAAAGAGCGTCACGTGGGAACAAGGACAAATATAATAGAAGCTGAAGAAGTGGCGAAATTATGTATTGAGCATGTGCAAAATACCCCCAATAAAACCATAGGAGTTATCGCATTTAGTAAGTCTCAAGAAGAGGCAATCCGTACCGCTCTCGAGGAAAAGCTTTCAAAGGAGCATCCTCACCTAACTGAGTATCTTGATGAGACAAGTGAAAAGAAAGATAGCTTCTTTATTAAAAACCTAGAGTCTGTTCAGGGAGATGAAAGAGACGTAATTGTTTTGTCCATTTGTTATGGACCAGACAAAACTGGGAAGGTTTTCAATAGATTTGGACCACTCACTTCAGCCGCTGGTTATAGGCGTTTGAATGTGGCAGTGACTCGCGCAAAAGATAAGTTGGTTTGTGTAACTTCAATGAGATTTAGTGACATGAGTCCGTCAATTGGTACTAGAGGAGCTGTATTACTCCAGAAATATCTTGAATACGCAGAAAAGGGTTCGCAAGTATTAGAGGGTAATTTAATTGCAGGTGATACTTCAAACGCAGAACACGATAGTGATTTTGAAGCGTGTGTTGAGAAAGCTCTTACTGATATCGGTTATATAGTAAAAAGACAAGTTGGGGTCTCAGGCTTTAAGATTGATCTTGCGATTGTAAATCCTAAAAACAAGATTGATTATGTTTTGGGAATAGAATGTGATGGAGCGGCGTACCACTCTTCAAAGTCAGCTAGAATTAGAGACAGAATGAGACAGGATATCTTAGAGGCACGAGGCTGGAATATCTATCGAATATGGTCACAGCATTGGTATATGCACAAACAGGATGTGCTTAATGATATCGTACAGCATGTGCAGAGTATTACTAGATAGATTTGTTTAAGACTTTCCATATCTCAACTATCGCTAGTGTATCAAGCTCACAATAGTCCCTGAGAGCCTGTATCTTGAGTACTTTATCATCTTCTGAGTATTCACCAGATACTACACGGTTCCATGAAGTTCCGGAAGCCTGGCTTCCGTAAAAAGTAATTATTTAAAAAAAGATTTTTATAACTCACGAAATGTATGTTATATAAACCTCCAAATTATCTTTTGTGATTCGGATATCATCGAACGACAATGCTGTTTCAATTTTCCAGCCGTTCTGTTTCAGATAGTCTTTTATAATCTCTTGATTTTTTGATGATTTTGGTAAAGAAAGAACATCTGGTAATAATTCTTCACCTTGTTCAGCATTTTCTTTCTCTGGATCTGTAATATACTGCAACCTTAAAATATCACCCCACGAATGAAGAACGAGTTCCTTTTTACTATCAATCTGCGTATTTGTATCTATTTTGCGATTAATACTAATATTATCAAAAGTATCATCATCAAAGTAAACTCTTTTGCCTGATAAATAAAGAACATAAAATCTTATCTTTGCTCTGGCTGATATATTTTCACCTTTTAAGTCATCAACATCACGTGATTTGGAAAGAGTGAAGTGGAAGGAACGTGGAGGATTGTTAATTCTAAAATGTGCATTGCGGGCAACTCGAATAGTATAGAGTGCAATGAGAATAGCAATGATTGATAGTATATACATAGTTTTATTTAAAAAGTAATTTATATCCTTTCATAACTTCATTGTCGGATTCTGGCTACCACCTGATTCTAACACGGAAACCCAACTTCCGAAAAATCAAAACTGACTCTAAATAAGAACATTTCAATGCGCCACCCGTGTGGCGCATTGAAATATAGCGACCCATTTGGCGGGTTTAGGACTTTATATAAAGGCAGTAGAATTATTCCTCCTCATCAAGAGGGTATTTATTGTACATATGTTGTATTTGTTCTGACAGCGGACCCATTCCAACTTCTGCCCGTCTTGCGTCCACATTTTCTTCGTCATCAATCGTTCGTGGAATATGTTTACCATTCTCTTGTATAAATTGAGTACCATATAATTGACCTACACCTCGATTACCACATACCCTGTCTGTAAGATACACAATATTAACTACATCAACTTCATCGGCGGGAGCATCTTTCATTAATTGTAGGCAATGCTCTTGAAAATCAACATCATGGTCGGCATGTTGTACCAAAAGCCACGCATGATTTGCTCCTTCTTTGCCAACTTTTGATATGGTTGGCCAGCCAATTTCTCCAACAATCTCTTTCATTCGTTCTGTATGTTTTGCATCAATCGTCTCATCCCAATAATCCTCAGTGTGGCTACGTTCACGCATATCTTGGTCAATATCAACCATCTCTTTTAATTCTGATGCGATTTGAGGAAAGCGAATACTCTCTGATTTATTTTCAAAACTCATTGTATAATTATATCAAATTTTCAAACCCTCTATGGGGTATCTAAATAGGTATAGAAGCCCGAAGCTTTCCGCAAGAAGAAAAGATGCTAGTATAGTAATTAACGAGGAAAAATGAACTGACTGGCCGTGAAGCATACGGAATGGTTCATTAGGGTAAGATGAAATAAAATCATGGCAATTCTTTCGGAACAAACATGGGAGCGACACGCAAATCCGTGGAGTGGATGGACACGAGTTTTATCAATGCCGTTAATTGCACTGGGGCTTTATTTACATAATTTCTGGATTCTGGGAGCTGTTATTGTGTGGCTGATAATCAACCCGGTATTATTCCCAAAACCAAAAAGCACTGACAACTGGATGAGTAGAGGTGTCTTGGGAGAAAGGTTGTATTTTAAAGACGGAAAAAAATTAAAGAAAGATTTACCAACGTTGCTTAACGTACTAAACGTACCAGTATTTGTGGCGTTTATATATTTTGGCTGGATGCAAGAACTCGCACCAATGGTTTTAGCGGGACTCCTGACTATGACAATGAAATTCTGGTTTATCGACAGAATGAATCTTTTAGTGAGGTAGTTTTTGTTTAATTATGAACAGCTCCTCTGCAGAAAACATCCCAACAAGAGAACATATCGGGGTTTATGGAATACACTTAAAGCCCGATAACCAAGTGCTTCTAATTTTAAAAGGTCGTGGACCTTACAAAGGAATGTATGACCTTCCTGGTGGTGGTATTAAAAAAAATGAGACAAAAGAAGAAGCTCTAAATAGAGAATACAAAGAAGAGATAGGAACCGGAATACTCTCGTACAAATTTCTCTATGAGGATGTAGTAACATTCCCTTACATGAGTCCCTCTGAAGGAAAAGTTACCTTCAGACACAAAGGCTATTTTTACATAGTCTCACTACCTAGTGATGTAAAAATAAAGATGTCTCCAGATGGTTTTGACTCAATGGGAGCAATGTACGTCAATATTAGTGACATAATTGAAGATAAGGTAATCGTCGCTCCCATAGCAAGAAAAGCTATACTATGCGCGATTAGCGTTTACATCACTAAACCTTGAACGGAGACCCGAGCTTTCAGCGAATAAAATTAACCTAATTAAAAAGTACAAATAAGCCCATCATGATAGGCCAGAGAAATACAGCGTAGAAAAAAGTAAATATATTTTCATATAAACCCGGTCCGTTCCAACCACCACCTGTCTGCCATAGGTACAACCCGACAACTATGTATATAGAAGCGAGAGTAAATAGTAAGTATTTTTTCATATACCTACTTTATCATTTTGGATGCGGAATGAGAATAAACTGGGATATAAAGTTGCGGGGCTTGGGCTTTTTGAAACACAGTACTATCACATTTGTTATAATTAACGTATGAAAATTACAAAATATGGTCAATGTTGTTTACTTATCGAAGTAAATGGCAAAAGAATACTGACTGACCCAGGTCGATTTAGTGTATCTCAAAATGAAGTGAAAGATATTGATTTGATCTTAATAACACACGAACACGCTGATCACCTCCATAGCGAATCCTTGCAAGCTATTTTGAAAAATAACCCAGATACCCAAGTGGTAACAAACAGTGGTGTAGCTAAAGCTCTCATAAAGTTAGGTGTAGCCCATGAAGTCCTAGAAGGTACAGCTCATGGAGAAAAAGCTGGAGTTACACTTGAGGCGTATGATGGTAAGCACGCTGAAATATTTCAAGAATTCGGACAAGTACAAAATACTGGTTACTTCATTGAAAATAAATTATTTTACCCCGGAGATGCATATACAGAGCCTAGTAAAGATGTAGAAGTACTAGCGCTACCGGTTGCGGGACCATGGTGTAAATTAGCAGACTCTATTGCATACGCACTTCGAGTAAAACCCACTAAAGTGTTTCCTGTTCATGACTGGCTACTAAACGATGATGGCGTTGCATTAACATATGGTTTGTTTGAGTCACTACTACAGAATACTGATATTGAGTTTGTCAGATTACATAATGACGAAACTAAAGAATTCTAACTAAACTTTTATAAATAAAAACACCAAAGGGTAGTTTTTGATTATAAGTGGATGACTTATTTCAAAATAGAATACTTATAGTAAATTTCGGTATTCTGGATAATTCTTCTTGATACTATTTTTCCAATTTGTAGTTTCATTCCCTGCGCCAAGATCATTTTTGTGATACACGAGTAAAATGCAGACCTTGCTTGCGTTTTTATGCTTAGCGAGGATACACCTGTTTCCTGAGCCATGTCTTGATTCTTGCGTGCCTGAAATCTTAAATTCTGTTTTACAAATAACAATATCTGCATTTTTATCAGTAATTTCTTCTGCGATATTTTTAAAAAATAAAACATCAATCTTTTCAAATTCTTCTATTATTGTTTTCAAGGTAAAATCCCAAGCTTTTTTATATTTTTTAGAGAAAGATTTAATATAATGCCTTTCGGCAAAAGGTTCGATAAAAACTTTATATCTAATAAACTTCATGAGGATCTTCTTGAGTTATAAGGCCGTAAGAAATAATCTCTTCATTATCTGCAATTAAATACGGCAACTGGTTATGGGTAAAAGTGACAATTTCTTGAGTATTCTTATCTTTCCATTTTTCGGAAATGCTTTTTATGAGTTTTTCCTCATCCTTGCTAATTTCAGACAATGCAATTTTTGCTCCATTTCTTGTTTGGGAGATAAGCATAGCCCCATCTTCTGTTAGATTAATTTTAATTTGTCCATCTTCAAAAAGCTCATCTATGGCACGGAAATAAGAATCAGGAACAGGTCCGTATTGAATTTTTCTATATTGCATACCGCTCATGCTTTCGAGGTTTTTGTAGAACCATGCAAAATCTGCTAAGTAAACAAGCTTAGCTAATTTTGTTTTTGTAATACGCCCATCCCTTTTTGACCCAGCGTTTCTGATATACGCCAGAATCATTTGCTTATACTTTTTATAGTTTGCGGATACTCCACTTTCCATCTCTTTGAGCGAAATTCCGAGAATTTCAGAGAGTCTTTCTGCTTCCGAGAGAGTTAATTCCTTCTTTCCTTGCTCTATGGCTATGTATGATGGACGGGACATATTGAGCTTTATAGCAAGCTCAGATTGAGAAAATCCACGCTCCTTCCTAAGTGTTTTTATAAATTGCGCATATGTATTACTCATATCTAAAGTATATTGTTTTATGTAAAGAAGTCAAACATATAGATGTTTATAATTTTGACATGTTAAATACGGAGAATCGGGGTCAAGTTTCTAAGTGGTCACAACAACACGTAATACTTACTGTATTTTCTGTGTCACAAGTTACTAAGGATTTTATTCGTGAGTACACTCTAAAATCCAAAGTACTCGCGACCCTGCCTGCCGGCAGGCAGGCCCGTCTCACTTGTCGCAAAGCGACATGGCTCCGACTTCACAAAGCGCCGAGAGCAAAGCAGTTTGCTCTCTAAAAATAAACAGCACCTACCGGTGCTGTTTATTTTTACGCTTTGTGACCCCACGGAGAATCG
>JBBDJV010000005.1:0-37633 GCA_040879725.1 Minisyncoccota bacterium | reverse complement strand
CCTCCGGGGCTACAATGACTCGTAGTGAGTTCGAACCTGGTGCAGTAGAGACCACCACTTTTCACTTTTGTGAAATTCGGAAGCCGTGCGATGCACGGCGAGGTTGGTTTCGACCAATGAATTCCACGGTTTTTTGAATGAAACCGCCAAACGTCCGTTGGAACGTGTTCACTGTTCCTATCGGGCACGAGTGGAAAGGTTCACACGAATTCTCAATACGAGATTAACGCCACAACATCATGAACACTTTTTTTATTTACTGTCGCAAATCCTCCGAGGACGAGGAACGTCAAGTGTTGTCCATCGAAGCTCAGATCACCGAGCTTCGCCAATATGCACGGTCACACCAACTCATAATTACGCGCGAGTATACGGAGAGCAAATCCGCCAAAGCGCCGGGCCGACCCGTGTTTAACGAAATGATGCTCGCCATCGAACAGGGAGAAGCGAACGGCATTCTCGCCTGGCATCCGGACCGGCTTTCCCGCAACGCGGTCGACGGCGGTCGCATCATTCATCTCGTTGACACGGGCGGAATCACGGCGCTCAAGTTTCCGAGCTTTTGGTTTGATGCCACACCCCAGGGGAAGTTCATGTTGTCGGTCGCCTTTGGGCAGGCAAAATATTATACCGACAACCTGCGCGAAAATATCTTGCGTGGCATCCGGCAGAAACTCCGTCGGGGCGTGCTTTCCGGCAAGGCCCCACTCGGGTATTACAACCATCCGCGCTCGCGCACCATCGAACCGGATGAGAAGACGTTTGACAAGGTGCGCGCCGTGCTCGAAGCGTTCGCCACCGGCCAGTATTCTCTCACGGAAATTCAGCGGATGATGACCAAGGCCGGACTCGTGGGATCACGCTCGGGAAAACCACTTCCCTTTTCCTCAATCGGAAACATTCTTTCAAATCCGTTCTACTACGGAGCATTCCGCTATCGTGGAGAAATCCACGAGGGCTCGCATCAGCCCATGATATCAAAGCGAACTTTTGATGAGATTCAGACGGTGCTCGCCCGGCGCAGTCGGCCACGGCGGCGGGAGGACGAGGGATTTGTTTTTGTCGGATTCGCCCACTGTGGCGAATGCGGGTTCGCCATCACAGCGGAACAGCACGTCAAGAAAAGCGGTCTTCGCTTCGCCTATTACCGTTGCACCAAGCGCGGCAAGCAACACAAGTGTTCACAGCCCTTCGTTCGTCAGGAGAACCTGTCAGAACAGGTTAAGGAACAAACAGCGCTGTGTGTTCTGCCTGATGAGTGGAAGGGAAAGTTCCTGGAAAAAATTGAGTCGTGGAAGCAGGAGGCCGATGGCCTCTCTGCTCCCACGACTGACGCGCTTCGTGCGCAACTGGTCAATACGAAGCGAAAGCTCGACCGCCTGACGGATCTCTTCCTCGAAGAACAAATCGACCGGACTGAATTTCTGCAAAAAAAGAACGCCCTCACGGGCTTAAAGGTGGAAATCGAGCAGAAATTGAAGGACTTGGAGCAGAATGGCAATCGGTGGTTCGAACTCACTCGAACTTGGATTTTGCAGGCAAATACGGCCCAAATGCTGGCTTCTCACGAATCCAGCGCAAAACGGAGAAACTTCCTCATGGAAGTCGGTTCGAACCCGAAAATTACCAACGGACGTTTGGCGGTTTCATTCAAAAAACCGTGGAATTCATTGGTCGAAACCAACCTCGCCGTGCATCGCACGGCTTCCGAATTTCACAAAAGTGAAAAGTGGTGGACCCGAGAGGATTCGAACCCCCCGCCTCCTCAGTGCAAGTGAGGCGCTCTACCAAATGAGCTACGGGCCCAGTGAAATTGCATTATATAAGAAAGCAAAAATCTATGCAACTAGCTTTTATATAGTGCTGACTGTATAACGTGATCCAGAAAATGCGACATAGAAGAACCGATTGCTGTAAGTGACTTAGGCAACAATGACTCTTCTGTTAATCCCGGCAAGGTATTCAACTCAAGAATAAAAACTCCCCGCTTTGGATGAATCATAAAATCACTTCGTGAATAGTGTCTGGCACCTATGCTGTCGTGTGCCACGCGCGCATAGTGCTGTATCATTTCTTTTTCTTCATCACTAAAGCACCCGGGACACACTTCGCGAGATACCCCACTGTATTTCGCGTGATAGTCAAAAAACTTATTATCTTTTGGAGGAATAATTTCAACCGGAAGAAGTGAGTAGTGTTTTGTATCACGAAAATCTTCAATAACACCGCATGTTGCCTCCTTTCCCAAAATGCACTCTTCAACCATTACTTCGTTCCACTCATCGAGAACATCGCCCACGATAAGAGCGAGCTCTTGTATGGTATGTGCTTTCTTCACTCCAACAGAGGAACCGGCACTAATCGGCTTTACTATATATGGTGGCGCGCTCATTTGGTGTACGTCACGCACAACACCATCAACAGAACATCCTCCACTACAGTAGTAGACCATAGGTGTTTTAATGCCAGCCTCTTTAAATTTCTCTTTTGAAAGCCGTTTGTTCATTCCGAGAATAGACGGAAAAACTTTTGATCCGGTATATCGAATACCATGTCGCTCTAAGTCTCTCTGCACTCCCCCATCTTCACCATACTGACCATGCAAAGCATTAAAAACAACATCCACATGTTGGGAGATTTCAGACACATCTCTTGGAAGTCCGTTTAAATGCCACACACCACTTCTGTCGATAAAAATATCTTTCCCTTCAAAGTGTGTAGGTAGGTTACGAAGAACCGAGCCTCCGCTTTTTATAGAAACTTCATATTCACTTGATGGTCCTCCACGGAGAACCCCAACACGTATTCGTGACATATAGTAAGTATACCACTTCTTCACTCAAGTCCCTGAGGATAGAAAAAAGCCGCGTCGAGAAAACTCGACGCGGCACTTTTGAACCAAGTAAGCATTAGCTTTTGAAAGCAAACTTACTAAAGTTCACTATAGCATAAAAAATAAAAAGCGCCACTCCGTTTCCAGAGTGGCGCCCTTGCCTCGGTACAAAAAAGACCTTGCATTCTTTTTTACTTCCTCTGACTGGTCTTTCTTGTTCCGAGGCTAATACTACAGATGCATTATGATTAGTCAATAAACCTGCGTTTCTTTCTATGGAACGCAATCGCAAAACGATGCGCTTCATTGTTTGCAAGTAAAATATCTCTCTCGTAAGCTTTAGCAATCACCTTGTCGCCTATTAGTTTTTTAGGTCTGTGGAACTCATCTTTTACCACTCCCACCACCGACGGACGGTCATGTTCACCAAAAAACTCAGACACTATTTTTTCTCCAATTCGTAGCTGTGCCACCCCGCCGTCCACCACCACAACATCCGGCAACCCCCACTCTTCATGTTTAAAGCGACGAGTGAGTATTTCCTTTAAACCAGCAACATCATTATTCCCTGTTCCACCTTTTATAATGAACTTTTTATATTCTTGCTGTAGAGAGTCACCTCCTTCAACCACAGTCATTACCCCAACAACATTCTCTCCCGCCATATGAGCCACATCAAACGCCTCTATTCTCAACGCCTTTTCGTCCGTTGCGTCTTTCAAGAAAGAGTCTTTGAGTAGCGAAACATCACGTATATGCTTAAGCGCGTAGAGCTGAGATTGCACAACGCCAGCCTCCTCAAACTGCTCCTTCTTTGCGTACATTTTCATGTCACGTTCAAGGGTAGACAAAAGTAGTTTCTTCTTCCCTTCAAAAAAATAAGTAATATTTCGTACGGTTTTTTTGTATTCTGTTGCAGATATTTCTACAGGACATAACCCAAGCTGGTGATTCAATGTAATGCGTTTCGGATTTGGTAGACACTTTTTATCAAAATAGGGAAATATTTTTCTTATTATTTTGAGCGCCTCCCGAAGCGTTGTACCAGATGTAAAAGGACCGTACACCTTGTGTATCTGGTCTTTGGGAAATTTAGTAGCCAACTCCCTCCCTCTTATCTGTAGCACGAGCGGAAATTCTTCTTTGGTAATAACAACGTAATTAAAACTTTTATTATCCTTTTCTTTCGCATTGTAGTACGGTTGGAGTTTTTTAATATAATACGCCTCGAGGATAAGCGCTTCCAATACCGAATCTGTTTTTTCAAATGTTACACTATCAGCTTTCGAAACCATGTCTACCAAACGAATTCCTCGTGTTTCGATAAGGTCTTTTCCAAAATAGCTTCTCACGCGATCCTTAAGTGATGTTGCTTTCCCTACATACAAAACCTCTTTGCCCAGCATGAAAAAATACACCCCGGGAGTGTCTGGTAACGCGACCTTTTTCAAATCTTGTATAATCACAAAATCACTATATAGTAACGCCTTAAAAATTCAACTACCCGAACACTACCGTTTTTTAAGTACCTTCTTTAGATATTTACCTGTATGTGAATTCTCATTACGCGCTACGTCCTCAGGAGTTCCTCGTGCGACAATTTTCCCACCTCCGACGCCTCCTTCAGGACCAAAATCAAGAATGTAATCTGCATTTTTTATAACATCCATGTTGTGTTCAATCACTACCACCGTATTGCCTTTATCAACAAGCTCTTGAAGTATTTCAATAAGCTTTTTCACGTCTTCATAGTGCAAACCAACCGTTGGCTCATCAAGCAGGTAAATGGTTTTTTGAATATGCTGTCGATACATTTCACTTGATATCTTCACTCGTTGTGCTTCTCCCCCTGAAAGCGTTGTGGCAGATTGTCCCAACTCCAAATAACCCAACCCAACCTCATTGAGCGTCTTGAGCCGATCATGTATTGCAGGAATGTCGTTGAAAAACATAAGAGCTTCTTCTATTGTCATGTGAAGCACGTCGTAGATATTCTTTTTCTTGTATCTTATTTCAAGCGTTTCTTTCATAAAACGCTTTCCATCACACACATCACAAGGAACGTACACCGTAGGAAGAAAATGCATCTCCACCGCAATAACTCCATTTCCTTGGCAATGTTCACACCGTCCGCCTTTAACATTAAATGAGAAACGATTCGCCTTCCATCCGCGTGCTCTCGCCTCGGTTGTAGAAGCGAATATGTCACGTATCCATGTGAAAGCACCTGTGTAAGTAGCTGGGTTACTTCGAGGAGTACGTCCAATCGGAGACTGGTCAATCAGTACCGTGCGCCCAAGGTATTCAGTACCGGTAAATGTCTTACAGTTATGCGTGTCATTCGAGCGATACTTCTTTTCAAATCGTGCTTGTAGGTTTTTATGTAGCATTTCATACATAAAAGTAGATTTTCCAGAACCGGATACACCGGTAATAACATTTAGCTTCCCGAGCTGGATATCCGCATCGAGATTTTTAATATTAAACAAATTTCCTCCTCGAATTTGTATCTTTCCTTTTGCATCAAGTCTGCGCGACTGTGGTGTGGGCACGGAAACTTCTCCCCGCAAATACCCAAGCGTCAAAGAATTGCTTTTATTTGTTTTCGCTGAAATAAGCTCGTCCAAGTATCCGTCTACCACCACTTCCCCTCCGTGTACACCCGCTTTGGGACCAATGTCGATAATATAGTCAGACGCGTATATGGTATCTTCATCGTGTTCAACAACAATTATCGTATTGCCGATATCGCGAAGGTGCAGCAGTGTTGCTATGAGTCTGTCATTGTCACGGGAGTGAAGCCCAATTGTCGGCTCATCGAGAACGTAAAGAGCACCTACCAAACCACTTCCAAGCTGGCTAGCTAAACGAATACGCTGTGCTTCTCCACCAGAAAGCGTGTGAGCTCGTCTATCGAGCGAAAGGTACTCAACACCGACATTTATCATGAAATCAAGACGAGACTCTATTTCTTTCAAAATCACTTTCGCTATTTCTTTTTCAGACGTGGTTAGCTTTTTTCGTAATTCATCAAAGAAATTTTTCCCATCTTGAATTGAAAGACCAACAACGTCTTTAATATTTTTCTCATGTAGGAGCACACTTAATGCTTCGTCTCTCAAACGAGCACCTCGACACTTCGGACAAGGCTCATCAGTAAAAAGATGCTTTGTTCCAAGACCATTACACGCATCACATGCCCCGTAAGGAGAATTAAAAGAGAAAAGCCGTGGTTCTACTTCAGGAAACGCATACCCGTCATACGGACACATAAACTTTACCGACATCATTTTCTCCACACCGGCTGTGTCGATTTTAATAAGTCCGTTTGACTCATGTATTGCACGCTCAATCGCCTCACTTAGTCTTTCCTCACTTCCCTTTTTATCCTGCGTGAATTCACTTACAAAAATCTCATCAATCAAAAGATCGATTGTGTGCTTTTTTGTTTTTTCAAGTGTAATTTTCTCTCGAAGCTTTTTTACAACACCGTCAATTTTTACTTCCTGGTATCCTTTTGCAAGCAAGTCGTAGAGTAGTTGGTAGTACTCTCCTTTTCTTCCCACCACGACTGGAGCGTATATACGAACCCGATCTGAATTAACCGGCACCCCAAGCACTTCTTTTTCAGTCTTTGATTTTTTATTAGAAAGAACGTGCGCAACAATAGTATTTAGTATTTCTTCATGCGACAAACGGTGTATCTCTCTTCCACACTCAAGACAGTGAGGCTTTCCCACCCGTGCGAAAAGAATACGGAGATAGTCGTATATTTCTGTAATTGTAGCAACGGTTGAACGCGGGTTATTTGAGCGACTTTTTTGGTCAATTGAAATTGCTGGTGACAGACCGGTTATTTCATCAACATCGGGTTTCTGCATTTGTCGTAAAAACTGACGTGCGTAGCTCGAAAGCGACTCAACATACCTTCGTTGTCCCTCAGCGAAAATAGTATCGAATGCGAGCGACGATTTCCCAGAGCCTGACAAACCAGTAATAACCACCATTTTATTTCGTGGCATTGAAACAGTAATGTTTTTCAGATTGTGAGTTCGTGCACCCTTTACAACGATTTCCTCCTGTATTTCATCTTTCTTCTTTTTCTGCGTCATATAAAAGTACTGCCACTATAGCACGTGGCAGTTTCTAATTCCAGATAGCCTTTTATTAAGCAATATGATGAGCCTCGATGAATTCCATCAGCTTTTCTGAAATTTCATCTGCGGTTGCATTCGCTTTGATAATAAAATCAGCAGCCCCAAGCTGTTGAGCCTTTTTGATATCCTCCTCTTGTCCGAGATTCGAAATAATAATGACGTGAATATCTTTCGTTTCTGCTTCAGATTTCATCTTTTCAAGAACCTCAAAACCGTTTATTCCCGGCAAAATAATATCAAGTAGAACAACATTCGGTTTTGCTTCCGCAACCAGCTTTAAAGCCTGTTCTCCATCAAGTGCGTGAATAATTTCCAGGTTTGGCTTTGCCAGCTTCATCGCAAGAATATCGCGAAGCAACTTGTCATCTTCAACTACAAGTATTTTTATTTTCTTATCTGTATCTGTCATGCCATAAGTATACCATATGAATAATGAACATCCAGAGGAATTTGCTATCTGTTATAAACAGGCAACCTAACTGCCTACCAGTCTCTACCGTATCTTTCTCTTCTCTTTTTTCTGTGGCTTTTCACCCAAAAGTAGCGCTATTTCATCACGAAGAATTGCAGCTGTTTCAAAGTCTAACCGCTCTACCGCTTCTTCCATTTGTTGTTTTTTCTCTGCAATAACCTTTTCAGGCTCTTCATCAAAACGTTGTTTATCTATACCGAGCAGTGTACCTACTGCCTTTTTATGTTCGGTCTGAAGCTGACTTGTAATGTCACGAATTGCCTTTTTAATTCCAGCGGGTGTTATGTTGTGCTTGGTATTATGTGCGATTTGAATGGCGCGCCTACGTGCAGTTTCATCAATGGCGTACTTCATTGCGGGCGTAACGCTTTCAGCGTACAAGGTTACCCTTCCTGCGATATTTCGAGCCGCGCGACCTATAATCTGAATAAGTGATGTCTCTGAACGCAGAAAACCAGCCTTGTCCGCATCGAGTATTCCGATAAACTCAACTTCGGGTAAATCTAACCCTTCACGAAGAAGGTTCACCCCGACCAGACAGTCAAACTCACCTTTTCGAAACTTAGTAAGTATTTCAATTCGTTCAATTGTTTTTATATCACTGTGTAAGTATTCTGACTTTATTCCTTTTTCTTTTAGATATTCGGAAAGGTCTTCAGCCATGCGTTTTGTTAACGTGGTTGCGATAACACGCCCACCCTTTTTTATCGTAGCGCTTGTGTCTTTAATGAAATCTTTTACCTGCCCCTCATACTCACTTGATTCAAGTATTGGCTTTACGTTAACTTCTGGGTCAATAAGCCCTGTTGGGCGAATAACCTGTTCTACAATTTTCTTACTTACTGTTCGTTCGTGTTCTCCGGGGGTTGCCGATGTGTACACAACCTTCCCTACTCGTTCCTCAAATTCATCAAACTGAAGCGGTCTGTTGTCGCGCGCGGAAGGAAGCCTAAAACCGTGATCGATGAGTGTCTTTTTTCGAGACGCATCCCCAGCAAACATTCCCCTAATCTGCGGAACAGTAACGTGTGACTCATCAATAATCGTGAGAAAATCAGGTTTTCCGTCTTTGGTATGTGGAAAATATGAAAGTAGTGTGTGTGGTGCCTCGCCTGACTTTCTACCATCAAAATGGCGAGAGTAGTTTTCTATGCCGTTACAGTATCCAACCTCTCGTATAAGAGCAACGTCATAGTTTGTTCTTCGTTTCAAACGCTGTGCTTCAAGATCTAAACCTTGCTTTTTCAACACGAGTAGCTGTTCTTCGAGCTCCTCCTTAATCTGCTTTATTGCTCGTTCACGCTCATTCTCCGGAGTTACGAAGTGCTTTGCGGGAAAGAGAAAAAAGCCATTTTTCACTTCCAGTATTGAATGACTCACCGGATCAATAGTAACTATTCTTCCGATAGTAGGACCATTAAACTCTATGCGGTACATAACGCGCTCGTTGACTGGCATAACTTCAATCGCATTTCCAAGCGCCCGAAACTGCCCCGGTGAAAGGTCTGCATTTGTTCTTTCAAAGTAAATACCAATCATGCTGCGAATTAAATCCGCACGATTCGCTTTTGCTCCCACCGTAATTTTTAAGTTTACTTTTTCGTATTCCACCGGACTTCCCAAACCGTAAATACAAGATACCGAGGCTACAATAATCACATCCTTGCGGGTTAAAAGTGCCTGCGTGGATGCGTGCCTGAGCCGGTCAATCTCCTCATTGATCTGAGCTTCTTTTTCAATATACGTATCGCTTGCCGGCATATATGCTTCGGGTTGATAGTAGTCATAGTACGAAACAAAATAATGTACGGCATTATTAGGAAAAAACTCACTGTATTCTTGAGCAAGCTGTGCCGCAAGTGTTTTATTGTGAGCGATAACAAGAGTCGGTTTATTGTAATTTGCAATTACGTTTGCCGCGGTAAAAGTCTTCCCGGACCCGGTTACACCAAGGAGTGTTTGACGCGAAATGCCTTTTGACAGCCCTTCTGTAAGTTCGGAAATGGCTTTTGGCTGATCACCCGCAGGGCTGAACATATTTGCAATTGAAAACAAGGGTTTATCCATAGTTCTTAACTATATACTATTTTAAAAAGTCGTCTAATAAAAGCCGCCCAAACACACTTGTGTTTGGGCGGTCACGAATCAACTGTCATACTGCCTTTCGATTGAAGATTTTGTTGTTGAGGAGGTATTCCGCATAGCGGAGTTCTCCCAGAGAGAGTTTTGCATCGAAGAGTAAAGCAAACTCTTCGTCGTCGGGAGCATCCATTGCTCCTCGCAGATAGTCTCCGACAATTTGAGCAATCAAATTGTCGTTGTTTGATTTGATCAAGACTGGCCGAGTAATTTTACTGCGCCAGTTTTTACCAAACTCGCGATCGCAGTACGCAACCTGACCCTGGATTAGCTCCCGAACCCGGGCTTCCTGCTCGGAAGTAAAAAAGGGAAACTTCCCTTGTAAAGGGAGGTAAACGATATTACTCGCGCCCCCCACGCACTCTTCTTCTATTTGTATTGCATTCATAACATTCTAAATGCATACTACCACAAAAATATAGCGCCGTCCAGTATCTGGACGGCGCTTGTTAGTTTGAGATGCAAGACTATTGCCCACACGGCATTGATACAACAGAGCGATTCTCTAGCAATCGAGGATCAAGATGGAGTACTTCTCCGAGTGTGCAAAGACCGAGGCCTTTGATCGGAATAAATTTTTCTTCCTCATCACCTACAAATTGTACAGGAATCTGTTCTTTTTTTTGTGTTTGCATATTGGGTTATATTTAATTGTTTAAGGAACCAATTTCGCCACATGACGAAACAAGTCCTGAATTTCTTCAGGACTTGTTTCTACATTTCGATTGAGAGTTTCGCTACACAGAAATAAGGCCTGAAGATTGTTTCTTCATAATGACCAGAATAATTGTGTTTATGTGTAGCGATGCGTGTTGCATTACCTATTTAGTGTATCGAACATTAAAAATACGGTCAAGCTTTATAGTATCGCGTAATAAACCGTTGCTTCATTTCAGCAAAAGTACCGTGTAGTATCGCCTCCCGCATGTCACGAACTAAGTGAATAAGAAAATATAAGTTATGTATGCTTGCTAGTGTTGCACCAAACATTTCTTCCGCCCTAAAAAGATGCGCAACATAAGCTCTACTGTAGTTTGAGCATGTATAGCATCCACACCCTACCTCGATAGGCTTTAAATCTTCACGAAAGCGAGCATTGAGAATATTCACTCTACCATCACGGGTATACACTGAACCATTTCTCCCCAGACGAGTCGGAGCAACACAGTCAAATAAGTCACAGCCATTTTCAACCGCGCCAAACAAATCTCCGGGCTCACCTATCCCAAGTAAGTGTCGTGGTTTCTCTTTGGGCAGTAGTCGCGTTACCCACCCAACTGCAGTATCCATATCTTTTTTAGTAAATGATCCACCAATACCAAAACCATCAAAATCAAGAGAGCTTATCAACTCTGCACTGTATTTACGCAAATCCTCAAATCTACCACCTTGCACAATTCCGAGTAATCCCTGTTTTTCACTTTCAGGATGCGCCTTGTGATACTCAAGAGAACGCTTCGCCCAGCGGTGAGTTCTTTCAAGTGCTTCCTTTTGGTATTCATATGTTGCATTCGGCGAAGTGCACTCATCGAAAGCAAATATCATATCCGCTCCGATAGCATGCTGTATTTCTATTGAACGCTCCGGAGTAAACCGGTGTTCACTCCCATCGCTGTATGATTTAAATGTAACGCCGTCTTCGTCTATCCGTGCAAGCTTTACCGCCGAATCTACTACTTGCTGTTCATCATCCACAGGATCCGGAGTATCTTTTGCCACTTTACTAACCGACGTGCCGTAAGCGGAACCTAAAGAAAATACTTGAAATCCTCCTGAGTCAGTCATTGTGGGACCACTCCAGTTCATGAAGCTTCCAAGTCCACCAGAGTCACGCACCAGCTTATGACCCGGCTCAAGGTATAAGTGATACGTATTAGCAAGTACCACTTCAGCCCCAAGTCCTTTTACCATTTCCGGACTGAGCGCTTTAACGGTTGCCTTTGTTCCCACAGTAACAAAAGCCGGAGTGTGTATAACTCCATGCGGTGTCGTAAGAACTCCTGCACGCATAAGGCCGTTTGAGCCTTCCTGCTCAAGAGTAAAGGAAATAGGAGAAGTCATGCTATTGTGTTTCTCTTGTTTCGGTTGTCATATCAGCATCGAAAGAATCCCCTCCTCGAGGGCTTTCAACCTGAAGTATTACCTCCTCTTGTGGATCTGTAGGATCTTCAGCTCTAAACTGAAAAGGATCAAAAACCCACAAAATTAGCGCTACCGCAAGCAACACAACAATTAAATCTCTTTTCTTTATTTTCATACTTTTATATTAGCACATTAGATTTTAGTTTTCACCTAATGGTATACTATTCAACATGCATACATTTCATGATGAGCGAGAAAATGATCGCGTAAAAAAAGAAGAAGTTCTTCGCACTGCCGAAGAGCGTATCGGGGCTATTAGCGAAGAGTTCCGGAGAGGGTTTAATTTTATTAAAGACTACCCAAAGTCTGTTACCGCGTTTGGTTCAGCGCGCATTAAAGAAGGTGAACCATTTTATGAAAAGGCTCGACATATTACGGGCCGTATAGCTAAAGAAACTGGTTATGCTGTCCTTACCGGAGGAGGACCGGGTATTATGGAAGCTGCTAATCGTGGAGCATTTGAAGCTGGCGGGAAATCACTCGGTATGAATATCACCCTTCCCCACGAACAACAACCAAACCCTTACCTCACTGACTTTATTGACTTCTACTACTTTTTTAGCAGAAAAGTAGTTCTATCCTACGCTGCGGAAGCATACCTTTTCTTCCCAGGCGGTGCGGGAACCATGGATGAGTTTTTTGAAATTTTTACCTTAGTCCAAACATATAAAATTGACTGCTGCGTACCTCTTATTCTTGTTGGTGAAGAATTTTGGAAACCACTTGATTCCTTTATACGAGGATCAATGCAGGAAAAGTACAAAACAATCGGAAAAGACGACCATCACTTCTATACCATCACTGACGATGAAGACCTTATCATAGAAATGATAAAAAACGCGCCTCTGAGAAAGTAAACAAAAAGAAAGGGCGAAGTCACAAGTGACTTCGCCCTTTTTGTTTATTCACGATCGAATATTCCTATCCGATCGTTCGGCACCAGTGTGGTGCCGAGGTACTCACCATCGGGAGCGTAGACGTTAATCGCACGCACTCGGAGGGAGCGTTCGTGAACTGTTTTTCCAAAGGTTTTGAATCCTTCGGTAAAAGTTTGTTTTTCTCGCTTAATTCCGGCACAACCAGTGCCAAGCGCAAGAATAAAGATCAGTAGAAAAAGTTTAGTCTTCATATCTACCTATATTATAACATAATATAGGTAGACTTGTCAATACCTATTTTGCCTCGTATGAACTCACAAAATGTATGACAGATGCAGGTAGATTAAAGAGTCTCCAGAGAAAACGGAAGCTGTCTTCCACGGTAATAGTAATTTCTGCATCGCTCGTATTACCCGCATTATCAAATGCTCGTATGGTTATGTTATACGTTCCTGATTCTGGAAATGCCGCGTATATCGGTGAGCGCATCGGGAAAAATATTCCATTGTTAAACTTGATGTAGTAGTAATTATTTTGCAGACCACTCACAGCATCATTACTTACGAACTCAAGACGCATAGTTTCTCCCGGTTTTAATTCTGTTTTACTTGCTTTTATAATCGGCCTGTCAGGAGGAGTGGAATCCACCTTAACCTTATAGTGCGCAGTGTCTCCAACACGCTCTCCGTTTTTAATTGCTTGAACGTGGAAGTAGTAAATACCGTCATTTGTAGCGCTCGTAGTAATACTTGTAGTAGCTACTGGAACTGAGCGTACGGGAGTACTGGTTGGATTTTGATCGAAAGAATAGAAATATCCATCGGCATCTCTGTTACGCCATGAAAATCGAATATCGCGGTTTGCGTACCACTGTTCTCCGTTAGGGTGAGTTGTTGAAAAGACAAGCGTGCTTGTAGCACTAACTGAGAACAGATCACCTTCAACCGCAGAGTAGCTAGCTCCTGTTGAAATACGCAGTACATTTGTTCCTAGTCCGTCATGAGCAAGAATTTGTGAATCATCATCAAACTCAAGTGAGAAACTTCCCGGAACAAGTGGAGTAAATACCAACTCAGCAACCAGACCGGTAGTTTCTGTAAATCCCGGTCGAGCTTTTCCACATGAAATAGTTACCGTTCCCGCATTTGGATCTATATCGCGTCTGATAAAGAGAGCCTCATCACAAAATGAATTTTCTGTTTCAATTCTCTCCATTCTGATTTTATTAGAATCATAGTGAACGATAACCTGTGCAGCATTTATTGCCTCTCCTCCTGTTTCAAGAACAATTTTAGCCACCTGCTCAGAGTAAACAGAATACACGCCATTTGCAGGTTCAATATGCATGGTTGAGTTGTATATCGGATAGACTGGTTTTTCTATTCGAGTTACCGTTTTACTCAACACACCACCCGCAGTATAAAAACTGGAAAGAATTAGAAGTATAACCGAGCTTGTCATAATCATTCCCGTCTGTCCTGGTTTGCTAATTAAGCTTCCTCCCCTGCTGTTAAACACAACATAGAGAAGAAGAACCGCAAGATAGAGCACTGCCAGCACAACTGCTATTAGTACATTTTCCTTCAGTGCGTTCTTTTCATTTAGTACGAGTACTCCACCCATAACCCCTGATGTTCCCGGAAAGCTGATATTTCTAACATCATACACACGACCTTCAATGGCAACACGAGAGAGTGGCGACACTCCCTCTTCAGTATTAATAATAGTGGTATCAAAATTTGTTCGTACCACCTCTTCAGTTTCTCTGCTTATAAAACTACTTCCGACAATACCCCGGTCTTGCGAGTAAAAAATAAAATGAGTTTCTGGTATTTGGGCACTCATTGCTTGCGCATACGAGTCGTTAAGTACCCGACCAACTATTAAAGAACCGATAATATCACTGTCGCTATAAATCGGAGTGGCACCGATAGCAACGAGTGAATGGAAGAGGGTTTTTTCAACCCCTGAAATATTTTTCCCTTCTGAAAGTGTTGCTCCATAGCTAGTACTGTCATAGAGGTAATCGCCTCGTATACTGTTGTCTATGGTACGAGAAAGAACAATACCGTTCATATCTGTCACAGTGACAAAATCTACATTCTCATTTGCTCTTATGTCTTCAATACGCTCGTCGAGGTCGGGAACTGACTTCAGTCTCACGGAAGAAACAATAGTAGAGTCAACAGAAAACCGTGTTGCTGTTTCTAGCATTTCTTCTGTATCTTGCGAAAACTGTTTTTCTAAATCGGCAACTAGGTTATCCAGCGTAATAGCGCGCAAGTTTGTTGCAACCTGAACTCCGACGGGTACTCCTATGAAAAGAAACAGCACCAAAAATATGAAAGCAAAAAGAGTAAATTTCTTAGTTATTGTCATGTACCTTTTATAAATATAGTACTTTCATCATACCACTTTCTGCGAAACTTTCTTGTGTATAGTTTTTCTTTTGCGAGAATAATTTTCCTAGAAAGAGCTAGTACCGATATATTCCATAACGTAGTACTGAACTCGCTTCCACAGTGAATCATCAGCATACGTAGCGTATTCCGTGCTATACGTTCCTCCGGTATTATTCCAAGCATCATCAAAATATTCACTCGCGCTCTGGAATACCCCTACATCACTATCGCCGACTATTTCAATATTTGTTTCTAGGTTAAAACCACCGATATTCCTACGAGTAATATTTGCTGATCCAAGTGACAAATAAGACTTGTTGTTCTTTTCAATTAGAATCATTTTAGAATGGCACTGTTCTCCGTTTGTGTCGCACCATCGTACTGTTATATCGCTATCATGTTTAGTAAGGATGTGCGCTACCGGTCTATTAGGAACACCATTTTTCTCTCTTCCGAAAGCGTCTTTGTTCGGGTCGAGAAGTAGTCGAATCTTTACTCCCCTCTCGCTTGCGTCTTTAAGAGCGCTAATTACCGAACCTTTGGAAAAGTAAAACATTACCATATCAAAGGTGTCGCCTTCTTTAAGCGATTTAATCTCCGCAACCAAAGAATCGTCGATAACCTCTTCAGTCACAAGTCTTACTTGTGGTCCGACATTCGTTGTTGAAACTACCTCACTGTACTCGGGAATTTCTACGTTTGATATTCGTGCGACAGCACGCTCAGACTGCATAACATCATTTGTAAGCACATTGTTTACCCGAACAGCAACGTTGCTATGCGCGCTTGAGCCGTCATGCGGATTTGCCGAGGTAACCAGCACTGCACTTCCTCCTCTTCCGTCATCAGCAATAACCACTTTTCTGTGGTTCGCTTTGAAATTTAAAAGACGAGTATACGCTGAAAGAGAAACATTTGGAGCCTCAGGTGAAAATGGGTTCGGCAACGCATTTGAAAGGAGTGAATCAGGAATAAAGCGTAACCCAGAGCGATAGAAACCGGAATAGAGAGGATTACTATCTGGCAATGCGTGTAAGTTAGTTTCAACTACGACAATACCCGCATCTTTGAGTGTAAGAAGTTGTGGCGAAGGAATAGCTCCATATATAGAATTTATCGGGTCGGTAATAACAGCTATTTCAATTTCAGGATTACTGGTTTTCTTCGCAACTAAAGAGCTGGTTAACTCATAGGCAAGCCCTCTAGTATCTTCTTTTTGCCATCCTTGATACTGGTTATAGAGGAACATATCTACGAGGATATATTCTTTCGCTTCTGCTATCATGTGAAATACTTCATCAAATATTTCCTGCTCAACCACGCGATTTCCAGCTTCATCTGTGTATGTTCTATCCGCGAAAAATCTAATATCCTCAGGGTTAACCATACGGTATTCCCCTTCGAATGAAAAACCCTCCGGGAGAGGCTTGAGTAAAAACACAAGCCCAAAAACAATAGCAACCAAAATCCACACCTTCAAAAATATCTTCAGTATCCTAAACGGAAAAAGAATTATTTTGAGTAGGAGTCGGAACATACTATTTTAGTCTTATTCTTCTTATTCAAGCTCCGGTGTTGTAGCAACATCAGCAAAGAATGTCTCTGAAATTACTGATCCGTCAGAATTTTTTACTGGCGCGTCATCTTGCTCATTAAATTCGCTATCTCCATTATCGCGATATA
Organism: Minisyncoccota bacterium; assembly: GCA_040879725.1. Taxonomy (GTDB): domain Bacteria; phylum Patescibacteriota; class Minisyncoccia; order Phycocordibacterales; genus JBBDJV01. Next base: position 20,927 of record JBBDJV010000005.1, on the reverse strand, counting down.
GTTGTGCGTAGAGAATATCATTGTTTACCGTCTCTCTCTCAAGCTCAATAATAACTTCAGTCATAAGTCCTGGACCAATGTTATCACTCACTCCGATCACAGCCCCTGGAGTTCCAGAATTATCTTCTCTAATAATAACGAACCCTGAAACAGACATCTGAACCTGTTCAATAGAAACCTCTCGTCCACCCGGATTTAGATCATTTACCCGAAGTGTCGTCTCTGACGCTGGAGATGTGTTGGTATTGGTGTTTTCATTTTCCACCACTTCCTGTGTGTTGTTAGAAGAAGGAGTCTCCTCTTCTGAACGCACTCCAATAATTACGAGAACAACAACCAAGAGAACCGCTGCAACTGCAAGTAATGCTTTCATAGAATTTTGGTTAATAAATAATTACTCCTTTAAGTATAGCAGATTATGACTCATTGCGTGCAATATGTGCACCGTAGAATATCGCATACATTGAATAGTACAACCACATAAACAAAATAATGACAAAACCATACGCACCGTAAATATTAAATCCGGAGCTGGCAGAAACATATATTGAAATAATAACGTTAAGGAGAGAAATCAGAATAGCAGATACCAACCCCCCAATAAACGCACTTCTCCAACCAATTTCTTTTTTTACCAAGTAGTAAAGCGGCGCAATAATGACACTTAGAGAAAATATATTTGTTATCGCATTAACCAGAAATATCAATTCAGGCCGTACCGGGATAATACTTTGAACCTGAAACGCGTAGCCGGAAATAATTGAGAATGCTACCTGAAATGCTATAAGAAGAGACCCAGCAATAAGAATTAAAATAAAGTAAAAAATACTTGTCAATCGGGCTCTAATAATATGATTTTCCCGCAACTCAATTTCCGCCTTTGTATTTTCTAAAATTGAACTAATCGAGCCTCTCACAAAAGTCATAAACCGTGCAATTCCGAACGCAAAAACAACTACAGTGATTGCAAGAGTAAAAATTGAAGCGCGCAAACTAATCCCTTGTGTAAGATTATCAAAAAACGGCACGGCCCCGGAACCAAACCGTTTTGAAACATAAGACAAAACCATATCCTTGAGTGCATCTCCTCCAATAAACATTCCACCAATAAGTAGAATACCGACAGTGAGTGGCGCGAGTACGAACAGCGCATAGTATGTTCCCGCTGCAGCTCGTACACGAATCTGAATGCGTTCACCTGGCTTTAGGTGTGGTATGTGTGTTTTAAGTGTCTTAACTATATTTTTCATTACAGTGTATATATTACATCTTTTCTCTCAACTACAATTTTCCATTTATTTCTGAGAGCCACCTTATACAGGAGTTTGTTTGGATTAAAACAAATCGCTGTATCTACTAACTCGAGAAACGGTATATCGCCTTCCGTATCACCCACCCCGACAGAACCCTTTAAAGTTAACCCTTCTTTCTCAACAGCACGGCGTACTATGTTTGCTTTATTCGCAATCAAGTGTAAATCCACTACCTCTCCGGTAAATTTGTCTGTCGGTCCAAGCTCATAGAACCGTCCATATATTTTATTAAATCCAAGCGGTTTACAAAATACGTCTAAAATCACTTTTGGGGATTGCGATATAGCGAGAAGATAGTAACCCTTTTTCTTTAGTGTTTGAATCAATTCACGAGTATATTTATATGTTCTATCTTTATGTATTTTGGCCACAGTTTTTGCTGCAACTTCCACATCCTCAAACGGCACACCTTTTATATTATCCATAAATGCGTCTACAACCGCCATAATATATGATTCATAGTCACCTTTGCGGTCTAACCATTTTTTATGAGCCCTCTCATAGTGTCCACGCATATCACTTGGAAATACATTGTCTTCGACTAGGGTTTCCACGAGTTCAATAAGAAGACTAGAACGAAATATTGTTCCGTCTATATCAAATATCGCCACCTTCTGTTTTTTCATGTTTTTATAATAACATGTTTATGGGACAACCCGTTTATATTTCCCTTTTCATTTTCATTGACAAAATTATTATTTGTAGTATTATCCTTACTGGAAAAGCACGCATTCTGTGTGCTTATGTTGTTTCAAGTAACTGTATATGAAAAAAGTGTTAATTGTAGATGAGTGGGATGGGGTTAGAAAATCGATCAAAATGATTTTGCAGAACTGTGGGTATCAGTGTACTGCAGTACCAACAAACATTGATGTCGATGGGTTTACCAACGAATCCTACGATCTCGCAATTGTTGGAACTGGCATAACAGGTTGGAGTGAGATAAAAACACTGCCCCTTATCGAAAAACTATTGAAAATGGGTATGCCAGTAATAGGCATGTCTGCACTTCCCGATCACCGATCACAAATGGCTGACGTTGGCGCCCTAGTCATTGAGAAAGATTTGATACGTGTTATTCCGTTTGCAATCAAGCAACTCGAAGGTGCGGATTGTGACCCACTAGGGCTACTTCTGGCTAAGTTAAGAGATCGCAACAAGGAGCAAGAGCAGGTACCTGTCCTTGCATGATTCATGGATCGTCTTTCCAACACCCCCATCTTACTGATGGGGTTTTTACTTGCTTTTTTCTGCTATTATTGTATAATAATATTAGACCACCAGAAATTGCATAACCAAAGAAAGGGACCACATGAATGAAGCATTACATATCCTAGTTGATTGCAGAGATCCTGGAATACGGTTCAAAATATCTGCACAACTCCACAGACGTATCGCACGGTTAACCCTCACGCACGCCCACCACACATCCAGAAAACCAGATTTGATTATTCATGATCAACACAGTAAAGAGTACGCAAGGAAAATCCCGACAAAGGCAATACTCTCCTGGAAGCTCTTATATCGCCCTCATTTTTGAGGACAAACCAAAGCCCGCGCTGACGCATCTGTCACGCGGGTTTTTTCTTTGAAAGAGATACAATTCTCTCAAAATGCTTTTTACTAACTGGCTGAACCGATAAACGACTTCCCTTTTGTGCAACAACCATACCGGAAAGTTTAGTGTCATTTTTTATTTCTTCGAGCGATATAACACGCTTACACTTTTCAACAAAAGCAATGTCAACACACTCCCAAATCGGTTTTTCCTTTGTTGATTTTGGATCATAGTGAGAATCATTTGTATCAAACGCGGTACTGTCTGGGTGCGCACACGAAACAACCTTGGCACTACCAACCACACCAATCGGGGCAGTGTTTGAGTGGTAAAACAACACCAAATCTCCCACTTCCATCTTTTTCATAAAATTGCGAGCTTGGTAATTCCGCACTCCGCTCCACTCAGTTTTTTTATCACTTTGAAGATTGTCAATCGAGTAGCTACTCGGTTCACTTTTTAGTAACCAATAGTTCATATGCGTATAGTAGCACAAACCGCCATGTGATCTGAGACACCGGCACAGAGCGACACATCACTCACTTCTGCAAACGAGTTATTAAAAAGTCCATCTACCATATACGGAAGTGCTCCCGCACGGTGCAGATTAGCATCAATACTGGTCTTGTAGTGCTCTGGGATACAATCTTTATATATCTCTGAAAAAGAGTCAAAAACTTCTGTTCCTCGTGGCGCGTTAATATCACCACAAAGAATAAAATTCTTACGTGAAGCAAGTGTCTTCTTTAGAGAAGCAGACACTGTTTTTTGAAAATCAGATATCACTGAACCATTTTCGTTTCGAGGTAAATGGGTTGAAAATACTGTAAGTAATTTCTGAGCTTCATTTCCTTCCTGTCCACTGTCCCCCGCTGTTGTGTAAGTTACGTACGGCAACACGCGGTCATGCACTTCCTGCGCATGACCGCTTTGGTCTCTATGCTTCCTATCTCCATCATGAAAACAAAGTGTACCCATTTCATGCACAGGAATGCGCGAGAGTATTCCCACACCAATATACTCCCCGTGACACGGAAGCATTTTTGCATAGACGCCACTCCATCTAAATTCGTGTTTCCATGCTTCAAACCGCGACTCAAGTATTTCCTGAAAACAAATACAATCCGGTTTTTCTGCTTCAAAAAAAGAAAGCAATCGTGTGATATGCTTTTCTTCTTCCATATTTACTGAAATTAACCGTATATTCATGCTCTACACAATCCGACCTACTTCTTCCAAAGTTGTAACACCTTCAAACACTTTTTCAAGCGCATTATCGCGCAATGTTTTCATTCCGGCCTTTCGTGCAATCTCTTCAAGGCGAGACATTGATTCCCCTGCGACAATACCCGAGCGAATTGTATTATCGAATTCAAGTACTTCAAAAATACCAACACGCCCCCGATACCCACTCTGATTACATTCAGCACACCCAGCACCTCGTACAAACTGGTGTGTCTCATGCGACACTTTAAAATACTCCATTAGTTCAGGCGCAGGAACATAGGATTCTTTACATGAAGGACATACTTCTCGCACAAGACGCTGTGCAATAACACCATTAAGCGCGTATGCGACCATATTTCGCTCAATACCCATGTCAGCCAAACGGGCAATGGTTCCTATGGTGCTATTAGCGTGAATTGTCGCTCCCACAATACGCCCTATCAAAGAAAGTGATATAGCCCGTTCCGCGGAAGCTTTATTCCGAAGCTCTCCAATCATAATGACATCAGGATCCTGCCTGAGTATAGAACCAAGTGCTGACTCAAAATCAAATCCATGGTGAGGACGAAGCTCGCTTTGCCTTAGCCACCCCAGATGGAATTCAACCGGATCCTCAATGGTCATTATATTTTTTTCTTCACTTTTCATTTCCTGCATAAAAGAATACAGCGTTGTTGTTTTACCAGAACCTACCGGTCCCGCAATAAGCACCATTCCGTAATCACGAGATATTATTCGCTCTACCACAGCAAGTCCACCATCATTGAGTCCCAAGTCATGCAAACTTTTAAGGGCACTCTGACGATTCAGTATTCGAGCGACAATAACTTCGCCATAAATGGAAGGAAAAACAGAAACCCTAACATCAACCACCCTTTGGGTTTGCCCACCTTCATTATTTCCATACCCTGGAGTTTCCACCTCACTTGGCACATCATCAACCACTTCAAAAAGCTCCACACTTCCGTCTTGAGGAACTTCATGTGTAGTAATATCCAAACTCGCGATTACTTTTACATTGTTTACAATTTGATCAATGTCCGGCTGTTGAATCGCATACCTCTCAGAGAGAGTACCGTCCACACGAAACCTAATTACCATTTCATCTTTACGTCTATCAAAATGAACATCGGACGCTTTCTCCGCTATCGCAGACGCAAAAACAGAGTTAACGAAATTTTCCGCATCAAGCCCATTCAAACCCTGTTGAACAGTTGTCATACTATAATAATACCCTACCTTTGAGAGTATCCGAACTGAGTTATCTACAGTACGGCTCTAAAACCCTTATAAGTTCAGCAGTTTTTTTACTTACTAATTCACTTGTTTTGGCCTCGAGATTTACGCGGAGTATCGGCTCTGTGTTTGACGCCCGTATATTCGCCCTCCATTCAGGGTATGCGATAGAAATACCATCTACCGTTTCATACTCTGCATCGTGATAAAAAACACGCACAGCATCAAGCGCCCTATCAATATCAGTAACCGTTAAGTTAATTTCTCCCGATATCGGATAGGCATCTCGAAATGGCTGAACCAAATCCTTCAGCGACACATTATCCGCAAGCAACCTCTTAAACAAGAGCATGAAAGGTATCATGCCATTATCCGCATAATAGAAATCCTTAAAATAGTAGTGTCCGCTATTTTCACCTCCGAAAATTGCATTTTCTTTTCGCATTCTTTCTTTAATATACGAATGTCCAACCTTATTCTGGAGAGCTCGAGCGTTATGCTTATCTGCCACATTTGTAACTGCCCAGACAAGTCGAGGGTCATGCACGATACACACATTATCTTCTTTACACTCAGTCAAAACCATATCGGAAAGAAGCGCCGTGGTGTGGTACCCATCAACACAATTTCCTTCATGATCAAAAAAGAAACATCGGTCCGCATCAGCATCCCACGCAACCCCAATTTCCGCATTTGAATTCACGATAACCTCTGCAAATGAATCTCTGTTTTCTTTGTACATAGGGTCCGGTCTTCCCTGAGGAAACAACCCATTTACCTCCATATACAATGGAACAATATCTATTGGTAAATTATTTTTCCGTATGAGCTCCTTCACCACTTCACCCGCCCTACCGTGGTTAGCGTTAAATGCAAATGTGTAGCGTCTGGTTGCTTTCGACGCATCAATGGGAACAATTTCCATGAGCTCTTGTATGTAAGCATCTGTAAGATTAGATAGTACATCGTCAGGTTCTGCAGTATTTAAATCAGAAGGAATAGCAACGCCCTTATCGAGCAATAGCTCGACTTCTTTTTGTATTTCTTTTATCCCCGTATCTCCCGAAACCGGAATAGCATCTTTTCGCACCATTTTAAAACCATTGTACTCTTGTGGATTATGCGATGCGGAAACCGTAATACCTCCCCCGAAGCCGTACTTCGCAACAGCGAAATACAACATATCTGTTGAAATTACTCCGAGAGACGTTACGCTTACCCCTTCATCTTGAAGTCCTTTAATTAGCGCGGAGAGTAAAACCTCACCGTGCGTTCGGACATCTCTTCCCACAGCAATCTTTTTCGGTACAGGCAAGATAACCCTCGCATACGCTCGCCCTATCACGTATGCCAATTCAGGCGTAATATCAGTACCAAAAATACCTCTAATGTCGTACGCTTTAAAAATTGACGAATCAACCTTCATTATTTCTTTGCGGGACGCAATAAACTTTTGAGTTCTTGTCGGAATAAATTGTAATTAATCCTGGTGTGCAGTACAAACAGCAAAACAAAGAATGCGAGCAAGAAAAACTTACCACTTAAGAATAGCCCTAGGTACACGGTAAAACCAAGGAGTGTCGTAAGAAAAAGGCTTGTGTACTGAAATGCACGGGCTCGAGAAAGTAGTAATTCATGTTCAGAAACTGCATCATCTATTTCCAACTCATTCGTGTAAGACTGACTTTCTGTCACAGGAACAAGAGAGCTCCCGTGCGCCATGAGAGAGATGTTTTTTAAAAAGCTCGACAGGTAATGAAAGTGATGTCCTCCTAGAATAAAGAAAACGAGCTTTACGGTTGCCGCACCAATAGCTTCTAGCAATAGTCCGAAAATGTATGCAACTGGAAGCAAAAAGATAAACACCATAAGACGATTTGCATATGTAATGTTCGGAACGGTATCAATGGAAGTTTCCAACAGTACGTTTGTAACAAGAAGTGCAACCACACCGAGGAGTAATACAATGACCCTCTTCATGCCGACATACCCACCAAATCGAGAGAAAAAATTTATTATCTGTGACATATTTCTTACCTAAATCCTATAACACATAGAGTATATCATAGAGCAAAAAACCTTACACTGAGCTAACAGCAAGCACCACAAGACCAGCAACAATAAGGACAAAAGAGACTACTTTGATAAAAAGCTTCTTCTCATGGAAATGAACCTGCCCGGAAACAATAGACCAGAATATTTCACTGGCCCTGCTCCCTGCCGTGATAACTGAAGCGGGAGCAAACTGATACGCAAAAGGTATGAGTCCGAAACCAATACCACTCGTCAGGGACTGTATAAAAATTACTGGTTTTGTTAGGAGTTTTATTGGGTTCTCTTTGGAGACAAGCATCGCCATGGTAAAGAAGAACAAAAGATACGCAAGATGCACAATAAGTGCTTCAGCTACCACGGAGTTAAAATTCTCAATATTATATTTGTACAAACTTATCGTAATAACCGCATTGATAGCAGATGCTATAACAAAAATAATTCCTTCTTTCCGCAGACCGTGATTTATGAAAAGAAAAATCAAACTGGTAATAATAAGTATCATCCCAATCTCTTGACCTATAGAAACAGAATACCCAAGTGAAATGTCCACAATTAGCAAAAGCGGTATCGTCCAGATACGCAAAAAGCCGTAGGTGCTTCTGTCAGAGTAAGCAATAGCGTTTATAACAAGCCATGCTTGTAAGATACCAAGTGTAACGTGAGCTATAAGCGTAGGGAGAGAAGCGATTGAAAAAACAAACGTAGAAGGAACTGCAAGTGCGATAAGAAGAAAAACCGCGGAAACCATAAATGCATTTATGAACCCCGCAGTAAAAATACCTTCCTTTTTCAGGAATACCTCATCTTTACTGATAGATGCTCCAACTTCTTTAAAAAAGTCTCCGATGAATACAACCAAAATTCCTATCATACTCTATCAGTATAGCGCGTTTTGGTTTTTACCTATACACATACGAGCGCAAACTTTTCTTTTTATCTGTTTGCATACTAGCTTTTACTATTTTTGAGATGCTCAAAATTATTGATCATATTTCCACGAAGTCTGCTCTGTGTGGAAAAGGAAAAGGCCGGACAAAATATTTGTCCGGCCTTTCGACTCAAACTTAGTCTAGATTTCAATATCAATAATCATTGATGCCTCCTTTTTAAGGGTTATTACGCAAACGGCCACATATTAATCCAGCCAGCATAGCCAAAAAGAACCGTTTTTCATAATTAACAATAATGATAGCTCGCTTCCTTGTCAAGATTGTATCTAAACTTAAAGTTTTTTGTAACTAAAACTATTTAGCTTGCTCAGTTTTAAACCGAACGAGAATATCTTCTACGCTCACCTGGCCGATTTGTCCCGCATCTCGAGATTCGAGTGTTACCTTTCCCGCTTCAATGTCTTTGTCTCCGATAATAATCACATACGGAACTTTATCATTTTTCGCCTGACGAATACGTTTTCCAAAAGCGTCTGCACTTCGAGTAATTTCAGCACGATATCCTAGATCTGAAAGAGAATTAAACACTTCACGCGCTTTTTCATCGTGCGTTTCTTTAATTGGAATTATTGCTACCTGAACTGGTGACATCCAGAAAGGAAATGCTCCGGCAAAATGCTCTATGATAACCGAAAGAAAACGCTCAAGAGAACCTGCGATAGCTCGGTGTATCATAACCGGTGTTTTTCTTGTTCCGTCCCGATCAACATATTCAAGACCAAACCGCTTAGGCATTTGAAAATCAAGCTGTGCTGTAGCCAACTGCCATTTGCGACCAAGCGCGTCTTTGAAAATAAAATCAAGTTTTGGACCGTAAAACGAAGCATCCCCTTCGGCACGCACGTACTCTAAGTTATTTTTCTTCGCGACACTTTCAAGTGTATTTTCTGCAAGGTCCCACGTAGCATCTTCTCCTAAATATTTTTCAGGAGTATTCGGGTCACGCACTGAAAGCGTAAGACTGTATTTTTCTGGAGTGAATAAATCAAGCGATGTATAGAATTTTTTAATTACCGCAATAATGCCTCCTATCTCGTCTTCCATTTGTTCAGGCGTACAGAATACATGCCCATCGTCCTGAGTAATTGACCTCACTCGAGAAAGTCCGAGAAGCTCACCTGCCTGTTCGTCACGATACACCATGGTTGCTTCAGTGTATCTAAGAGGTAGGTCCTTATAGCTTCGCATCTGACTCGCGTATATTTGAGTATGGTGCGGACAATTCATCGGCTTCATAATAAACTCAGCACCCTCGCGCGACTTTACTTGGAATAACTCATCCCCAAATTTCTCCCAGTGACCAGATGTTTGATAGAGCTCTTTCTTTGTAATGTGTGGAATACTTACCGGTGTATAGCCAAATTCCTTTTGGAAGCCGTATATTTTATCTACAATTGCCTGTCGAAGCGCTGTACCTTTAGGTGTGAACAATGGAAGTCCGGGGCCAACCAAATCAGAGAATGTAAACAAATCTAACTCTTTACCAAGCTTTCTATGATCTCTGTCTTTCGCCTCTTTTAGCATAGCTTCATACGCTTCAAGTTCTTCTTTGCTTCCAAACGCGAGCGCGTACACTCGTGTAAGCATCTCTCTGTTTTCGTCACCTTTCCAGTATGCACCTGCTATGTGAGTAAGCTTGAAAACCGCAGTGTCGAGCTCACGCGCGCTTGCCACGTGAGGCCCTGCACACAAGTCAGCAAAATCTCCCGAAGTATACACAGTAAGCTTTTCACCACGAGACACGATAGCATCAATAAGCTCCAACTTAAATGTATTGCCCTTAAACATTTCTCTTGCTTCTTTTTCACTCACCTCACGCACAGCAAACTCATTCCACGTCGGGATAATCTTGCGCATTGTTTTCTCTATTTTAGGCAAATCCTTATCTGTTATGGGAGTGCTGAAAGAAAAATCATAGTAAAAGCCATTTTCTGTTGGCGGACCAATAGTAAGGAGCGCATCCGGAAAATGCTCAAGCACAGCACGAGCCATAACATGTGCGAGGGAATGTCTAATATTGAAAATTGGGTCTTTGTGTTCCATTCAATGATACTATCAAATTTAGGCTTTTTAGCAAAAAATCTACTTACTCCTCTGTCCCGGAAAGAAGTATCTGGTTTTCTTTTTGTACTCAGAGAAAAGAGCTCTCGACTCAAGATGCGCTTCAACCATCGGTCCAGCGATTGCGTACAAAATGTACGTAACCGCAATCGGACTAATAATAGTCAAAAACCAGTTACTTGATGCAAGTGTCATAATGAAAAAACCCCACCACACGAGCATCTCTCCGAAATAGTTTGGATGTCGCGAGTATGCAAATAACCCTTTTGTAAACAATGTATCAGGTGGATTATTCTTCTTAAAGCGATAAAGCTGTATATCTGCTACTGTTTCAATAAGAAAACCTAGCGCAAAAACTATCACCCCGACAATAAAATACTTGCTGTCTACACTTGTTCCAGTTACGAGCATATGAATTACCGGTACCAAAACAAGATAAATCAAAAACGCCTGTAAAAGATAAATTTGGACAAAACTTCTAACATAAAAATAAAGCTTCCCCACAACACCCCATCTGTCACGCCATATTGCATACCTCCAGTCCTCTGCTTTTTTCCATGCGCGAATTCCCAGATAAATACTCAAGCGAAGTCCCCATAGCGTAATAAGCAAAACAACAATCCACCGTGCGGATAGTTCAAAATCCGGTATACCGTTTCTGAGGAAAAGAACCCAAGAAACAACCACAAAACCTAAACCATAGGCAACATCCGCAACATTGTTATTTTTTAAGAATACACTCACTAAAAAAGCAACCAGTGTGTAGGAAAGAATTGTTCCAAAAACAAGAATCAGTGGTGTAAACGTTTCCATAAATACTAGTTACTGTTCTGACGCTCTTCCAATAGCTGAAGCTCGTAGAGTGCGCACACGTACATACTTTCCGCCCACCCAAGTGGTGTATTTTCATTGTGACGACCACTGTTTGAGTAGTATAGCTCAGGCAACTTACCCTCAGGGTTAATAGTTAACTCAACCTGTGATAAATACGCTCGCGCTTTTTGCACATCACCTCTTTGCGCGTAAATAATAGCAAGCCAAGAAAGACCCATGGTCCACTCTGCCTCTTCGCTGTATCCATCAATATTATTATTGTAGTAACGGTCTAACTTATACCGAATAACACCTCTCGATTTAGTTAAATGATACTCAACATCTTTTAGTATATGGCGTGCAACATCATCATGTACAACATCGTACGGATACAGCAGTGAAAGAAGTGCGAGATCAGAAAACTTATTCCTTGATTCTCTTGGAAGTAGTTCAGAAAGCGCTTGCTCACCTTTTGATATAAGCTCGTCTGGAACAGTAATGTACGGAAGCTTCGATACCTTCTTTAGTCCAGCAAGAACTGCACCAACAGAAGAAGCGTGAAGTTCCTCATTTTCTTCCCACATTCCCGAATCAGGATCAGACCAGTATTCAATAGTTGAGACGTACTGCACAAGCTGTTGTACAACACGTTTTTCTGCATCACTTTCTATAACTCCGTGCCCTTTTTCCTCCAAATCACCAAGTTTATAGAGAATTGCTCCCACTGCATCATTTTGTTTATTTCCCCACTCTTCCCAAAACTCCTCAAATGTCTCAGGGTGGTACCGAGCATGTATATACTGCCAGGTTTGGTGTGGCTTATGCGTTGCCGCCCACGCAATTTTATCTTCATGCTTTACCAAGACTGTGAGCATGGCTTTCCAACATTTCCGAACCGTTTCCCAGTCTCCCACATACTCGAAAGCAAGACATTCATAAAAGTTATCTCGGAGCCATGACTTGTCGTATCCGGTAGTTACCTCGGCAGATGACGCAAGAAAAAGACCACTATTTACCTGAAGTGTTCGCAATACCGCAATGTGCGCATCTACCTTTTGTTGTATCTCAGATGGTAATGTCATAGTTATACTGCCTCCCATAAAAGGCCTGCTTCTTCATATAAATCCTTTAGGTGCGGTCTTCTGCGTTCAAGCACATCCGCCAAATCAGGATAATACGCTTTCGCTTCGGCATACAACATAATCATCTTTTCTTCATTTTCATGGAAAGCGACAAGTTTCGCCGCCGCTTTTTCTTTATGATAGTCTTCCGAGTGTCGAGCACGCTCCAAAACTTCACGTGCTATGTCAGTTTCCATTTGCGCACGCGCGACCATATAGTCAAGTTGGTTTGCAATGTTACGACGCATAATTGCGAATATGCCATGAGCTAAAATGAGGGTTTATTTTGAGACGCTCCTCAACCTCGCTCAAGCACGACTCGTAATCACCGACGACATTCCTGCACGCTAGATGCTTTCGCTCTTCAATGGTAAGTACGTGTCCATATTCAGAATGTTGCTCTTCATTTTTCATACTAAAAGTATATCACACTTGTTTTTCACTATTCACAGACATTCTTTCCCTGTTTTAATAAATACTGCTGGTGATAGTCTTCTGCAGGATAAAATTCTTTCATCGACTCTATTTTAGTAACAAGGGGCTTAGTATATGTTCCACTTTGAGAAACCAAAGCAAGACTTTTCTCGGCCTCTTTTCTCTGAGCTTCATTCGTATAGAAAATAACCGAACGATACTGACTTCCAACATCAGGACCTTGCCTATTCTCCTGCGTCGGGTCGTGGCTACTCCAAAATACCGAAAGCAACTCAGAATACGTTATAATCTTGGGATCAAACACAATTCTCACCACCTCAGCGTGACCGGTAGCGTCCGAACAAACTTCCGTATAGCTCGGATTTTCTGTATGCCCTCCTGAATACCCCACCTCTGTTTTACTTACTCCGTCTAATACTCGGAATTTTTCTTCAATACCCCAAAAACATCCGGCACCGAATACTGCAACCTCCTGTTTGTGTAATTGTGTTTCCATATTTCTTTATAGATTAAAACCATCTCCCCACCGACTGTTGGTACTGTTCATACTGCGCGCCAAATTTTTCTTTTAAATATTCCTCTTCTCGAGATATGACGGCATAAAATAGAATCGGGATAATTAAAGGAAAAAAGAAAGCCATCCACCAGGTATTAATAAGCGCTGTTAAACCTAAATACACGACTGAAAACGAAACATACATCGGATTCCGAGTAAATTTAAACGGGCCTTCCACGACAACACTATTGGTTGTGTGGTCAGGATGGATTGCTGTATCTGCATTCCTAAGAGTGTTCATGGCCCAAGACAAAAAGGAAATACCGAGAATAATTAACAGTCCACCAATAGCAAACCGCGCGAGTCCAACAGGAAAAATATAGAGAGGCACAAGTAATTGCAAAACCGTGCCAATAATAGCGGGCAGTAAAAATATAAGTGGTGGAAATATCTTTACCTGTGCGTTGTCATTCATGTGCTCTAGTATAACAAAAAAATCCGCTTGCGCGGATTCTTTGTTTACTTCTTTTCTTTATACACGGTATGCTTTCGCGCTACCGGGTTGTACTTCTTTAGTTTTAGTTTCTCAGGGTTTTGCTTTTTGTTTTTAAAACCATAGTATACATGGCCTTTTCCAACTTTATTTTCGTCCCCTTCCGAAACGAGTTTTATGAGGTGATCTTGTGACATATCAATAATTTGTTACGTCAGAGCACTATACACTAAATGCACCAACAGCGCAAGTAAAAGAAAGCCGGCGCTCAAAAGCGCCGGCAAACCACAAAACCCCTCACGAAGGATAATCCTCCCCTATAAAGACACTCCCAGCTGTCACAAATACAATGTGTAGGACAACCCCACCAACCACAACGAGAGTGTTTAAGGTCAATGAAAGATCTAAATAGTACAAAGGTAGCACGAGGAATGAAAGACAAACGCCACGCGAAAGCACCCTTACTACCATGCTAACGTTACATTTTTCAAACATGCAACCAGTAATTACCGAACACATGACACACGCAAGTAGAGAGAAAATGATAATACTCATAGCAATCCTTGGTTGTTTGTTTCCGTCGCAATAATAGCATACACATCAAATTTGGGGAGTATGACACACTCTAAGAGCATGGTACGATATATGTATTAACACCATTGATTAAATCTTAGATATGAATACAGAAGAATTGTACACCACAGCAAAAGCAATGATGACTCCCGGCAAAGGGATTCTCGCCGCAGATGAAAGCAACAACAGCGCCGCAAAGCGCCTTGAAGCTATCGGTGCGGAAGCAAGCGAAGAAAACCGCATGCTCTATCGCGACCTTTTCTTTAGTGCCAACGGTATTGAAAACTACCTTTCGGGAACTATTCTCTATGACGAAACCATTCGTCAGGCAAACCGCGAAGGAAAACTATTTCGTGATGTACTAAAAGAGAAAGGAATTATTATCGGTATTAAAGTAGACACAGGAGCAAAAGACTTCCCCTACTTCCCTGGTGAAAAAATAACCTACGGCTTAGATGGTCTTGCTGAAAGACTTAAAGAGTACTACGACATGGGAGCTCGCTTTGCTAAGTGGCGCGCGGTAATCACTATCGGCGACAACATCCCAACAGAAGGATGCATCCGCGCAAACGCGCACGCACTCGCTCGTTACGCAGGACTTTGCCAGGAAGCAAATATTGTCCCTATGGTTGAACCGGAAGTTCTCCTTGAAGGCAACCACACCATTGAACAAGCTGAACAAGTAACCACTCGTACTATCCAAGTATTGTTTGAAGAACTGGTAAATTACAGAGTAGACTTGAAAGCAGTAATTCTAAAGACAAGCATGGTTGTACCTGGGAGTGAAAACGGACACACTGATCCTAAAACAGTAGCAGAAAAAACAGTGGCGATGCTTAAAGCTACAGTACCCGCAGAAGTTCCTGGAGTGGTATTCCTCTCCGGTGGACAAACACCAGAAGACGCAACAGCTCACCTAAACGAAATGGCGAAACTGGAACCACTTCCATGGCAACTCGCATTCTCCTATGCTCGCGCTATCCAAGGACCTGCGCTTGAAATATGGCAAGGTAAAATGGAAAACTTCTCCTCTGCTCAAGAAGAGTTTATCAATCGTCTTAAAATTAACACTCAAGCAGACCAAGGGAAACTGTAGTTAAAGTAATTTCAAAAACCATCCAAGACAACCTTGGGTGGTTTTTTATATAACCTTTACAAAATATAAAAATGTGTTAAAATACAAAAAAATCAACAAAGGACAGCACATTGAAAAATAAATACATGCCGATGTTTCTTGAAATGTTTAAAGAGTTCAAGAAGCCAATTATCGTCTCTTTTTCGCTTATCGTACTAGGGATGTGTATTGAAGTTCTCACCCCAATCCTCTTTGGAAAAGTGGTAACTTCTGTCTCAAATACTGAGTGGAATAACGCATTTCTATTTGTGGGTATTGGATTTCTCTGCTTTATGGCACAGGAAGCAGTTCTGTGGATTCGGGAATTCTATGAACTGCGCAACCTTCATTGGAAGGTCTTTGGAGTAACAATGGTAAAATCGCTGAGAAAAATGCTTTCCCTGTCTATTGGACAACACGTTCATGAGCACAGCGGTAAAATGTATTCCATCTTAAGTAAGGGAGAATCAAGTATTGTTGAAATGATCAATTTGTTTGTGTATCAGGTTATTCCAACGGCAATCAAAATTTTGATCTACTTGATCGCCTTAGCCATTGTATTTCCACCACTCGCATTAGTTTCTTTCGTGGGTCTTGTCTTGTTTTCAATACTCACCATTCGAAGCAATGCCATAAGCATGCCTGGGTTGCGTAAGCTTCGCAAAAGTTTTACTGACATCGAACAGGTTCGCCAAGAATCGCTTCGAATAGTTCCTACTATTACTCTTAATTCGCGTACTGAACAGTCGGGACGTGAGATGGGAGAAAAGGTAGATTCTCACCTTCACAAGGTACAAAATCACTGGTCAGGGTATTATCGAAGTTCAATAACACGATTTACTTTGATTACCGTGTGTCGCTATTTCAACATGGCACTCGGTGTCTTCTTTGTTTCCAAGGGCCAAATCGATGTTGGAACATTTGTTGGGTCTTTGTATCTCTCAAATGTCGTACTTGGAGACATTGGTTCTTTTGGCCATTTCCAAAGAATGTATCTGATGAACTCTCCGCATGTTGCAAAGTACCTTAACCTATTCAGTATTGAACCGTTGGTAAAGAACAGATCGTCCGCAGTTGCACTTAAGCATGTGAAGGGTGACATCACCGTTACAGATGTTACCTTTTCCTATCTTCCTCAGGATTTTATTGATACGGAAGATGAAGAAGATGAAAGTACGGTAAGCCTTCCGATAAAAAAACCAGAAGTTGTGCTTACCGACATATCGCTACATATAGAGGGTGGAGCACGGGTTGCTTTTGTTGGGCACTCAGGCTCAGGCAAAACAACACTTGCACGCTTGCTTGTACGGGCATATGACCCACAAGCAGGTGAAATTAGATTGGACAATCACGACCTGCGCGATGTTACCCTTGATTCTCTTCATGGGGCGATAGGGTTTGTTGAGCAAAACGTCACGCTGACGTCAGGAACAATGCGTGAAAATATAACATTCGGACTCAATGGAAACGCTTCCGCAATATCCGATAGTGAACTCGATACAATCGCACGGCTGTGCCGAATCGATCAATTCAAAGGACGAATGTCTAGTGGATGGGATACAAAAGTCGGAGAAGACGGTATTCAACTTTCAGGAGGAGAACGTCAACGTGTAGGTATTGCACGAGCACTCATACGGAAGCCGAAAATCCTCATCTTTGATGAGGCTACATCAAACCTCGACCGACCGAACGAAAAAGCAATTCAAGAAACCATTGATTCAATTCATGGTGTCACTACTGTGATTATTGCACACCGCTTGAGCACAGTAAGAAAATGCGACACTATTTTCGTCTTTAAGAAAGGACGTATTGTCGCACAAGGAACACACGAAGTACTTATGAAGCGTTCACCTGACTACCAAGAACTGGTTGGTTCAGATGAATTTCTTGCGTAAGATACATTTATACACCGCAGGTGAGCCTAGCTCACCTGCGGTATTTTTATGCTAAAATACTTTTAATGAATTATTTTTTTCTTGATACAGAAACAACCGGGAATGACCTTGAGAAAGACCGACTCACCCAAGTCTGTTATAAAATGGGCGAGCAGACGGTAAACGAGCTTTTTAAACCACCGGTTCCAATCAGTGTAAAGTCAATGAGCATTACACACATCACCAACAAACACGTTGCAGATAAACCGCCCTTTATTAACAGCAAAACATTCTCAGATCTTAAAAAGATACTTCCTGAAACGATCATGGTAGCGCATAATGCGCCTTTTGATATTGCCATGCTCGTTGCGGAAGGACTTTCTGTACCTCACTCAATAGACACGCTCCGTGTAGCACGATACCTCGATACAGATGGAGTAATCCCTGAATACAATCTGCAATTCCTTCGTTACTATCTGGACCTTGATGTTCCAAACGCTCAAGCTCATGATGCCTTTGGTGACGTGCTCGTGCTCGAAGCGGTCTTTGACAGACTTATGAAAAAAATACGCGCAAATACCAAGACAGATGATGAAGCACTTTTGGAAATGAAAAGAATCTCAGACACTCCCCTTTTAATGAAAAAGTTTAACTTCGGAAAACACAAAGACAAAACCGTTGAGGAAGTTGCTCAAAGTGCGCCCGATTATCTCGAATGGCTACTTAAACAAAAACTTACCGCAGGAGAAGATGATGACTGGGTATATACACTGAAACACTATTTGAAAAAATAGTAGTTTTTAGATACTCCTACTCAGAGGACTTTCTATCATTTGAAAGAAGTAGAAATAAGTCTGCAATATTAGCCCCTGTTCGACCAGTGAAAAGAAGGTCTTCTGTATGCTCAAAAAAGTGATATGCGTCAAATGCCTGTAGGTATGGGAGTATTTCAATACCCAACCCTTTTGCTTTTTGTATTGTGTGCACATCAGCAATAGCTCCGAGTGCATCTGAATTGTCTTTTCCGTCTGATGCTCCACTGATAAACACCTCCTCATCGCGGATAGTCTCTAAGGCGACCAGTGAAGTGAATATATTTCTTCCCCCACCATTATTCTGTGGAAAGCTATTTACCACCATACGAAGCTCACCTCCACCGAGAATTACTGATTTCGTACTCGCAGTACTTTGGAACATTCGCACCAACTCTTTTGAATACTCATAGAGCGCTGATGAAATAACAGAAACCACGTATCCGAGTTCTTCGCCCCGCTTACGCATCGCATCAAGCGCGAGTGTGTTTGAAACCACGGGTACATTATGTACCTTTTTAAAATACTCATCTTCTTTAGGAGTCTCAAGCAAATTAAAAGTACCAAGATTATATTTATCGATTACAGACTGTGCGTCGCTTACCATTGATAGGTCCTTGTACGTTGGACCAGAAGCAATAAGCGAGTAATCCCCTCCAGGAACATCAGAAAAGATAAGACCAATTACAGTTGCTGGGTAGAGTAACTTAGCCAAACCACCTCCTTTTATCAAAGAAATATGCTTCCGAACAATATTTATCTCATCTATAGTTCCACCTGTCGTGAGAAACTTATCGTAGAGTGAAATACCCTGTTCACACTCTTCCATCGGCCAGCACAGAAGTGATGACCCTCCCCCTGAGACAATTACAAACACAAGATCTTCATGTGTAAGATCTTTCGTAAGAGAAACTATTTTCTCCGTAAGGTCTACGTTTTGAGGAGTTGGCTTCGGATGCGTACCGACATATGTCTTTATGCCAGTATCACAAGTTTTTTCAAAGTTACTGATAACCGCGCTATCCGCTATTTGAGAACCAATTTTTCTTTCAAGCGCATACGCCGCTTCGCAAGAAGCTTTACCAAAACCTACCACCTTAATAGACTGAAAATCATTAAGCCGGTATTCTTTTCCTCCTACATGTAGCACACCGTCATTCACCACAACCGCTTTCTCTACAGCGGTTTCAGTGTCGATTGCGGAAAGTCCCGCCGAGAGAATATCAAGCGCATCTTTCCTATTTTCTGTTATAGCAACCGTATCAAAATTCTTAAATAAAGTATTGGCGCTACTCATACTGATATTCCATTACGCACCTCTCCCTCCTTCCATGAAATAATATTTTCTATTGTTGTTTGCAGAATACGCTCCTCTGCTTCTGTTGAGTAAAAAGCCTGATGTGGAGTCACGATAACATTTTTCATGGATACTAGTTCTCGTATCGCTTTGAGAGTTTTATCTATCTGCGGATCACTATGTGACGGAACCTCTTCATGCATTGTGGCATAGTATTCAGTTTCATATTCAAGAACATCTATTCCCGCACCACCGAGCCTCCCTTCTACAAGGACATCTCGAAGAGCAATAGTATCAACAACACCACCGCGAGCAGTGTTAATTACATACGCACCTTGTTTTACTCGAGACAGTACCGAAGCGTTAATACAGTGATGCGTCTCAGGCAAATCAGGCACATGTATAGACAAAACATCTGATCGCTCCGCCACTTCTTCAATACTACCTACATATTCCACTTGGCACTCTGATTTAAACGCCTCATTTGGATACGCATCAAAAGCAACAACATGCATACCAAATGCCTTACAAAAACGACCCATGTTTTGTCCTATTCTCCCAGTGCCAACAAGTCCGAGTGTTTTTCCTTCTAAATCAAAACCACACAAACCATCTATATTCGGCGCGCTTTGCATTCGCATAACCTCTCTACCCTGCGGAACTTTTCTCACAAGTGACATCATAAGAGCAAAAGAATATTCAGCCACAGTGCGTGAGCCATACTCAGGAACAGTAACAACCGGTATCCCCTTTTCTTTGGCATACATATAGTCAATATGGTCATACCCCGTCGAACGTGTAGCGATAAGCTTAAGATTTGGAAGCCCATCAATCGCTTCGCGAGTTATATCAGACTCGTGATTTACCGTAACTACCTCTGCTTCAAACCACTGTGCGCGGTCGACTTCATGCGCCGACTCAACAAAGAATAATTGCTCCCCATAAACGGAAAGCTTTGAGAGTATTCTCTCCCCTACTTCATTTACATCAAAGTGTACAATTTTCATACTTACATTATAAGCGATTCAAGAAAACGCCCAACATAAAATGCAATACACGCCGCCACTCCTCCTATCAATACGGTTTGAAATGCATTCCATACTTTACTCTGTTTTGTCACATACCCCTTCAGTACACCAATAAATGCAAAAGCAACTCCGGTAAAAATACCTGACAGTATGAAGTGTTTACTTTCGAGTCCGCCACCCATGACTCCAACAACAAACGGAATTAGTGGCACCATGCCGATACTGATAAACGCAAGAAAAGTCATACTTGCAGTCTTTATCGATTCTTTTCGATTTTGCCCCTTATCAAAAGTTAGTGCATTTATATCTTCCTGTGCTTCATTTGAGAAATAGTTTGAAACCGCCATCGAAAAACCGTCTGCGAGAAGGTTTGCATATCCGAGCACCAACACAAGGACAGGAGACAGTCCCGCACCCGTAATGTATCATGACCTTTGCAACACCTTCAGGTACTATTGCAAACATATGCCA
>JBBDJV010000004.1:0-6598 GCA_040879725.1 Minisyncoccota bacterium | reverse complement strand
GTGAAATGTGTTGTGGTGCTTGAACCTACAAGTTCATGACCGCGACAGCCAGCCAAGTTGTGCGTAGCACGAAGAGCGTCAATGCAATATTTTCGTATTTCTGCATAGCTACGGAATTATGGAATACGCGATATAATTTAGTGTATGAAAAGGGTCATAATCTTACATAGATGGGAGGGCGGATCGCATGATGATTGGCGACCATGGCTCAAGGCCGAGCTCGAGCAAAAGGGCTACGAAGTACTCGTACCCGATATGCCAGATACCGATGTCCCTGATATTGAAAAGTGGGTTAACAAGCTTACGGAGATTGTTGGTACACCTGACTCAGAAACATATTTCATCGGTCACTCAATCGGATGCCAGACCATTTTGAGATATTTAGAAACAATCAATACTCCGGTCGGCGGAGCGCTGTTTGTAGCTGGGTGGTTCGATCTTGAGAATCTTGAAGACGAGGAAGTAGCGGAGATTGCACAATCGTGGATCGAAACTCCAATTGATATTGAGAAAATAAAAGATGTGTTGCCAAAATCAATCCTCCTTATCTCTAAAGATGATCCGTACGGTGCTTTCCAAGAAAACGTCGATAAGTTCAGCCAGTTCGTGACTCACACAAGCGTTTTTGATCATGCGGGACACTTCACTCAATCTAAAGACCCATCTATCTTGAACCAGTTTGGGAATTTAGTGCAAGAAAATTAGTCGCTTTAAATATCAATGTATGGAAAATCAGGAAAAGTATAAACGGGCACATGCCAGACTCACTTCGCTTAAAGAGAATTTGGATTACCCAATGATTCATGAGAAGTATGTGAGTGAATATCATCAGATTCTTAATTCTCTAGCTGATACGGGGATAGAGATTGATGAGTTCAAAATACCAGATTCTGAATTGAAGCAATCTTGGGCGAGTTCAAATTATATGACCGGGGAAGTCGAATATAATGATTATAAAGAGATAGAAAAAACATTCTTTTTATACAAACTTGATTCACTGCTTAACTATTTAGGTAATATATAGCCATTATGAATGATGAAAAGAAGAAAATCAGGCCAGTTTATTCAGAATTGCAGGGCTATCTGAATCAAGCGCCAGGTGTTGGGGAGCATGGTAGCTCTACCACTAGAGATGAAACTTTGTGGAAGCAATTAAATAGTACAATAGATGAATTAAACGTAGTTAGTGACCTTAATTTTGATAAATTTAAGGTCACTGGAATAAAAAACGGACAATCCTATTACTATATTAATGTTTCTGAATATCGTACAAAATTAGGTGGCTTGATAACTCGTCTTCATGGTACTTACTTTAGTGATGAACCCGCTCCATTTTATGGGATGCCGTCGACTACTATTACGGTAAGCAATCAACAAGAGCAATCTCAGCATCAGACTATGCTTGTGGAGCTCCATTCAGTAATTGATAAAAAACTAGCGAGTCTTCCTGAAGGGAAGGAAAAGAGCTTTCTAGGTAGTCTTAAAGAGGGATTGGGTACGGTCAAAGACTTTGCTTCTTTGATGATGTTAATCTCAACTCTTGGTCAAAAATATGGAATTGGTATGGAACAGTTAGCTTCTTTGCTTGGACATTAGGAACCGCACGAGACGCGTCGTTTTGGGAAGCTAAGAGGAGGCCAAACGGAGTAGACAGGGCTTGACCGACCCCGGTTCTAGCACGAGACAGCCAGCACTAAATTTGAGCGTCATTTTGCAACGTTTTCTAAGCACCTGAAAAGCACTCTCGAACTTTGCTATACTACACTTATATGCCACTGATAAACCTAGAGTACGATGATTCCTCGGTTTCGGAGGAAGATGCGCAAAAACTTTCAAACGCAGTAAGAGATATCGTGTCACAAGCAACTGGTATTGCTGGTGTGTTTGTTTACGCAAATTCAGCGAAGATAAAGGTGCAAATAGCTCCTATTGAGATTTTTGTAAGAATGTCAGCGAAGATAAACCAAGAGAAGCAGGGACTGATGGATGGAATAAAAACAAAGCTAACTGAATGGAAGAAGGAGAACGGATTCTCCCATCCAATAAACCTTACAATCATCCCTATGGATTGGCAGATTGCGATTGGGATTTAGTTAAAAAAGTTCTAACATCATCCCAGACAGCCAGCAGCAATATTTAGCTTTATTTATCAAGGTAAATTTAGTTCGAGTCCTCGATTTGCTATACTCAGGGAATGGACTCAGTGACTATATTGTTTGATGATGGAGTATCAGATGAATTCAGAGCACGGATACAGTCCGCTCTGGAAGCGGTGCTTCCTGATGCAAGTTCTGGGATAAACGCTTCGGATATTGAAATTGTTATAGGTGCAGATGTGGCACAAACTATACCTGAAACAGGGGTTGGTGGTTCTACCGAAAATCCTAACAAGATACTAGTTTGGATCGATCCTGCACATTCAAATGTGCAAAAACACATTGAGAATGAGGTTCAGAGTACAGTTGTGCACGAATTGCATCATGCTATGCGCAACCGTCTATATCCATGGCCAGGAACACTTCTTGATGATGTGGTAGGGGAGGGTTTAGCCGATCACTTTGATATTGAGATTAATGGACAACGACCAAAGCCATGGTCGCAGGCCTTGTCTGATGAGGAGCTTACCGCATACCGAGCAAAGGCTGAACCTCACTTTTTTGAACAAAATACTGAGGATGACTATTACAAATGGGTACTCGGCTCTGACGAAGATGGTATTCCTCAATGGGCAGGTTATGCCCTAGGATTTCAGCTTGTGGGAGATTATCTATCGAAGACAGGCAAAAAGGCATCTGAGTTAGTACAGTTGGAGTCATCAGAGTTTCTTAAATAAGTTCCAGCATCATCCAATACGGCCAGCTCGTGAAATTCAAGCAATCTGCTAGGATACTTTTGTGTACTCAAATTCAATAATAAAAAAGCAAGGAAAATTGCCCGGCAAAACCATCGCTGTTTTTGCGGGTGTTCACGGTAATGAAAAAGTTGGAATTGTTACTTTGAAAAAAATAATTCCTAATATAGAAATTGTATCGGGAACAGTCTATTTTGTTTTTGCAAATCCGCCGGCAATTGAGCAGAATAAGCGAATTGTAAATAAAAATCTTAATAGACTTTTTTCGAGAGACTTGCGGGGTGATACTTACGAAGATAAAAGAGCACATGAACTGATGGACTTGCTTGATACCTGCGATGCGCTACTAGATATACATTCATATAACAGTCCGACTGGTAGTCAGTTCGCTATTTCAGAGAAAAGAGGTTTTCCTTTGCTCAAGAAAATGAACTTTCCAATTGTGGTAACAGGTTTTAGCTCCCTAGGTAATGGCACAGATGGATACATGGAGAAGCAGAAAAAGATTGGCATTTGCGTTGAGTGCGGTACTACAAAAAAATATAAACAATTCATTAGTTTGGCAGAAGATACTATCTATCAATTCCTCCAACACTTTAAATGTATTGAGTCGAAAGTTCCTTTTTCAGTAGTAGATCAGAAGTATGTTAAAGCAAAAAGAATTATTTATAAAAAGAGTAGGCAGTTTAAGTTTATGAAGGAATTTACGGATTTTGAAAGGCTTTCAAAAGACAGTATATTCGCAACAGACAGTGGCTACAATCATAAAGCATCAAAGAATGAGTGCATATTATTCCCGCGTGAGAAAGCGAAAATTGGTGAGGAAGTCTGTATTATTGGGGAGTTTATAAAAATATAAAAGTTCTAACATCGTCCCACACAGCCAGCAGTCATGTGAGACAGACGAAGGTCTCAAAACTGGCTATGCATAGCATCTGGGATACAGAACCTCCTGAAGCACCGCCGTCAGCGTCAAATGCCCCGTTACCCTGATTGCTCTGATAGGATGAGCTACAGACCGCTTCCGTCCGAGCCACCTGAACTTGCTCCAAAGTTGAATAGTTCCTGGACGGCACCATACATCCGTCCGCTCCAGTTCGATGGGTTGCCCCACCATCCACCATCCTTCCAGCCCTGATCGGCTGGCTGAATGACAACCGTCTGCTCAGCGAGTGTGGTCTCACTACCGTCTCCGTTGATGCCGATCAGTCGTGCTGTGTATGTTCCTGCAACATTGTATTGCCGCTCGACCGCGTCACACGGACACGTCGCACGATTTGTGTTGTTACCAAAGTCCACGAACACCCCTCCCGGATAGGTAGCGTTCGTTTGACCGTTGAACCGGATGCGTGAATTACCGAGGTCTGTCATGGTGAGTGAGTGCGAACCACCAGTTACGGTAACAGCATGCGTTTCAACGCGTGCCTCTCCGACGCACACAGACGGTGCAGCAAGGGTAGCCGGACAGCCGACCACCAGTTTTGCTGCATAGGAACCGGGGTTCGCGTAGGTGTGCGTGACCGTTTGCGAACAGGTCTTTGCAGAATTGTTCACACAGTCAGGGAGTTGATGCGTTGCGGCGCCGTCACCGAAGGTGAGTGTACCTGAGCCGTAGTAGACGACGGTGAACGTCGTATTGAGCGGTGCCACACCCTCGGTAGGGGTGAGGGAGATCGCACCCTGGGCACTCGTCGCATTCTCCAGCTTGGTGACCTTTGCTTTGAACGCGGCAAGCGTGCCGGTGTATCCGCTTTTCTCTAGTTTTTCCAAAAGTTGTCCATCGTAGTTGTTGGTGAACACATTGACGACAATTCGGTGAACGGTTCCGTTCTGAAGAGTAATGATGTACTCGTTATATTCCTCGTCAGCCACCATGTCGCTCGGATCAACGTACTGTACGGTTGCTGTCTTTATATTCGTAGCCGTGTACGATCCGGTCGTGGTGGCATTCGCCATAGCAATTAGGGCATCAACATCACCACGGAAACCGGTCTTGAAGAATTCCTGCTCCTGGTCGATGCTGAAGTGCACCCATTTAACAACATGCACCACGCCACTTTTAAGGGTGATGGTGTACTCGAGGTATTCATCATCGATCGCTTCAGGTACCGGGTCCACGCTACGCTTCGCGACCGACCGGACATCATCGAGTGTGTACGTGCCGTCATTGACGCCTCGTGGTGCATTCTCATCAACGGTGACAAACACGACACCGTGACTGATCACATGGCCGCTTCCAATGTTCCTCTCACACTCGATGCGATAGGAGCCAGTGCGCTCAAAGATGTTGTATCCTTCGGTCTCGGTATTTCCAGTCCGCATCGTCGCATCGCCACCACGGGTGAGGCTATAGTTACCGTTGTCCGCAAGGAAGATGAGACAGCGGTCATACTCACTGGCGTCCCATCGGAAGGCAAGCTCGTCGGTCGGCTTGATCGATACATTCTTATCGGTCCAGTTGATGACTGTGCTTCCACCACTGTCCTTTGCCCTCACCTCAAGCTGGAGCTCATTGATCTCGGTTGACGGGGTCTCATCATCGAGGTCTGCAAGAATATTCTCCAGTTCTCCCGCTACATTTCCAAGATAGATCGGGAGTGTGAGGAGCTCCTGTACGGTGAGTGGTTCAAAACTGTGGAAGCTTGAGAGATCACCGGCGATTGCCACAAGGTAGTTTGAGATGTCAGTTCCTTGGGAGCAGCCCTTGATACCGATCTCCGGAGGTGCAACGGTGATGACGTACGCCTGGAATGCAACAGGTGCGTTCTCATCGCACTGTCCGTTTTCTCCACCGGTGTTGATGATGATGGCTTCAAGGTCACCGATCTTCATTGAACCGCTGCGTCGCTCGGTCTGGTTGGTATCAGGAAGGTTTGCAAAGTCGCGATCATTGACATCCCCCTTGCGGTCAGGGAAGAGGAAGGAGATCACGGTACCGAAGGCGTTCCGGAAGGCGGTGGTGATACCTTCAAAAAAGCTGGTCACGACATTCTTCTCACTCACAGTGATCTGGACCGATTCGAGTATTGTTCCTGGACACCAATCGATACACAGTCCGCCTGAACGCACTATCTGTGCGGTGTATGTGCCAGCCTCCTTGTATACGTGGTCGATCTTAAGGGGTCGGGACGAGCATTTCCCGCCTGTGTCATTACGATTTGGGCATTCAAGCCACATATCCTCTGATCCGTCACCGAAACGAAGAAGCATGTCAGCAGCGTCGAGTGTACTTGGTCGGTGACCTTCCGGATCACCGTAGTTTGTCTCGAACTGGACGGAAAGAGGTTCGGTACCTTCACGTGGTGAAGCGGTGAGGAACTGACCTCCTTTTGAAGATCCTACGAATACAGTAACAGAACGCTGTTCGTCGATCGTGCTTGTAGCGCGAATGGTGTATGTGCCGGATTCTTTATAGGTATGCGTGTATCGCTCACTGTTCTGGCGACGGAAGAAGTTTACTAGATTGTTCCAGAATGAACCTGTTTCGCTATGCTCGGTCACCGAACCGTCTCCCCAGTCGATCGTGAGTGAGCGGTCGATGGTGTTATCATCGAACACAACCTCTACTTCCACCTGCATATCGGATTGTCGCGTTACATGAAGGTTAAATTGTGCAGATTCCCTGTCGTTCGTTTGAAGTTTTGCCTCAAACGCAGCGACTGTACCGGTATATCCATGTTTCTTGAGTTGTGTGAGCAGGTTTCCTTCAGGCGCAAAGAGTGCAACGTTTACAAGTCGGACGCTTTG
>JBBDJV010000003.1:0-45327 GCA_040879725.1 Minisyncoccota bacterium | reverse complement strand
CTGTTGAGAGACTTCGAGAACTGGGGAGTGTAAACTTGACGCTGCAATGCTACAAACCTTGACAAATGTACATATTATGTGATATAGTTTCGAACGGATAGGAAATTGTCATATGAGAAAAAAACTACTATTTGGAGCAACTTGTTTGCTCTTTTTACTGTCTCTTGTTCTCTTGAGTGTGAATAGCACTCATGTTGAGCAAGATCAAACCACTGAAGTTATCGAAGTGTCAGAAAAGAAGACTACTTCGATCACCTTCACCAACCTCACACTCAACCCGACGTTGGAATAGCAACAAATTCCGAATTTCAGAGAAAAGAAAGAGAAAGATAAATTATGAAGAAAATAATCATGATGGTGACCTTGTTGGTCACATTGTCTGCTAGTGCCCTTTTTGGGAGAGAGTCTTTGAGCATGATACGCTCACAGGACGCGCTCAGGACATACGCAATTGAAATTGCGGATGTCGTGGGAGTTTCGGTCCGAACGGCTGTTTCTAATAACGGCAGTTCCGTATCGAGAAAGGTGCTGGGAACCACGACGGAAGGTATCATCGGAACAATACGATCGGTACCGCTTACGGTCACGGTCACAAATCCAGACGACCCGGTATTTCTTTACGCGAGTGTATCGTCCAGCAATGGACATCCACTCTTTAGTGGCTCAAAGAGTTTCAAGCTCGATTCGTCGAAAGGTGTTGGATATGTACTCCCTAAAGGGTATGGAGATGTTGTGCTTCGAATGGAGCAAAATATCCCTATCACCATGAAAGGGGTAAGGCACGTCGCCTTCTATTACAAAAACGAGGAGGGAGAAGTGGTTGCTAGACAGTATCTCACTGTTTCTGGTAACCAAATATTCTTCCCGTCGCGTCTGGCAGGAAAGAACGCAATACTGGTAGCACACACCGAAGAGGGTGTTTACCACTGGGACGTGGCTACTGGCACGCGGATCTTTACAGAGAAGTACGACGTTTCTGCGAATTCCTCAATCGAAGGAATCACTACTGTTTTTCATAGTGATTTCTGGGTCGAGATCACGACACAAGGTGGTGTCGGGAAAAATACCACTGTCGAATTCATCACCGCTCAACGAAGTGGATTGGTGAACGGTTCCTTCTATACGAGTGAAGGAAGGTGGTTTACCGGCGCCTATGTGAGAAAGGCTGGCACAACTGAGTGGGTGCATTATCCCGCTTTGTACGACAGCCAAAGCGTGTACATAAACTTTTCTGTCCAGAAGGAAAGCGTGTACTACGTAATACCTGAATGGAAAGAGGGTGACCTGATTGACATCGCCTTCAGTGGTGGAGGCAAGGGTTAGTTTAACCAAGAACATCAAAGGCGCGAGTAGCATACTCGCGCCTTTTTCTATGGTTTTGTCTTATTTTCTGAGTTTAATCCAAGGGGAGTCCTTGGATTTTAAAATTATATGAGAACAAAGTTCCAGAAACCTTATTCTGCTAAAATTCCTCTAGTGCGTTTAACCTCACGAAATTTTCCAGATAAGTTATAATGAATACTATGGATGAAAATGAACGAATAGCAAAAATTGCTATCGAGTTTGCTCGTAAAAATAAAAAACGAATTGCTAAGGATTTAACTGATCCAGAGAAGTTTCCGATAGAAGCAAACCCTGTCGCTGTATTTATGGCAGGATCACCTGGTGCTGGAAAAACAGAAGCTTCACAACGTTTGATTGAGCGCTTTTCACCTCAAAATGGTGGCGTAATAAGAATTGATAGTGATGAGTTGCGATCTTATATGGAAGACTACAACGGTACTAACTCGTCGTTGTTTCAGTTCGCTACTTCAATTATTGCTGACAAGATACAGGATACTGCTATAGATCAGCATCAAAGTTATGTATTTGATGGTACGTTAACTAATAAAGCCCGTGCCTTTGAAAATATTACCCGTTGCCTGGAGCATGGTTTTGCGGTTTATATACTTTATGTATATCAGGATCCAGTACAGGCATGGAGTTTTGTTAAAGCACGAGAATTACGAGACGGTCGGGTTGTGCCACGAGAAGTTTTTATTGAGCAGTATTTTTTAGCTCGAGAGTCTGTAAACGAGTTAAAGAGAGAGTTTGGTAGCAAGATAGAAGTACATCTTATTGTAAAAAACTTAGATGGCACAGATTTTAGATATAAAGATAATATAAGTCAGATTGACAGTCACGTGCCTGAGGCATATACTCGAGATACATTAGAGAAGTTGATTGTATAATATTTTTATGAAAATACTAGCTTTTTTAAAGAAAACTACATCTCGAACCACTAATTCGAGTGATTTTTCTGCATTTTTTCGTGAAGCTAAGTCGGGAGAAAAAAAAGAAGTATTCATGGAAGTAGCTCGTAAGGCGAGTGAGGATCAGCGTCGAGTTATTGAAACTGCTCACAAAATCACACCAACAGTTGCTTAGAAATAATGTTTCTAACCCAAGAATTCTCCTTAAATTCTGAAAAATATGCCCTGAAAATGAGGCTATGCAGAGCCATTTAAATGCGCACGCCGGCGTGCGCATTTAAATGGCTCTAAAGAGAGCTCGTAGCAGTGTAGTACAATTACAACATGCAGAAAGTTATTGCTCTCGATGGGGTAGCTGTTACCTATACATTGCGAAAAAATAGGCGCACACGCAGTGTGCGCCTATCAGTCAAGCCGGGTGGGAAGGTTTTTGTCACCATGCCAACAATGCTGCGAGAGGAAATTGTTGAACGGTTTATGCGAAATAAGATTGAGTGGATTCTTAAGAAAATAGATCAGTTTAGAAAAATAAAACCAGCGCAAAGTGTGGCAGAGCGAAGAGTAGAGTATGAAAAGTACAAAGAGCGCGCGCGTGAGCTCGTAAAAGAACGGATAGCTTATTTTAATGCATACTATAAATACTCGTATAACAGAGTAAGTATTAAAAACCAAAGAACTCGCTGGGGTAGCTGTTCAGATAAAGGGAACTTAAACTTTAATCATAAAATTGTTTTTCTCAGACCTGAACTGCAAGACTATATTGTGGTCCATGAATTGTGTCATTTAAGGGAGTTTAACCACTCGCGAAGTTTTTGGAATTTGGTTGCCGAGAGGATTCCCGACTATGCGCGCCTCCGAAAGGAATTAAAGGAAAAGGGCTTTTCTCTTTGTTAACAGGGAGTTTTTGTGTCTTTTGTCATAAAGATACGTACTATATAGCAATACAGGCTAGTATGTCTGATAGTAAATAATTTGTTATACTTAATATATGAAAAAAACAAGCACTGTTCTCTTTGGTATTTTAATCTTAATCATAGTGGCGTCTGTGGCATTTCTCTACGTTGCTGAGAAAAAAGATTTACAGAATACTCCTGAAAATGGAGAAGAAATAGGGTCTGAAGTACGAGAGCACATAGAATCTAAGAGTGATCTTATCGTACTTGATGTGCCTGAAGTAAATGCGAAAGTAAACTCACCACTTGTTATTCGCGGAGAGGCGCGAGGCATGTGGTATTTTGAAGCGAGCTTTTCCGTAAGGCTTATTGATGCAAATGGTGTTGTGCTCGCACATCACTACGCAACAGCAAAGGAGGACTGGATGACGGAAGAATTTGTTCCGTTTGAAAGCACTATTACGTTTACTCAACCACAAACAGAAACTGGTACGCTTATTCTCGAAAAACAAAATGCTTCAGGACTTCCTGAGCATGCGGATGAACTTCGTATACCTGTTTCCTTTACAATGGGAAGCGAAGTAGCGAAGCGCACCGTAGAGCTGTACTACTACAATCCAGAACTTGATACTGATTCAAGTGGAAATGTGATGTGTTCGAGCGACGGACTTGTTGCGGTTACGCGCGATATCCCTATAACTCAAACTCCAATACAAGATACCGTGCGTCTTCTTTTAGAGGGAAAGCTGACACAGTCTGAAGAGGCAGAAGGTATAACTACCGAGTATCCGCTTGATGGTGTAGCTCTGGAGGGAGCGTCACTTGAGAATGGTGTACTTACATTGAGCTTTACTGATCCGAATAATAAAACAGGAGGTGGTTCATGTCGTGTTGGTATTCTCTGGTCCCAGATTAGTGAGACCGCAAAGCAGTTTGATGAAGTAAGTGAAGTACGCTTCACTCCCGAGGAACTTTTCCAGCCGTAATAGCATGAGCAAAAAACACCGCCAATAGGGCGGTGTTTTTTGCTCATGATAAGTATAAGTAAGAAAAAGGTGTATACTAAAGAGGTTAGTCTATTAGATAAAAAAGATACTATGAAAGCAGTAATTACATTAATATTTCTCGGGGCTTTTGCCCTCACGCTCATTCCTTTAGGCGGAGCGCAGGCAATGTACTATGTTGAGTTTGATGGAGTTGATGGTGAATCGAGCGCAAGTAGTGAAAGTTCTGCGGGTAGTGTGCGGTCTGATACGGATGCAGAAGCGCGTCCTACACGAGCGAGCGCAGATGGTGAAGCAGTTGCTTGTACTGCTGATGCTCGTCAGTGTCCCGATGGCTCTTATGTAGGGAGGGTAGCTCCGTCGTGCGAATTCGCAGAGTGTCCTTCAGAAGAAACAAAAGAAAGAGACACTCGAGAGCAAGACTCAGAAGATATGCCTCGTGATAAAGAAGAAGGTAGCAGAGAGCAAGAAGAAAGCGATAGAGAGCAAGCAAGTGGATATATAAAAATTGATGATGTTAAAGGAGAGTCAAGAGAAAATAAGGGCATAGAGCCTGATGAAATAGATATTTCTGTAGATGATAGCCGAAGAGCGACAAACTTTGCAGTTTTACTTGGAGGTGGCAACGATGGCGGTGAAGAAGAACCTTCAGAGGAGAGACGCTCAGAAGTGGCAAAGAATGTACTTGTCGGTTTGAGAGAAAGGGGAATTCCAGCAGAAGGAATGTCATACGATAGTGAGAGAATTGAAACAAAAGTATCGAATAGGATTAGACTGTTTGGCTTTATTCCAATCACCACACAAGCAACGGTTGAAATCGACAGCAATGCGGAAGTTTCAGTGCGGTACCCTTGGTGGTCATTTCTCGCGAGTGGAAAGAGAAAGAGTGAACTAGGCACAGAAGTTTCAACAAACCTTTCAGCAGTTTTGGGTGAAATGAATACGGATACAGAGTAAAAGGAATGGTTTGTAAAAAAGAAACCCTCGGCATAAAAATGCTGGGGGTTTTTGTTGGTGCAGGGTCAGGTGAATGTGAGCTGTCTTGAAAAACGAGAAAAGTGGTACTCGGAGATAGGCTCTCCGTAGTCTACTAAACAAGGTTTTCCATCAATTAAGCAGAAGTGCTCTCTTTTCCGGAGATCCCTTTCATCCGGATATGCTCGGACTATTTCCGTAAATATACTTCTGCTTGTGTAAAACACTGAAAGATACTCATGTATGTCGAGCGGTCTTCCTCTGCGTTGAATATTGATAACACCAAATAAGCAAAGAAGTGTTGGGGCGAAAATGTTTGGGTCACGAAACCGTTTCCATGTTTTGTATTCGGTCAGGTTTGCACGAATTCCCTTAGTGATGTACTTGAGAGCGCCGTACCATCTACTTTGGTGATGAGTGTGTAAACGCTCATTAATTTTCCCTTTCGTAGCCCAGAAAAATAGCCTGTAGGTCCAGTAAAGCGGTCGAACACGGGCGATTTTGAATGCGTAGGGTCCTATTAGAACCACAATCCGTGAACATCCCGATAGATGTACTTCCATGTTTAGCCTTTCTTTTGAGTTCTGGATTAATTATGTATATTTTAAACTATTTTGTCAAATTCAACACATATCGCTCTAAAGTAATACGCATATAATCATGTAAAAAAGCAAGGTTGCACATACCTGTCACTCTGCTAAAATGGTGTAAACCATATAAAACTCCAGTATGTTGTGTGTGTGGTTGTGTAATTTATTTAATAAAAAAATGTTATGAAAAAAGTACTTATTACTCTTATTGTTATTGTCGCTATACTCGCTGGTATCTGGTTCGTTTCTTCACGGTCTGATTCTGGAGTAAATAACCAAGCTAATAGTAGTAGCGCAAACGGTCTTGTTGTAGCGGTTGTAAATGACGAGCAGATTTCACGCGCGGAGTATGATGCGCTCACTGCACAGATTGCAACACAGCAAGGGTTTGACCCAGCAACACTCGATGCAGAAAATGCAAACCTTCTTCGCGAACAAGTGATTGACTCCCTTGTATCACAAGCACTTCTCCGTCAGGCGGTAGAGGAAGCAGGAGTTACTGCTGAAGAGTCTGCTGTAGAGGAGCGACTTACAGTTATAAAAAGCCAGTTTGAAAATGACGAAGCATACACACAAGCGCTTTCAGCGGAAGGGCTAACCGAAGAAGATTTACGAGGTCAGATTAGTTCTGAGCTAGCTACTGAGGCTTACTTGGAGCAAGAGATTGAATTTTCTTCAATTACAGCGACTGAAGCGGAAGTAGAAGAGGCATATAACGAAGTTGCTGTCGGTGATAACGTTCCACCACTTGAAGAGGTTTATGGACAGGTTGAAATGATGGTAATACAACAAAAGCAACAGGTTCTTATTACAGCTTTGGTTGAGTCATTGAGAGCAGATGCGGAAGTAGAGATCCTTATCTAAGGATTGTAAGGATAAAAAACCCAAGACCGAAAGGTCTTGGGTTTTTTGTTGGAATATACCTGTGTAATGATTTCTATTCTTGTTCGTCATATAAGTAGGGATTCTCTGATATGATTTCGCGCACATCTGTTATACTTAACAGTGTTCGGGAATAATAATCAGCGTTCCTTTCGTTATTATTAGCAAGTTATTAATATAATTATTTATAAAATATGAGTACTCTATTACAAAAAACGACATCAGTTACTTTGCTGTTCTCGTTACTTGGTGCAGTTTTGTTTAGTCTTCCTTTTTCTGTTGCGGGAGCAACTGTCGTTGAAGTGAGCGGTGATACTTCAGCAGGTGAAAACCAACCAGGGTGGTTATTTAATCGTGACGCTTCTACAGCAACACCATTTGAATTCAATACAGATGAAGCAAGTATTGGCGATGGAAGCCTGTATGTGTTGCCTATAGGAGGAGACGCTTCTGATAAATTTATTGGAGAAAATTTTATCAATAGCGCGATAGCAGATATTAACTCAATATCATATGATTTTATGATAGGAAGTGGGGGAAGTGATACTGATGCAAACCATTTCTACATGAATGTGTATGCAAACTTTGGGGAGTCTGATGATGATAAGTACTATGACTGTCGTTACGATATTGTTCCGACAACAGGTTCAACAACATCATTCACAACAGTGACGTTTGATCCAACACAGTCATACCCGGTAACGACTCGGGGTGGAGCAAGTGCGTCACCGTATACATGTCCTTCTTCTCCTGCAGATATGGACAATTTTAGCGCAAGCTCAACAATTCGTGTGTTTGCACTTAATGTCGGAGATACATCAACAAACGATGTTGGTCTAGATGGATATCTTGATAATGTAGTTGTTGATTCAGTGGGGGGAGTAGAAATTTCAGATTTTGAACCGTTCGTTGCAACGGCTGTTATCACTTCACCGCTTAATGGTTCTACTCAAAGTGGAATAGTATCATTTACTGCTGAATACAATGATCTTGACGGTGATGACGCAGTACAGTGGGCAGTGCGAGCAGGTACTTGTGAGTCAGGAACCGGTGCGGTCTACGGAAATGTTGGAGGAAATAATACCGCCTTCTCATGGGATGGTGAATCGTTTTCTTCTACTATTGATATGACAAACGATACTCCAGGTAACTACTGTTTTGTGTTTAACCCTACAGAGGATTCCGGGGACGAGAATTTGCGCGTTGTTAGTGAATTCGTACTGGAAGCAGTAGTGGTAGCGCCGATAGATCCTGAAAACAAAAATGAGTGTAAAAAGGGAGGATATGAAGATTTTGGTTTTAAGAATCAAGGTCAATGTATCCGATTTGTTGAAACAGGAAAGGACAGTCGATAAGTATGATAAAAAACCCAAGACCGAAAGGTCTTGGGTTTTTTGTTTGGGTGAGCTATTTTTTGTGTATTTTTACTAAAACTGTTATTTGGTATACTTTGAAAAAGACTTAAAAGCCTATGAAAAAAATTTATTTTATACGACACGGACAAAGTGAAGGAAATGTGAGTAGTGTATATCAGTCTTCTGATTCACCACTTACCGATGTTGGCGTGAGTCAGGCAAAACGCGTTGCCGAACGTATCTCACGTATTGCATTTGACGCTTGTATCTCAAGTCCGTATCCACGTGCGAAAAGTACCGCACTTGAAGTTGAAAAAATGACAGGTAAACAGGTAGAGTACTCTGATCTTTTTGTTGAGCGAATTAAACCTAGTTCGCTTCTAGGTAAAGCTATCGGCTCCACCGGTTCTGAGGAACTTTTTACATTGTGGGAAAAGGCGCTTTGTACACCCGGAATGAAGGCGGAAGATGGAGAAACTTTCAATCGGATTACCACGCGGGCTAAGAATGCACTCAAATTTCTTGAAGAAAGAGAGGAAGAAACACTGGTTGTGGTAACCCATGGTTACTTTCTGCGTGCGCTTGTCGCTTTTGTACTATTTGGAGAAGAGCTTACTCCGCATGAATTTAAGCGTATACAGTTAGCACTCGGAACGGAAAATACAGGACTTACCGTGTTTTTGCATGACGAAACAAAGAAACCCTTTCCATGGAAACTATGGATATATAATGACCATACGCACCTCGGGTAAGGTGTAGTGCGTGTGTTAATCACCATGCACCTCTCTGTGCTGTAGTCACCACTTTTTAGAAATACCCACTAATAATACCCTTCGTATTTACGTTTGCAGTAAGCGTATTCAAGTGCCAGCTGTTTACTTTTCTCAGATATTTGTTACCGTGGTGTGATGTCCGGCAATGATACGGTACTCAAGTTTAACGCTGTTAGCTTTGAACATAGTCCCATCGCACCCATTTTACATGAGGTGAATTTTGTTTTAAGGCGAGGAGCAAAGATGACGCTAATGGGACAAAACGGTGCTGGGAAGAGCACTATTTTTGGATTAATTACGGGGATGTATAAACCTGATTCTGGTTCTATTACAGTGGTTCCAAAGGTAACGATAGCAACTGCGCCACAGGTTATTCCTCGAGATAAACTAGAGTGTAGTGTGCGTGAATTTTTCCAGGCGTGTTTTTCAGAGACTGTGTATGATATTGATCCTCGCATAGATGCAGTACTTGAGGTGGTTAATTTGCACGCGCCACACGATAAGAAAATAGGTGAATTTTCAGGTGGGCAACAGGCGCGCTTGCTTTTAGCAAGCGCGCTCATTCAAGATCCAGATATTCTGCTTCTTGACGAGCCAACAAACAACCTCGATAAAGCGGGGATTGCTCACCTTACCGAATTCTTAAAAAAGTACCGAAAGACTTGTTTGGTAATTTCCCATGATGCGGATTTCTTAAATGCGTTTACGCACGGCGTGTTGTATCTCGACGTACATACCCACGTAGTCGAGCAGTATGATGGAAACTACCATGATGTAGTAAAAGAAATTTCAGCTCGTATAGAAAAAGAAAATAGAAAGAACGCTCAGTTGCAAAAGACCATACAAGAAAAGAAAGACAAAGCAAACTTTTTCGCACACAAGGGAGGTCAAATGCGTTCTGTTGCAAAGCGCATGAGAGACTTAGCTGAAGATCTAGAGGGTGAGGTTGTGTCTGTGCGTAAAGAAGATAAGACAATTCGACCTTTCGAAATTCCCGTTCAAAAAGATATTCCTTCAGAAGTACTGACAATCAATTCGCTTCAGGTAATAAAAAATAATAAGCCCAAAATAAAAAAGGTACACATGGTACTTCATCGGAGAAAACACCTCCAGCTTATCGGTCCAAACGGAATTGGTAAGAGTACACTTCTTGAATCTCTTGCGCGCATCCAACATAGCGGAGTTGATGATTCTGGAGCATCTCACAAAATAACCTCCGGAGTAGTTATTGGGTACTACCGACAAGATTTCTCTACATTAAATTTCTCTGAGACTCCGTTTGAAGCGCTTATGAATGCAATGGATGAAAAAGATGAAAAGCTGATGCGCTCTGTTGCGGCAGGGTTTCTCATAAACCGTGACATGATCCACACAAAAATTGGTAATCTATCAGAAGGGCAAAAGGGACTTGTGGCATTTGCACAACTTGTTCTTCTTAGGCCTGGTTTACTTATTTTAGATGAGCCGACAAACCATATCAATTTCAGGCATTTGCCTATTATTGCTTCTGCGCTAGACAAGTATGAAGGCGCGATGATTATTGTTAGTCACGTTCCTGATTTTATCGCTCAAGTTCGTATTGACCAGGTGCTTGATTTGGAAAAATAGTTCCACAAAAGGGGAAATACGACACTCTTGTGGTATATTAGTGCATACATATGAAGAAAAAGGTTATCGTTATTGGTGCCGGTCCAGGTGGTTTATCTTCCGCAATGATACTTGCTCATCGGGGATACGATGTCACTGTTTACGAAAAGCAGGGGTACATAGGAGGTAGAACTTCTGCTCTCAAAGCGGGAGACTTTACGTTTGAGCTTGGTCCGACATTTGTAATGTTGCCACAGGCATTCGAAGAGGTTTTTACTCTAACAGGACGAAAGCTGTCCGACTATCTCGACATGAAGCTTATCGACCCGCTCTATCGACTGCGTTTTGGAGACGGGCGAGATTTTCGAGTACATTTTGATAAAGAAAAATTAAAGACAGAAATTGCGCGACTGTTTCCAGGGGATGAAAAAGGATACGACCGCTATTTGAGTAGTCAAAAAAAGAAATTTGAAAAAATGTATCCATGCTTAAAGATTTCTTACCAGCATTGGTATAGCTACTTAAATCCAAAATTACTGAAGGCTTTTCCGTACATGGATAACTTTAGGACACTTCACGATGTAATGCGGAAATATTTTAGACATGAAGATATGATGATATCCATGACATTCCAAGCTAAATATTTAGGAATGTCACCATGGCAGTGTCCTGGGGCATTCTCTATTTTGTCTTACATAGAACATGAGTTTGGTATTTTTCATCCTATTGGAGGAGTGCACAAAATACCAGAAGCCATGGCGAAAGTAGTAACCGAAGAGGGAGGGAAAATTGTTTTGAACAAAGCAGTCTCAAGGGTTTGTGTAGAAAACGGTAGTGTGTCGGGAGTTGAGCTTTCTGATGGAACAAAAGACATGGCGGATACGGTAATAATGAATGCGGATTTTGGAGCGGGCATGACGAAACTTGTTCCGGAAGAATATCGAAAAAGTTGGACAGATAAGAAAATAGAAAAAAGTTCACTTTCTTGTTCTACGTTTATGCTCTACCTTGGATTAAAGAAGAAGTATGACTTTGAGCATCATAATATTTTCTTTGCGTCTGACTATAAAAAGAACATCGAAGAGATTTTTGAGGACATGACACTTCCGACAGACCCTTCATTTTATATCCAAAACGCTTCGGTAACTGATCCGACTCTTGCCCCTGAAGGAAAGTCTGCAATTTACGTACTTGTCCCTGTTCCTAACCTGCACGCGCAGATAGACTGGGCGGTTGAGAAAAAGAAGTATCGTGACTTGGTAATAAAGAAAATTGCACAGTGTACTGAAATGACTGACATTGAAAGTCAGATAGAAGAAGAAAGGGTAATAACTCCTCTTGATTGGGAGTCAGATATGGGGATTTACAAAGGCGCGGTATTTAATTTGGCTCACACACTCGGGCAAATGCTTTACCTGCGACCACATAACCGCTTTGAGGAATTACCAGGGCTATTTATCGTAGGTGGAGGCACGCATCCGGGAAGCGGGCTACCTACTATTCTTGAGTCCGGAAGAATAGTAGCTGATTTGATAACCAAAGATGATACATCATGAGCATTTTCGATTCTTTCTGGCTGATTTGGGAATTGTATTTTAAAAAGGGTATTCCCAACATACGACGCATTCAGTCTCTTGGCTTGCTTGCGGTTAAGATTGGTCAGATACACGCACTTCGGTTGGATTTTCTTAGTGCTGAAAAATGTGCGGAACTTTCAAAACTGTATCGTAGCAATAGCGCTATTCCCGAAGAAGACATAGACATACTGATACGTAGTGCTGGCGGTGAGAAGTATAAGGATAACTTTTCGCATATCGAGAGTGAACCTCTTGCGGTTGCATCTGTTGGACAGGTGTATAGAGCAGAGCTTAAAGATGGTACTCCGGTGGTGATAAAGGTTTTGAAAAAGAGTTTTAAGGACCGCTTTACTCACGATGTTGCTCGTATGCGTAAATTTTTCTCTTTTATTTTATTCTTTCGACCGCATCTAAAGAGTGTCGGGAACCCGATGGGTATTTTAAATGACATTGAAGAGTACACGCTTGCTGAGCTTGATTTGAGAAATGAAGCAAAAGGTAAAGAAATATTAAAGGGTGTGTACGATGCCTATAAAGACCGTTTTGATTTATCATCTTTGGCTTTTGTGTCTGAGTATGAGCACCTCTCCGGAGAAAATATTCTTGTTTCTGAGTATGTTGACGCTCCGACAGTTGATGAGCTTTTAGAGCAAGGAAAGTTTACGTATGAAGATATGCTTAAGCTTTTTTACATTCAAGGCTTCTTTATATTTATTGCGGGCAAGTTCCACGGTGACATGCATCCGGCAAACGTACTGTACGACGGAAAAAAGTTTTATTTTGTCGACACTGCTTTTGTTGGTGTTGTAGGAGATAGAATTCGCAAAGGACTCTTCTTCTTTTTCGAAGCGCTTTCTCGTTACGACTACAGAGCGTGCGCAAAGTTTTTAAACGAAATGGCGGAAGAGGGAATAGGGGGAGAAAAATTCACGCAGTTTGAAAGTGACTTTGCAAAGTTATATCAAAACTACACACATAGCACGGTGAGTGAAGTGTCGCTTACCCGACAAATGATGTTAACCATTAAGCTCGGAGTAAACTCGGGTATGAAGTTTGAGAAAGGTATTTTTGCTATTATCCGAAGTCTGATGTATTTGGATGGAATGGTTTTGAAGTGCAACCCTGATGCGGTTTTGGTGAAGGACATGCGACAGTTTATAGATGTGTATAAGAGTGAAGTATAAGATGTCTACCTATAAAACAGGAATGGTTTTTGGAGTATTTGATCGGCTACATAAAGGGCATGAGTATTTTCTATCCAGAGCGCAAAAGCAATGCAATAAGCTTATCGTTGTAGTTACGCCCGATGAGGTAGTACTGAAGCTCAAGCAAAAAAAGCCCAGCTTAGGAGTGGATGAACGTGTAGCGAAGATAGTGTCTTTTATCCTAAGTGCAGTAGTTGTTGAAGGAGACAAGGATATCGGTTCATGGCAGGTGCTTAAAGTACATACTCCTGACGTGGTATTTCTTGGGTATGACCAGCAAGGTATTGCTAAAGAAATGGAAGCACTCAACCAGTCTTATGAATACATAGACTCTTTTCAGCCTGAGCGGTATAAAACATCGTTATTGTAGTAGTAAAAGGTTCAAATACGGCTTTCAAGCTCGACCCATTGATTTTTTGTTATTTCCAGCTATACGGGTGTATAATTTACCTATAAGTAAGTAATACAATATCTATGGAAAAAATACCTGATAACAATACAGGATTGTCGCAAGCTGAAAACTTTAACTCAGTAAAAGAAACTTCGAATGTAGAAACACCTGAAGCAACAGAAGAGTCTATGCTAGGAGGCCCAGTGATAGATGTAGAGAGTGAGGTTATTCCTGAAGGTTCAGAAAACAATGAAGGAGAAGAATCTTTGCCTGGGGAAGATATGGAAAACTCTCCGACTGAAGAGGAAGATGGAGTTTCC
This sequence comes from Minisyncoccota bacterium, assembly GCA_040879725.1. Classification (GTDB taxonomy): domain Bacteria; phylum Patescibacteriota; class Minisyncoccia; order Phycocordibacterales; genus JBBDJV01. Next base: position 31,523 of record JBBDJV010000003.1, on the reverse strand, counting down.
GAGGAGAGAATAGCAGAACAAGAAGCACAAGATGAAGAAAACATAGAAAGAGTACGAGCGGAATTACAGGAAACAGAAGCATCACCGGAGGGAGGAGATGAGGAAAACCTGATTAGGAGAACTGAATACACACGAAGTACAACAACAAGAACAAATATCGGTATTCTTGGAGGAATGGGTATGATGGGTGGTGGCGCTTCTCATGAGCGTAAAGTTAATCTAAAAATGTGTGAAAAGTGTAAGGGGAGCGGGAAAGCTCTTTGGATTTTTAAGTATGGTGTATGTAAGGGGTCTGGACGCGTTCCTTCTTCTGTTAGCCAAAAACAGACTCAATTTTAAGCAGTTACTTACAGAGTAGTGGAGCGTATACTAAAGCATGAATAAAGATATTATAGTTACGGTCCGTGCCGTCTTTTCTCTTGAGTAGTACTTTTCTTTATGCACTGTAAAAGTGGCTTAAAATAAGCTATACTGTGCCAAATGGACTGGTTATTATCTCTACCAACATACATATTGCTCTTTGCGACCCTTTATTTTGAGGTGTTTCTTATCTATACCTATATTGAGGACAAGACTTCTTTTTCACACAAGAAGCTAAGCAAAAGACTTCCAGGCGGATACCCAAGTGTGACTATTCTGGTCCCTGCATGGAATGAGGAAAAAACACTGTCAAACACCATTACCTCTCTTCTTTCGCTTGAGTATCCAAAGAATAAACTTTCTCTTTTTATTATCAACGACGGGTCTACCGATGGAACACTGGCGGTTGCAAATAGCTTTGCGGACAATCCGCAAGTAACTGTGTTTACTAAAGAAAACGGAGGAAAGCATACCGCAATGAATCTCGGTATTAGTCACGCCAACTCAGAATTGATTGGCTGCCTCGATGCTGATTCATTTGTAGAAAAAAATGCACTCAAGGAAATTGTTGAAGTGTTTCGAATGGGAAATGATATCATGGCGGTCACGCCGTCTGTGCAAATTCATTTTCCTACTAACTGGCTTCAGAAAATTCAATCTATTGAATATATGATGGGGCAGTTTATGCGAAAAGTGTTGTCGAGAATTCACGGGCTGTATGTAACGCCTGGACCTTTTTCGTTTTATCGAAAAGAAGTCTTTGAGAGAATAGGTGGCTTCAAGCACGCGTATGGAACGGAAGACATGGAAATGGCAATGCGTATGCAGAAGAACCACATGCGTATAGAAAATGCCCATAGCGCTTTGGTACACACTGTATCTCCTCGAACAATCCCAACTTTGTATAAGCAACGTGTGCGGTGGGTGTCAGGTTTTCTTAAGAATGCTTTTTATGATTACCGACACATGTTTCTAAATAAAAAGTATGGTGACTTCGGTTTTTTGGTTTTTCCTTTCGGTCTGGTATCTATTTTTTCAGCATTGTTTTTTTCAACTCAGTACATACGGCTTATCGGGACAGCACTATACAACCGCTACATTGAGTATTCGGTGCTGGGTTTTCATTTTTCACTACCTTCACTTGAATGGTTTAGCTTTAACCTTGAGTTCCAACGTTTGATAATATATTTACTAGTTGTGGTCACACTGCTATTTATTGTTATCGGTATGTTAATGGTTAAAAGAAAACTTTTCTTATCAAGTGGGTTGATCTATTTCGTATTTCTCTACGGGCTGATTGCACCTTTCTGGCTCGCGAAATCTGTGTATAATCTGGTTCTGGGTCAGAATGCACGCTGGCGCTAGCCGTATATGAGAATAGTTAATACACAGAAATATTTCTTTGTTTTCCTTATAACTTTGGGGTTATTTGGGGTGATGTACCTCGCTTCAGAGTTTTTTTATAATGAGCGTATTGCCCAAGTGAAGACACTTGAAGATACGATTAGCCGAAGCGTGCTTGAGAGTGAGATACAGTACCGTTTACTTTCTGACACATCGTGCGATGAAGATGCAAGTTCGAACCCGCTTTTAATCGAGGAGATAAATACTCTTGCTAGACGTCTTGATGTGATGGAGGCTCAACGAGGGTCACGAGATACTGAGGTGGTTTCGTTAAAGAAGTATTACTCACTGTTGCAGGTACGAGATTACTTATTTGTACGCGACCGAGCGCGTTTGTGTGATATAGAACCGGCTACAGTAATTTATTTTTATTCAAACGAGGGTGATTGTGCGGAATGTCAACGAATGGGGTATGTGCTGACAAGCTTAAGAGAAGAGTATGACACCTTACATATATATGCTTTTGACTACAATCTTGAGTTATCCGTTGTGGAAATACTAAAATCTATTTATGAGCTTAATGGCGACTTGCCGGTTATTGTTGTGGATAGAGAGCCGTACTATGGATTTAAAACTCGAGAAGAGATACTTTCACTGTTACCTGAACTAGCTCCGCACGCAAGCACAACAGAAGAGGTGCAAGACTCCGAAGAAGAGTAAAAGTAAAATGGAATGAAGTACACCTTTTCCGCAGTAGTAAAAGAGTTTACCGGAACACATCCGTGGGTGTATGTGGAAGTTCCAAAGACAATAGAAAAAGAAGTTTTTCACGGAAAGAAAAATGTCTTAGCTAAAGTCAAAAAATGGAATTTTGTTCCCATTTCTGTTTCTGTACGTAATACAACATGGGGAACATCGCTTCTTCCTCTCGGAAATAATTCGGGTTACTTTATCCCCCTCAAAGCAAATATTAGAAAAAAAGAAGGGATAGTGGTGGGGAAGAGAATTTCACTTTCTTTCGTAGTATAGCGTATACTTAAAGGACATTATGGTAAAAGATTTTATATTTACAAATCGATACACCCTCACGGTTGCTATCCTGCTCGCTGCTGGACTGGTTGTCGCAGTTCGCGCGAACATGTTGTTGCAAGACAGGTACGAAGTGTTAAGTGGAGAGTACGCATCTTCAACTAACCGCGTTGCGTTTCTGGAAACAGAGCTTTCCGATGAGCGAACATCGCACTCTAATACCGCGCGACACTTAAGCGACACGCAATCAATTTTGCAGTCATTACAACAAAACTATAACTTGACCGTTGCTGACCGCGACCGTCTTGCGACTTCTCTTAATCAGGAGAAAGAAAAAGTGCAAATAGCTACTGAACAAGTAAGTACGCTTACTGACGCTGTAACAACACTTACAAAGCTGAATGAAACTGACAAGGAGCTTTTGCAGAAATACTCAAAGGTTTACTTTTTGAATGAACACTATTTACCAGCAGAACTTACGGTTATAGAGCCTCACTATACCTATGACGAAACTACAGAATATAAAATACATGGAAATGTCTGGCCGTATCTAAAAAGTATGCAGGATACCGCGGAAGCAGAAGGTATAGCACTGTGGGTGCGCTCCGCATATCGGTCTTTTGAGTATCAGGCTGAACTAAAAGCGCAATACCAAGTTAATTTCGGAAGTGGAGCGAATGCATTCTCTGCTGATCAAGGGTACTCGGAACACCAGCTCGGAACAGCGGTAGATTTTACGACGCGAGGGATTGGTGGTGGACTCAGCGGTTTTGGTAATACACCGGCGTACACGTGGTTGGTAAGAAATGCACACCGATTTGGTTTTACATTATCGTACCCTGAGAATAACCAGTATTACGTGTTTGAGCCGTGGCACTGGCGTTTTGTGGGAATAGATTTAGCTACCCATTTATACGAAACAGGAAAACATTTCTATGATTTAGACCAGCGAACAATAGACACGTACCTGCTTACTATCTTTGATTAAGAGTGAAAAGGATATTGGTTTACCAGTTTCGCTCTGCGTAGACTGATACACTTCGTCTTTTTCCTCCGCTCTTTCTTTTGTGGCCGTGGGATTTGAGGACTTTGTGGATAATGAAGTTGTTACCAAGTAGTTCTTCAATTTCATCTACAGTAAAAACATGTTCCGCAACTCCTATTTCTGGATGAATATAAGTATTTTTTTCTTCTCCAGGATGTTCAGCAAGTAAGCGTTCCGCGTGTTTGTCTTCATTTAAAAGAAACGTTTTCCAAAAAAACCATCCTCCCGGTTTTAATACACGAGCAACTTCAGAGACGAGGTTTTTTCTTTCTTGTTCATTTAAAAAGTGTGAGGACATCATGTCGAGTACTAATGTCTGACTCTCGTCTTGTACCGGAATAGGTTCGGCAATAGAGCGTACTTCGTATTGAAGTTGTAGTTGTAATTCGGAGCTTCTTTTCCGTGCCTGTTTTATTGCTTCGTTTGATATATCAAAACCTACCCCTCGTATTCCAAATTCCTCGGCGAGGTATATTAAATTTCTTCCGTTTCCGCACCCAAGATCAAGGGCGGTACTGGTTGGGTTAAGAAGTTTTTTCCCGGAATCACGCATAAGAAAGCGCACGAATTTTTCCAAATCCTCACTTGGTGTTTCCGAAAGAGCCAGGTGAGTGTTGCTCCCGTACTCTTTATTCCAGAACTTTTTCCCGATTGGTTTTTTCCTTCCCATTGTGCTATTAGAGCACGAGTGGTGCGCAATCGCAATATGTTGTGTATACTGCAGGTATTGTATGACAAATGACACACTCTATGTATATGGAAGGCACACGGTGTATGAAGCACTTACCGAGAAGTCTCACGCAGTAAAAAGAATACTGCTTGCCGACTACGTAGACGATACTGCATTGCTTCATTTAATTCGCTCAAAGGGTATTTCAATTGAGACGCTTACGAATAAAACGTGGCCCAAAGATGTCGATGTTTCCGCTGTTCACCAAGGCGTGATAGCTAGTATTTCAACTGAAAGATTGATTGTTTCCTACAGTGACTTTGTAAAGCAGTTATCAATTACAGAAAGAACCGGTTTGGTAGCGCTCGGTGAGCTTGCTGATACACAGAATGTCGGAGCGATTATTCGCTCAAGCACTGCATTTGGTATTGCGGGTATTTTAGTTCCAGAACATAACCAAGCACCTATAACAAGTACGGTAGCAAAAGTTTCTGCGGGAATGATATTTAAGATACCTATAGTTACAATACCCAGCTTGAATAATGCATTGCGTGATTTGAAGGACAGAGGGTTTTGGGTATACGGACTCGATGAAAAGGGGGCGCAGTCACTTCCAACTGAGAAATTTGATGCACCAGCGGTTTTTGTGGTTGGAAACGAAGGGGAAGGGTTGCGCAAGGCTACTCATGAACTATGTGATATTCATCTCTCTATACCTATGAATAAGCGCTGTGAATCACTCAATGCGGCTACTTCAACCGCTATTGTGCTGTATCAGTGGAGCGTGCGAAAGAGAGAGGAGTAGAGTTCTTGCGTAAATGTGTGAGAGTTGTAAAATAAAATTATGAAATACATTATAGGTTCTATTGCTCTTATTTTTGTTTTTGTGCTCGGATATTTAATCGGAGGTAATATTGCCGAAGCTCCAACTAAGGACGCTTCAAGTGTTACTTCATTTGAGGAGTGTGTAGAAGCGGGGAATCCGGTAATGGAAAGTTACCCTCGTCAGTGTCGACATGAAGGGGTTACGTTTGTAGAGAAACTTACCAATGATGATCTTTTTCCTCCTGATAACGCTACAGCTGTCACGTGTACTCCGGAACAAAGAGATAGGGTTTGTACAAGAGAGTACAATCCTGTTTGTGGTTTAACGCAAGTGGAGTGTATTACAGAACCTTGTGATCCTGTTCCTCAAACATACGGAAACGCATGTGATGCATGTAGTAATGCACGAGTGGTTTCCTATGTCGCAGGTGAATGCAGTATGTAGTGTGTATAACTAAATTGCTATTTTTAAGGATAGCGCTATAACTAGTATATGAAGAGCTTTGAGAAAGGAGAATTACACCATTCTCATTATCGCGTCATCTCCTTTATTATCTGGTTTCTTATCTCCTTTGGTTTGTATATAGGAAACAGTATTTATATTCCTGACAGAGGGCTACATTTTCTAATGGTAGCCCTCTTATTGGTATGGTGTGTTTTTATTCCCGTCGTATACGTATTTCATGATGGCACAAAAACAAAACGTGAGAAAAAAACAGAGCTGGGTGTTTGGTGCTTTCTTTTGGTATTACTTTTCTTTCTAACAAGTGCCACTATTCAGTTTAGTGGAACAAGCGTTCCACTCAGTAATCCTTTTGCTTTTATCTTGGGATTATTCTAGTAAAAAATACGCAACATATCTCCTTTGGACAGGGAGATATTTTTCTGTATAGTAGGTCCTATGTATGCACTAAGAACGAGAATAAAAAAGGATATAGTTTGCGAGTTTTTACTACCAAAAAAGAAAACAAGCAAGGTTATTATTCTTGCTGGCGGCGCTCCGGGGTATCCAGAGAGAACAGAGTTGCTGTTCTCTCTGGCGAAGAAAGGGTATGCAGTGTTTAACCCTCGGTATCGTGGAAGTTGGGAGAGTGGAGGTTCATTTTTAAAAGTATCTCCCCATAAAGATATTCTGGATATCGTCGATGTACTGCAAAGTGGTTTTACTGACATAGTAAGTGGCGTACTGTATGCAATTAGTAAGAAGGACTGGAAAAAACTTTTCAACGGGCGTTTCTATAATCCAGTTGCGTATAGCAGTAAACTCGATGCTAAAAAAATATTTCTCATCCACGGAGAAAATGACAGAATTGTTTCTGTAGACCCAGTGGCGCTTTTTGCTACTTCGGTTGGTTGTAGAATAGAAATCCTAAAAGGACGCGAACACCTCTCAATTTCAGATATTGCGGATCCAGCAATAGGGCGAAAGGTTTTTAGGTTTTTAAACTCGTAAAAGAGTAGTAAAGGTGGTATTCTAGTGGATATGGCATCAATTGAAGAAATACGGTCAGAGCGAATAAAGAAGCTTGAAGCACTCCGTGCGGAGGGTATTAACCCGTACCCAAATACCGCAAATGATACACACAGTATAAAAGAAGCACTTTCTCAGTTTGTGGAGCTTCAGGAAAAGAAGGAAGTTGTAACTCTCGTGGGTAGGGTGCTTTCTCTCCGAACTCACGGCGCACTTACGTTTGCTGATATTTTTGACGGAACAGGGAAAATACAAGTGTACCTTAAGCAAGACGAAATGGATGCTTCTATATACGAAGCATTCGGAACATATATTGATACTAGCGATTTTATAGAAGTAACCGGAGTGTTGTTTGTTACTAAGCGCGGACAGCAAAGTATTGAGTTGAAGTCGTTTCGTCTATTGGCAAAAAGTTTACGACCAATGCCAACGGAGTGGTTCGGTATAAAAGATGAAGATGAACGATATCGAAAACGATACATTGATATTCTTCTGCAAGAACACTTGGCACTTCAGGTGCGAAGAAGAAGTGTCTTTTGGAATACAATGCGAGACTTCTTGCTGAAGAGGGATTTTATAGAGGTTGAAACACCGGTACTGGAAAATAAGACAGGAGGTGCTGAAGCACGACCGTTTATTACACATCACAATGCGCTTGATATCGATTTATTTTTACGTATTTCCGCGGGTGAACTCTGGCAGAAAAAACTTATGGTTGCCGGACTTCCTAAGACATTTGAAATAGGAAGAATTTTCAGAAATGAAGGAATGTCGTATGAGCACCTTCAGGATTATACGCAGATTGAGTTTTATCAGGCATACTCTGATTTTCGTGAGGGAATGAAAATGGTAAAGGAGCTCTACCGAGAAGTTGCTCAAAAGACATTTGGAACACTTGAATTTACCATCGGTGATTTCTCTATTGATTTGGGAGCAGAGTGGGTTGAATATGATTTTTGTTCTTTACTTAAAGATGCGTATGGTATTGATCCTCGAGAAGTGAGTCTTGAGGAAGTGCGCGCAAAACTTGTTGAAATAAAACACAAAGACGCGGGCGACCCTGCGCTTTCACTACCTCGTGGTGTTGACGCACTTTGGAAGGTACTAAGAAAAAGTATTGGAGGTCCGGGCTTTTTGATCAATGTACCGGTGTACCTTGAACCTCTTGCGAAGAAAAGTGAAACAGACGCTCGAGTAGTGGAGCGATTCCAAATAATACTTGCCGGAAGTGAGATGGGGAAGGGATTTTCTGAATTAAATGATCCACTTGATCAACAGGAACGCTTTTTGCATCAAGAGTCACTTCGTAATGCGGGAGATGATGAAGCGCAAATGAATGACACTGATTATGTAGAGGCGCTTGAATACGGTATGCCTCCGACTTTTGGTTTTGGTATATCTGAGCGTTTGTTTAGTTTTCTTTCAAATACTTCAGTAAGAGAAGCGCAGATTTTCCCGCTGATGCGACCACGAAATGAAGAAGAAAAAGAAAACTGACGCACTGTTCGTGTCGCGTGAGGTGTTGTCACATTTTCGATGTGGTGAGTGTGCGGGATGGTGGAGTATTGGAGATGCGCCGAAGAGAAAACTGTGGTTCTGTCCGTGGTGTGGAATGAACGGATCCACACAAAAAAAGAAATAAAAAAGAGCGCGGTATACTACGCGCTCTTTGTGCTTTCAGTCACCACGATCACCAAGTAAGTAGGTGCACGATTGCTTTTTTCTCATCGGTAATGATTACATCACCGTATAGATCAATCCACGCAACAAGTCCAAACTCATCCCCATCTGGGTTGGTGCCGGGCATTACGTTGTTTTCAGTGGCAACTCCCACGAGCTTCCAGCTATTTAGCTTGTGTTCTGTAGTGTCGTTACCAATAAAGCAACGCCAGTGAGACGGCTCCTTTTTTCGGATGTTCTTTGCATTTCCTGCAATTCTCACCCTCGTCTTTTTTGCATTTATCATACTGCGCTTACGATACCATGTAATATATACTTGTCAATCAAGCAGCCATTTGCGGAAAACGGAGTATTTTGTACTATATAGAGCATGACAAACTCTACAGAGCACATAATTTTACTATTCTATAAATTTACACATATCAGTGATCCTGAAGCACTCCGGGAGCGCGAGCTTGCTGTAGGCAAAGTGCTCGGACTTACCGGAAGAATGCTTATTGCAGAGGAAGGTATTAATGGAACATTTGAAGGAACTCGAGATGCGGTGGAAAAGTACAAGAAGCATTTAGTGAGCGACCCTCGTTTTAAGAAAATGTCCTTTAAGGAGAGCCTTGGGAACGGGAATGGTTTTAATAAACTAAAAATAAAAGTTCGTGATGAAGTGGTTACTCTCGGTGCAGGAAAACTTAATCCGTCACAGGATACCGCTACAGAGCTTTCAGCAAGCGAGCTTGAGAGGTGGTACGAAGAGAATGAAGATTTTGTTGTTCTTGATTTGCGGAACAGCTATGAAATTGTGTCGGGTTATTTTGACCGGACTATTGATCCTGGTTTGAAAAACTTTCGTGACCTTCCGGAGAAGTTGAAGGAATTGAAAAGTGATCCCCGTCTTAAGAATAAAAAAATTGTTACAGTTTGTACCGGTGGTATCAGATGCGAAAAGGCAACATGCCTTATGAAGCAGGAAGGCTTTACTGATGTCTATCAGCTTAAGGATGGTATTCATACCTACATGCAAAAGTACCCAAGCAAAAGATTTAAAGGTACACTTTTTGTATTTGATAATCGTATGACGACCCCTGTCGTAGAAATGGAAAGGAGGGAAGTGGTTGGTGCGTGTACGTTCTGTCAGAAAAAGACTGAGCACTATGTTAATGACGACAGTACCGTCCCCTCTACAAAAATGTTGTGTTGTGAGGAGTGTCACAAGGAAAGAAGTCCTAGACTTCGCGCCGTTGTTCCCACTGTATAAGTTTCCATAGGACAATTTGCTATACTGTACCTATGACAAGAAAACATCGAAATGCAGTCGTACTGGTTTTAGTTATAGCGCTCGCGGGTGCACTTTTTTTCTTTATAACTCGTGATGACGAGGTTATTAAAAATATCAATTCAAATGGAACAACTATTGTCGCGTTCGGCGATAGCTTGGTTGAAGGTGTCGGCGCCAGTGATGGTAATGATTTTGTCACTTTGCTTTCAGAGCGTGTTGGGGAGCCGATAATTAATCTTGGTGTGAGTGGAAATACAAGTGCGCAAGCGCTCCTTCGTATCGACGAGGTGCTTGAGCATGATCCTAAGGTAGTGCTTGTGCTTATAGGTGGAAATGATTATTTACGACAGGTTCCGAAAAGTACACTCTTTTTAAACCTTCGGCAAATAGTGACTCGAATTCAAAATTCTGGAAGTGCGGTTATTGTGCTTGGGGTGCGAGGAGGTTTGTTACGTGATAACTTCGATTCTGATTATCGAGACTTGGCGCGAGAGCTTGAGGCGGGGTATGTACCTAATGTACTCGATGGTATTATCGGGAAGCCTGATTTACTATCAGACTCGATTCATCCCAACGACGTGGGATATATACGTATTGCGGATAAGGTGGAGCCGGTGCTACGGCGGGTGCTTACTGCTAAGTAGTTGTTACTAATGGAGAGATGTTTCGTACTATATTATAAGTCTGCATATGGACGATAAAGATGAGAAGAAATTGATAGAAAAGATTCGAATGGGAGACCATAGTGCTTTTGGTATGTTCTATGACCACTATGTTTCTCGAATTTATAACTTTATCTACTATAAGACTCACCATAAGGAAACGGCTGAAGATATTACCAGCCAAACATTTTATCAAGCATTGGCAAATATTGCCCAGCTAGATACAAACCGATCGTTTTCTCCATGGCTTTATCAAATAGCGCGAAATCTCGTGACTGATCACTATCGAAAACAATCTCATAGAAACCACAGCGACATTGAAGACGTTTGGGATACCTCTGTTGCTGATGCGGGAATAACCATTGAGCTTGATACTGATGTAAAGCTTACTTTCGAAGCACTTAAGAAACACCTCGATGGTCTTGCTCCGCATGAGCGAGAAGTGGTAATGCTTCGAGTGTGGGATGAACTGCCGTATAAGGAGATTGCAAAAATAGTGGGGAAGAGTGAAGGTGCCTGTAAGATGTCTTTTTCACGTTCTGTTGCGCTACTTCGTGATGCACTACCGATGGCGTCATACGTAGTATTGTTACTTAAATTATAATTATGAAAAATAATATTGACATCATTTTGCAAGAGCTATACGACATTGATCCGACACTCAAAGACAAAGAAAAAGAGTTGCGGAAAATTGTTTTGACGCTTATTGAAATGAAGCCGGATACGAAGTTTGACCATTCCTTTGCGCTAAAACTAAAGGAAGAATTGTCAAAACAACCCATGGGTTCTTCACAGCCTTCATTCCTTTCCTTTTTTGCGAATATAAGTAAGCCGAAAGTTTTTATTCCGGTGGCGCTTATTGTGCTTTTTGTAGCGCTTCCAATAGTTAAAGATAAAGAACAGTCTTTCTTTGCGCTTTCTGTTATTGATACCAAGCCGGGTGCATTTGGTACCTTTTCTGAAAAATCTGAAGCTACATCGGACTCAGCAAGAAGCTCTTTATATGGTGCAAGTGAAGTGACAATGGAAGGTGCTCCAGAAGTAACGGGAGCACAAGAAGATACTTCTTATGTAGCAAATGAAAAGGGAGTAAGTGCAGGAGCAGGTGGTGGAAATATAGGAACAATGAGTATGCCTGATTCACGAATGATTATGCCGTATCCACCAAGTGTAATTATCGTTCATGAATTTGAGTATGTTGGGGATGAGGTCGCTCTTTCGAAAGAGACAGGTTTTGTGTATCGCCGTATTGCAAAGCGTACTGATGCGAGCAAACTACTTGCTCCGCTTACCTCGTTTGATTTGGGGTATGTGAACCTTTCTTCATTCAGTAATGTAAAGTTACGCACTTTGTCTCTCTATGAAGACAAGCGGCTAGGGTATGAAATAATGGCAAACTTCGAAGAAGGGGCGCTTTACATAGGTCCAAATTGGAGTAAGTGGAATACGCCAGGTGAAGAACTAAAACCAATTACCTCTCAAATGTCTAAGGAGGATGCGGTTCGCATTGCCAACAGTTTCTTGAAAGAATATAAAATTGACAGTTCTCTATTTGGTGACCCGGTTCTGAGAAATGATGAAATGTGGGACAGCGTGATGCTTTCACCAGAAGGAGGAACAACAGAAAGTTCACCAGCTGATTGGCTTCCTGATTCAACGACACTTGTGTACCCGCTCACCATAAGTGACGTGCCGGTATTTGATGGAGGAGGAAATCCGTTCGGTATGAACATACAGGTAAATGTTCGCCACAAGAAAGTTTCAAATGTTGATAATTTGTACGCTCAATCATACGAGCGTTCAGAGTATCCACTTATAACAGAGTGGAGTACAGTACTCGCAAAAATTACCGATAGAAGCAACTCCTCATGGTATCCAGATAGTGAGGACATTAAAAAGGAGGTGCTAACGATACAGCTTGGAACTCCAGAGCACGTGCTACTCCATACATGGGTGTACAATGAAAATGATGGTACCAACAACGAGCTTCTTGTTCCCGCATTGATCTTTCCTGTAGTAGTTGATCCTGCATCGTCCTATAGCTTCCACAGTGAATATGTTGTTGTTCCTTTGGTAGAGGGAATAGGAGATAGTGTGCACACTGGCATTGATACCTTCACGCGATAGTATTTTACTTTTGCACACTATGGTCATACAATAAATGTATGATTCAACGCATTCTAAAGATTCTCAGTATCGCATTGGTTGTAGGTGCTGTTGCTTATCTCGGCTCGTCGTTTACTTCTGCAGGGTTTACTCCCGATTCTCAAACAGGGATATCTTGGTATGAATCACTCACACTCCCAGAGTGGACTCCTGACGGTAGTGTCATAGGAATTGCGTGGGGGATTATATATCTCTTAACAGGTATATCTGCGATTATCTTTTATAGTAGGGGGGTTATAGGAAGAAGGAATTACATTGTTACGGGGCTCTTTCTAATAAACGCCGTAACAAATGTTTTGTGGAGCTACTTTTTCTTTACAGAGCATGCCATAGGGTATGCGATTTTCGATATGCTATTATTGCTCCTTTCTATTTATCTTTTAATTCACTTTATTCGCAAAATATCAATTATATCGGCAATGCTACTGTATCCGTATTTTCTATGGGTGGCATTTGCAACAATTCTTACGGTGAGAATTTATATGTTGAATGTGGTGTAGTAGTTAGTGACATCTTCTTTTTATTGCATGGGTAAATTCTCTTGTAATTAAAAGGTTCTATTGTCGTATGGTACAATCCTTTATGTATGAAAAGGTTTGCGTTTATAGACGTACCCAACACAACAGGTACAACCAGGGAATGTCTAGACTTTCATATTAGCTGGGAGAGGCTTTATAGTTTCTTAACAAATGAAAAGTGGAACTGCGAAATGGTATTTTTTTATAAAGGATATAAAGGATATAAAGGAGAAAAGGAAAAGGAGCAACTTCTAGAAAAACTTGGAAAAGATATAGGGTACGAAGTTCGAACTAAACCTACACATATACATCCAGATAAAGAAAAAGATTTGATCGTAAAGTGTGATTCTTGTGGGGTAGATTTTATACACAAATACATTATAAACGGAAACCAAAAATCTAACTGTGATGTTGAGCTTACTGTTGATGCGTTAAATGTATTGAAAGAAGGTGACGAAGCTTTGATTTTTACTGGGGATGGTGATTTTTCTTATCTTATAAGAAATTTACTTGAGAAGAAAAATACTGTTTTGATAGTTTCCAGTCAAAAAAGAAATAAAAGGGGAGATAGACGTTTTTCAACACGTTTAAGATCAATTTTGCGAGAAGAAGGCCAAGAAAGTAAAAGAGTAAGATTTCTAGAGATAAACAGATGGAAGGCTAATATAGAGAGTTCGTAAAATGAAAACCGCCAGTCCCGAAGGAGTGACGGTTCCCGAATGCAATTTAATGTTATCACGACGAGATTGTAAAAGTCAAGCACATATAAGTAAAAAGTCATTTATGTCGGTAGGGAGAGATGTATAGTTATCCACAGGTTTGATTTCCAAAATTATACATACTTGCTAATATAAGTATGTAAGCAGGTCTTACATTAGTTCTTTCGGAAGGTGATTTACCTTCCAACAATCAAATGAAGCCTTGCTTCAAACGATTTCCGATTTTGAGCCCCGACATTTGTCCGGGCTCTTTTTCTTTTCCACACTTACTGATTGTTGGGCGATGTGCTAGTATAGAGCTTCCCCAATGAATACACTACTTCGATAAACAATAAAACGACCCACCCGGTACTTCTGAAGGAAGTACCGGGTGGGTCGTTTTTTCTTCCACGGTGGGGTTCTATTATTTAATTTTATTACATGGCATTTACACCACGTATTGATAAAGCGTTAAAATTAGCAACATTATTACATGAAGGACAGTATAGAAAAGATAGAGTAAAAATACCTTACATCGCACATCCTGTTGCGGTAATGTACATACTAAAAAAATATACGAGAGACGAAGATATTCTGATTGCGGGTCTTTTGCATGATATTCTGGAAGATGTGGAATTGCCTTTCGAAGAAAAAGTAACACTTATTGAAGAGTCTTTTGGACGAAGGGTGCTTGAGATAGTGGTAGCAGTTACAGAAGAACAGGGATCACCGGAAGAAAAAAACACAAAAAAGGCATGGGAAAAAAGAAAAAAACAGTATCTCAAGTCTGTTGCAGAAGCGAGCGAAGAAGCAGTGCTCGTATGTGCAGCGGATAAGATTCACAATCTTATGTCGCTTATCAGCGCCTATGAGCATGAAGGTGCTCTTATTTGGGAGAAATTTCACGCACCAAAAGGTCATAAGTTGTGGTTTTATGAGGAAGTGTTTGAGATAGTGCGCAACGGCACTCGCTCAGCGATAGTCGATGAATTTGAACATGTATTAGACGAGGCACGTAATTGTATTTAGCTTACAATTACGTTTTGTATTAAGGTGAGGTGAGCTATAATAAATGTAATGCTCTTAACCGCCTACATACAGTGGCACTACACGCGTGCACTTACAGAGATGGTCTCAATAGGGAAAACTATTGTCTGGTTTCTCTATCACTTTTTCTCTATTTCTATTTTAGCAAAAACACTCTTCGCTCCCTTTAAACGTCTTGATGAAAAGGGCGGGAGAAGACTTCAACCGGATGTTCTTGCGGTTAATATTATTATGCGCGTTGTTGGTTTTACACTCAGGTTCCTGGTGCTTCTGCTCGGACTGCTGTTTATTTTGCTTGTAGTCACAGGAGTGGTACTCGTTTATCTGCTCTGGATAGCAATGCCTGCACTGTTAGGCGCGTTATGTATAGCACCATTACTCCTTTTTCTATGATATTACGAGAGGTATACAATACAGCACGTTTTTACCAACATGCCATTACGCTGAACAGGTATATTCCGCGCTTCTTAAGAACATTAGTATTTCTTATTGCTTCGCTACTACTCACTGCAATAGGTATTACGTTCTTGATAGACAAGTTTTACAGAAATATACTCTCTGACTTTTACATTTCACTAATACTGAGTGTTGGAGCACTACTGCTTGTTGCTTGGTTCCTTGTGCTCATGGCAAGCGCCTTTTGGAATTCATTCTATTTTAGAGTACTGGGACTGTCATCAAAGAGCACTCAGGCTCGCTGTACATATGAACTTGCTGAGATAATTCTCTTGGGAAATGAAAATACGTATACTCACAGTTTTCTTTCATCAGAAATAGGTAGAAAGATATTTCTTCGGTGTGGTGTAGAGAAAGATGACATAGCGAGTTTTCTTGCTCAGTATAATTCTCAAATTCCGTTGGATATGAGCGTTACTGTTGAAGGCGAACCTGTTGTTGGGGTGCCTGAATTCGTACAGGCCCTGCTTGTTGCTGATACACAGCTTATACAGTTTTTATCGCGCCACGAGATACAGGAAAAGGAACTGCTCAGTGCGACTACTTGGGTGATGAGAGGGATACAAAATAAAAAAAGAAAGAGCCGTTTCTGGAGCCGTGAACAGCTGGGGTTGGTAAAAGGTTTAGCGAAAAACTGGTCATACGGAAGAGCTTATACTCTTGAGAAGTTTGCTACTACCAGGCGTGAAGCTCCAACACTGGAAGAAATTAAAAACGTAGTTCGTTCTGAAGATGTTTCTCGTTTGGAAGAGGTTCTAGCGCGAAACAGAGAGTCGAATGCGCTTCTTACTGGTAGGTATCAAGAAGGGCTCGATGAAGTAGTAAGGAAGTTATCCATAAAGATTACCTCGGGAAGGGTGTTGCCGGAACTTGAACATAAACAAATATTTTTCCTTGATGGAAGTTTACTTCTTTCCAGTGTTAAGGATAAAAATGATTTTGAAACTATACTTTCTACTATACTCTCAGAGACAATGTACGCAGGAAATATTATTTTAGCTATTACTCATTTCCCGCAATTTGTTTCTGGGGCCCACGAAATATCTTCAGATGTGATTGAACTGCTCGACGAGTACGTGAGAAGTGGTGTGATACAGTTTATCGCGACGGCGGAAACTGGAATATTTCATCAGGTGCTTGAGCAAGACAGAAGAATTCGTGATCACTTCGAGCAGATACAGGTTACAAGTATTGACCGTGAAGGTTTAATGAGGGAATTACAAACCGAAGCACTGTTACTTGAGAAAATGTATCCCGTTTCTTTTACTATTCAGTCAATTAGCGCAGTTATTCAAAGTGCCGAGCGTTATTTTAATGCAAAAACCTCTCTCGATGCTGGGCTTGATTTGCTCAATGATGTGGTTGGATGGGTTGGACAGAGAGGTGAATCTTTAATCACTGATGAACACATATACGCGGTTGTTGAAGAAAAAACAGGAATTAAAGCAGGGAAGGTTGGTGATGAAGAACGGCAACAGCTTATGCAGTTGGAAAAAATATTACATAAACGAATTGTTGGTCAAGATGAGGCAATTGACGCAATCGCTCATGCACTAAGGCGGGCACGCAGTGGTATCGGTAACCCAAATCGTCCAATGGGTTCTTTTCTCTTTCTTGGTCCTACCGGTGTAGGTAAGACGGAGGTTGCAAAGACACTCGCTAAAACATTTTTTAAATCAGATGATAAACTTATTCGCTTCGACATGTCTGAGTACGCAAATGAAGACGCGCTTGAGCGTTTGATAGGTTCGTTCGCAACTGGAACGTCAGGAATACTCGCCAGTATGATTCGTGAGAAACCTTACGGTGTGTTGCTTTTGGATGAGTTTGAGAAAGCTCACAGCACTGTGCATAATTTATTTTTACAAATTCTCGATGAAGGATACTTCTCTGATATGAGAGGTGAGCGGGTGAATGCTCGCAATATGATTATTGTTGCTACATCAAATGAGCAAGCAGACGTGATATGGGATATTTCTTCAAAGAATAAAAAACTTTCAGATCACTATGATGAGATAATCAGCTCAGCTATAAAGAATAACGTTTTCCGCCCAGAGCTACTAAACCGCTTTGACGGAATTATACTCTTTCATCCAATCAGTAATGCAAATAAAGAAGGGATTGCGGATAAAATACTACGAGAAATTCAACTACGAATGAAGGAAAAGGGAATAACACTTGTTATAACTGATGAGCTAAGAGGTGTTGTGGCAAATGCGCACACTGATCCTAAGTTTGGTGCTCGAGCAATGAATCGTTTTGCTCAAGAAAAAATTGAGCAAGTTATCGCGGATAAAATAATACAAGGAGAAATTAAGCCTGGAGCGATTGTTGAATTATCTGAAAAAGATATCCAGTAAGTGTGGGTTATTCCGCGCACTTTGAATGCTATACTAGTGTATATGGTTCCACTTTTTAAGAAACCGCTTTTTTACATATTCGTTTTTATCCTAGCTATTTTTGTTGTGGGAGGTGTGCTACTTTTCTCTACAGATACTGGTCCTACTTACGAAACAGAGATTGTCATGAGGGGAGAAATTCTTGAAGAGGTTACTGTTACAGGTCGGGTATTACCTTCAGACCGTGTTGATCTTGCCTTTGAGCGTTCAGGAAGAGTAACAACAAAGAATGTTACAGTAGGCGATAGTATTCTAAAGGGTGACAGTATTGCAGAACTTGATCACAGTGAACTATCCGCCCAGCTACTTCAGGCGGAGGCGAATGTTTCCGCAGAGCTTGCTCGTCTGCTCGAGCTTGAACGTGGTTTGCGCCCTGAGGAACGTGATTCATACGAGACGCGAGTTGCTAACGCTGAAAAAACTCTAGCAAACGCACTTGAAAAACAGCTTACGGTAATACAAAAAGCAAAAGATGATTTAACTAGTGCCTACAATGACGCGGAAGTGCTCATGAAAAATGCCGTAACTGCCGGCAAGAGTGCGCTTCTCGTTGCAACTGACATTCAATACGCCTATTTTAATTCTTACTCAACCGAAGATTCTGCCATTGCGAGCTTTAAAGAATCAGCGGTTGCGTTTCTTCTGGGGCGAGAGGATGCCGGACGATGGAGTAATGATTCCTTAAGTAAACTTTCCGGTGGGCTATTTGGAGAGGTCTACATGGAAGACAATGCGCAAACAACAATAGACGCTCTTCTAATAAATACTTTGGACGCACTTACACGCATCAGAAGTTTCTTGAATGCAATTCCAATTACTACCCAACTCAGTAGTACTGAAAAAACAAATATGAGTAGTGCAAAAACAAGTATAGAAAATCAAATAACTCTCATTTCAAATAGTATCCAAAGTATTACCGCACAAAAGGTAATGAATGAAAATGCCAGAACTATCGCTCAGGCGGAAGTCACCTCAGCAGAAAATGGACTAGCAAATGCAAAAGCAGATTTAACCGTGGGGAATGCGGGAAGTGCAAATGAACAAATAGACGCACAGTTGGCGCGGGTACGTTCAGCAGAGGCGCAGGTGGAAAATCTTACCGCGCAGATTAGTAAAACAATAATTACAGCGCCACTCTCAGGAATTATTACAAAAAGCGATGTTGTTGTAGGTGAGATTGTCTCTCCGGGCACTGTTTACTTCTCGATAATATCTGAAGATTTGTTTGAGATAGATGCGTTTATTCCGGAAGCTGATATAGCGAAAGTTTCTCTCGGTGACAGCGCTCGAGTCACTCTGGATGCCTATGGTCGAGATGAGGTATTTCCGGCTTCGGTGACTGAGATAAATCCCGCAGAAACAATTATTGA
Source organism: Minisyncoccota bacterium (assembly GCA_040879725.1). Lineage (GTDB taxonomy): Bacteria > Patescibacteriota > Minisyncoccia > Phycocordibacterales > JBBDJV01. The sequence continues at coordinate 12,510 of JBBDJV010000003.1, read as the reverse complement.
CGGCGTTGCTACGTATAAAATTACGTTGCAATTTAATGAAAAGGACTCACGCGTACGTTCGGGTATGACTGCGAACATCGATATTGTTACAAATGAAAAGAAGGGAGTGTTAAAGGTCCCGTTGCGCTCTGTTATCCGCAGGGATGGTGAATATTTCGTCAGGACAGTAGCTGGTCAGAGTGAACTAAATGAAGTGAAGGTTACTACGGGATTACGTGGAGTCGACGGAATGATAGAAATAGTAAATGGACTCAAAGAAGGGGAAACGGTTGTGACTTATTACTCCGAGTAATATGCCACTTTTCGAACTATCACATATTGAGAAAAAATATCCGGACGGAACTCATGCGCTCCGAGGCATTTCTTTTTCCATTGAAAAAGGAGACTTCGTTTCCATTATGGGTCCATCAGGTTCGGGAAAATCTACATTACTGCACATTCTTGGTTTTCTTGATGACTATACTGCGGGAGAGTTTCTATTTGAGGGTAAAAGGTATCGTGATTACACTCCAGACGAGATAGCACAAGTGAGAAATGAAAAGATGGGTTTTATTTTCCAGTCATTCAACCTGCTTTCCAGAGCAACTGTTTTTGATAATGTCATGTTGCCGTTACTGTATTCAAAAGTTCCTCAAAATGAGCGAAAAGAAACAGTGCTTTCTGCTATTGAATCAGTAGGACTTAGTCACAGAATAGAGCACATGTCTTCACAGCTCTCAGGTGGTGAACGGCAACGAGTTGCGATAGCGAGAGCTTTGGTTAATAACCCAAATGTAATCTTTGCGGATGAACCTACCGGAAATCTAGACTCAAAATCCGGAGAGGTGATTATGGATATTATTTGTGACTTGAATAAGAAGAAAAATCATACTGTTATTTTAATCACACACGAAACATATACCGCAGAGTACGCGGAGAGGATTATTACCATCCGTGACGGCTTGCTTGAAAAGGAGGTGGCTGTTGAAAATAGAAAGTTTGGTTCAGGTAGTTTCATTAAATAACATGAAGTTACAAGATAGCTTAAAAACATCAATACGGGGATTGCAGTCGAATATTTCTCGATCACTTTTAACAATACTAGGTATTGTTATTGGAATAACCGCTATTATTCTAATGATGTCGATGGGTAAGGGAGCGGAAAACCTTATTTTAAATGAGATAGCAGGACTCGGCGCGGAAACGGTTGTTATTCGTCCCGGCAAAGAGCCTTCAGGTCCAACAGATTTAGGCGATACACTATTCGCAACGTCTTTGAAAAGTAGAGATTTGGATGCTCTTCGGAAGAAAAGCAATGTTCCGCATTTGATTACCGCAAGTCCGGTACTTCTCGTTCCTGGTACTGTTTCTTTTGAAGGGGAGACATACCGAGCTACGGTTATGGGTGGAGAAGCAGAGTTCTTTGCAAATTCGTTTAATATTTTCCCTGACAGAGGGGCGCTATTTGGCGAGTTGGAAATAAGACAAAATGCTTCTGTCGCGGTAATAGGGGACAAGGTAGCTACAGAGCTTTTTGGTTTATCTGACCCACTGGGGGAGTTTATTCGAGTTAAAGATAGGAAGTTTCGTATTGTAGGCATTTTCCCGGCAACAGGACAGGTGGCGTTTTTAAATTTTGATGAAATGGTTATTATTCCGTACACTACCGCGCAACAGTATTTACTTGGCATTGATTACTTTCATGAGATTATTACTAAAGCAGATAGCCCTGAGTCGGTAGCACGAACTGTTCAGGATATTGAAGCTACACTTCGTGAGGTGCATGGAATTGAAGACCCTGAAGACGACGATTTTTATGTTGCAACCCAACAGGGAATAGTAGATCAAGTACAGACCATTCTCGGTGCGCTAACCGTGTTCCTGTCTTCTGTTGTTGCTATTGGTCTTGTTGTGGGTGGAATTGGAGTTATGAATATAATGCTGGTTTCGGTTACCGAGCGAACACGGGAAATTGGTTTAAGAAAAGCTATTGGAGCAACAAATAAAGATATTTTGTTTCAGTTTCTCTTCGAGGCCGTGATCCTCACGGCTATCGGTGGTGTAATCGGTATTGTACTTGGAGCTAGTCTTTCATATATTTTATCTATTGTAATCAGCATTGGTTTTGGTCTTAACTGGGGCTTTGTGTTTCCAATATTTGGTGCAGTTCTTGGTATTGGGATGTCGACGCTCGTTGGGCTTATTTTTGGCATTTATCCTGCGCGAAAAGCCTCACTAAAAAGCCCGATTGAAGCACTCAGATACGAGTAGTAATTAACAGGCTCTTAGATTGTTTGGGTATACAATAGAGCTATGACTAAAAGCCAAAAAATAATTCTTTTTCTAACTCGTATCAGCTTAGGCTGGTTGTTCTTCTACGCCGGCATTACTAAGGTGTTTAATCCTGAATGGACGTCCGCGGGGTATTTAAATAATGCAAAAACGTTTCCAGAATTATTTGCATGGTTTGCACAAGAGGGGAATATTTGGTGGGTGGATTTAGCAAATCAGTGGGGACTAACACTTGTCGGTGTTGCTCTCATTCTCGGTATTTTTGTTCGATACGCATCTCTCGGTGGTATCCTGCTTATGATTTTATACTATATTCCAGCTCTTACATTTCCGAAAGTCGGGAATGGTTTTATTGTAGATGATCATATTATCTACATAGGCGTATTTCTTATACTAATTGCGTTCGATGCGGGTAAATATTATGGTTTAGGAAAACATGTGCGTTTTCTTTCTCATTAAATAAAGAAGGCCGTCAACTACGTTGACGGCCTCTGTTCTCCCTTCAGGCGGGAGTGGGGCAAGCGCTGAGGCGATGTGCTCTCGCATGGGCTAAAACGTTATGCTCAAATGGCCCAATGTCGTTCATTGTCCAAACAATCGAGTTTTTATCCCACAAGGTTTCGAGTTTTTCCATACCTATGTGGAACAGAAAATCATCTTTGTCTGTTCTGATGTACGGCATTTCGTCCTTTTCGTATGTGTCGAGCACACGTATACCTTCACTCGATACACCACAGACAAACATTGTGTGAAAATGCTTTGGTTTGTACTCGAGCGATATGCCACATGCGTACTCGCAGGCGAGCGCTCTCTCTAGTACGTCCAGTGCTGTTTCTACGCGGAGCTGTCGCCTTGATACCTTCATGCGAAACAGAAAATTTCTGTGCGAGGTGACAGTGTCCGCGTTAAGTGTTAGGCGTAGATTCTGTCCTTTTAAAAAAGAGAACAGGTAAAGCAAATCAAGGTACAACCATGAAGTGCCGGGCATATTGTGCCCAAACAAACCAGTAAGTTCGTTTGGTTGTGTGGAGGCCGAGAGTCGGCCGTTGAGCTTCAAAGCGAGAAAGAGGAAATCGCGTAGTGATTGCCGTTGAACTAGTTTCCCATTTCTTTTTCTCTCACGCTTTACACCTCTTAGTGTATTAATGGCTTTATTTGGTAGAACGGTAGTTTTCATATCTGGCAAAAATGTACCACGCGCGAGCGTGGTAGTCAAAAGGCGGGTAAGTAACTGAAGTTACTTACCCGCCTTTTTAAGGTTTTTCTATTACACTATCTCACAAACACCGGCGGCGCAGGCAAGTTCTTTCTTAACATCAAGCTCATCTGTTTTTTCATAAGTGATTATCTTTGAATAATCGATATGTTCAAGGTGTTTTGAAAGCTCTTCGTACTTTTCTTTTGTTATAGCTTCATACGGTGCAAGAGGGTATACATGGTTGTCTCTTGGAAGGAATGAAAGACCTCCAACAAACTCCCAGTTTTTGTAAATCCACTGAGCTACATCTATCCACTCATTCTCACCGACTGAAACGGTAACCGATGGGTTATGCTCCGTGAAATTTAGCTTCACTGTTTTCCAATGCTCGAGCTGGTCGAGTGCAGTGATTGAATCTTTAAAGAATTCACTCTTTGGCGCCTTTACCGGAAATTCAAGAACATATGTTGTTGCATTGCTAGCGGTTTGCCCAATTTCAGGATTGTAGGGAACTCCTTGGTCTTTAAGCATTTTAAAGAGAGAGTCTGTAGCAGCGATTCGAACGCGACGAATATAGTAGGGAGCATGACGTGGGTGCATACCTGACGCGCAGTCAACCATCTGTGAAAGTGTTCCCGATGGCTTCACGCAGGTGATACAAGTTGATTCATTAACTCCAAACTTCTTCGCGTATTGCTTGTTTATTTTAATAGCTTCTACTCTAAGCTTTTTTAGTGTTTCTGGATTGCGGGCTTTTTCAGAGTCCCACTGACCAGTGATAGAAACACCAAGAAGTCTTTCTTTGTCACAGTTTTCCTTCCATTCCTTTGATAGGTAGGGGAAGTTAGTTAGTGTTGACTGATATGTTCCCAGTATTGTCGCAACGCGTATTTTTCGCTTTAGTGTTTCAAAGGTGTCATCTTGGCGAGCTACCACCTCTGAAAGGTTACAGAACTGTTTTGATTGTAGAATAATTTCTCCACAAGGGTTTGTACCGAGTTGTCCAACAATATTCCCTTGAGCATCGAAGTAGCCTTTGTATTCCTTAAGAACCTTAATTCTCCTTTCTGGAAGTGTTTTAAGTAGTGATCCTCGGTTAAATATTCCTCGTTCTCCAGATCCTGACTTTATAAGTGCCATCCACTCTTCTAGAAACTCTGTATTGGAAGGTTTTTGACCATATACCGCTGAGTTGTTAGCGAGCATTCGCTGTGGATCGGTGTTATAAAATGCTCCTTTCTTTGCATCACGGATTTCAGCGTCATCAAGATCAGAAAGAGAAATCATTGCGCTTCGTCGTACACCTCCCGCAACAACACAGTCTCCAATCATGCAGATGATGTCGTGTACATCGATTGGTCGAAGTCGGCGTCCTTGTCGTGCGAGCATTTTATCTCGAGTGAAGTCGAGTAGTCTTTGTAGTGGAGCGGGACCTGAAGCTTTTCCTCCCATTGTTGAAAGACGAGTCCCACTTGGTCGGATTTGTGAATAGTCAAACTGAATGTCTTCTCCTTCTGCCCATGAAGTCATTCCCACTGTAAGAGCGTCTGCCCAACCTTCTTTTGAATCGGGAATAACGTGAGTTTTATTTGCTTGTTTTGCTTGGATTTTTATTTGAGGAAACTTTTCAACGTTTTGGCTTTCAACCGCCCATCCCACTCCGGTACCACACATTGAAACGTACATAATTTCCGCTAAGTCACGGAATGATTCTGGTGCTGTGTACGAGCAGTTGTACGCACACACATTTGTTTTTCGAGCTGCTTTTCCTGAAAATTGCAGAAGACGCATAGAAGGCATTGCTTCGTGGTTGAGAATCGCCTCACGAACCTCTTCGTATTCTTTCTTTGTGAGTTTATCTCCCAAATTTTCCTTCATGAACTCAACGTAGCGATTTACTGTTTCGATCCAGGTTTCGCGACGCTGTTCTGTGTCAATCCATCGCGCGTAGGTACGATAGTACACAAACTCTCCCAAAGGGTTTCTGAAATACTGTTTGCTTTTTTCAGCTAGATCACGCACTTGCTGTGGGACCTGAGACCCTTGTGCTCGCAAGCTTGCTCTATTATTTCGATAGAGAATGTAAGCTTTTGCTGTTTTTGCATACTCACCTAGGATAAGTTCTTTTTCAACGGTGTCTTGAATACCTTCAACCGTTGGTATGAAGTTCTTGTACCGCTTAGCAATGCGTTCCACATCCGCATATACTTTTTTTGCAACTTTTTCTGCGTCCTTTTGAGAACCCTCAGACGAAGCTGCCATAGATTTATAAACTGCTTCCGCAATCTTGTTGACGTCAAAGTCGACAAGAGAACCGTCGCGCTTCTGAATTTGCTTCACCGCTCGTTGTGACATATTTTTTTACCACTCACTAATAATGTATGAACATTATAGCAAAGTGAGTTATGCACATCTTGTCGGTACTTCTTACTCGTGTTGTGGTGCCCTTTTAAAATGGCTCTGTACAAGGGTGAATAAAATCCTTTGGATAGCTACTCAAAATAGCTATATTTTAAGCCATGCATTTATGTGGAGAATGAATTCAGAAAATACGTATATAATAGGTACTATGATAAAAAAAGAGGTGATTATCGGCGATACGTATAGGCACTATAAAAAAGGGGAATATATTGTACGCGCTATTGCCAAGCACAGTGAGACTCTCGAAGAGATGGTTGTGTATCAAAATGTAAATGCAAAGAAGATGGATGAAGATGTATGGGCAAGACCGCTCTCAATGTTTGTAGAAAATGTAATACTTCCCGACGGAACAAACCGACCGCGATTTGATAACATTACTCGCCATGGATAGAGGTATTGTGTACGCTGCTCTTGTAACGGGCATCATTGCAGGAGTCTTTGCTGTTTCGTTTTTAGAAGACCTTGCGCGCGACGCTGGCGTAATCGAAGGTGTTCCAGAAAATTTTTCAACCGCTACCAGTTCTGCTGATTCATTTCCACGTAGTGTCTATATTTCGCCGGGTAACCCGAAAGCGTATTCTGAAATAGTTTCTCCATTTTTTATTACAGGGGAGGCGCGGGGTGCGTGGTTTGAAAATGGTGGATTTTCAATAATTCTGTATGATAAAGACCATCGGGTGGTGGGAGAGACAAGTGCTACCGCGGTGAGTGCAATTGTTAACGAAGGAGACTTTGTTCCATTTGTTGCTTTGTTAAATTTTGGAAAGGAAGATTATCGAAGTCGCGGTTCGGTTATGTTTAAACGGGGAGGTGCTCCACCGATAGACTTTGAGCCGTGGGACTATCACGAAGTTCCGATTTACTTCGGCAAAAAATAATTATTATTACTAGAGTAAATTTCAATAGTTTATGATTACAAAAGAGGTTATTGCATACATTGCAAACGAGAGAGGGAGTGGAGTAAGTGATGAAAGTATTAAACAAGCACTTCTGCAAAGCGGCTGGAAGGAGAGTGATATTACTGAAGCATTTCTTAATATGGGTAATAGCGCGCCTGTTTCAAATAACCAATTTCAGCCAAGCACGACTGCGGTAGCCGAGTTGCCGAAAGCAGGAGATTTGTTGTCTCGTTCTTTTGCACTGTATAAGAAAAACTTTTTGGCACTGTTTGTTATTGCGCTTATTCCAAGTGCATTTTCTCTTATAGCTCTTTTTATTGAGGAAGGAAGCTACAGTTCTTTGATTATTCTCGCTTTGTTTGGATCATTTCTTGCGTATACATTCAGTATATCCGCGAGTATGGCACTACTTACGAGTGATAAAGAATCTAACCTTGAAACAGCTTTTACTAAAGGGATGGAGAGGTTTCTTCCGGTACTGTTTACTAGTTTGGTTATGTTAATGATTGTTTTTGGAGGGTACTTGTTTTTTGTCATACCGGGAATCATATTTTCCATTATTTATGGTTTTTCAGCTATTATTGCGGTAGCGGAAAATAAAGGAGTGAATGAATCTCTGGCAACAAATAGAGCATATGTGATGGGGAGACTCGGAAGCGTTTTTTATCGCCTTTTTGTTCTTGTGATCACTGTTTTTGCCCTCACGCTACTTGCTCAACTTTTAATTTTTATTCTTGTTTCTGTCTTTAGTATAGGTAGTCAGAATAGTGTTTCTTCTGAAGCTATTGAAGCCTCATATATTGCGGGTATTTTTACAGCTCTCATTCAAGCAGTAACGTACGCATTCAGTTCAAGCTATTTGTATACTCTGTATCGGGACTTGAAAGCAAGTTCGAATACTCCAATACAGCAAATGCCAACATTCCATAAGGTAGCAAAAATAATTGGAGCGATTGCTATGGTTGCGTTTATTGCACTCGCTATAGTAGGCTTGGTGATTTTTAGTCAGTACGGCGCACTGTAAATTAACGTAAAAGCATGAAAAAAAGCACATCATGGGGTGGAGTCAGTAAATGGTATGACGAGCTTTTAAAAGATAATGACTCATACCAAGCAAAGGTAATACTTCCCAACCTTACTCGAATTCTGGGGGACATAAAAGGAAAGTATGTACTTGATCTTGCATGCGGACAGGGGTTTTTCTCGCAGGCGTTTAAAGATTTGGATGCGCATGTTATGGGTATCGACATTGCTCCTGAACTAATAGAGCGAGCAAGAGAGCATGTGCCAAGTATGCAATTTCACGTTGCTCCCGCGCACGTTATCCCAATGGTTAAAAGTGGCACACAAGATGTTGTAGTAATAACGTTGGCATTACAGAATATTAAAGAGTATAGAGAGACTATTGCGGAGTGCGCGCGGGTGCTAATGCCTGGCGGACAACTTACGATAGTGTTGAACCATCCAATGTTTCGTATTCCTAAAAAAACACACTGGGAATGGGACGAGGAGAAAAAAATACAGTACCGTCGAGTAGATTCCTACATGTCTGAATCAGCTCATGAAATTGACATGCATCCAGGTGAACAAAAAAAGAAGCAAGTCACTGTTTCTTTCCATCGTCCTCTACAGGTTTATGTGAAAGCGTTGCTTAAAGAAGGTTTTCTCATATCGGGTATAGAAGAATGGATATCTCACAAAAAAAGTGAAAAGGGTCCCCGACAGAAAGCAGAAGATGTGGCGCGAAAAGAAATTCCGCTCTTCATGGCAATTTCCGCTAAACGCGAAGGGTAGTTTCTGTAGTGGCTAGGTATGCGCTTGGGATGTTACGTTTTGTAATCTTGTGCGTCTCTATACTGTGTTACTATTTATATATTATATATGGAAAATATCTTTATAAAGCTTAAGGAAAAGGGAATGACTCCGGGAAAAGTCGTTCTCGTAGTACTTGCAATCATTGTGCTCTTACCTATTGTTGTGTGGCTTGTTGCTTTTTCTTTTAGAACCGCAGTTAACCCGGGTGGGTCGTCTATGTCATACGACCGATCAGAAAATTCTGTTGCGCCCGCGTACTATGATCAACGGGCTATGGAGGAATCAGGTGGCTACGGAGGCGTTGACGGACTTTCTCAAAGAAACATTGGTATCTATCCTCCACAGCCTGACATATCGACAGGAAATAAAGCTGAAGAGTTTGAGATAACTGAATACTCGGGAACTATTCGTTCAGGGAATGCGGAAGAAACGTGTGCTCTGATTTCAGGCTGGAAGTCGGAAGGAGAGATTATTTTTGAAAGTGCAAATACGTACGAGAATGGTTGTAATTTTGTATTTAAAGTACCTAAAGAGGATAAAGAAACAATTCTTTCGCGTCTCGAAGAGTTTTCTGTTGAAAACCTAAGTAGCAACACACATACAATACAGCCAGTTGTCGCTGATTACACAAGTGAGATAGAAATTCTTGAGAGCAAGCTTGCTTCAATAGAAGCGACACTTACAGAAGCGAAAAGTGCGTACGATGAAGTCACGCTTCTTGCTACCCGCTCACAAGATGTTGATGCACTCGCTAAAATAATCGACAGCAAGATTAACTTGATTGAACGGCTTACTTCACAGCGTATTGATATAAAGAATCAAATTGAGTATCTACTCCGAGCAAAACAAGATCAGATTGACCGAGTAAATTACACCGTTTTTAGATTGAATGTGTATGAACATGCTATCTTCGATATGCGAAATATTGCAGATTCATGGATATACGCGTTGAAACAGTTTGTGTACGAAGCAAACATTGTATTCCAAGGATTGACCATCGGACTTATCGGTTTCTTCCTCAAAGTAGTACAAGCTATGGTGTATGCCGTCATTGCTCTCTTTATCGCAAAGTACGGCTGGAGATTTGTTCGCTTTATCTGGAAAAAATAGAGCCCCAAACAACGGCTTAAAATAAGGGTCTAAATGCGCACGCCGTCGTGCGCATTTATGCTTTTGGGGTACTCGGGGTGTATGTGTTGCTGACTTGCTGTATTTGTACTATTTTTAAGAAAGAAAGTAGAACTTAACGAAAGGCAATATATGCATATCGGTAAAATTAACGCACCGTGTGTATGTCAGGCTACGCACTGGGTGCTCGAAAGTACATATCGTGGCTTTAATAAAGAAGGAGAAGAAGTAGCTTCGATAACAGAGCATTATTTTGAGTGCTATAGATGTTCTCGACCTGCGGTATTTATCGAGCATGTTTCGGGAGCAAATATATTTCTCGTTTACCAGGAAATGGATTACCTTGATGAAGACGATGAGTACGAATTGATTGCTGGCTTCTGGCTGAACAAACTTCTTCCACTTTGGGAGCGGTATGACGAGAGAGTAGCTCTTGCACGTGCAGAGCTTGAACGACAGTTCTATAATCTCTTTTGTCGAGAAAATAGGATTCAGGTAGTTCCTTTCATGTTTCTCACTTCGGCTATGTATGAGAAGTACGCGCACAAGCTGTCTTATTTTTGTATTCAGCCTTTGTACAGGGATCCGTTACCAGGAAAGCAGATACCGGTACCTTCGTTTGTCCCTGCGGGATATGCAGGGTATGTGAACACCGGTGCTTTTTGGAAAAAAGTACGAGAACCTTCCTCGCCCTAGAGGGTCTGTGATTGACATTCATCCCGTTTGGTAGTATTGTGGACAGCACGATATTCCCGAACGGGATTTTTTATTTATGGAAATACGAAACATAGCAATTATTGCCCACGTTGATCACGGCAAAACAACACTTACTGATGCAATCATGCGTCAAACTGGTGCCTTTGAAGAGGGTATGAGTATGGATACAAACTCACTTGAGCAAGAGCGAGGTATTACTATCTATGCGAAGAACACCGCAACGTACTACCGTGATACAAAAATTAATATTCTCGATACACCAGGTCACGCGGACTTTGGTTCAGAGGTGGAGCGAGTACTTCGTTCTATTGACTCTGTGGTGCTCGTGGTGGACGCTCAGGAAGGTCCAATGCCCCAGACTCGGTTTGTACTAAAGAAGTCGCTTGAACTCGGAATGAAGCCTATTGTTGTTTTGAATAAAATTGATAAGCCTGCGGCAAACCCCGACCAAGCAGAAGAGCAGGTACTTGAGCTTTTTATGGAACTCGGAGCAACCGATGAGCAAATGGACTTTACTGTTGTATACGCAATCGGTAAAGACGGCGTTACGATGAAGTCTCTTGATGATGAGAGAAAGGACATAACACCATTGCTTGATGTAATACTCGACGAGGTACCACCTGCGCCACAAGAAGAAGCAAAACCTCTTCGCGCACAACCATTTAACCTAGCATACGATAACTTTCTTGGGAGAATGGCGGTGATTCGAATGTATGAAGGAACACTTAAGACAGGAGGAGAAGTACTGGTTAAAACACCGGAGGGTGCTGTTAGAAAGGGAAAGGTTACCAAGCTCTTTATCTTTAAGGGTATGGCGCGTGTTGAAGCAGAGCAGGTGACAGCGGGAGATATTGCGCTTCTTGCTGGACTACCGGACATTTTTATCGGAGAAACTATTTGTAAAGACGAAACTACGGAAGTACTCCCGGCTATTACAGTAGACGAGCCGACTATTACGATGAATTTCTTGATTAATAACTCTCCATTTGCGGGACGCGAAGGAAAGTTTGTTACTTCACGACAAATACGAGAACGCCTTGAAAAAGAACTTGAAATAAACGTGGGGCTAAAGATTGATTTTGGAGAAATGGATAGCTTCAAAGTGTATGGTCGTGGAGAGCTACACATTGCTATTTTGATTGAAAACATGCGACGAGAAGGTTTTGAACTTCAGGTTTCTCAGCCTCAGGTTATTATAAAAGAAATTGATGGCGCAAAGCATGAGCCGTTTGAAGAACTTACTGTTGATGTTCCTACAGAGCACCAGGGCGCGGTGATTGAAAAACTTGGAAAGCGTAAGGCTACTATGACAAACATGCATCAAGGAGTGGGAACGGTCCGAATGCAGTTTGAAGGTCCTACACGAGGATTGCTCGGATATCGAGGTCAGTTTATTGTTGATACGCGAGGAGAGGGTATTATGGCGAGCCGAGTGATAGGATTTAAACCGTACGTAGGTGAGATTGAGAAGCGAGAAACAGGATCAATGATTTCAATGATTGCAGGAAAGACTGCGGGATTTGCTTTGTTTAACCTACAGGACAGAGGAACGCTCTACGTTGGTCCTGGAGTGGAAGTGTATGAAGGTATGGTAATAGGTGACACTGCAAAGGGAGATACAATGTACGTAAACCCAGTAAAAGGGAAAAACCTTACAAACGTGCGTGCATCGGGGTCAGATGAGAATATTATGCTTATCCCTCCAACTCCGCTTTCAATAGAATCAGGTTTGGAAAGTATGTCACAGGATGAGTACTTGGAAGTTACTCCAGAAGGTGTACGACTACGAAAAAAATTCCTTACTGAACAAGACCGTTCAAAAGCACGACGCGAAGGAAAATAGAAAACTCCCACTTGGGAGTTTTTTTCTGTGTATTTTAAAATACCTATCCTACGGTATACTGTACGGATGAAAACGACAACACAGAAGTATCTTGCTGAATTCGTGTACGGGGCAATTGATGGAACGATAACAACCTTTGCTGTTGTTATGAGTGCGCTTGGTGCCGTTAAATAATCAAGACCTTCGCAACACTTCCTCTGGAGTTTGATAATTAATAC
>JBBDJV010000002.1:0-7398 GCA_040879725.1 Minisyncoccota bacterium | reverse complement strand
CCGTCAGATGCTCTCTGAGCGTGAAGTTAAATTATGTGCACGCACTAGGACTCGAACCTAGGACCACAGAGGTATAAGCTCTGCGCTCTACCAACTGAGCTATGCGTGCATACCGGTATTATAGTATATCAGGTGTACCAACGAGGCAACCTTTACTCAAAATGGACAGCGTTGGAGAGCTTTTCCGCGAGACGTTTTTTGAGAGCGGGGTGTTTTTCTAGAGAAGAATCGAGTGCAACAATATTCTTTGCCTCAAAGCGTGCTGCTTCAACCATTTTTATATTTTTGAGCGCTTCCATGGCAATGTCAGACACGCCCCACTGCTTTCTTCCGGAAAGTTCTCCTGCTCCACGGAATTGTAAATCATATTCCGCAAGCTCAAAACCATTTTTCGCGGTAGTGATTGCTTTGAGTCTTTTTTGTGTCGCATCTCCGTGCTTCTCTGCAAAGAGGTAGCAGTATGCTTGGTGGTTGCTTCGAATTACTCTTCCGCGGAGCTGGTGTAGCTGGGAAAGGCCGAAACGTTCAGCTCCTTCGATAAGTATGACTGTCGCGTTTTCTACGTTTACGCCCACTTCAACAACAGATGTCGCGCAAAGAATGTCGATGTCGTGGTTTTTAAAAGAAAGCATCACCGCCTCTTTTTCCGCCGGCTTCATTTTGCTGTGAAGGATACCGATAGTTGCCCTCGTAAAGACACTTTTTTTCAAACGCTTCGCTTCCTCTTTTACGGATTTTGCCAACAGCGCCATTTCTTTGCTTGGATCTGGTTCGTCAATGCGCGGGCAAATAACATACGCCTGTCTTCCGGCATCAAGCTCCTTTTGAATGTGTGTGTACATTCGGTCGCGGTCTTTCGGATAGACGACTTCAGTGATGATAGGCTTTCTTCCTTTGGGCATTTCAAGCATCACGGAGAGATCTAGGTCTCCATATATAGTGAGTGCAAGTGTGCGGGGGATTGGTGTTGCGGTCATGGAAAGTAGGTGAGGAACTTTTTCATTTTTGTGTACAAGCTTTCTTCTCTGTTCCGTACCGAACCGGTGTTGCTCGTCTATGATCACGTACCCCAAATGTTTAAACTGTACTGTTTTCTGAATAAGCGCATGGGTGCCCACAACAACCGATATTTCTCCGTTCTCAACCCATTTAAGCAACTGCCGTTTTGATATGGTTGTCCATCCGTTCGGGTTTACCTTACTCGGGAATTTTCTACATTCTTTTCCGGTGATGAGTGCTATCGAAAGTGGGGTATGTCGAAAAAACTCAATGAAAGATTCAAAGTGCTGTTTGGCGAGCACTTCGGTAGGAGCCATGTAGGCGACTTGTAGTGTGCCGAAGTTTTGTCCGAGAGGTCTGGTGTGGGCTACTTGGTAGGCGGTCGCGGCAGCGACCGCCGTTTTTCCTGAACCCACATCTCCTTCAAGCAAGCGAGACATGGGTGTTCCTTTTTTCATGTCCTGCATGATTGCCTGTATTGCATCTCTTTGTGCAACAGTGAGCGAGAAGGGTAGGCTCTGAATGTATTCGTTAAGGTACGTGTTGTCGGTAATAGCAAACGAGTCCATGTGTTCAAGAAGTGAACGCTCTTGTTGTTTCTTTAACTGTATGAAAAAAACCTCTTCAAAAGAAAAGCGTTTTCGCGCAGAGAGGGCGTCGTTTTCATTTTGGGGTGTATGAATCCACACCAGAGCTGTTTTGAGTGTGGGGAGGTGGTACTTGTCGAGAACCGGTGTAGGGATTGCGTCTTCTAGTTCTTGTAAAACACCTGCAGAAAATATTTTCTTTAGTGTGTGGAATATCCAGTTACTACTTATTCCTCTACTCTCCGGATATACCGGGTATAAACGATGCTCGTCATCGCTTGTTCCAAATAGTGAGTTACCTACAGCCGTAGGAATATGAGTTGCTTTCTCCACTTTTGGGTTATTGAGTGACAAAATACCGTTTCGTTCACTTACCTTTCCGTCAACACGAACCACAGAGTCTTCACCTATCATTTTTGCGAGGTAAGGCTGGTTAAACCACCGCACCGGGATAGAACCGGTATCATCGGTAAGTGTTCCTTCTGCCATTGGGATATGTGAGCGAAATGATTTTTTTGTTTTGAGTTTCGAGAGTGTTCCAAACAATGTCGCATCTTGCCCGACTGAAAGAGTGTCGATGGTACTCACTTTCGCGGTTGAGCCGTATCGTGTGGGGAAGTGATAGAGTAGGTCCATTACTGTTTTAATACGGAGGCGGGAGAGCGCCTGCTTTTGTATTGGTGTCAGTCTGAAGTGGGTATCGAGGGGGTCATTGAGATGCATGGGTATATTGTAGCTGAAATAAAAGCTTCGTGATACTCGTGGTTTTTAGTGCATAGCACAAGTGATTTTCTGGTAACTGAATAAAAATGTTACTATATACTTCATAATGAACAGAGAACAAAAACCTGGTTTCTCTCTTGAGAAGATTGCTCAGCGTATTACGTATCGACCAAAGGAGCGAATGGTGTACTTTCTTTCACTCTCTATCGCGGAACGCAGTGCGGTGTTTAATACGCTTTCTCCACGTGTTCGACAGGAAATACTCAAACAGCTCTCGGTAGACGACTCTGTTGAACTACTCGACTACCTTGATCCGAGAAGGGTGCATCACATTCTCGATAGCATGAAAGATGTTAATCGCCGAAAGCGGATAATTTCCCGTTTGAAAAATGAAGTCCATGCAAAAATTGAATACTTTACCCAGTTTCATCCACAAGCAAATTCTTCACTGGTCCATTTGAATTACCTTTTCCTTTCTGAAAAAACAACCATCGGTGAGACTGCGGAAATTATTGAAGATTACATACATACAACAGGGAAGGTTCCTGAGGTATTGGTAAACCGAAATGGGACAATGGTGGGCGAGGTGCCTCTTAGCTCACTTGTTCGTGAAAGAAATACCGCAAAGCTCGGGGATCACAGTAGGTCAGTGAAAGCTATTTCGTATGTCGCGCCTCGAGAAGAAATTATAAAACTCATTACCGCGGAACCACATAAGAAAATTGTTTTGTTAGATAATGATGGGAGTGTACTTGGTGTGGTGTATTCGGATGATGTTCTCGATATTTTGGGCAAGTCTCCCGCGGCAGCGCTGTATAGCTTTGCGGGTGTAGAGGAGAGCGAACGTCCGTTTGACGGAGCGTGGAGTAAAGTACGGCACCGATACAAGTGGCTTATTTTAAACCTTGGAACGACATTTCTCGCAGCGGGTGTGATTGCCTTGTATGAAGATACTATTGCGCAGATAGTATTACTTACCATTTACATGCCGATTATTGCCGGGATGGGAGGAAATACCGCTACTCAAACACTTGCGATTATGGTGCGAGGTATTGCGATTGGTGAAATATCACTTAAGAATAGCAAGAATGCAATTATCCGTGAGGTGTTGTCTGGGATGATAAATGGAGTTATTACAGGTGCCATGGTTGCGACACTTGCAGTGTTTATGGGACAAGGGGCAATGCTCGGATTTGTTGTGGGACTGACTATGGTTATCAGTCTTGCAGTAGCCGGATTTGCTGGTGCGTTTATACCGCTTGTTCTTAGGAAGTTTGGTAAAGACCCGGCAACATCTGCAACTATATTTATAACAACAGTGACAGATGTGTTTGGCTTCTTTATGTTGCTGTGGCTCGCAACACTCTTACTTGTTTAATTCTTTTGAAGAGAAGTAGACATTGAGGTGGTGTTCCAGTATTCCCGTACCACGCCATCGGTATCTAACATAGAGATATCCTGAAAGGGAGGCGATAAAGGCTCCTACGGTATTTACGATAATGTCCCACATCGTATCGCGAAGACCACTTTTTTGCATATTAAATCCAAAGGTGCTGTCCATAGTGTATTCAAATATTTCCCACAACACGCCGAGCGCAAGCGCGAAGCAGAAAGAAAAAACCGCAAGAAGAGAGGGGTTCATCTCAAGGCGTTTACTTCGGTAGAGTGAGTAAAGAATAAGAAATCCTATAAAACCAAGTGCAATTCCCGAGCTGGCGTGAAGTACTATATCCCACCACCAAAATCGCGTGTAGTATCCTCGCACTTCCCCTAAAAACAGTGAGCTGTAAATAAATATATTGAGCAGGAAATCGAATTCCAAAGGAAAGTGCACGTGCAGGTTTCGCTCAAGAATTGAAGGTAGCCATGCAACAATGAGTGCGGTAATACACACAAAGAGCGTGAGCCATTCCTTTTCAAAGATAGCAATCACTGATGCGATAGCAAAGGCGATTTGCATGAGTACTATGAAAACAATACGAAAACGGTCAATAGAACGTTTTTGCTTCCAGTTTTTAGACCAGTGCGGGGTAGTGTGAGGCATGGTAGTTACAGCATATCTGTAATGGTGAATATATACAATATGCGCTCATTTCGTTACTTAACGAAGTTTTGAGTTATAAAACTGCACGGTATTACACTAACGATCTCCAATTCTCTTTATAGTAAAGAAACTTTTTATTAAATTCTTCTTTGGGAGTAATGTCTACGTTTAAAGAAATGAGTTTTTGTTTGAGATTTTCAAACTCTTTAACTTTTGTATCTTCGGTACACATCTTTTCTAGTTCTATAATGTAACCGTAACCCCGAGTAAAATCTAAACAAACAGTCGTATCATTCCATTTAAACTCAAATCTTTTCCTAAACCACTTTATTTCAATAGTGTATCCCAAAGAAAGAAATAATTTTTCTAAATTTTCAAATTCATTTTTATCAAACTTGATTTCTATTTCCTCTCTGTGGTCATCGTGAATTTTACCTTTCTTCATCCAGATTTTAGAGAAAAAATTATTTCTTTGAATTCTTAAGTCTTCATCGCAATCAAAATAAAAAGTTTCTTGGTAGTCTTCCTTTTCTAAAGAAGTATTTTTAGTGAAATAATCAAGAAGCTCGTCAAACTTTTCTTTTGAAATAAAACTTCTGATTTCGGTTTCTATGTTCATGATGTTAAGAGAGATGAAGTGTTGATAAAAATTTTTGTGAATCTATTTTCATTATCTCATCCCAGGATAAATTAGGGTTACTTTTTATAAATTTCTTAACTAACCAGTATCCAAGTGAGTACCCCGTCCACTTTTCGTATTTATCATTTCCAAACAAAAATTCTTTAATCACTTTCTGATCTCTAGATTCAAGAATATTTTTTGATTCTCTTAATATATCAAATGCTGTGTCTTTGTTTAAAGCGCCAGCCCACTTACTTACTTCAGGATCAAAATATTGTTCTCTAAAATTTTCAGCAAGTCCTTCTAATAAGATTTCATCAAGAAGAGTATAGTTATTAAAATCATTGTAATGGTTATAGTAGTAAATCGTATGATTTAATTCATGAGCTACAGTATTCTCAATAGATTTTTTAGAATATTCGTTCAAATTAACAAACAAGTGAAAAACACAACTATAAATAGCAATAGCCATTACACCTTCAAAAACCTTGTTATCTTCGGTGGTGAGATATGGGTGAACAAAAATAAAATTCTTTGTTGGGATAGGTAACTTGTCATTACACTTCTCGACTGTTTCTGAAATTATTTTTTCTATTTCAGATTTTTGCTCCACAGAAATTGATTTATACTGCCCAATACTTCCATTTCCGATATGATCTAGTAAGCCTTGCCTCAATAACTCATTATTTGTATAACCGGAGTAATCAATACTCCCTTTTTCTTTCATTAAAGAAATAATTGAGTTAACAAGTTCATCTTTATTTTTGAATTCCTCATTTGGAAAATAAAACTCAATTTGTGACAAATCTTTATTCATTATTCATATTCTAGCGTAAAAATTGCATTCTGTGTCGGAAAGGGCATAGTAGCCCTACTATAGAGGGTGAAATGAAATTAGTAGGCTACTCAGTGTAAACATCAGAATGGCGAAGTGACTTAATTTTACTGTTCATACTATACTAGATAGTATGCAAGCGCTTGAAACATTTATACTGGGTTTGCCCATGGTAGGAAAGTTTCCATTTCTTATTCCTTTAGTAGGTTCATTTTTAGGTGGGCAAGAAACGATTCTAGTGATCGCAGCACTCTCGGTAACAAATGTTTTGTCGTTTTCTACCGTGCTTATATTTTCATATATCGGTACGCTTCTATCTGAAATTATATGGTTTCAGATCGGCAAACATTGCATGGGGTGGTTTGAAAAAAAGGAGAAAATCCAGAAAGGGCTTGCGCGAGTTGATGAGCTATATAAAGAAAAATTTGGACAGAAGCCTTTTGCGGTACTGTTAATAGCAAAGTTTTTATACGGCACACGCATAGTAACGCTACTCTATTTCGGTAGAAGCGGTATCCCGTTTTCTCTATTTCTAAAATATAACGGACTTGCCACTTTTGTCTGGGTGCTTCCTATTGCAGCAGCTGGTTATTTTGTAGGATTGGGTGCAAAAAATGTAACAAATACACTTGATGTTATTACCTACGGTTTGATTGTGGTGACAGTTCTTTTCGGAGCAGTGTACGGATTGCGAATTTTGATAAAGAAGAAAATAATGAAAAATAAA
This sequence comes from Minisyncoccota bacterium, assembly GCA_040879725.1. GTDB lineage: Bacteria > Patescibacteriota > Minisyncoccia > Phycocordibacterales > JBBDJV01. The sequence continues at coordinate 861 of JBBDJV010000002.1, read as the reverse complement.
TAATATTTATGATCCTGCGAATGGAGTTCCCAAAATACCGACTGCGAGCTCTGTCCATGTGAGGAGGAAAAGCAGAATAACAACAATGATAGCAATGATTCTATGTTTTGGTTTCAGTTTCCGTGTTGCTTCAAGGGCGAGTCCGGTGATAAAGATAAGTGCTCCAATTATAAGAAAATCACCTAGTTTCCAATTAAATCCCTGTCCATCAACTCCTGTGCCTATGGTGAGTTGCAGTATTAGAGGAATAAGGAGTAGAAGTCCCGTTATAAGGGAAATACGTACAATACTTTTTCTTTCAATGAGGTGAGTCATGATGCTATTGTAGCTCTTTTAAAAACAAAGTCGAGGAGTTTTGTAAACTTAGACGGTATGCTGTTTGAATTCCTTACTTTCTGCATGTAAGGATTTAAAAATAGTTCTAATCTGATCAGCAATATCTCGCCAATCTCCATTCGACATACCGAATGAAGTAGCATGAGGGATCACGGCATATACAGTGCCGTGGTTCTTTGCTATGTGGAGCTTCTTGGGTATCACTTCTTCAAATGGAACACTGGCAATCTGTTGCCAGTCTGTGAGGTATGTACGTGAATAGAAAAGGACGAGTTTAGGTTCGTGTTGCTGTATTAGTTCTTGTAGCTTATACACTTGTTTGGGTTTGTATGTTTTTAGATACTCCTTGCGAGAGCTTAATCCTTCGATATTAAAATCACCATACAACCAGTCTGCTTCTTTGATTGATCTAGACGGTAACGGCATGAGTTCCAGAACTGTGTGATCGGATTGTTTTCTTCCGAATTGCTGTATTTGAAACTCACGTATTTCTTCAAGTGTCGGCTCTTTGCCAGTCTTTAGGTA
>JBBDJV010000001.1:0-45439 GCA_040879725.1 Minisyncoccota bacterium | reverse complement strand
TGTTCATTCCTCCATTGTATAGGAAGTGTAAACTCTATTGCTGCAAGGTTAACAAACATTGCACATAACGCATACGCATTATCACTCGATATTTCTCTGGCAACAGAGGGATTAATAGAATAACCTTTTTACCATCGAGGATATTTATCATATTCTCACTATCTTCAAAACCAATTTCAAACCCCTTCTCTAAGAGAACATCCAGTGACGTTGCTTTACGTTTTCTATATTCATCAACTATAAGATCCTTGAGAACGTGATTGAGAAAGCACCGCATAGTTTTAATTTTTCCCCTTTTTCTCAGGTATAGTAGTATTTTCAAAAATGTTTTTTGGACTAAGTCCTGACTGACATCAACATCACTGGTCTTGAATAGAGCCCGTTTATAGAGAGCTTGATTGTAATCAGTATGCGCGTTAGTAACATCACGGTTTATTGAAGTGATTTCACCTTTCGATAATGTTTTAAACTCTTGCTCTAATGCAGGTTTTTTATTTTTAATTATTATCCTTGCCATACACTATATATGACGTAAAAATAGCAGTATTATTACAAACACACGATGCTAATTCATTCAAATACTGATAATACCTATATATAGCCTTCTAGTTATTTTTGTGATTTATTACTCAATTACAAAATATACACTTTGAACATAAAAAATAGACGATTACTTTTTAACTCGCCAGATTTTTTTACTACCTTGTAAAGTATTACTACTCCAATCGGCACTATAGATAAGGGACATAATTACTCAGCGTGAGCATAGTAATCTAGCCACCTACTTTTGTTTGTCACTGACTTATTTCCTCATTTATCAGTCATTATTAATTAAGTTCTTAATTTAGTAGAACATTACTAAGGTAGAACAGATAACTATAAAATATGAAAAAATTAATTACTGGATTTGTCGGTTTTACAACCGTACTTTCCTTAGTTGCTTTTACGTTTACGTTAGCCCCTTCAGCTTTTGCAACACAGCAAACTCAAGACTGGGATACCAGCGGGGATTATATCGTCGCAATGGAGTATCAAGGAAATGATTATTTACACGATATGACATTGAACCAAGATAACGACGGTAACCTCACCGGCAACGGCGGGAGCCCGGCAGGTAACAATACTTACCTCTGGACGATTACTGATGGTTCAGTGACAGAAGATGCCATTGAATTTATGGCTGACTACACGGCAACACAAGATGCTGTTGTGCCTCAGACAACTCTTATCGTCAACGGCGTTATTGCCGAGGACGGCACTATGTCTGGTACCTGGTCAGATAACTACAATGGTGGTGACCGATCAGGAATCTGGTCAACTACAGTGGGCACGGCCTCAAGCACACCTACTGGATCAGAAGAATCAGCTGATCAAAACAATGACGGGTTCATTGATACTGTCGAAGGAATTCCTTTCTACGGATCAATTGTCGAATCGCTTACCATTAGCGGTGACACCAGTCCCGACAGTGCTCTAGATCTAGCTCGATTCCCAGTTGCGAACAATCAGGGATTATATTTGTATGAGCGTACCTTTACGCTCGATGAAGAAACTGATCTCGATAACATTGCTGTTGTGATTCATAGTCATGACATCAACGGAAACGGTGTCTACGATGGTGAAAAGCGATCAAGTGTTAACTCGGATTTCCCATTTGAGGCCAGCATCCCGGTCGCATGTGGTGTCCTAGAAGAACAAGCAGATGGATCCTACAGGGCTAATCTCACAGAACTCAACTCAAGTGGGGCAACAGGCTTCTCAACTGTAAACATAACAGATGGTCAGGCTGATGTGTACAACCAGGTTCAAGGTGTCACACCTAATCTGGCCCACGCGCAGCACTTTCACCAAGGTGGTGATAATACTTGTCCACCAAACACAGCTGGTGTAACAATGGATAACTCAACAACAGTTACGGTTACTATTGATAAGTACATTAACGGCACTCAGGCTACAGCTATCACAGCTGACAATGCTGACTTCCCTATGACTTCTACTTGGGAATCAGACAACATGGGAGCTGGTACTGGTTCTTACTCTTTGAGTGAGACAAATACTGTGCCCTACCAAGCAGTGACAAACGAAATGACAAAGGGAGCTGACTACGAAACAAATGAAGTTCTAACCGGCAACACTGTTGGCGCTTCGTGTACTGAAGGTAAACCATTCGCACTTCACGGATACACTACCGGTAACACCCATGAGGAAGCAATGACAGCTACTTCTAGTATGACAATGCCAACCTTCACTGATATGCAAGAGGATAAATATGTGATCGTGTGGAATATCGACTGTTCTAATCCTGAAGGAAATACAACAGAAGGCGATCTAAATGGTGATGTTGTAGCAGGTGACGGCGTATTAGAAGTCACTTCAATCGAAATGGTTGATACTACAGCAACTGCTAACGGTTCATTTGCTGATGGATGGGAATATGTCTTCCATATTACTGTTCCAACAGACGAACCAAAGCTAGCGATGAAGTTTGCTAACTGGATGCAAACAAACGGATCTGGCGTTATCCCTGTTGCAAACAATATGCGTATCTCGTCACTTCAAGCTGATAATGGTGGTGCTACCATTCTGCTAACAGCAGAAAATGTGTACTCTACTCCTGACTTGAATATGGTCACAGACCTAGATCATACTGTGGACGGAATACAAGTTGAAGTTACGGTCGAAGTAGCAGTACCAACCGGTACTCCTAATGGAGCCTACACAACTTCATACGGTGTCCGATCAAACCAATAATCTTAAAAAATTATATGACTCAGACTCAGACTAAACTCTCCCGATACACCTTCTATACGCTCCTTGCCATTATGGCACTTGGTGCCACCACGGCAATGGCGTCTGAAGTAACGGGCACCCTCTCCTCGGATATCACGAGTTACCAAAATACTAGTGGTAGCATTGGAGGGACTGTGTCGAGCAACGATACAGACCAAAACCAAACCGGCTCTGAAGTCACCGGTGCGCTCTCCTCGAATATCACGAGTAACCAAAATACTAGTGGTAACATTGGAGGCACTGTGTCATCAGACACAACGGCCGACGGGGGTCTTACCGGCACTGTTGTCGGTGGGAGTAGTGGTGGTGGGGGTACTAGTAGTGGTGGGAGTAGCGGCGGAAGCGGAAGTACAAACTTCAGCAATGAATCTTCCGACCTCCCAGCCGGCGCAGTTCTTGGTGTTACCGCTGAAAATGTGGTAGCTCCAGGCTTCCCTAACGCAGGGTTTGCCTCTCCTACTGTTCAGAGCTCTCCAAATCTTTGGATGACTATTGTTTCATTCTTCAAAAGCTTGGCTATCTTCTAAAAGAAAAAACAATTAATTCAAGGCAACAACAACCCGCTCAAAAAGCGGGCTGTTGTTGTATTGTAGATTTAGTTAGCGTCTATTAGAGTCGATGTATATTACTGACTTTCAATTACTCGTTCGGTAAAAACTACTGTTCGTTTACTATATACGTCTTCTTCCGCTAACCAATTTCCACTGCATGTTATTAGATTAAGTCTGGCTTTTCCGTCAGTACTCACAAATACATCTGTGGTGAGTGCGTCATGAGCATATGTTTCAATTTTGACTACATAAAACGTCTCTTTAAGTTGTTGTTCGTTTATGATATGCACTTTGTCTCCAATCTCAAGTCTGTGTAAATTAGAAAACACAGCATGTGGTGTATATTTTCCATTTAGGTGACCTGCAATCACCGCACTTCCCCTCATTCCTGGGCGGACTCCATGTTTATACCATCCTACATCGATAAGGTTTGAAGGTACATCCATTTTTTCTGTACCGTCATCTGTTATTCCTACATATTCAATATTAGCGTTAATTCCTATCGCCGGAATCAGAAGACGTGTAGGTAGAGCAGACACAAATTCTTCCGGTTCGTATTCAGTCATATCAACCAACTGATCAGCGGTTGTTGATGATACCGCCATAAATGGCTTATTTAATACTCCATTAATATAAAAAGTACCCCCTGCAAAAAGTACGAATACAAAAATTAGCAGAGTTATTCTCCAAATTAATGACTCTTTATTCATAAAACTATAGCCGATACTAGCCCGCTGTTATGACAAATTAAATGAAATGTACTTGTAATAAATCTAAAATACGTACGGCTAAGTAGTATGGGTAATGAAAAAACCAAGAAATCTAAAACTTCAAAAACAAGCTACGATCAAGTTGGCGCTGACTTTTTTGTTAAGTTTTGGGAAGAGAGTTGGACTTACATTAAGACTGTAGTTGATGTCTTGCGTGAACCTGTCATAATTCTCGATGACAAATGCAATGTCCTGGCTGCTAACGCGGCATTTTATCACTTATTTCAAGTCGAGCCCGAGGACACTGAGGGTAAAAATATTTATAAACTTGGTAACGGCCAGTGGAACATCCCCGAGCTACGAAAACTACTACGAGATATTTTACCTAAAAACACCTTCTTTAAGGGATTTGAGGTTGAACATAATTTTCCTAATATTGGTCAACGGACTATTATTCTAAATGCCCGACACATTCATTCGAAAGATAAGACGACATCTGAATTATTTCCGCCAATCATTATGATTGCGATGGAAGATGTGAGTGAAATTATGTCAATTGCGAACCAGTTAGCTCAATATACTAATCAACTAGAAAGGGCATTAAATACTCGTACACAGAAGTTAGAAACAAAAATCTCAATTCTAGAAAAGAAAATTAATGCCAATAGAAAACCAAGGAAAGATTAAGCTTGGGCTTCAGAGCTAGAATGTAGGTTCAAACCAGTCACCTGATTTATACACGAAGCAATCTCCGTAATTAGCCTTACTTTTAATGAGTTGAGGAGGTCGTATTTATTTTTGATTGCGTGACTCTTCAACTTTCTATACTCATCAACTATCAGGCCATTTAGGACATGGAAAAAACTTCCTCATCGAGTCAATGTCTCCTCTTTACGCAAATATTGCAGTGTCGTAAGGGATGTAGCTTGAACCAAATCATCAGACAAATCCTTGAACCATACGGAATACCTTTACTAACTGATGTTCTCATCTGTTCGAGTTCAGAGATTGATTCAGGTGTATTGATCCACTGTGTATAATTTTCAGGTAAACAAACAAGTGGTGAATTTAATTGTGTCTGTCACCATTAACACATTGCTCGCTATGCTCACATTAACAATTTCCACCGTTGATTTATTTCTCTTCTTGCATACCAAGAATGTCCACTTCTTCAGTGGCTCGTTTGCTGATACTGAATGAACCAAATCCAATCAATGAAATACGATCTCCTTTTTCCAAGATTTGCGTTGTTGCGTTAGTAAAACCTTCAAGCGCTTTTTTTGCATCGGCTTTTGAGATCTTTGCATCACTTGCAATCGCGTCGACAAGTTCAGCTTTGTTCATTCTTTCCAGTATATCGTCGTTTCCATCATCCCCATCGGCATCAACAGGTGATTTAGATGTAGGTTTGTTTGAACGAGCCGCGTTATAATCCTGAGCCTCAACCGCCCTTTCACCTTCTTCAACCTTCCAGTCATGTTTGGCATTTGGTTTCTTTACCGCTGATTCAGGAGAGCTTTCATCCTCACGAAATTCCGGGTCAGCGTGACCATCTCCGTCGTCATCTCCACCTGCTACACTTGGAAGTTTCTTTTTAAGAATACGCATAACCTTATCACCGTTAGGAGTATCTCTTACCGCCTCAAGCGCTCGAACTCCTCGCTCTTTTTCTTCAGGAGGATTATCAATTGAGCGAGCTTCCGCGCTCATAGGCGTCGTCGCGGTTAATACTCCCGCAACCGCAAAGACAATAGCTGTAAAATAATAGAAATATTTCATAAAATGTGTTTGTTATAATAATACAATCGACTAGTATACTATCTATACCACGTATGTTTATTCGTCACAATAGACACAGTAGTGACTATAAATACGGTTCGAGTATGAATCCAAAATGCTGAATAATATGGCTAAGTTAAAGACTTAGGTAGAAGTTACATAATTCTGCCCGACAGGAACTCGGTCACTCTCGTTAGTTGACTACCTTTCTGCGACTCAAATCCCTCTCGGTCGCCCTTGAAAGATGTATAAAAGTATATCGCTCTTCACTCATAGCTACTCAGATAGAGAGTTACTTTTTTTAGATAGACGCTCGAGCAACGCCACCACATGCTGTTGGATAATATGAAAAACACCTTCATATTCTTCAAGTGTTTGCGGATCTTCTACTAACCATTCCTCAAACTTGCTCTTAGGAAACATATCAGGAATCAAACATCCAAAAGAAACAATATGGTCTACTTCTTCAAGCATTTCATTAGTGAGTTTTTGAGGTTTATGTTTCGTGTACTCGATATGGTGTTTACTCAAGATATCTACAACCTGTGGGTCAGCTTCTTCAGCAGGGATAGTGCCAGCACTAGTCGCTCGAGCAGACAAGTCACTCTCCTTCGCTAGATGATTAAAAATAGCCTCAGCCATTATGCTCCGCTTTTTATTTTCAGTGCAGGCAAAGAGAATTGTTTTCATGCCCTCATTATATCAAAAACCCCAATGCTTTCGCATGGGGGCTAACTATTTTATGCTGTGTGTCTCGAGTTAGAACCGTCTCGGTCGCCCATGACTGGTCTAAATAATACGGCTTGTTTATTGATCTTTTTCGCAAGATATTTACTTTTTTCTTAGTATAGCTAAATCAATTTGTTTCAAGATCAAACCTCCAAACGTCATACCAATAGCGTATGCTTCTTGTGGGCAAATGCTATTTTTTGTATGACCAGGCAGTGTGTTAATCTCAAGAAAATAGAGTTTTCCACTTTCTTCATCATATCTAAAATCACTTCTCGTTAAGCCGTCACAATCAAGGATTTCATGGACTTTTTTAGTTTTTTCCATAATCAGCTCCTTTAGGGAATCGTCAATCTTCGCCGGACAAACATCTTTAATATCAGTGGAGTAATACTTTTGCTCATGGGTGTACGCTGTAAAATTTTCCATTATGCTTTCAGCTACCGGCAAAATCTCCAATTCAGTATCTCCAACATTCCCAATTATTCCACAAGCAAATTCTCTTCCTCGTATAAATTTTTGCACAATTGTAATATTGCTATGTTTAAATGACTCTTTTAGAGAATCTTCCAGTTCATCCTTTTTGTTTGGAGAACTCATACCGATACTCGATCCTGAATCATTTGGCTTTACGATACATGGATATCCAAATGTATTTTTTATCACTGTATCAATTTCATCTACGTCATAATTGTTAGTACGAACAAGAAAATATTCAGGAACGTCTACTCCCTGATTTGAAACAAATTCGTAGCATTTTGATTTATTCATACCAATACTACTCGACATCACGTCCGAACCTGTATATGGGATTCCGGTCAAATTTAATAGAGCCTGTATGTGTCCATCTTCTGCGAATGTTCCATCAAGTGCCAAAAAAGCGACATCATAACCGTCTGCTTTTAGAACAGATAAATCCAGGCTATCGTACCTGCGTACTTTCTCAAGATCAGTACCCTGACTCTCTCTATCTAAAAATAATTGCGGATCAGAATACAGGGACATTTTCATGTTATCGACTATCACCAAAACTGAAATAGCAATTTCCGTATTTTCTTCCATTAAAGCACGAGTTACATCTTCACCACTAATCAAAGAGAGTCTTCTTTCGTTAGATAAACCACCCGTAATTATCAGAATTTTTTGTTTCATTTTATATTTTCTTTATTATACGCATAACAACAGTCGGATATTCTTCGGTTGCTCCTCGTGCGTCAAGAAGTTCCTTGTACATCAGCTGATCAAATTGTATATCAACAGCGAAGCCAGCTTTTTCTGCTAATTGCACGAGAGACTCCATTGAATTAAAATCTGTCCACTGTTGATCTTCTGAAAAATTTAAAGGAGTGGATAAAATAAAAACACCTGCTGGTCTAAGTATCTTAAATACTATTGAAAATAGCATATTCACATCTTCAGCTCTGTCTATCACATTCACCGCAGTAACCAAGTCAAAAGTTTCGAGGGGCATTCTTTGACTGAAACCAAGCAAATCTACTTCCTCAAAACAAAGATTTTTTACTTGATAGCACTGGATATCCATCACTCCCAACCCAACTCGCCTCATATCAATACTTATTGTTTGATCGGTTCCGTTAATCTTTTTCGCCATGTCGATCATAAGAGATGCTGGATCAATACCAGTTACTTCTGAATTCTTGAAAAATCGAGCATAATCTGAAGCTGTTCTTCCAACACCACAACCTATGTCAAGAATTTTATACTTTTCATACTGATTAAAATAGCCGAAACCAAGATCATTTATAGTTCGATAAAGCCCTTCAGACACACCAATACCGTTTCGGTAACCATATGCCCATAATGCGACATATTTATCAACAAAAAAAGTGTCTTTGTATTTTTCCATTCTTAAATTTTATTTTTTTCGGCTTCGTCAAAACAAAAATGCACTTGATTGAATGCTTTTCTAAAAGAAATCACATCTTTCTTGACTTGCTGTACGTTTTCTTTATCAATCAGGATGCGTTTAAAGAAGCTCGCGATTTGCTTCATATCGCTTTCTTTCATTCCTATTTTTGTCATTTCAGGTGTACCAACCCTCAATCCACTTGGGTTTTGGAAAGAAGTGTCTATAGGCAACATGTTTCTATTGACGATAATGTTCACCTTCTCCAGCATCTGTTCCGCTTCGGTAGCTAGAATAATGTCTGACACATCCAAAAGAAACATATGCGTTTCAGTAAAACCTTTATCTTTAGCCAACACATTGAATCCATACTCAGACAAAGACTGTGCTAATGTCTTTGCATTTATCAAAACTTGTTTTGCATAATCCTTACCAAATTTTTTCATTTCCTCCATTACAAGCACACTCGCAACCGTCTCATGTAAATGATGTCCAGACAGAAATCCAGGGAAAGTGGTTCGTTTAATTGATTCCGAGAATGCATCACGAGAAAGGATAAACGCATGTTGTGGTCCAGGTATGGTTTTACATACGGTCATTGTCATAATATCAACCCCATCATCAAATGGGTTAGGATATTCCCCGGCAGCAATGAGACCGGCAACATGTGCTGCATCAAACAACACAATCGTACCGACTCTTTTACAAACCTCAGTCAGTTCTTTAACTGGCTGAGGGAATAATATAACAGAACCACCCAAGACTAGTATCTTAGGTTTGGTTTCCTCGATAATTTTTATAGATTCCTCTAATTTAATAGAGAGACTTGTTTGGTTAAACAGCAACTCTACTACATTCAACCCAAATACTTTACGCGGCACAGCACCCGACATACTAATATGAGCACCTGACGATATACTTAAAGATACAATAGTATCACCCGGTTTTGTAAACGCACTGTAAACAATCATGTTTGCCATCGTACCACCAATGGGACGAATATCTGCAAAATCAGCTCGGAACATAATCCGTACTAATTCCATACCATACTGTTCTATTTCATCGTAGTATTTGATACCCGGAAAGACACGTTTACCAATCCAACCTTCAGCAACTCGGTTTCCAAAGTCGGAAGATAATACCTTATTGATTGAAGGACTTATCCTATTTTCACTTGCAATCAAATTAATTGTCTCATCCATCCATGCATCGTGTTTATCTACCAGTTTTAGCAGATTATAGAAATTATCTTCATGAGGATTCATAGTTACTTTGTTACCAGTTTTTGTTCCACCTTAAATCTTTTAATGGCCAACTGAATCAGGGTGTCAATTAATTTTTCATTTGAAATTCCACTTGCTTCCCATAGTTTTGGATACATGCTCATTGAGGTAAAGCCCGGAATGGTATTTATTTCATTAACGACAAATGTACTATTTTCTCTGAAGAAAAAATCAACTCTTGCCATACCCTCACAACACAATGTGGTAAATACTTTAACCGCCAAATCTTGCACGGCTCGCGTTTGTTTTTTTGTTAGCGAAGCGGGAATAATCAAGTCTGCACCTTGCTCATCTAAATATTTTGCTTCATATGAGTAGAAAGCATGATGCGATTTGTTCGTAGCAATTTCTCCCGGAATTGATGCCACAGGCTCCTCATTTCCAAGTATTGCACACTCTATTTCTCTACCATCTATATATTCCTCTATAATTATCTTAGTGTCATACTTAAAAGCTTCTGCTACAGCCTTCTCGTACTCCTTTTTTGTATCTACACGTGACACACCAACAGAAGATCCTAGATTAGCAGGTTTAATAAAAATTGGCGAACCTAATTTCTTTGTAATTCGTACATAGGAGAGAGATTTTCTGTGTTTGTATAACGTCACAAATTTACCAATTGGCAAGCCTGCATCGCGTAATAGTCGTTTCATTACATCTTTATCCATTCCAACAGCGCTACCCAGCACACCCGCACCGACATATGGAATATTGGCCAATTTTAGTAACCCTTGTACCGAACCGTCTTCACCGTAGGGTCCATGAAGAATAGGGATAACAACATCGAATGGGGTATGCCCATTCCCCATATCCGAGAATTGAAGATCGGCACTTGATGGAATAATAGAAACAGAAGTAACACCTTTATCAGAAGCAATTTCATTCATACCCCCACTTTTTTCAATGAGAGAGTTCTCCGATATAGGGAACCATCGCCCCATTTTGTCTATGCCGACAATTACTACATTATATTTAGTCTTATCTAGTGAATCGTACACATTGCGTGCTGACAAAAGGGAAACTTCATGTTCTCCTGACTTTCCACCACATAATAGGGCAACATTGATTCTTTTGGAATTATTCATTCACTTCATTTTAGCAGATTACGGATTGATTGACTATTTCAAAATATATACCTAAAGAAAAAGGCGAACACAAATTTGTGTCCGCCTCTTATTTTGTCTTTAAGCCAACGTTATGGCTCGATATATGAGTATTTGGCAGCACCCCCTTTAACTAAAGCGTCCATCTGGTTGCCGTAGTTGAAGTGCCAAAACTCTGGACCATAGCAACTGAAACCAACGTCTGCCATAGCTAGAATCATTTTTGTGCGATTCTTGGACACTTTCCGATCATTACCAGCAAGACGCTTCCTGCGAAGCTTCAGATGATAGAAAGCTCCTGCCTCCTCTTCCATCCAGTCAAAGGGCACACCGAGATTTGCCTCTTTGCCATTTTGAATAAGCCAAACATCAACAGCTCCACCTGTAGCGTGAGGACTGGGTGCTTTCGGGTCTTTTGATGGCCAACTTACATACGTCCGATTCGCTTCTCGCAATACCGATTGTGTTTCGGGCGACAAACTCTCGAAAAAAGCTTTGATTTCACTGGAATCTTTGAGTTTCTCGAACTCCTCCTTTTTGTTGAATCTGGCAGCCGTAAACGCCCTCATGTAAAACCAGAAGAGGTTTTCTTGCAACTCAACCGATCGCCAGCCGTCATAGACCACAAGATCAAGGCCGATTTTTTTGATTGATTCACGCGCTAGAAAAACTTTTTCAAGCACTTCCTCTCTCAGAAGCATCCGTTCATCTGAAACTAGATGCATCACCCGAGCATAAAATGGAAATGCCATATCTTCTGGAATCTGGACTAATTTTTGCCCACAATCCTGGACAGCGATTGTACGCCAATCTCCCGAACGATAGGCACTCAGAGTCACATACCGCAGATACTGCATCTTGAGATATTCCAACATGATACACCTCTTTCAGTTTAGAGTGTGAATGAATTGTTTTGAGAAACCCACCATGGTTTTTTCTCCAGTGCGACTATAACACAATTTTTGGCTTAATACAAGACCCAGCCTTGAATTCAATCCATATAGCTCATTAATTTTTTCTTAGAATTTACTCCATATGAACATTGCATCAATTCTCAACCCGTCTAGGACACCCTTAAAAAGGTTCGCGTCCGTAACTCGTCCAAAAAATATGTTGAAAAAGATGACTGATTTAGGCGTCTAAATCTATCTCACATAACTGCTTGCCCGACAGGGACTCGGTCACGAGTTACTAAGTTTTTTATTTCTCTTTCGACAAGCTCAAGATCATAAAAAAAACAAAGTACTCTCGACCCCGGCTCGCCGACAAGCACTCGCACTGAAGTGCTCGTCTTGTACCTGCCTGCCGGTAGGCAGGTACCGACTCCGCCTTTCTCGTCCCTGCGGTCAGGTAAAAATAAAATTGCCGAATGTTATCACATCCGGCTCTTTATTTTTATGCTGCCCGACAGGGACTCGAACCCCAATTACTTGGACCAAAACCAAGCGTCCTACCATTAGACGATCGGGCAATGACAGCATTCTACCATTTACTTCTATTGTGTTCGAGTCAGGGACTCGGTCACAACTCTTCTTTTATACACTAATTTATACTCACTTCTTCTCTGGCTTCTCATTTTGCTCTAAAATCTTCACGAGTGCAAGTTCTAGTGGTAATTCCGGAACATCTCCCTTTCCGAGAAAATCATGCACCTCGAGCAAAGCAAGAAGCGTTTTTGAGTTTATTTCCTTTCCTGATTCTGCCAAATTTGAAAGAAATTTTCCATCTTCCGGTGTGTAGTCTGACAGAATATCTTCTCGCATATTCGGTGCTATACGCAACAGAAGAACCGCGCGCACTTTCTCTGTTACGAGCTTCGTAAGGAGTGTCATATCGATATTTTGTTTTCCTGCTTTTCGTATTGCGTTCAAACCATTTTCAATCACACGATTTGCAATGGAGCCGACAATATCATTCACAAGCTCTCCCTTCGGAGCTCCGGTAATTCGCTCTACATCAAGAACGGTGATGGTTTTCGTTGAAACTCCTGACACAACCTGCTCAAGTACTCCATGCGTATCTCTGAATGCTCCGTTTCCAAGGATTGCGATAAGCTCCGCTGCAGACTCCTCCACACTATACCCTTCTTTTTTCCCTACTGACTTTACTACCTCTACTAGCTCAGAGCGGGTGGGTTTTTTAAACGTAAAGGTCTGACACCGTGACACAACAGTCTGCGGAAGTTTATCTATCTCTGTTGTAGCAAGAATAAAAATTGCGTGTTTGGGAGGCTCTTCGAGAGTTTTAAGCAGTGCATTAAATGCTTCTTTAGTAAGCATGTGCACCTCGTCTACAATATAGACTTTAAACTGTGAGAAAAAAGGAAGCGATGTTACCGCCTCACGAAGTGCACGAACATCATCAATACCACGGTTTGAAGCAGCGTCTATTTCATAAATATCATTTGCGTCGGTCAAAAGCTCTTTGGCGAGTATGCGAGCAACACTGGTTTTCCCTGTACCTCGTGAACCAGCAAACAAGTACGCATGCCCAACTGACTTACGTGCAACTGATTCTTTTAAAACAGAAACGATGTGTTCTTGTCCTATTACTTCATCAAAGTGTGCTGGTCGATATTTTCTATAAAATGCAATATGGTCTTGTGTGCTCGTCTTTGTCATACACAGTAGTATAGCAAATACCAGCGGTATAAGAAAAAATACAAAAATAAAGGGCGGAGCAGTCTTCGACTGCTCCGCCCTACCTCCCTATCTGCGCACCGCAAACCAAGTCATAAGGGTGTCTAATCCTACCAACATGCATGCGCAGTAAAGTATCACCACTACTAATAAGTTTACCCTCCTCCTTTTTGTACGTCAATAAAAAAACAGGTAGAGAAAGGTGGTTTACAATCGTTAGGTTGTATGTACTTTCTCTACCTGTCTTGTTCAAGGCGGACCTCGAATCCTCATTGCACTCCTTTCGTGAGTGTTAAAGCCGAAACAGGGACATCATGTCCTTGACCACAAGGACAACCAATAACTTTTATACACCAGAGCACTATACACTGTCAACAAAAAGGTGGAGAGGACTAATTATTGCGCAAATATTGAAAGCGCATCCTCTCCACCTGTGCACGTAATGCGAGTTTCCTGCAAGCACTAGTTGTGTGCACATAGCTATACTAGCAACACAATACTCTCCTTGTCAAAAAACACTAGATAAGGATTTTTTAGAAAAAGATAGGCAGAAAAAAACAGGGGCAAGTAGTTGATAGGGAAATCGAAGGAAACAAGTCCTTGATCTCACACGTATCCCACCTACCCCTGTTTTCCGTGAGGACGGTTGTACAATGTTGTTAGTTTGTTGTGTGGCCGAGAAACTGGCCCGAGGAAACATTGCAGCGCGCCAACCCGTCCTTTTGCACTTGATTTGGAGCAACAGGCTCCATCTACTGAGAACACTATCAAAGCACCTGTACTTCGTCAACGTAAAATAGAAAAAAGCGCCCGAAGGCGCTTGGGATACAACTTCCTTCAGATTAACGCCATATTTTTTCGCTAATCTAAAGAGGTATTTTTTTTCCTCACCACTCCACACCTCTGTTTTCAATGAAAGCGCTTTCATTATAAACATCAAACGCATTTCATTATCCGGTATTTCTCGGAAGAGTCGGCAACACTGCTTGAAGCTCAGTTTCTTGAGCACCTCATCATCTGATACCAGATTATGGCAACCCTCACACAATACATCACACTCATCCAGTAGTGTAGCAAGTGCTTTTAAGCACTTACGCATCTTAGAGAACGAAATCTTTGCTTTAGTCATATTTTTCCTTTCCCTAAATCTGATTCTGATCTGAGTATACAAGAAAAAAGGCGGGCTCGAAAGAGCCCGCCCTCATTTTCAATTCGCACAGTATTTTTGGTTATCGCGCAAACCAATACTGCGATACTCCACAGCGCTATACCTGGATTAGAGGAACTGAGAGCAAATACACGATACGCTCTCTGACATATGGAGAGAAAAGTGATCACCCCCTTTCAGAAAGTTACGTTTGTTTCGAAATGACGAGAATTAACTGAATTAAGGAATGTAGACATACTCACCTTTCTTTGAGGGTTTACTCTATTTCCAAGAGCAGGATGCTCTATATACACTATACCCCACTCTTTATAATTATTGAAGCTCTGGATTATTCTTCAAAAAATCGACAATAATAGCTTCCACTTGCAGAGCATTTTCCGCCTCTTCAAAAAGCTTTATGCGAAGTTCTTTTGCGCCATCAAAACCGTTTACGTATGCCTTGTAATGCTTTTTCATTATCGCAAAACTCTTAATATCACCCAACAGCGATTCAAATGCTTTTGTATGTTCAATCATTACGCGAAGTTGCTCTGAAAGTGACAAGTCACTCTTCTTTACGTCAGGGTTAAACAGCCACGGATTTCCAAAAATAGCCCGCCCGAGCATTGCTCCGTCTGCTCCCGATTCATCCACCTTGCGTAGCGCATCTTCCCTATCGAGCACGTCACCGTTTCCGATAATTAATGTTTCGGAACCAAGCGAATTACGGATATCTACTGCCTCTTTTATATGCTCCCATCGCGCCGGCACAAGAGACATTTCTTTTCGTGTGCGAGCGTGTATGGTTACCACCGCCGGCTCCTCGGAGAGAAGAGCGGGAAGCCATGTATCCAACTCATTTTTATTGTATCCAATTCTTGTTTTTACCGACACGGGAATATCCCCCGCCCCGCGTTTCGCGGCACGAATAATCTCTTTTGCGCTCTCCGGATTTTTTATCATTGCCGAACCACACCCCTGCTTTTCTATGGAACGATCAGGACAACCCATATTAATATCTATACCATCAAACCCACGCTCTCTGCACAGCTTTGCCACTTGTTCCATGTGTTCGGGAATAGAGGTAAACAGTTGAGCCACAATAGGTCTTTCTGCTTCTGTATACTCAAGGTCACGCAACAGCACGTCACGCCCAGCGCTCGCCAAACCGTCCGCAGAAACAAACTCAGTCCACGTAACATCCGGCTTTCCGTACTTTGCGATTATTCTCCTGAAAGCCGTGTCGGTTACATCCGCCATTGGCGCCAGTACCAAAATCGGCTTTTTTAGTTTTTTCCAAAATCCTTGTGTCATGCTAGTAGTTAAATTTTCGGGTAACACTGTTCTTAAGCACCGGTCGAAGAAACTCATCCTGCTCACTTACCATTTCTGTCCACGAGCTAATACCTTCTTTTGTAAAAAATACACGTGCCACCATGCCCGTCATTGTCTCCTCAGAAAAATACTGATCGAAAATAAAATTTCCTAAACTGTAGAAAATCAAACCATCGCCGTATTGCTCCACCTCTTGAATAACATGCGGGTGATGCCCAACAATAACACGCGCCCCTGCATCTATCGAGCTTCGTGAGAGCTCTTGCTGTCGTTCGTTTGAACCGAACTCATACTCATCACCAAAATGGTACGACACGATAAGATGGTCCACTTGCGCACGTGCTTCACGAATATACTCTAAGCGCTTGGGATCTGAAGCAAGTAGTATTCCCGCTTTTTCATCCGCTTCAAGCCAGTCTGGACCAGTGTCAGTAAATGCGAGAAATCCGATTGAAATACCGTCCACGTTAAAAATTATTGGGGTTCGTGCTTCTTGTTTACTCATCGCTCCTCCTACTGGATGCACTCCCCCTTGATTTAGTCGCTCTAGAGTGTCAACAAACGCAGTGAAAGACCAATCTCCCGCATGGTTGTTTGCTACAGAAACAATATCAAACCCGGAAGAACGTAGTGCGGGAACTGTTTGCGGATCCATACGAAACGAATAAATACTTCCTACATTCTCCCCTTTGTCAGATACCGGCCCTTCTAAATTTCCGAAAGTAATATCCGCCTCTTTTAATTCAGGAACTTTTTCAAAAAGCCGTTCATAGGAACCGTCGAGCCGTGCCTCAACTCTTCTTCGCACCGCCCTGTCTGTCATGATATCACCTACAAACAGCACTTCCGCTGTCTGCAATTTCTTTTGTGAAGAAGGGTTAATTGTCTGAATAGGTGAAGCTTGATAAACATACACTCCGCCTGGCTTAGCTACTGAAGCCACAATAGCCGAGCCTCCTTCAAACACAGCAAATACGCCAAGTGCTCCCAAAAGCATAGCTCCCAAGCTATAAAACATCGTACTCACCACCTTATTTTTCATATTACTCCTTTGTTGTAGCGAAATAAACAGCTTCGCGCAAGTAGTCGTAGAGTCGCAAGACATCACTCTCACGCTGGTCGCTTCGCAAAACGACAATCACAATGGGTCTACTTTCAAACTCGGAAAGCTTCATATTAAAGAGCGAAACAAGTGTCTGTTTTGCGGCGGTTGTTTCGCCCGTCTTCCCTCCAAGATAATTTTCGAGGTGAACGAAACGGTTATTGTTTTCCCAATGGTACGTAAGTGTTTCCTTTGAAGGAAGTCGTGTGATGTTTAGAATATCTCGTTCGTTGTTGTACAAATACTGAATTAGAGAAAAAATATCTTCGGCCGTAGATGTGTTCCCGGAGGACACACCACTCGGGTCGCTGAAGTGCGTGGTACGCATGCCAATCTTTTTCGCGGTACTATTCATTTCGCTTAAAAAAGCATCGTACCCAGCGTAAAGCGCGAGCGCGTGCGCGGCGCTGTTACTTGATTCAATCAGTATGGGGTACAGTATCTCCCGAATTTGTATTTCATCACCTTCACGTAACCCTCCCGTCTCTGCGTATGGAACATGGAATGCCTCTGGTAGTAGCGTAATCAAATGATACTGGTTGAGTTTATTTTTTGACACGAGAGCAGTCATGAGTTTGGTAATGGAAGCAATGGGCAAAGAAACAGTAGTGTTTTTCGAGAGAAGTATTTCACCGGTTTCTACGTCTGCCACGAGATACGCTTCTGCGCTTATCTCAGGTATACCTACACTTTCATCCGTAACATAGACCTTTGTTTGCTTCCCACTGTTTAGGTCATCCTTATCTCCCTTTACAATAACAACATCAGTATCTGAATCCGCAAACACATAGACACTTCGCGCATCTTGTTCGCTTAGCACAAACGTTCCTCTCTCTCCACCTACCACTGGCGCGTGTATAAACATATTTTCAGACAACGAGGTGGTATACGGAAACCACGCCCTAAGAAAAGAAGAAAAGTGTTCACGCTCTTTTTTAACAGAAGAAAACATGCCGGTTACTGGCGCATGTGGCGTAGTGTCATCTGCAATATGCAAAATTGGCAACACGCCGATAGTGTAGTCATTTAATAAAAGCGTTACGTGCTTCGCTTCCATATTAATAAGAATTTTCTTGCCGGAAGTATTCTGGTCATATTCGGCGGCATTTGCTCCCAGTGTTTGCGCGAGTAGTAAGTGTCCGGTATGCGCGAGCGATGAAAATGTTGTGTTCACTCGAGCAATAAAACCACCCGACTCACTGTGTCGAGACTGTGCGTATGTGAAAATATCCTTTGTTTCCGGTGGAAGAAAAAGTATCGTGAGAACGAAAAAAATACTTCCTACGGCAATAGAAAAGAGAAAACGTGATCTTCGAGGACGTTTCTTCATCTAGTAAGTATACCAGAGTTTGAATTCGTGTTATTCACCTAGTACGTCACTTTCTACTTCCTCGGCAGGAAGTTCTTGTTCTATCATTTTTTCCTCTTCTTTTTCTTCTCCTGTTTGTACAAAACGATAGTACAGTTTATTTCCAAACCGAACATCAATATATTCAAGTGGTGTAGGAGAAGTATCTCTGTCTGAATTAAAGCCTTCAGACGAGAGAAGTGCTTCTAAATACAAAACCTGCTCTAAAAGTGGCGACTGAGGAGCAAACAGTATTGAGTACCCGGCACGCAACATAACCCTATAGTCCCCTTCATTTGTTTTTTCTAAGTAAATCGGCTGAAGATCAAGCTCGGTTAGTTGTAAAATAAGCAATTCTGCCTCATAGAGCTCATTGGGCTTAAAAACATTTGCACGAAGCGGTTCGCTGACTCCGAGGTCACCGTAGTACTTAAAATATGCACTTCCTGAAAATGTGGGAGCTGAAGCAAAAATATATCCTTGGTTATCTAAGAAGTAGCACGTCTCACTATCGTCTGTCGCGAGCAGAGGTCGGTTAGCGCCGCACCACAGTGCGTGAGGTTCAAACTCTTTCACTATAACAGCAAGTTCATTCTTTCCTTCCCTATCAAACGTAACATTTTCTATTCGCGAAAAGGTCGTAAAAAGATGACGCTTCATAGCACCTTTACTCAAGAAAAATGTATTCCGCTTTGGAACGGTTTTAAAATAATATCCTTCGATACTTTCATCCACCACTTCTGCCACACGCTCAGAGGAAAGCACACTGGTACCAGAGACGCGTATGTCTTTAATTAAAAACCAGTCTTGTCTTGATGCCCAAATACCTACCACAAAAAGTACGAGTAAACACACCAGACCAATACCCACAGCAACGCGGTTGGCTTTTTTTCTCTTTTCTTTTAACTCCGATGGAGGAAGTCTTCTCCGTCGCGCGTCGTACATACCTCTCTATTATAACTGACTTCTACCACCGAGGTATTTACGGAGTGGCTCTGGAACAGTAATACTGCCGTCCGCTTGCTGATTGTTTTCCACTAACTGAATCAAAACACGTGGAAGCGCAAGTGCGGTTGAGTTGAGTGAATGAGCGAAACGAAGCTTTCCACTTGAATCTTTGTAGCGAATATTGAGTCTGCGTGTTTGAAAATCATGGAAGTACGACGCAGAATGTGTTTCGCGATAGTTATTTTCAGATGGCACCCACGCTTCAATGTCGTACTTCTTTACTTGCCCTAAACCTAAGTCACCTCCACAGTTTGCAACCACATGATACGGAATAGAAAGTGACTGCATGAGCGCTTCTGCGTGCGCGGTAATTTCTTCATGCAATGCAACTGACGTTTCGTGACTTGCCTCACAGAGCACCACTTGTTCAAACTTATAAAACTCATGTACTCGCATGAGCCCTTTGGTATCTTTCCCGTGACTTCCTGCTTCTCTTCTGAAGCACGGAGAAAAAGCAAACAGCTTTATAGGAAATTCGCTTACTTCAAGAGTTTGGTCACTGTAGTACGCCATAACTGGCACTTCTGCTGTTCCAGAAAAATATGTATCGTCTTGTGTTTTGTACAAATCTTCTTC
Organism: Minisyncoccota bacterium; assembly: GCA_040879725.1. Classification (GTDB taxonomy): domain Bacteria; phylum Patescibacteriota; class Minisyncoccia; order Phycocordibacterales; genus JBBDJV01. The sequence goes on along the minus strand of JBBDJV010000001.1, from coordinate 25,472 downwards.
TCCCTGCGGTAGGTACCCAGTACCGAGAAATGCTTCGCGCTGTAAGTGAGATGGAGCGATAATTGGAGTAAACCCACCACGATTCATGAAAAAGTCAGTCACATACTGCCAGAGCGCAAACATAAGAAGCGCACCGTCACCCTTAAGATAGTATCCTCTGAAGCCGGCAACCTTCGCCCCGCGCTCGAAATCAACCATTTTCTTTTCTGTCATTAAGTCTATGTGTGACTTTGGTTGAAACGAAAATGAAGGCTTTTCTCCCCACACACGAACCTCTACGTTGTCTGCGTCACTGCCACCTTCAGGCACGCTGATATCAGGAATGTTGGGAACCGCAAGCATGAGCACTTGCCACTGCTTCATAACTTTCTTTAAGTCTTCTTCTTCTTTCTGTAATTCCTCTTTGAGAATTTTCATCTCTGAAATAAGCTGTATTCGCTCGTCATTGTTTGAACACACCGCAATCTGCCGACTAAACTCATTTTGCTCAGTGCGCTTTTTTTCCACAGATAAAAGAATCTCTTTTCTCTTGTCATCCACCTTTATGAGTTTCGCAACATCAAAATCCATGCGCTTTTTCTTTGCGCCCGCCTCAACTATTTCCTTGTGCTCGCGGATAAATTTGATGTCTAACATGCTCTTCAGTATATAGAAAAGTGTTACAATAAACAAACTATGCAAGAACTCACGCCAGACGAATTCCCGGAGTTACTTAAGGAAATACCAGACCCACCCGAAGCACTTTTTCTTAAAGGCAAACTTCCTCCACAGGGACACAAACTGCTTTCTGTTGTCGGATCTCGTAAATATACGGAGTACGGAAAGCATATGTGCGAGTCTTTGATTACAGACCTTGCCGGCGCTCCTCTTTCCATTATCTCAGGACTCGCACTCGGTATAGACGGCATCGCCCACAAAAGCGCGCTTAGAGCAGGAATACACACGATTGCTGTTCCTGGGTCCGGCTTGGGAAACTCAGTGCTCTACCCCAGCTCGCATAAACAAATCGCAAAAAGTATTCTTGAAAATGGCGGAGCGCTTATCTCTCCGTTTCCGGAAAACTTCAAAGCAACCCCATACTCTTTTCCTGAGAGAAACAGGATCATGGCGGGAATGTCACACGCGGTTTTAGTTATTGAAGCACAGGAGCGCTCAGGAACGCTTATCACTTCACGCCTCGCGGTTGAGTACAACCGCGACGTGCTCACTATCCCGCACCCTCTTACTTCTCCCACGGGGAAAGGTCCACACATGCTTCTTCGTTTGGGAGCTACACTTATCCGTGACGGCAACGACATACTAGAAGCACTGGGTATCCAAAAAGAAGAAATGACAAATGCATCACCCACACTGGAACACCTTTCGCCCGATGAAAAGAAAGCTGTCGCACTTCTCTTTAAACCAATAAGTAAAAATGAGTTACTCGAACAGCTGAATATGCCCATCGGGAAAGCTACTATGCTTATCACCACCTTGGAACTAAAAGGCATTGTTGTAGAATCACTCGGCTTACTCTATTTACAAACAATCCAAGAAAAACAGCAATATTGACATTTAGTCAATGTTGTGCTAGTTTTCATGTAGAAAGGGATTCTGCTTATGGCAACTTTTGGATACACGTTACTTTTGTTTGCATCATCTTACTTTGTAGCATGCCTTGCGCTTGCTCCAGTAGGAACAAGAAAATTACTGTCAGAAGAAAGCACGTCGAAAAAGCGTCCTGTTTTGGGAATACTAGCATCCGCAATAGTGCAGATTTTTGTATTACTGATTGCAGGAACTTTGCTCTACCCACTTTCCACTTGGATGGGATCACTGACGCACTTCATGCCTTACAGGGAAATAGGTGCGCCCGTGCTCTCAGCACTCTTCTTGCTCTTAATTTTCACACTCAAAAGTAATAAACATACATGACTCCGGCGTCCAAACTTTGGGCGCCGTTTTCTTTCCACATTTGCATTGTGTGTTAGGGTATAGTATTAGTGGTACATTCTATATGACAAAATTATTAATAGTTGAGTCGCCGGCAAAGGCGAAAACAATATCAAAGTATCTGGGAAGCGACTATGTCGTGCGTGCTTCTGTTGGGCACGTTCGCGACCTACCCAAAAGCAACAAGAAAGCAATCGATATCGAAAATAACTTCCTCCCTAACTATGAGATCAGCCGTGGAAAAGAAAAGGTTGTTGCCGAACTCTCAAAGCTTGCAAAAAAAGCAGACGAGGTGCTTCTTGCGATGGACCCCGACCGAGAAGGTGAAGCAATAGCATGGCACATCAGTGAGCTTTTAGTGGGCGTACCGAAGAAAAATATAAAGCGTGTGAGCTATCACGAAATTACCAAGGAAGCTATAACTGAGGCACTCAAGCACCCCCGCGCCATAGATGAAAACTTGCGCAAAGCACAAGAAGCACGACGCGTGCTCGACAGACTTGTTGGGTACGACCTATCGGGGTTGATCTGGAAAAAAGTACGCTATGGTTTATCTGCAGGGCGAGTGCAGTCTCCTGCGCTACGTATTTTGGTTGAGCGTGAGCGAGAAATAAACGCATTTGATCCTGAGACATTTTGGACTATCACCGCACAACTCAAAACTGAAAAAGAAGAAGTGCCGTTTGTTTGCGTCGAGGAACCACGCGACTATGAACTAGTAAAAACCATTTTAGATAAAGGTAACAGTGGAACATGGAAAGTTGCAGACATTGTTGAAACAGAAGCAAAGCGCTCCCCTCGCCCACCTTTTATAACTTCAACACTTCAACAAGCGGCATCCACCCGACTTGGTTTCTCACCGTCACGAACCATGCGCGCGGCGCAGAAGCTCTACGAAGCAGGACATATCACCTACATGCGTACAGACAGCACGACTATTTCAAAACAAGCGCTCGGGCAAATTGCGGGGATTATTGAAAAAGACTTTGGAAAAGAGAATCTTCAATTCCGAACATTTGCTAAAAAATCAAAAAATGCGCAAGAAGCTCACGAAGCTATTCGACCCACCAACGCTCAAAAGAAAGTTGTTTCCGGATCAGGAGATGAAAGCGCTCTCTATGAACTTATCTGGAGAAGAACTGTTGCGTCACAAATGAAAGATGCGCTCAGTATGCGCACAAAAATCCTTGCAGAAATACAGAACGAAAACCTTCCTCTTTTCGCGGTTAATGGAGCGCGCATAATGAACCCAGGCTGGCTTATGGTAGATCCCAAAGCACGCGGAGAAGATATTGAGGTTCCAAAGGTAGTGAAAGGCGACCTACTTTCTCTTATTTCTCTTACGGAAGAAGAAAAACAAACACAACCACCTTCTCGCTACAGTGAAGCAGGACTGATTAAAGAACTTGAAAAACGAGGCATCGGACGTCCGAGTACCTATGCGTCTACTATCAGAACTATCGAGGAACGTGGATATGTTGATAAAGAAGGACGTACGCTTAAACCAACCGACACTGGCGAAGTAGTAAGTACGTTTCTTGAAGATAATTTCGGTATGTATATAAGTGATACGTTTACCGCACAAATGGAAGACACACTCGACAATATCGCTGAAGGAAAAATCGACTACGCCGACACACTAAAAGCATTCTACGGACCATTCCAAAAAGATGTTGCATCAAAAGAAGGTATAGACAAAATCACAACACTGGGTGACGCCCCAAAAGAATTCCCTTGCCCCGACTGTAATGCTCCCATGGTTATCAAGCTCGGAAAAAATGGAAAATTTTTAAGCTGTTCAAAATACCCAGACTGTAAGGGTGCTCGAAAAATTGACGGAAGCATACTCGCAGGCGACACACCTATCGGGGTTCACCCTGAGAGTGGTGAACCGATATTTGTTCTCGATGGACGTTTTGGTCCCTACGTTCAGATGGGCGAAAAAACGGAAGATAATCCAAAACCAAAACGAGCAAGCATACCGAAAGAAAAAGATCCTCACGCAGTTACTATAGAAGAAGCAACACACTACCTTGCCCTACCTCGAACACTTGGCAGTCACCCTGAAAGTGGAAAAGATATATTCGCAAATATCGGACGCTTTGGTCCGTATGTCGGATGTGATGGAGAATTTCGCTCTCTGAAGGCACCGGACGACCCTTACACGGTCTCCTTTGACCGCGCGCTCGCGCTTCTCAATGAACCTAAGCGACTACCGAAAGGCGTGGAGCTAGTGCGTGACCTTGGACGTGATCCAAAAGGTAAAAAGAGTTACCAGATTTTAAAGAGTAAATCCGGCTTATTTGTAAAACACGGACGAAGAAGAATTTACCTTCCTCCTGACATGAATCCCGAGAAAGCAACCATAGACGATATAAAAAACATCATCGCGGTCTCTTAATTTCTCCTGTTAGCGCATCATAGATACGTCTACTATTTGCAACCGCAGACAAAAAGCGTAGGATAAATGCATGCCTAGCGTTAAAGAATTACTCGCGGCCGGAGCAGACCTTACCAAAGAAGACTCCGAGCTTATAGAAAAAGCATACTATTTTGCTGAAAAAGCTCACGCTCCGCAAAAGCGTTTTTCAGGTGAGCCGTACTTTAACCACGTATACGCAACAGCGTTAAACCTCGCGAAAATCGGGATGGGACCAAATACAATTATTGCAGGGTTGCTCCATGATGTTCTTGAAGATGCGGAAGTAGACCAAGCAACAATCAAAAATGAATTCAGTGAGGAAATTCTTTTTCTTGTAGAAGGCGTCACAAAGCTCGGGAAAATCAGATACCACGGAGCACAACGGCATACAAAAAGTTTGCAGAAGCTTTTCGTAGCAATGGCGCAGGATTTGCGCGTGATAATCATCAAGCTTGCAGACCGGCTTCACAACATGCAGACACTTGAACATGTGCCTCCTGAAAAGCAAAAAAGAATTGCACTTGAGACACTAGAAATTTATGCCCCACTTGCCTACCGTCTTGGTATTCGAAAATTTACCCGTGAGCTTGAAGACCTCGCATTTAAATATGCTTTTCCAGCAGAGTATGAGCAAACCCGAAAACTTTTCAGAGAAAAAAATAAAGAGAATGAAAAACGTCTTCAGAAATTTGCCAAATCAACTATAAAGACGCTTGCCCTGGGTGGGCAAACACATATCCGAATAGAGTTTCGGCTTAAATCCATATACAACACTTTCAGAAAGCTCAAAACTCACAATATGGATATTGAAAAAATATATGACCTTTCCGCGATGCGTATTATCTGCCCATCAATAACAGACTGTTACCAAATTTTAGGTTTGGTACACAGCACATGGCGTCCACTTCCGGGAAGAATTAAAGACTACATTGCATTTCCGAAACCAAATGAATACCGTTCAATCCACACCACTATTTTTACTGGTGACGGAGGTATTCTTGAAATTCAAATACGAACAGAAGAAATGCACCGTGAAGCTGAATTCGGTGTTGCATCACATCTCATCTACAAAGGAAAAGGTAAAGCGAAAACAGATCCTATTACTTGGCTTAAATCACTTCTTCCTCGCATTCCTGGGGTTGTTTCCAACACCACCGTATCACAAACACCGACAAAGTATTCGTACTCTGATGTTCCTCATTGGATTAAAGAACTGGCAACACTACAGCCAAAAGATAACGAAAACGAAAGCTTTCTGGAACATTTAAAAATAGATTTTTTTGGGGAACGTATTTTTGTTTTTACCCCAAAGGGTGATGTGGTGGATTTACCTATTGGTTCTAGTCCGGTAGATTTTGCCTTTGCGATTCATTCTGCTGTAGGAGAACACATGTCAGGTGCAAAAGTAAACGGTAAACTTACCGGTTTTGATACGACACTTCAAAATGGAGATATTGTTGAAATCACTACAAAAAAAGGAGCACGTCCGAATAGGAAATGGCTCGCTTCAGCTCGAACAACAGGTGCGAAAAAGAAAATACTCGCTTCACTCCAAAGGCTCGAACAAGACTCAAAATAAAAAAGCCCACATGCGTGGGCTTTTTTATTTTTATTACACAGAAAAGTTTTTAATCGAGTACATGTCTGAGTCGTCTTCCTCGACAACTTCCTCGCGTTGCGGTTCAAACTCCTCTACAGGACTCGGTGCATCAGGTGTAGGAGTTTCAACCCCTCCACTAGTATTCTCTTGCTCTGCAGGACTTTCTGCTTGTGTGCCATAAGGCATACTCACTTCATTACTTGAGAAGCTTTGCACTTCTGGTGTTTCGTGATTTTCATCAAAAACACTCACCCTCACTTCTTCCGGACTATCTTCCTGTCTATCTTGCGTAGGAACATGTGCTAGTTGTGTGACATTTTGAGTTGGTGCGGGAGCCTCCTTGGCTACTTGCTGTTGTTCAGGTAGAGACTCTTCAGGTGATACGTGTGGCGTACTTGGTGTTTGTGGAGTAACCTCAGACTTTTCCAGTGGAGCGCTTTGAATACCCTTTTGCTCCATAAAACGCTTAAGCATTGAGTGTGCACCACGCTTTTCTTTTGCCGCGAGCATAAGTGCCAATTCCTCCAAATCATCGTTACTGAAAAAGCTTATCATAATACGCCCTCCCTCTTCGCCACGCTCAATCATAACGCGTGTACCGAGTGACTCAGCCAACTTGCCTTCATACTCCGCAATTTCAGGATCGACAGTGTATTCCTTTTTACGCACCTTATCTTGTGCAATACGACGCGCGAGCATTTCAGAATCACGCACGTTCACCTTCTTGTATACAATCTCCCTAAACAATGTTCGTTGTTCATCAGGTCTATCGTTTAGCATCATGAGCGGTCGAGTGTGACCCTCAGTAATTTTCTTTTCAGCAAGCGCTTGGAGTATTTCATCAGGAAGTGAGAGCAAGCGAAGAGTGTTTGAAACATACTCACGGCTTTTACCTACCTTCTTTGCGATTTCAGTATGCTTAAAGTTAAACTCCTTTGCGAGACGTTCAAACGCTCGCGCGCGATCTACTGGGTTGAGATCTTCTCGTTGTAAGTTTTCGATAATAGCAAGCTCGAGTTTTACCTGTGCGTCATCTTCACCACTTCTAATAAGTGCAGGTACCTGCTTTACTCCGGCAATTTTAGACGCTCGCAACCTTCTCTCACCTGCGATAAGCTCGTAAGTTACGACAATACCTCCGTCTGGACCAGTTGATTCTTTTCGAGTAACTACCAATGGCTGAAGCACTCCGTACTGGCGAATGGAATCAGCGAGCTCTTCGAGCTTTGCTTCATCAAAGGTAAAGCGAGGTTGATATGGGTTAGCGTGTATTTTGTCTACCTCAATCCAAAATACAGAATTTTCTTGAAATTGTGACATTTTTTTTCGAATTACTTACGTATTCTAACACACACTTCCAAACTCTTCATTGTTGATTTTTAGTGTGTATTTAAGTAGACTTATCAAACGTAGATATATTTACGGGAAAGAGTTTTAAAAGAGAAATTGAGAGAAGAAAAATATTGATAAAAAAGTACTTTTCGGTCTATGCGCCTCTTCGGCGCATGCGCCGAAGAGGCGCATTGCCGGAGTGGCGTAACCTGCCTGCCCTGCCTACCGGCAGGCAGGCGGCAGGCAGGTTGGTAGGCAGACAGCAGGCAGGTTGGTAGCACCATGGAAGAAAAATGAGCTATTATACATACGCATTAAAAAGTAGAGAAAGAAATTATATATATGTAGGAATTACTGGTAATCCTGAACAGAGAATAAGTGCTCACAACTTGGGGAAAAACAAAACCACTAGACCGTACGGCCCCTTTGAGGTAATCTTGCTAGAGAAATACAACACAAGACAAGAAGCTCGAGAAAGAGAAAAATATCTAAAATCGGGAATTGGGAAAGAGTTTTTAAAGCATGTAGAACATCTGCCGGAGTGGCGTAATTGGTAGCCGCGCACGACTCAAAATCGTGTCCCGCAAGGGGTGTGGGTTCAAGTCCCACCTCCGGCACAAAAATAACGAGAAATATGTGGAACATATTTTGATTATATTTTTGTAGGCGGAGGTGGGACTTGAAAGGCGGAGGGTGCGAAGCCGACCAGTCTTCTGGTCGTACCCGAGCCGCGTCCAGCAGTACTTTGCTTTTTGTGAGCAAAGCAAAACAAAAAGCTTAGTAACTGCGGGACAAGTCCAGAAATAGTCTCCGGCACAACTTGGAAACCCACGGTTTTCCAACGCTCGTTCGAAGACTCACTCACTGCCTGTCACGGATATTTTTCTGCTGAAAAATTCCGCGACCCCGCCTCGGCACGTCTGCCTCCGGCCTTGCGAATGCGTAACACGCATTCTCACTTCACGGGGAACTCCCGTTCCCCGACCTGCCTGCCGGCAGGCAGGCCCCCTCCCCGTGCCGGAGAGCACACAAACTGCTTTGTGTGCGTGTGGGACTTGAAAGGCGGAGTCATGTTTTGAGTACTCTCAAAACGGACGAGCCGGGTGAGAAAGCGCGGGGCGCTTTCGCAAGACCTTTTGAGCTGTTTTGCGAACCCATGTGAAGCAAAAGAGCCAAAAGGTGTACAGAATCTGTAAGATTCGAGAGTACTTAGGATTTTTCTGACTTTTGCAGAAAAATAAGCTAATACAGAGGTTACTTGGTGCTAATTCGCTAACGAATTAGCATATTCGAGAACAAACTTCTCAAATTCATCAAGATACAAAGAGATATCCTGTGAATAAAGAGAGGTGGAGTAAAATTTATTCTCCGAAAAAAGAAAATAAGTGATGTGCTCACCACTTGCTCCTGCTGCTCTGTGCTCGACGCGCAACGCATCATATTCTATAATTTTTGTCTTAGTCCAATATCGAACAAGAGCCTCATCTTCAAATACCCACCCAACTCTATTCCATGCCTCAATATTCTCAAATGTTCCATCAAAAATTCCTGTACTAATAAGTATATGGTCTCCGTAAGCATACGGTTCAGTTGCTCTAATATCAGGCAGCTGAACCTCACGAATTAAAATAGTACTCTTGCCAAGAGAGTGTCTATACCAACCTTCCGGTACTATTGTTTCTTTAATAAGGGCGTCTAGATTCTGTTCGTGCTGATTTGATATATTAAAAGTGAAATTTGTCTCAAACCAGATACCTCCGATTATTACAAACAGAAGAGCTAGTATTAAAATTAGCTTGTGTGCATTTCTAGACATATATTTAACTTAATTATAGGGTAACCAACAAAAAAAGCCATCAGTCGTGGCTTTTTTTGTTGGTCTAGGCTACTGACACGCGGTAGTTGGAGAACCGCTGTTTTGATTCGTCCAGTAACTTGTAGCTTGGCTACAACTACCACTGAATGGATCAATCTCGTAGTTATTGTAGCGATCTGACCAAAGTTCAAGATGTAGATGGTTACCAGAGCTATTACCAGAACTTGCAACTTGACCGACTGTTGCACCAAGGTTGCATGAGAGACTAGAATACCATGCAGGTGTTCCATTTTTCATATGAGCGTAGATCGAGACTAAGCTATCCACCGAGTGTTCAAGACGAACATGGTTCCCAAATCCACCGCCACAACCCCAGCTTCCTGAGTTTGCACAACCATCATAACGATAATACACACCACCATTTGCTCCAGCGTAGATTGTTCTGCCGAGATATGTTGGGAAGTCGGTACCCTCATGCCCATCATAGCTTCCGCTTGTCGAGCAAGTATACTTCTTGAATCCTGAACCAGCTTGATGATCAAACCATGCATTGATTCCTGGATCAGATGAGAGCGGGAGACGCATTGTTGATACTGCTTCTGCGGTGGACACTTGAACTACAAAAGCAAGTATGACAGCTGCAAGTAGTGTAGCAACTCCCATTATCACCTGCGCAGCAGCGATTTTGTTTAGTATATTCTGCATAAGTACTATTTTATGTTAATTGTTTTCCACTCATTTCTATTACCGACCTTTGTCCTCACAGCGATACTCTCACCTGGTACAACCCAACGAGGTGATGTTCCATCTGTAATCTGTTTCGCGTCTACAAGCTTGCCATCGTCGCTGAAGGAGAATTGCCACACTCCCGATTCGGCTTCAAGTGATGAAATCACCGTTTTTCGATCAGAAGACCAAAGTGCCGTCGCATGAATAATCGGTGCTTTATCACCACGACGCACTGCTTCCTCGTCAGTGTTTGTAAGGCGTGCCACTTCTTTAGTTTTTAGGTCAACAACCCAAAGGGACGCAACGTGATTACTGAATCCCTCTGGTGTAGTTTCGTATGCACGACCTGAATTGAAGTAAAGCTTCGACATGTCAGCGGAAAAACCGAGTGGCTGGAAATCATGTACATTTTCCGTAATAATTTCCTCCTCACCAGTCTTCAGGTTATAGATTGCGATACCGTAAGGAGATTCCTCCGAGAGATCAAAGAACCTATCTCCTTCCTCTGCAAGCTTGTTGTACGCCACATACGTCCCATCATGTGAAAACACTGGCAATGCACCATGAACACCAATACGGGCAATTTCGTTACCGTCAGCGGTCATGAGATAAATCTCGTTATCTCCATTCCATACAGCAATCTGTGTACCGTCCGGAGAGAGTGCTGCAGTCATGACATCTGTTGTTATAACGTGAGTTTTGCCTGTATTGCTATCTGCAAGGACAAGAGAGCCGCTATCATGATTGTGTCCGTCACCCCCATTTTGTGCAATGCGATATAAGTATTTCTCTAATGTTGGATTGTAGGCAAGCATACCTTCGACATTATCTGCTATTTTCGAAGCAGATAAGTCTGATGAGAGATACGCCTTGCCGCCCTCAATGAAAACAAACTTGTGCGCTTGTGCTTGTACGAATACGCCAGATAACGTTGCTACGAACGCAATGCCAATAACTGTAATCAATCCAAGGATAAAAATCTTCTTGGATGAAAATATATTTTGCATAAGTTTTTGTAATTTAATTAAGTGAATAATTTTAGAACATGCATCGACTACACATGTTTACACATTATCAAGTTTAGCATTATATATTGATCTTTCTACAAAAAATTGTGTAAAAGTATTAGCCCCGTACTGCCTGAATACTTGAAGAGTAGAAGGCCATACACACCTTTTAAGCTTACATAATTTTTCTTGGTGGAGGATTTTTAAAAATGGAAAAGCAAAGGTGTGTGTGGTGCTGAACTATCGGTTGGCAAAGTAGGTTCGAGTATAGTTATATAAAAACACAAAAATAATGAGAAATATGTGGAACATATTTTGATTATATTTTTGTAGGCGGAGGTGAGACTTGAAAGCCAGAGCCTACCTTGCATTTTCCTCAGAAAACGCAATACTTTCACATATGGAGAAAATAGTAGCCATCGTCGGACCAACCGCAGTAGGTAAAAGCGACATCGCCGTGGAGATTGCCCTTTCCTATAATGGTGAGGTGGTTTCTGCTGACTCACGTCAGGTATACCAAGGGCTCGATATCGGCTCTGGAAAAATTACTCAGAGTGAAATGCGAGGAGTTCCCCACCACCTGCTTGATATCGCAGACCCAAAAGACACGTACTCACTAAAATCCTTTATAGAGCACGCAACGTCTGTTATTAAACATATACATACACAGGGCTCACTGCCTATACTATGTGGAGGAACCGGGCTGTATATAGATTCTGTTGTAAATGGAGCGCAACTTCCCGCAGTACCACCGAATGAAAAACTACGAGCAGAGTTGTCACAGAAAAATACAGAAGAGCTTTATGCATTACTGTTAGAAAAAGATAAAAAACGCGCACAGACAATAGACAGACATAACCCCCGCAGACTTATACGCGCTTTGGAAATTATCGAGGCCTTGGGTTCTGTAGAACCACTTTCACAAGAAAAAACTTATGACACGCTCTACGTAGGACTTATACTTCCCACCGAAGAGCTACATGCACGCATTCACGAAAGACTACTAAAAAGAATAGCGAATGGCTTGCTCCATGAAGTAAAGAAGCTCCATGACAATGGGCTTTCTTTTGAGCGTATGGAAGAGCTGGGTCTTGAATATAAATACTTCGCCTACTATCTCCAAAATAAGCTTTCATTTGAAGACATGTCAGTTCAACTTGAAACCGCTATACGCCAATACGCAAAGCGGCAAATGACATGGTTTAAGCGGAACAAGGAAGTAGAGTGGTTTGAGCCGAAAGACCTTCAAAAGATACAAGAACGTGTTGCATCCTTTCTGCTTTCGAAAAAGTAGCCTTTGTGGTATCGTATCCTCACTACGGGCCTGTAGTTTCAATGGTAAAACATCGGTCTCCAAAACCGACGTTCCCAGTTCGAGTCTGGGCGGGCCCGCAACGAAGTGGAGGGACAGCCCAGACTCGAACATTCGAGGAACGGGGCTAAATAGTACCTGCGTACTATTTAGCGAGTTTTGCGAAGCAAACATTCCAATATGTTTCGTTCTTTTCTTCCTGAGAACGAAACATAGGAATGAACGAGGGCCCGCAGAGAAACGGAGGGTCCGCAAGACACACACTGCTGTGTGTCTGTCCAGACGAGAAAGGCGGAGTCATGTTTTGAGTACTCTCAAAACGGACGAGCCCAGGTCAAGAGTACTTTGTTTTTTGTGAGTGAAGCGATACAAAAAACTTAGTAACTAGTGACCGAGTCTGGGCGGGCTCGCACAAAAGTAAAGGAATCAAAGCAACCCTACCTCAATACTCCAAATTGAAAACCGAAGTAAAAACCAATTCCAAAAATTACCACTCCCAGCACAACAGCAAAAACCTTTGAATACCACGTAACCTTATTCCATTTAATTTTCATACGTTATTTCCTCTACTTCTTTAACCTCTTTTGAAATCAGAGCACTTCCATCACTACTCAGGACAAAGCGTGCCTTCACCCTCTTCCCGGCAAGCACAAGCGGTAACCAATAAGGATCATCGATCCACATATTTTCGTATGGTATATCATCAACGGAAAACCACTTTGGATCCATTTCATCTGTCTCAACTGGCACGCCTTCAAAAATATCAATTTTAAAAACAAACATTCGCTGATTCCATTCCTCTTTTTCTGAAAAGATAAACGTGATATCAGCAACCGGCTCAAGACTGGATTCTTCTGCGCGCACGCATACTTCCTCGTATAGCTCCCGTACCGCTCCCCCAGTTGCACTCTCACCTTCTTCAACCTTTCCTCCTACACCATTGTATTTCCCAACTCCAAAACCGCGTTTCTTTTTTGCTAAACAAATCTTATTATCTTGAAACAAAAAGCAAAGAGTGACATTCCTCATGTTACTTGGTAATCACCTCAAGCGAAGGCAATTCACTTACTCGCTCTACGCTGATATTTATCCTCCCGATCACCTGTCCACGCGCAGTTACCGCACTTACCCGCCACAGCCCCATACCGGGATTCTGCTTAACAGAAAACGTGCGATACCCGCCATCTCTTCCTCCGACAATAGGTAGACGTATTCTGTTTGTTTCTTCCCACTCTTCACTCTTTCGATTGTACTGTTCCCACACATGGTAAATATCAGTTTCAAAATTTGTCGGTGCGAAAATAGAAGTAAAAGCAAAAAGTGAATCCCCTGCACGGAGTGATACCTGCTCATACATCCTAAAGTAATCTCTGAATGTCTTGGTTTCCTCCTCTACGACATAACTACCATCCTGTGTTCGAGTAAGAGAGTGGTACACTCCGCTATCTTTAAGCGAAAGAGGAATTGGTGGAATAATGTTTAAAAAGTACAGGCCATTTATTAGAACAAAAATAATAATTATCGGTAGAAACATATTTCCCGCCATAATCATTTTTGCCGGGTTCACAAGACGCAACAGCAGAATAAATACACGAATCAACACCAAGCTTATCGCTCCGCTCAACAAGAATATCCACCAGCTCATCTGCCCCAGTAGAACCGGTATGGTGAAAATAAGATAAGAATACAAAACCAAAAAGAAAATACTAATCTGGACCGTAAGACGAATATACTGCTTCTTAAAAAGCTCGTTACCTATCAAAATAAAGAAGAGCAAGAGTAGAAACGGCGCACTAGCAATGAGCGAGGAACTGCGAGAATAGAATATTAAAAACGCACTGAACAAACCTCCGAATGCAAACTGCATTGCAATAAGAAGCAGTGCGTGCACCTTGCCCAGTACTGGACGCTGAAGCCATTCTTCCTTCCACAACGAAAGAAACAAAATACAGGTACCGGCAATAACAATGTATGAAAGTAAAACGATATTCTCAAACAGCAGATCAATGCGCTGTAGTGTAAAACTATCAATCACAAAACCTGCTACCAGCGCAAAAGATGAAATATGTTTTTCGTAACGTTCAAAAAAGCCCGTTGCTATTTGAAAAGCCATACTATGTGTAATTAGGGGCAGTTTCTGAAATACCCGCGCTGTGGTTCGCGTACCGTGCGAGAGCGTAAAGTAGTGACGAAAGCCTGTTTAAGTACTGTCGAGTGTGTTCACCCACAACAAAAGACTCCTCTTCAATTCCCTTTATAACCCTCCGTTCAGCTTTTCGAGCAAGAGTGCGAGAAATATCAAATAGTGACGCAAGTTCAGTCCCGCCCGAAATAAAAAACGTAGTTATAGGTGGCATTTCTTTTTCTATTGCGTCTATCACTGCTTCAATCGAATCAATTTTTTCTTTGAGTATGGTCATATCAGAACCAGCCAGTTCCGCTTGAATGATAAACAAGTTTGCTTGAACCCCGTGAACCAAATCAGCAATATACGTATCTTTGAATTTATACTTTTGCTCTGCCGACTTTACCTTAACCAAACCAAGAAAAGAGTTCATCTCATCCATCGCTCCAAGTGCCTCAGTCTGACACGATGCTTTAGACACCCGCTCGCCTTTAGGGGTGTTGAATAATTTAGTAGTTCCCTGATCTCCTTTTCGTGTATAGAGCATAGTAGAAACAGTGTAGCAAATCAGAGAAAGAATGAATAGAAGGAACTACTGACAGCACAAAGTATAGACCCATCAAAAAACCACCCAAAACAAAAGGTGGTTTTGAATGCCTTAGGCATTCAATCAAAGTGAAGTGACTGCACCATACGCGAAAGTTGAATCATGTCCTGTACTTTGCGCTGATTGTACAAAAAACATATACCGATTTTTTGTTCCTTCACCACCAGGACGCAAAGCAAAATTACAGCAAAGGCTACAAGGGTCACCTGCACCAATCTTTGGTCTTCCATCCATATTGGGATAACCATGAATTACCGGCGTATGCATGAATATAATTTGACCGGTATGACCTGGGTACGTCAACCAAAAACTGATGACTTGTAAGAGACTCGGTTTCGCAAGTCCTGCGCGAGTGATCTCATTTTCCACCCAACTAAACCTGTGAATGCTACGCCAAGACAGGAGGACAAATTGAGTAGGACAGAACTCCTTTTCTTCCTTCTCAATAATATCAAGAACGCGCGGTCTAATAGGTGGATACAGTGACACTAAGATCTGTTCTCTTGTTGGAACGGTTTTAACTGGGAATAAGTAACCGTCATTACCATTATTACCATATTCCACAGATGCCTGACCTTTATACTTTTTTGCAATATACACTGGAAGAGAGTCTTTCATAAAAATATTCCTTTCTCGCCTAAATATACTCTTCCTTGCGAATTAATCAATATTCTATAAGTAAATATCTGATAAGATTTATCCTACTGTTATCTCAACGAGACTGGACTTCGCTTGGAGGGCTCTGTCTTTCGGTAAAAACACTCACTGCCTGTCACGGATATTTTTCTCTGCTGAAAAATTCCGCGACCCCGCCTCGGCACGTCTGCCTCCGGCCTTGCGAATGTGTAACACGCATTCTCACTCCACGGGAAACCACAGGTTTCCCGACCTGCCTGCCGGTAGGCAGGCCCCTTCCTGTTCAAATCCTCCACACAAGCATAACAAAAAACAACTCGTGAAGAGTTGGTTTTTTGTTATGTGCGCCGGGTAGGTAGGATTTGGTCACACATAAATTTTCTGACGAAAATTTTGCGCCTGCCTACCGGCAGGCAGGCTACCCCGCCTCGCGGCACTCGCCTTGCCTTTCAGGCAAACTCGTGCAACGCTCCGGCTTTCAAATCCTAACGCAAGGCAATTCAAATTGCCTTGCTCCCGGCGCATATAAAAACCCCTTGCGGGGTATTTATGTGCGCCGGGTAGGATTTGAACCTACGTAGCCCGAAGGGCGACAGATTTACAGTCTGTTGCGATTGACCACTCCGCCACCGACGCGTCAGAGAGCAGTGTACCACACCGCTCTCACTCATTCAACCACGCGGAGTCTCTTTAGTTAACTCCGGCTTCCTCCATTTGCTTCTGACTTTTTCGAACCTTCTTTTCTTTCACGTCAAAAACAAATTCACTGTTTTTATACCCCACAGTAATACGTCCACCCTGAGTTACCCCTTTGGAAATCATAAGTGACGCTACCTTTGTAAGGATTTTACTTTGAATCAATCGCTTTAGCGGTCTTGCTCCGTAATGCGGGTTGTACCCCTCCTTTGCGAGGTATTCAAGTACACTGTCTTCAATGACGAGAGTAATCTCTTTTTCCGCAAGCCGTTTTATAACAATATCAACCTGTATTTGAACAATCTTCTTTATCGCTTCACGAGGCAGTGTGTCAAAGAGAACAATTTCATCAAGACGATTCAAGAACTCCGGACGGAAAAACTGTTTCAAAGACTTCATCACCTTCCCTTTTGCGAGCTCATACTTATCACGGTCATTTTCTTCATCACTCTTTCCAGTAGAAAATCCGAGTTTCTCCATTTGATCAATATGTTGAGCACCAATATTTGATGTCAAAATAATGATAGTATTTTTGAAGTTTGCTACACGGCCTTTCGCATCTGTAAGACGTCCATTATCGAGAACCTGCAAAAGAATGTTAAACACCTCAGGATGTGCTTTTTCAATTTCGTCAAAGAGAAGAACAGAGTATGGACGATGTCGCACCAGCTCAGTCAAAGACCCTCCTTCCTCGTGTCCTACATACCCCGGAGGAGAACCAATCATTTTTGAAACCGCATGCTTTTCCATGTACTCGGACATATCAATTCGTACCAATGCTTTGTCGCTGTCAAACATAAATTCAGCCAGCGCGCGAGTGAGTTCTGTTTTACCAACACCAGTTGGACCGAGGAAGAGAAATGAACCAATAGGATGCTCCGGATCCGCAATGCCCGCTCGTGAACGCTTTACCGCGTCAGCTACTCGCTGAATTGCATCATCCTGTCCCACGATTCGCTTTTTAAGAACCTCTTCCATGCGACCAAGCTTTTCTGCTTCTTCTTCAAGCATACGAAATACAGGCACACCGCTCCAGCGTGATACTACGTCTGCAATATCAGACTCTGTAATCTCTTCTTTTAGAATTCTTCGAGAACTCTGAAGCTTTTTGAGTTTTGTCTGAGCAGACGCAAGATTTTTCTCAAGTGTTGGAATCTTTCCATATCGAATCTCAGCTGCACGAGTAAGGTCAGCGCTTGCTTCAGCAGAATCAGCGTCAATTCGTAATTGTTCTAAATCTTTTTTCAGTGTACGGATTGAAATCAAAACCTCTTTTTCATTCTTCCACTTAAGCTCAATCTCGCTTGTCTTTTCTCTCAGATCAGCAATTTCTTTATCAATTATGCGCACTCTGCTTTTTGCTTTTTTACCGGTCTCACTTGCTGCTTCTTTCTTGAGTGCTTCTTTCTCAATCTCAAGACGCATTATCTTTCGATGTGTTTCTTCCAGTACTGGCGGTTTGTTCTCAAGAGAGATACGAAGTGCTGAAGCCGCTTCGTCTATTAGGTCAACTGCCTTGTCAGGAAGGTATCTGTCAGTGATGTATCTACTTGAAAGATGTACTGCCGCAAGTATCGCGTCATCCGTAATTCGAACTCCGTGGAATAATTCATACTTTTCTTTTAACCCACGCAAAATAGCAACAGCATCATTTAGTGACGGTTCGTTTACATGAACCGGCTGGAACCGCCGTGTCAGCGCAGGGTCTTTTTCAATATGTTTTTGGTATTCCTTAAGAGTGGTTGCACCTATCACACGAAGCTCTCCACGAGAAAGTGCCGGTTTAAGCATGTTTGATGCGTCCATCGCTCCTTCTGCTGCTCCCGCGCCTACAATAGTATGAATCTCATCAATAAAGAGAATCACCTTTCCGTCAGAACGCTCTATTTCCTTCATGATTGCCTTTAGACGCTCTTCAAACTCTCCTCGGTACTTTGTACCGGCAATAAGCAACCCAAGGTCAAGCGACACCAAATCTTTGTCTTTCAAAGACTCGGGCACATCGCCACTGGCAATTCTGTTTGCGAGACCTTCCGCAATCGCTGTCTTTCCGACACCTGCCTCACCGATTAGAATCGGATTATTTTTCGTCCGCCGGGAAAGAATTTGAATAATACGCGTAATTTCCATATCTCGGCCAATAACCGGATCGAGTTTATTTTCTTTTGCTAACTGTGTCAGACTTCGAGTGTATTTTGAAATAGAACGCATCTTCTTTGATGGTGTTGCGTCAGTCACATTGCTGTCATGGAGCTCAATTATAATACGCTCCACTTCTTCTCGTTTAATTCGAAAACGCGCGAGCAACTCGCGAGCAGTTCCCGGTACGTCAAAGACGGCGAGAAAAAGATGTTCTGTTGATACACGCGGGTCATCCATTTTCTTGGCAAGCTTCGCTGCTTGTTCGAGTGTTTGGGCAAACTCCGGAGTAAGGTAAATCTGGTATGACGGAGACGCGACTGATCCTCCTTCTACACCTTCGATTGACTCAAGCAGTGAGTCGGTAAGAAGCACAGTATCAACTTCGAGCTTATCAAGAATAGACGCTACCATGCTTTCGTCTTGCAGAATAAGCGCAGTCAAAAGGTGCACGGGATTAACGTGGTTTTGTCCTCGCTCAACAGCTAGTTCATGGGCCTTCTTAATAGCTTCTTGAGATTTTTCTGTGAAGTGATCAAATGGTGGCATATATGTTGTTATATATTGGTGTAAAAACTAACTTACACGATGTAATCATTATACTGACAAAATATAGAAATGTCAATAAATGGCTCTACTCTTGGTTTTTAGTGTCAGCACTCGATGTTGCTGTGGTACTGAGAATAAGACTTTTTAGAGAAATAGGTATATATGCATAGCCGTATTCACCTTTTTGTTCATAGAGTCCGATTAATTCCCCTTTCTCTGTGAAAAGTGGAGCGCCTAGGTAAGAAGAATCATATCCTGCGGTACTGCTTACTGAAATAACCTTTTTTTCTGAACGTTCTTCACCTGGCGTTGTCGTGGCGGAATCTTCTGCGTAAGAGGTATTGGTTAGTATTCCCTGTGCTACTGCATCTCCATTTTTTCCTCCGAGCGTTATGAGCCGTGTTCCCAAAGGAAGGTTGAGGGTCTCTCGTAGAGGAACGTACGGCACACTACCTTCCACGGTTAAAATCGTTATCTTGTCGGTAGTGGTTGCGGAACGAACGGCTAGTGTATTTTCTCCCTGCATCACAACATAGCTGTGTTCAGGATCAAATGAAAATCGGGGTAACACCAACCTATTACTATCTACCACAACTGCTTTTCCTATTACTTCCTCCTCTGTTGTGTCAAACACCTCGAAAACTGATTTCTTAATATTTTCCACTAAATCACTTACAAACTCTCGCTCTGAAAGTACCGTCCGTACCTCTGTTACAACTTGCGCAGCTTGCGACTCTTCGGGAACATCACTTGCGACAACTCGCTCAATCGTTCTTTCGACAACACGGTTTACTGTCTGGGTTACTCCCGGGTTCTGCTCGTCCATTAAAGAAACAGTCACAATGCCTGTCGCAATTGAAGTTACGAAACTTATGAGAAGCATAAGTAACACAACTTGATGTTTGGTGAGCTCTTCCATATTAGAATGATAACGGAATGAAGGCTCTCGTACAAGGACTAAGTCGTAAGCTCTACAATAGTATCTATAAGTTTTTTGGCATTTTCCAAGTCTGAGTCACGCCCAAGTGAAATACGTAGTGTGTGATAGGCTCTCTTTTCATCTCCACCAAGTTCCTTTACCACGTGAGAATACGGCATATCTCGTTCGCAGGTGCTTTTGGTTGAAATAGCAAAACCTCGCGCATCGAGTTGCATGACTAAATACTCAGTATCAACCGAAAGGAGCGATATGTTTATATTATTCGCCACTCTCGACTCCTTACTACCATTACGTATCGCTCCAGGGATTTTATCTTCAATATATTCAAAGAGCTCGTCTCGTATACCCGCAATTCGTTTTGCTTCATCCTCTTGTTTTAAAACAGCGTCCGAAAGAGCTTCACTCATTCCAACAATAAGTGGAAGAGCTTCGGTACCAGGTACGATACCTCGCTCTTGCGTTCCATCTACGAGCGGAGAAAGTTCTACATCTTGTCTCACGAACAATACCCCCACTCCTTTTGGTCCGTAAATCTTTTGCGCATCAAGCGAAAGGAGATCAACTCCAAGTGCGTGTGGCGCGACTGGTACATACAGCGGAGACTGACACGCGTCCGTGTGTACGAGAACGTGAGGATTTTTTTCTTTAGCTTTTGTTGCGATTGCCCGCACGGGTTGAATAGTTCCAATTTCATTATTTACGTACCCGATACTTACGAGAACTGTTTTTTCTGTAATATACGAACAAAGCTCTGATGGACTTATTATTCCCTCTTCATTATTAGAAACGTAATGCACTGTGACGCCGAGGCGCAGGAGCTCTTTTGCTGTATTTAAAATTGAAGCATGTTCTATCCGCGATACCACCACCTCCATGTCGCTATACGAAACACCCTTTTCTTTTTTTGCCTTAACAACTCCAAGTAATGCGCGCATGTTCGCATCCGTACCTCCATGAGTAAACACCACCTCCCCAGCTTTGACCTTTAGTGCATTTGCAACTTTCTTTCTTGCACTCTGGAGTAACTCGCTTGCAACACGCCCCTCTTCGTGTAGGCTCCCGGGGTTGCCAAACGGCACGGTATTCATTTTTTCTTTCACCGCATCCGAAACCGGCGTTGTGGAAGCATAGTCAAAATAGTGTCTTTGCATACCCACCATAGAAACACACCTTTCCCTTTTCCGCAACAAATACCGACACCACACTTTTGCAAACACGTCCCGAACATGTATAATCACTACTACGCATATTTTGCGCCTTTTATATGACTATTGACTCCTCTCTTATCATATATATCCTCCTGGCATTAGTCCTTATACTCTCTTTATTCCACATTCGTATGGAAATGAAGTTGAGAAAGTTCCTCCTTGGAAGAGGTTCAAAAAACCTCGACGATACATTAGCCCATGTCAGAAGCGAACTTAAAGAATATCTTGAATTCAAGGAAGGTGCAGAAGAGTATTTAAAAACAGTTGAGCTTCGTTTGCGTAAATGCATCCAAGGAAACGAAACTATTCGTTTTAATCCTTTCAAAGGAAGTGGTGCGGGAGGAAACCAAAGCTTCGCGACAGCATTTGTAAATGAAAACGGTGACGGTGTAGTACTTTCAAGCCTTTACGGAAGAGACCATGTAAGTGTCTTTGCAAAACCGATTAAAAAGTTTTCAGCAGTACATGAGCTTTCCGCAGAAGAAAAAGACGCACTCACACAAGCTCAAGAAAAGTTAGGGATTGGAAAATAATACTACCATGACCAAGCTCAATAACAGATACAACGCATATGACAAAACAAACAAACAACTCCATACCCCGACCACCGGTTATTGCAATCATGGGACATATCGACCATGGTAAATCTTCCCTGCTCGACTACATAAGAAAATCAGCTGTTGTCGCGGGTGAAGCGGGAGGAATCACGCAACATATTTCCGCGTACGAAGTACACCACAAAGACGAATCAGGAACAGAACGAACTATTACTTTTCTCGACACGCCTGGACACGAAGCATTTCATGCTATGCGTTCTCGTGGAGCGCAGACATCTGATATTGTTGTGCTGGTTATTTCTGCTGAAGAAGGCGTCAAACCGCAAACGCTTGAAGCGTATGAAGCAATACAGAAAAGTGGTACTCCCTACATGATCGCACTAACAAAGTGTGACAAACAAAACGCCGACCCTGACAAGGTTCGTCGTGAGTTAATGGAACATAATATTTTTGTTGAAGGACTCGGAGGAACCATATCAAGCGTAGCTATCTCTTCTGTAACTGGAAAAGGGATGGA
Organism: Minisyncoccota bacterium; assembly: GCA_040879725.1. Taxonomy (GTDB): domain Bacteria; phylum Patescibacteriota; class Minisyncoccia; order Phycocordibacterales; genus JBBDJV01. Next base: position 3,348 of record JBBDJV010000001.1, on the reverse strand, counting down.
CGAGCTTCTCTCTACCCTCTTGCTTATTGCAGACCTTGAAGGATTTACCGGAAACCCAAATGATCTCGCAAGTGGTGTCGTAATTGAAACAAACCGCGACCCTCAAAAAGGAATCTCAGCAACATTGGTTGTTAAAAACGGAACCATACGACAGGGACAAGCTGTCCTTGCTGGTCTGTCACTCGCACCGGTACGTATTATGGAAAACTTTCTTGGAAAATCTATCAAAGAGGCTAGCTTTTCTAGTCCTATCAGAATTACCGGCTGGGACATACCGCCATCTGTCGGAGATACGTTTGCAGTCTTTGAAAAGAAAAAAGAAGCTGAAAAAGCCCGTGAAGAGAAAAAGAACAACACAGAGGCAACGCCTCTCGATATAGAAACACAAGAAGAAGGAGTTGTAACTTTTCCGCTTATTCTTAAAGCTGACGTACAAGGAAGTATTGAAGCTATTGAACATGAGATACAGAAAATATCAACCGATAAGGTTAAGATTAAAATTATCCAAAGTGGCGTGGGTTCTATTGGAGAAGCAGACGTAAAACTCGCGGGTTCAAAAGGAGGAACGACTATTGTTGGTTTTCATGTTGGAATTGATTCCATAGCACAACAACTCGCGGACAGGGATGCGGTTTCCATTCAAACCTTTGATATTATTTACCGCCTCCGCGAGTGGCTCGAAGGAGAAGTTCTAAAACGAAAACCGATTGAACATATAGAGGAAATTACCGGAAAAATGAAAGTACTCATGTGCTTCAGTAAGGTTCGTGATAAGCAGGTTATCGGAGGTAAAATGCTTGATGGAATTTTGAAAAAAGGTGAGAAGATAAAAGTTATACGAAGAGAAAACGAAATAGGATCAGGTGTTATACTTGGGCTACAACAACAAAAGATTGAAGTTTCTTCAATTCAGGAAGGTGAGCTGGGGCTACAGGTTGAATCACGAGTAGAAATTACAAACGGTGATATACTTGTTGCAATCACAACAATAACAAAGTAATCAATGAATATTAAAGATGAGAGGACTCGAGATGTTCTGATGCGCGCTGCCGCTGAATTCTTTTTGCGTGAATCAGCTGGTCCGGCACTTATTACGGTTACTCGAGTTACTGTTTCTGAAGGAGGAAAAAATGTACACATTGGACTCTCCGTACTCCCAGAACAATATGAAGAAAATGTTGCCGACTTTGCCCACAGAAAGCGAGGAGACTTGGCGCAGTACATAAAGGAACACACTCGTCTGGGGCGAATTCCTTATATCACTATTACTATTGATTACGGAGAGAAAAACCGACAAAAAATTGACGAGCTTGGACGGAACACATAAAATGATTTTCATGGCCACGTAGACAAGTGGTAAGTCAGGAGTCTGCAAAACTCCTATGCGCGAGTTCGATTCTCGCCGTGGCCTCAAAGATTAAATATTCTATGCAGACTTAGTGATTTGTGACCGATTCTCGCCGTGGCATCAAAAAGCAGAATGGTTTCGATTCTTCGAGAAATAAAAAAGGGCGCGCAGAGCGCGCCCTTTTTTATTTCTCTACTACACCGAAGAACTCGCCGAAACTTTTTCTATTTCATTTGAAAGATCAGCAATCAATTCAAGGTTTTCTTGAACTAATTCCATTTCCTTTTTCAGATTTTTCCCAGCTTCTTCAGATATAAGTTCAAACTCTTTATACGCCAAACGTTCTTCATTGCTTTGAGGAATAGCATTCATATTCAAACGAGCAGTTGTCGCATCAACATCCTCACTGATAAGCTTCGCTAGCTCCATTTTTACTTCTGGTATTGAAAGCGCAGTATTTGCCACGATAGCCAGCTCTCGGGATTTTAGCTCATCAGGAATATCAGCGTTTTCAATATATTGTTTTAACTCTTCTCTTTCTTTATCCATATATCTTATTTTAATCCTGCTAAGTGACTAAGTTTCTTTTGTACACCTTCAAGCTCTTCAGCGGGACACTTCCCTTTCTTAACCTGCTCTTCCATATATCTTGCTGTGCTTTTTAATCTTTCACTTTGAAATGCAATAAACGGCCGAGTTATCTTATCGACAAAGTTATACAGCGCGTGATTTCCTGCTTCAACCACGGCTTTTTTGAGATCAACAACCGCCTCGACAGCTTTTTCAATTCCATCCCTTCCTTTTCTAAGCAGATTACTTTTTGCTTCAAGTATTTTATTTTTTATCGCTCGCAATACATCAGTTCCCTTTTCATATCCTTTTGCTACAGACCCTACCCCTGCCTCCACCGCTCGGACAGCAACCTCAGGCCCCGCCATAAGCATCTCAGCTCCAGCAACGCCGGTTGTTCGTATTTTCTGGAGCAACCGTGACATCGATCCTCCTGCTACAAAAAGATTACTCTGAAAAGATTCTTTGAATTTGTTGAAAAAGTTACCAATTTTAGTAATTCGCTCACGTCCAATTTCACGAAGAGATGGTTCACCTTCCCTTGCTCCTTCTTTATTCTGCGCATTCTCACCTGCATATGCCGGCTCTGGCTTCTGTTCACCTGTTTCTTCCCCCGAGCTGTTTTCTTGGGACGCATCACTCTCTACTCCACCAGTAGGTGGTGGGCCGTGTTCTCCCTCGACATCATTACTTTCATTAGGCTCCTCTCCTCCACTTTCCTGAGAAACTGAAGTAGTGTCAGTAGGCTGTTCCTCAGTCTGTGGTGCATAAACATCTTCACGGGGACGAAGTTTATACGGGGCTTCCGGATACACTTCCGCACTTGGCTCTTCTTGAGATTCAGAAACAGGCTCTTCTCCAGTAGGCGCTTCTTCTTGCGAAGTTTGCTCAAATTGGAGTGTACTTGAGGTGTCGGGTGTTGCATTAAAATTATCTCCTTCAACCGGATTTCCCTCACCATCAAAACTCATACCCTTTTCTGTTACAGCTTCATTATCAACACGATTTCCTTCTCCATCGAAAGACATGCTTTCATCTGTTGGTCTTTCAAACATAGTTACATCTTTTTTATTGGTAAAGTTTATTACTATATATAATACCTTATATATTTCTTTTGGGAATGCATACTGTAAACTATTGGTTTACTCCACCGTTTCTGCTAATATATATAGGTTTTTAGCAATATATGCCCGGGTGACGGAATAGGTAGACGTAGGGGACTTAAAATCCCCGGCCCTAAACAGGCGTGCGGGTTCGATTCCCGCCTCGGGCACAAGCGAACGTAGTGAGACTGTGCCCGAGAGGAAGCATGGGGATGCTTCCGTGCGGGAATCGAAGCCCTGCCTACTGGCAGGCAGGCCGATTGAGCATTTTTTCGAGCCTGAAAGGCGAAGAAAAAATCCAATTGGGGTACTGCTCCTGTAAGGAGA